>NZ_JBFTIA010000004.1:0-763784 GCF_056394525.1 Arthrobacter sp. 10N43 | reverse complement strand
CACAACATGCGCCAACACGCCACCATGAAGCAGTAAGAAAACGTCGGTGGGGGCCAGTGGCCCCCACAACCCCGCCCGCTGGCCCCCACCGGCAATATCACTGGCCCCGGAAGGCAATATCGAGTGGCTTCCAAACCTTCAAATACTCAGATGACAGCTCCGCCGCCGAAACCAACACCATTCGGCGCGAACTGGGCAGCCGAAACGCCGGCAGTAATGAGCATCGGAGCCGACCCGTTTAACGTTCCCGGACTGTGCTTGGGCAACTGATCAGCACGCAGCGGTACCTGAGTGAGGGGTACCGCAGCTGCCACCCCTAAAATGCCCGGCGGTCGAGGGGAATTTGCCTTATGGGAAACATCTACGCCTCTCCTTGCACCCTCAGACGATCGAGGATGGAATCTATCCCCACGGATTCCCGCGGCCCGGTGGCCGCGTGGTCTCCCGGCTCGCGTGCCCAAGAGATTCCTAACCGGAATTGTCCCTAACTATTTCGGTAGACCGGCCGCCATCCTCACAACCTGCAGAGACAATTAATAAACCCCTGAGCAAATGAACACCCAATAAAAGTGCGAAATTGATCACTCGCCCATTGATAATCCAGAATCCAATAGACAAAAATCTTTGTGCAGTCAAGTATGCGCTTAAGGGGTCCCCCTGAAAAGTCCGCTTTCGGCTGTTCCAAGGTTTTGTGAAGGTTTCGTCATGAGAGACCGTTGTGGTAGTGAATCGGAGACGAGTGTCCAAGGGGAAACTCGCCGCCGCCGCTCAGCATCGGCCAGGTGAAGATGGCAGACAACTCATGTCACGGCCTGCCACGCCTGACCACGCCGCGTTTCTGGGCCAAATCGCTGAAGGCGGCGTGAGCCGCGAACCGCAGAATGAACCATGGACAAAAGACCGCGTTAGGCTCAGAGCGGCAAACTGAGCGGCAATTGCCGCCCCCTGGCCGCGACAAACAAGGCCGCAGAGTGCCAGAAGACCTACCTACGATGGTCCCGGTTCTCGCTTTTTGCGACTCATGTACTAGAGACAATCAAGAATGAAGGCGGAGATCGTCCAGTTGCGCCACACGGAGCAAGCGACACCCCCCAAGCGTGGCGTGTCAGCCGAACCCTGATCCACCGTTATTGGGACACCCCCCCCGCCGCTAAGACCGAGAGAGTTACGTCGGCCGCGTGCCACATCTCGTCGTGCAAAGTGGCCACCTCTAGGTCATCTCATGTTTCAAGGACGGCCCGCAGTACGGCGGTGAGATGCGTTCCAAGTGCCTCCGGCGTATATGCAAGGTCGTATGACTGAGGACGAGAATGGCCCTGCGGCGTAGAGTATTACCCGATTAGCACCCTGACGTCGCCCACTATGTCGGAAACCGGGCGAGGCTGTCCCTCAAAATACCCGTCCAGCTCGGAAAAGGGCTGGTCACGGAGGAGGCACAGCGGCCCTTGAATCCGCTTCACGCCGTCAAGAACGTCAAGCTGGGCGCGGCTGTCCCTAATCTCGACCACTGGGACGCCGCGCTCGGCGAAGACGGAGTTATGCAGATTCGACCCGGTGAACCCTGTGATCACGGCGGCCGAGTTCACGGCAGCTACCTGCTCTTCGACGGTCATATCCCACCCTCGGACGGAGGTGAAACCGTCCTCCACCAGAGCCTTTTCTACGGCGAGTTCGTGCGGGTGTGCTCGTCTGTGACCCTCCGGACGCGGCAGGAAAATCTTGGAGCCGCCAGAACTGGACGTGCCACTCCTAGAAATCATGCGGTCGTAAACGACATTGAGGGCGGGATCGATCAGCTCGCCCTCGTCCATGAGGCCGCGAATGTTCACGAGCGGTTCAGGGACGTGTACGCGACCTAGCGCAATGTCCCCCGTGGACACCACGATGCGACGCTCATCCCATCCGGCGAGCCGCAACGTCTCAATGATGCGCGGAAAAGCTGCCACCCACATACGCCCCCACGGGATCAATATCAGCGGCGCGTCGGGCAACTTGTCGGACGCCCACGCTGTAGCGATGGTTTCCGTGATGAGATGCCCCCAGCCTGACAAAAGATGACCGCCCCAAATGCCCTCGTCCAGAAAGTAATCGACACCCTCAACCTTGAACTTTCCAACAACCCCTGGGTTACGTGTGTTGTTTTCTTGGACGGTGTGTGTCCAAGGGTTATCCGTTCGGTCAACGTGACGCAGTGTCTCCGAAACAAGATCACCAGATTGTGTGACAAGGCCACCGGAAACCTCCCATGTCTCGTCATTGAGGCGCATGGCCGCAAGGAGTGCGTTGTCATAGCTTCTCAGGCTTGGCATCCGCTGATACTACCCCAGCAACCACAACCCCTGGGGCCCCTGACTCAATGCCGCCAAGGAGGCGGAGGTGCACAATGCTCTATATAGAATATGTTTCCGCGTTCAGGAGCCGCGTAAGCAGTCCATCGTGCACGGAGCAGCAATCATGCTGGACACGCCCGTAGTCTAAAAGGCACCATCGGCCATGTACTCGTGCAGGCCTGGGCGGGATGCTTTTGTTGGGCGGGAACAGGAATTTTCACAGCGCTCCATGGCTGCTGCTGGTGGCTGTTGCGGGCGGGCGCGATTCCATGGCTTCGCCATGCTGATCTGTTGTGCGGCCCCGGGGCAATCCCGGTCAGCCAGTTCAGTCTTCGCCTTGTCGCCCTCATTCGAATCTGCCGGCGATACTCCCCTTTGTTGCCGGGCTCCTCAAGACGCGGCGACACGCCTACCACCCAGAGAAGTGGTTCCCCACGGACTCCACCAGCAGATCAACTACTCCGGGAGGAACGAAAACTCACAAAGAGGAGCGCTACCGGGCCGACGGCGGTCATTGTCGCCGCGTGGTAAGCCGTAGGTCGGCCGGAACCCCGGCTGCCGGACTAGCTCATCCGGACTCTCGTCGGACCCATTGAAGCCCACGGGCGCGGGGAAGCCCGTGGCAGGCAGTCGGGCCCAAACGTCTATCCTGAGCAGCTCCCGACGGCCGGCACCGGCAAACAACCTCGCGAGCAAGCACCAGCGCCCGCCCGTGCCCGGCGGGCGGCCTCTTCTGTCGCCAGTTCCCAAAGCGTAGGCTCAATCCCTATACCGCCCTGCGCCTTGTATGATAGCGAGGCCCCGTCTCCGGGATCATCGCCTATAAGGAATTTTTTGATGAGTTTAGCGGACTTCATGCTGCCACAGGTCTCGACCGAGTCGTTCCGACTGACGGAGCTCGCCAATATCGTTCCCCCCAGCAGGCTCTTCGCCGGGTATGACCCGTACCATAATGAGTTGCTTATTGACGGGACACTTAGCGTCGGCGTTGAGGAACTAACTCCGGACTCCCTGGCCATGGACTACAAGTCCAATAGAAATATCCAGTTCATCGACTCCCTTCCCTCCGCCCCCAAGCAACCTATTTTGTGGGACATGGACGATGGTCGGGCATTTGACAGCCGAGTATTCACGGGCAAAGATCTCAACGTCTTCCAATACAACAGGCGCATTGGAAGTCGGTACGCTGTCCTATGGCGACTGAGCTCATATTTCGAACCGTCACGAGGCATCGGACATGGTGGTTGGGTCGAGGACGACCTCCAATTCGAAGACAAGAAGCCAGTCGTCTACTGGCGCGGGGCAATCTCGGGGAGCCGATGGCCTGATCCGCACCGACGCGTTGGAGCGCTGTCGATCAACTCCCCTGCGGCTTTCAAAGAACTGGCTCCACACTTCTCCCGTATCAAGGCTGTACTGCTCTCCGAGAGTTCGACAGTCTTCGACTTCAAGCTGACGGGCCCAGCCTCCGCACTCGAAGCCAAGCCTTGGCTCGACGAACTCGGCGTTCTCGGCGATGTCGTGCGGCCCGCTCAGCAGCTTGAACACAAGTACATGTTGTGCCCCAACGGGAATGACGTGGCGTCCAACCTCTATTGGGTCCTTTCATCCCAAAGTGTTGCCTTCAAGGAAGACTGCAGCTACGAGGTCCTCCCCGATTATTTCCTCAAACCCTGGGTGCACTATGTACCAATCGCGAATGGATTTGCCGATTTGCAGGAGAAATTTGAATATTGCGAGAGCAGGCCTGACATGTGCAAGAGAATTATTGAAAATGCGAACCAGGCGTATGGTCAGATGATTGACCCGACGATTTGGAAAAACGCCGAAATGGAAGTCCTGAACCGTCTCGCCCTGATGTAGCCTGTGTACAATCCATCACCTCCGCCTCGCGGTGATTTTCAGTGTCCAGCTAGGATGACGCCACATCGTTCACCCACGATCGGGCAACGAGCGAGTACCTGCGGCGAGACAAGCCCGGTCTCAATCGGGGCAGCATCGCGCATCTCCCCACCGGCGCGTTCCTCGTCAAGGCGTCCAACATCGTCCTGCTCGGGCCGCCGGAACCGGCAAAACCCACCTCGCCACCAGTCTGGGGCCGTGCGCCACCCAGCTAGGCCACCGGGCCTGCTCGCGACGACCATCGACTGGTTCGCCCGGCTCCAGGCCGCGCATCAAGCGGCTCTCCGCGGTTCGTGGTGATTTCCGCTGCGCAATGGATGATCAGGCCGCTGTTCGGGCGGCGCTTCTGAGCATAATGCAGGTCGTGTAGCTCCGGCTATTGACGAAGCCCGTGTCGTGCGTTCCAGGTGCTTGATGGCGGTGTTGTTTGCTTTCGACCTTCGCCGTAGTTGCGCCGGTGACGATGAGGACATCGAATTCCTTCCACCATCGGAAGACCGTGCGCCAGAACCTGTTCGTTTCGGGCGGGGCAGCGATTCCGACGAGTTCCCCGAGCCTGGCCTTCGCTGCGGCGGCGTCCTGAAGTGAGCAGATGCTTGGGAGGGCGCGCAGCTGCTCCTTGACGTTCCACGGTGCCTGCAGCTTGCCGGTCGGGTCATCGAGGTCGAAGACCTGGCTGACCCGGTCCCGGCCGCGGTCAGAGAGTGTTCCTCCGGCTCGCAGCAGCCTCCGGTTCGCCCAGACCGGGTCGGTGCCACGTCCGCGCCGGCCCCTGGGTCAAGCGCCGCCGGACTTCGGTGGGCTTGTTGTTGCCGAGCAGGACCAGGTGGAAGGGCGGCAACCGAGACAGCTGTGCGCGACAGCCACATCCGCAGGGCCCTCCGGAATGCCGCGGACGGGTCGATCGCCGGGGCCTGCACGCCGAGGCACCATTCCAGCGGGCGTTTGAAGAGCCACTCACCGACGCCTTTGTGGTCGCGACCGTCGACCACTCCGAGGACCTGCCCGGCAAAGAGCTACAGCTGTCCTCCCCGGAGTTGATCGAGAAGTGGCGCGCCAGTACCGGGCGGAGAGCGAAGACGGTCTGCGCGCGAAAACAAACCCCGGGACTCCCGGAATGCCTGAATCAGAGCTGCAGCCGTTGCGCCGCGACAACGAGCGCCTGCGGGCAGAGGTCGTTACTAGCTCGAGGGCCTAAGCCCGCTGCAATACCGTGCTCAGGCCCTCGTGGCTAGGGTCCTCCTAACCCAGTCCAGCTTTCGGGGACCAGTTCACCCCGGGGCATCGACAATGTCTAGGTCCCACCGATGCTGCTCCTGTCTTCCGGCGCGAAGGTCACGGCAAAGCACAGGGTGACCGAGGTCTTCGCCGCTTCAAATGAGATCTGTCGCGAGGCCGCCTTTCCTCAGCTCGTCAAGCGTAGGAAAGGCAGCAGGCTCAGCTTTTCGTCCACACCCGGCTTCAGTTCAGTGGGAGCAGTTGCCTATCGATAGTAAGGTCGCACCGAAGCTTCCTGCAGAGAGTAGTCATTTTTGCAGATGTCGGTCCCGGACTAGATTTTCAGGCACCTGCGACTCAATAGGCTCTCCAAGTTCAAGGGCCAGGCGACAAGAATTCAGCAATGTGTTGACCGATTCGGCCGTCCCCGGCAGGGCTCGCGACAGTTGCGGGAACTCGATAATGTCCGTCTGCAGACTTTCAGCGAAAAGGACTCCGACAGCTAGGGCAGCCATAAGCGACCTCTTTGAATCGGCTTCGCCGAAGGCCCACGCGTTACTGACAACGATGTGGCGGTCCAGCGACATGAGTTGGCCGGCAAAACGGTCCGACCGGCGGAGATCAAAATGGACTGTCCGCTGTTCGTCAAACCTGTTCGCAATCAATCGTTCAGCCGACGAGTCCATAGTCAGGTGCATGCGGGTCACACCGACGGGCAAGGCCCTGGGGACGAAATCGATAGGTCCTACCGTCGTCCAGGTTGGAGCCAGGAACGCCTGAATCGCCTGCGCTGTCGCCGCCCCAATCGGAAGGGGCAATTCCATGCTTCCACTGGAGTCGGGCCCGAACGCGAGGGTGGCCGCGACAGCCAATCTGTCAGAGCTGACTACTCTCGGCCGCCCGTCAATCATGAGTTCGCTTATATATGGGATGGCATCATAACGCTCGGGAGAGGCCATGATCGCCGAACCGCCGGCTTCAGAATTCCCTTGCCATTCGTATTTCACTTTACTAGTTCCCCATTCTGGGCTACTGAATAGAAAGACGACAAGTCAGTAAATTCACCGGCAAAGTCGATCCATGAACGCAGGGACAAGTCCTGCCTACCGGCGTGGATAGCAAGCCACTCCAAATCCTGTATCGGAAGGCCGGCAACGTGCAGAACGCAAGTTTGCGAGTCGTGGTCACTCAACATCCGCCTGTGGACGATCGCGTCAGGGAAGCGCCCCGTCACCACCCTCAGCAGCCAATCCAGGCTTTTCGCCGAAATGAAGTTTAGTATCGGGTCGGTGTTCACCGGAGACGCTTCGCGCAGGTGAGTCACGAAGGCCTCAACGGCCATGAGGAGGAGGTGTCCCGGAGAATCGACGACAGCGAGCTTGCCCACTTCAACCGACATTCCTTCATCCCTGAGGTCGGAGATATATTCTGCCGTAACGTCGCGGAAGACTCCGATTTGGGCTATCACATTCCCATCCCAATCGTGCTCAACGAGACTTCGTTCGGCCATGTTGAGTGCACTCAGGGTGGCCGCTGACTCTGTCGCCTGGCGACGAGCGACGGCAGACCAGCGAATCAAATGACCAGGCAAATATTCTGCCAAATCAGCTAACACGTCTTGATGATTCCCGAAGTTCCGCGTCGGTATCTTCGAGTAATCCTTCGTCATTGCTCGAACTTCCGCACCGGACATCGGGGCCCTGGCCATCGTTGAACTCAGGACGGCCGACGTCTGCTGGACGACAGAGTCCGTTTCAGTAATTTGCCCGTCGTGGAGCCGACGAAGGGTGTGGACATGTCCTGTGTGGTTAAGCCGCAGACCAGACCTCATCATCCGGATTCCCAAGTTGTAGTCAGACCCGCTCCGCAAGGACTCATCGTAGCCAAGACGTCGGATCACGTCAGTCTCCACCATGAGGGTTGGATGCAGGTACACCTTGCTCGTGCTCAAGAGCGCTCCGAGGCTCGCATCCTTCCCAGGCTGCAAGAACATTTCTCCAGTTTGGTTACTAAAATCAGCCCACGCACCGTAGGATCCGTGATACCCGGGGCGAAGGGCTTCAAGGTGCCTTTCCAGGCGCCACGGCAACATAATGTCATCGTCATCATGCACAGCCGTGTACCTACCCCGACTCACGGATGCAGCAAAGTTCCGAGCGGCCGCAATTCCAGCATTTTCGCGGTAAAAATACCGGATGCGCGGGTCCCGGAATGACGCCACAACTTCTTTGGTGCCATCGGTAGAACCATCATCCACGATGATGAGCTCGAAATCAGGCATGGACTGGGACAGAACGGATTTAATGCTCTCAGCGATATATTTCCCACGGTTGTAAGTTGATATGACCACACTTACGGGCAGTTCAGCGTCCGCCGGGCTATGCCGCCAGGTGAGTGTGTTCCTGACAAATGATTTGTCCTCAACGTGAATCTGCCGATTCAATTCAATGGCCTTTCGCCCCTCTGGCGTCTCGTTCGCAAGCTTCCGAGAGGGGGCGTGCCACATGTGATACATGCGCACTTCGACGTCGACGACCCACTCTAGGCGAGCGCCGGCACGCCTGAGCCGGTTGGCGAAGTCAATATCCTCGCCCCCGTAGATTTCCATCCGCTCATCCAGACCTCGGATTTGCAGGAATTTGCTGCGGCTGGCAGCCATCATGCCACCCATTCCCCACCTGGGACGCAAACGGGAGACGCTCTCCAAGAGCCGCCAGTCAAGGCTGGAAGCATCCAATTCAACGTCGGAGTAGCCCGCCGGCAAATCCCTGCACTGAAGTACTAGAGCGAGACTCGGGTCATCCAGGATTGCCTTGCCCACTATCTCCATTGCTTTGGGAGAAAAGATCATGTCGGCGTCGGTGGAGATAAGCACGCGTCCGGAGGACACGGCAAATCCTGCGTTCAGCGCCCTTGAGCGCGACCAGACCCCGTCCGTTGGCGTGTAGACATAGACGGCACCGATGTCCTCCATTGCCTTCCGTGTTTCCAAGAACTCAGACGATCCATAATCGGAAACAATTACTTCACCGGTAAGAGAACCGAAGGATTCTTGAATAGTTTCAACTGCCATTCGAAGGCGGCCGATGCCCCAATCTTTGAAACCGATTACAACTGATACATCCACGTTTAGGGTCATTTAGAGGAACCGTTAGGCCTTCCTGGGATAATGTTCGTTCGCACTCGTTCACCGGGGGCCACATCAAGGGCAGAGCGTTCTAACGTGAGGTATGACTTCGGAAACGAGTCCATACTCAAAGGCTCAAGAGTCGGCCACGCCAACGCAGCCACTTTGACTGTCGCGACGGCCTGAGTAGCCGTGATGAGGCCAATCCGGTGAAGCCCTGCTTCAGCCTGCGGTGGAATGAAGAGGAATGGCTTCGGTACAGCATCCGATTGGAGGAGACTTTTGCTAGCTACTCGCTTACCTGCCGCGTCATAGAGCCGAACGATGAGGATGGCGCCCCGATCACCGATCGGCTGCCCATACAACAAGGCAAGCTGAATCTCATTCGCCTTATGCGCTACCTTGAATACATATTCACATTCAGAACTCATTGTTTCCTTTAAACTAGGCAGAAAAATTGACGCTACCGTCGACGTCGGAGCAGCTTACTTCCTGACTCCGATTCTATCGGGATACTCACAGCGTCATTTCCGTCGCCGCGGAAATATGGCGAACGAGGCAGCCCACGGATAATGTGGACCTCCCACCCCGCGCCGTCAAACCCCGTCGGATAGGACCGCAAGCTCTTCGCCGAAGAACTCCTGATGTGCTTCCTGGATGTTCCGAAGGAAGCGGTGCCGCGCGGGCGGCTCGTGGCCTTTGGACATCGGCTCCAGCACGAATCGGAGGCGTCCCGTTGGGTCCATCCCTCCTGTTGCCGGATCAGTTGAACGCACCTCAGCGAACGGTGCGTAGTGTTCCTCGATGTGATTCAGGTCATTTGAATTCTGGACATAACGCACGTAGTTGGGAATCTCCTGCTCGGCATAGAGCCGGCGAAGGTTGACTCGCTCCGCAAATTCCGCTTCCACGTCATCAATCGTTTCGTAGCCCGGGAACGCAGCATTCGCCAAGACTTTGGCAACCCAGGGAATGTAGTCACCCACACGAGTCTGCGGCGAGAAACTCACAGCCAGCGACCCCGGTATGCGGCGGGAAATAGCCATGGCCGCATACCCGCCACCGCTCGATCCGGCCAGGACAATGTGCTCGTAGCCGCCGTCGGCCGCCACCTGCTGGACAACTGCAGCAATGTCATCGGCAAGGTCCTGCTCCTTCGTGCCGATGTACCAGCCGAGGGGAATCTTCTCCCCCAGTTCGAGGGTGGTGTCGGCAATCAAAAGAACGCCGGCATCCAGGTTGCCGAGCGTCCGGCGCCATTCAAAGCGCGGGAGCTGGAACTTGGAGCGCACCAGCGAGCCATGGAAGCTCACAATCAGCGTCTTGGACTCCCTGGGAGCGTACAGGGCGACGATGTCCAGGGGGCCGCCGGAAGGGGACGGCACCACGTACTCGTAATGCTGCGATGCCTTGTGGTCGATCTCGCTGGCCGAGTTGACGCGGCGGATCTCTACAGCGTTCCGCTCGTCCCAGGCCGTGTTGGTGGTGGTTGCTTCTTGCGAATTCACGGAGTCTCTCCTGTTTCAAAGGCGCCCACATTGGAGCCTGTCAGTGCAAGCGGAGCTTCCTCCGCCGGGGTATCGGGAATGGTTAGAGTTTCCGGCTGGGCTACGTGGTCACCGACGGACTTTTGTCCATGCCCGGACTCGGCGATAACCCGGAAGGTCCGTTCGTTGAGCGGATACCACCTCACGGGGCCGCCAAACACGGATAACAGGTTGCGTTCCACTGTCCCGACCTCGTACTTGTGTTCATCCGTCTCCCAGTTGTAGGGCGGCTCATCCGTCCAAACGGACACAGAGTCTGCCGTGTGCCCGCTGCGCAGCTCGCGGCTGTACTGGAACGCCGTGGGGTCGTAGACATTGACGTCCCCGGACCGCACGCGGTCCGTCACCTCGACCCGAACGAGACGCCCGTCTTGGAAGGCCTCCATGAGTTCGTCAGAGTACGACGTATCGATGGAACTCGTGTGCAGAAGGCTCGGATAGTGCATGAGTCCAACCCGCTGTCCCTTCGCGGCCGCAGTTGCCAGATGCTCAAGCATCAGCACGGCTGCCAAGGAGTCAGCGCCGAAATCGCCGACAAGTAGGATATCAAGTTCCACGTCCTGCTGATTAGCGCCGGACGGCAGGAAACGCGACGGTGCCGGGAACGCGCGTTTGGCAAGCGGGAAGTCCAAGTAGCCCGAGTGCTCGCCAGCCTGGATCTTCTTATGCCAGTGCTCGTACGAGTCGCGGTAGGACACCCGGTCCGGCGACCTGTAACCGAGACGGAAATCCTCCATGGAAAGGTTCGAGGATCCAACGAGCGACAGGGTCAATGGAGCCTCGCAGACTTCGAAGGGCTCGTTGTCATTGACCAGGGCCATGTAGCGGAGAATGAACTCCGTGTCCGCGGCCTTACGGACGGAATCCCAATGGCCCAAGTGCTTCCGGATGGTGGCAGTGTGGAACATGGTGGATACGTGGGCCGGAGTGATGAAGGCTCCGCGCCATCCGCGGTAATGGAAGAAGAGGTCCTCGTCCGCGCGCGTCCAGGGTGCGGAAACAAGCCTTCCATCGCTCTGCTGCTGGGCCCCCCGGACGAGTCGCTCGATCTTTTGCGGGTGCTGCCAGTCATCGCCGTCAAAAATCGTGATGAACTCGCCCTGAGCCATGGTGTAACCGATGTTGCGGGACGTGTAGGCACCGGCGTTGGGCTCGTTGAGCACCACCTTGATGCGGCTGTCCACAGCCAGCCACTTGTTGAGCCGTTCGGCGGCATCCCCGCCGGAGCCGTCGTCAACGATGATGATTTCGATGTTCCGGTAGCTCTGGTCCAGGGCCGACTGGACAGCGAGATCCGTGTAATCGTCCGGCTTGTAAACGGGCATGACGATGCTGACGAGGGGTCCGTCCGTCACGGGAGTCGGCGTCTCTGCTTTCAGGCGGAGAAATGCGGGGGCAGACCCTTCAGCCAGCGAAAGCTGGGACAGCCCTGCCCGCATATAGATGTCGTTGATCTCGGCGAGCCACTGGTCTGCGTCGACTGAATTGTCTTTGAACGGGTTGGCAGCGTTGGCACGGTACAGGTGGAGGTCGTTGCCATTCTCTTCGTCGGCTTTGTATAGACCTTGAAGCCTGATGACTTCCCCGCCCTGCCCGGTCCGGGCCAGCGCGTCCAGGAAGAACTCCCCGCGCCGTTTCGTGCCGAAGGGCTTTGCTCCGAGGCGCTGGTAGGCGTACTTGTACAGCGTGGCAGCGTTCAGGATGTCGTCCTGGAGAATGTTCTGACGGAAGCACAGATCGCCCAGAAGCAGGAGGGCGGAACGAGGGGCTTTGTCGAAGACGGGCTCAACGCTGCGGCGGCTCTTCCCTCCGATCCGGTACATTTCCAGGGCGGCCGACATGTCCCGCCAGCCCCACCGGCCCATGGTTGCCGCGCTCACCAGCACGTCGCGGCCATCGACGGAATGCAACTTGGTCAAACGCTGGGCAAGCCGCGCCTCCGGGATCCGGGAACGCGCACCCCACTCGACGAGGGCACCTGGACGCGGGGCCGGCGGAGTCGCGGCCAGCTTGGACTGGGCCACGATGGCGCGCCTGGTCGCCCGCCTGGACGTAGTCAGTAGCCTGTCCGCATAAAGCGCGCCGACGGCAATCGCGGCCGCGAACACCACCACCACCAGCCCCAGGAGCCAGGGGTTGCGTGCATAGGCAGCCACCACAACCAGGGCGAAGAGGGCGGCGAAGCACGCGGCTGCCGCCTTCTTCTTCGGGGACAGGCGCGCAATTCTGCGGAGAGCTTGTTGAAATTTCATTCCCTGAGCCTTCTAAATATGCGGATAAGTAGTATGGGCGGGCGGAGTTGAGAGTTGATCGGCAGCGAAGTGGCTCCGCATGGCGTCGAGCCGTGCCCCTGCGGGACGAGAAACGGCGCCGATCTGCGGTGGCGGGACAAAACCGTCCCATTGTTCGGCCACGCTCTGCAGGAAGATGCTGTCGTCCGGGTTCCAGGTGTGGCCGCCGTGTGAATCAGCCCCGGAGTGACGTTGCATCATGTAGTTCTGGCCATGGGCGCGGTAGATGAGTCCCCCGGCTGCCTGGACGGCCTGCAGGAGGCAGCGGTCGACGGCGCGGTGGACGGGCCGCCATCCTCCCAGCTGCCGCAGGTCGCCGCGGCCGAGCATCATGGTGCCGCCGGCAACGTGGTCCGAGTACTGCTCGCCGAGTGGCGGCCGGCGGGTGGTGATATCCAGGCTCTCCAGGTACACGAATTCAACTTGTGCCCCTACCAGGGTGGCGCCGCTGAAGTCCTTGGCGTGGACGAGGTCCCGTAGGTGGTGCGGGCCGTACCAGTCATCGTCGTCCATCTTGCAGACCAGATCGCCGCTGGCGGCGCGGACACCGGCGTTGAGCACCTCGCCAAATATCATGTCGGCGGGAACGGAGCGCAGCTGCAGCTCGCCGGGATAGGCCTCGACGGCGTGCCGGACCTCGGGCAGATCGGCGTCGAAGCCGTGCAGCACCACCACCACTTCCAGGGCGTCCCAGCTCTGGCGTGCCAGCTGTCCCAGCGCGGATGCCAGCTTCTCGGGCCGGCGGGTAGCCAAGACCACGCTCACGGAAGGCACGGGCAAGGCCGGCTTGCGCAGCTGGCCCAGCAGTCCGTTCCAGACGGCCCGCGGGCTGTAGAGGTCCAGTGCCGTGCGGCGGAGCTCGATCGACTTCGATTCCCGCAACACCGGCGGGTCGCCGGCGTCGAACGCCTGGATGCAGTTCAGGAGCCGGTCGCCGAGCAGGGCACGCACGGGGGCAGCCAAACCTCGCGCCAGCAGCGGCACGCCCGCGACGGCGAGGTGGCTGAGGCGCCGTGCCAGCTGCCAGTCCAAGCCGGCAAAGCGGGTGCCGTCAACCTCAAGGTAGCCGTGCGGGCGCAGGGCTGCGAGACCGGCTTCGCTCAGCTCTCCCCCACACCCGAGCTCGCCCGGCTCGAGCGCCCTCACCGGCTTCTCCGGGTACGGCAGGAAGCCCATGGGTGAGACGACGGCGGTATCTACCGGGGGCAGTAAGGTCCCCGTCGGTGTCCAGACCGCCGGGGTAACGCGTCCGGGGTTGTCTGCTGTCTGCTCGCTGAGCTGCTGCTTGAGCTCGCCGCGCCCGATCAGCACGTCGACGGAGTAGATGTCATCCGGCTCGGGCCGCAGGAGCTGCTCCGTCATGAAGCTGCCCAGGGCGTCCCCGGCGAGCCAGGCACTGGCCGCCGGCTCGGTGATGCCAACCCGCAGTCCGCCAAGCACCGGCCGCGGCGCAGCAGGCGCGCAGGTGCCCAATGCGGCGAGTGCCGCAGCATGCACGTTCACCCATTTGCCGCCTTCAACCACCACGGCGAAACCAAGCCCAGGCACGGTCAGTGCTGTTGAGCCGGCCCTGACCTGGAGGCTGCGTGGAGTCCAGACCGGGAGATCGGCGGCAGGGAAGAGTCCCCGGATGACAAGCACAAAGCGCTGCGCCCGTCCCTCGCTGCGGAACAGGGGAAGAATTGACCTGGCCTCGGCCAGCGACTCCGCGTGCACAACGTAGTTGGCCCACCAGAGTTGGTCCGCAGGGACGGCGTGCTCCCAGTCGGCCCCGGTCCGGGGATCACGGCGTTCCCAGTCCGTGCGGGCGTAATCCAGTCCAAGGTCCAGGGCCAGCTGAGCCATGGAATGGTCCGTGGAGCTAACCAGGACGCTGTTGATCTGCATGCTCCTAGCTCCCGGCCCGTCCGGTGCGGGCCTTGAGCCGGCCTAGGATGTAAGCCGGGCCCTTGCGGGCAATCGCCCGGGCACGGGAGATGCCCCGGTTCTGGGCAAGACCCTGTTCAAGGCGGCGGCGTTCGATCTCGGACTTCTTCAGCCGTGCCTCAAGCTGCCGGATCTGCTGCTCATAGTCCAGGCGTGTGGCGCTGTCCGCGAGGTCCCGGACCACGATATTCAGGTCTAGGGTTGCCGCTGCACCCTTGCGCAGATGGAGCTTGGGCTTGGGGCGGCGAAAGTCGTGCAGGCCCAGAGCACTGCCGGAGACCCACCGTTCGCCGCCGGCGCTGCGCGCAGACTTCTCGGGGTCTCCGGTTTCGGCCAGCTCCCGAAGCGTGGCCGTCTGCCACAGTTCGATCGCGCCGGGCTGGCCGTCCACCAGGGCCCTGAGGACCAGTGCCTGCGTCTGGCGCAGGCTGTCGATCATCGCCTCCAGCGAGTGCAGGCCCAAGGCCGTTCCGGCACTGAGCACCAGGGTGTAGGCGGCATCAGCAATCTGTTGTTCGTCGGTCGGGACGAACGAAAAACGGCCGTCAGTGGCCAGCCACTCCTCCAACTTGGACCGGCGGCCGTCCTCTACAAGAATGTCGACGGCGAAGTCCTGGCATGCGGAGCCCAAAAGCGAGGCGACGGTCCCGGCAATCTCCAGATCCGCAGCCTTCGCGGCCCCGATCAGGATCCGGACAAGAGGGGTTTTCCGCCGCGGCGTGTGCAAGGCCTTGAGTGCAAAGCCGGCATCGCGCAGCTCTTCTTCAATGGACGCTGACACTGTTTGGCTTCCCCTATCCAATTACGCTGGCCCCCACGGGGATGTGCGCCCGGGTGGAATCGGCAGGCTCCTGCTGGTTCCACAGGCCCTTGGTGTCAATGACCAGTTTGCCTTCCAGGGTCTCCGGATCAAGGGTCAGGAATTCATCATGGTCCACCAGGAGCATGACGAGGTCCGCCGCGGCTACCGCTTCTTCCATATCGTGGAGCCGGGTGAGGCCGGATGCCGCCAGCGCACCGGGGAGTTCCTCGACGTTCGGGTCGACCACAAGGATGGTGCTGTCCGGCAGCTGCCGGACCAGTTCGTGGACGATCGTCACCGATGGTGACTCACGGACGTCGTCGATGTTGGCTTTGAAGGCCAGGCCCAGGACAGCCACGGTGGCGCCAGGCTGCCCGGCAAGTGTCTGAATTGCCTGACGAACCACGTGGTGCGGCTTGGAGTCATTGACTTCACGCGCGGTCCGGATCAGGCCGGAGTGCTCAGGGACGGCGTCCACAATGAACCAGGGATCCACAGCGATGCAGTGGCCACCGACGCCGGGGCCAGGGCGAAGGACGTTCACGCGGGGGTGGTGGTTCGCCAGCTCGATCAGCCGCCAGACGTCGATGCCCAGGGTGTCGCAAATCAGCGAGAGCTCGTTGGCGAAGGCGATGTTGACGTCGCGGAAGGTGTTTTCCACGAGCTTAGTCATCTCAGCGGTGGTGGCATCCGTGAGCAGGATCTCGCCCTGGCAGATCACCTCGTACAGCCGCTTGGCCAGCTGGGCGCCCTCCTCGGTGAGGCCTCCGATCACACGGTCGTTGGTGACCATTTCGACCATGATCCGGCCCGGCAGGACGCGCTCCGGGGAGTGCACAATATGGACATGGTTCCGCCCGGGGGCAGCGTCTAGCGACAGGTCCGGCCGGAGTTCCATAAGGTAGGCACCCAGGCGTTCAGTGGTGCCCGGAGGCGACGTCGATTCCAAGACCACGAGTTCGCCGCCGCGAAGTTTTGGCGCGAGTGCTTCGAGGGCGCTGCGGAGGTAGGAGAGGTCTGCGCCGTTGCCCTCCGCGAGCGGGGTGGGCACGGCAATGATGAACGCGTCGGCCGAAGGCACTGTGGTCATGGCGACGAGGTTCCCGAGACTCACCGCCCCTGAGACCACCACACCCATGTCGGGTTCCACGAAGGGAACCTCTCCCCGGTTGACGGCGTCGACCGTCGACTGCTTCACATCGACGCCGGCCACGAGCTTGCCCTTGGCGGCAAAGCTGGCCGCGGTGGGCAGGCCGATATAGCCAAGTCCGATGACGGCAACATCAAAAATCGTCTCGTCCATGTCTCCCTAAACTAAAATGTGGTCTTCGGGTGAGCCGAAGAACTGGATCTTTGAAGTAGCCAGAAGCTCTTCATTGGTGATGGGCCAGGTGTGCGAGGACACATTGGCGCCGCGCATCTGGCAGTAGTTAAAACGGTCCGCCGAGTAGATCCGGGCGCCAGCGTCAATGACGTCGCTGAGGAAGCGCGAGTCCTCCCCGCGTTGCAGCTGCTGGAAGGGAAAGCGCCTGAAGGTGTCAACGGAGGCAAAAATCGTGGGTCCGGAGACTGCTTCCACATAGCGGTGTTCCAATTGCGGGTTGCGAAGGATCGTAGCACCAGCCCCGGCAAGGTGCATGTAATGCGCCCGCTTGCCCACTACCTCGGCCTCGGAATACATCATGGCGTGGACCTGGTCGCCCAGGTACAGCGGGCTGTAGATGTCGTCGTCGTCCCATTTGGTGGCGAACCCGCCGTCGGCCTGCGCCACGAGGGCGTTGAGGCACTCCCCCAGCAGGGTCTCCTGTGGCTCCTGCAGAACGACGACGTCGGCAATCCCTGCTTCCAGGCACTTTCGACGGAACGCGGTTTTGTCGATCTCAAAACCGTGGGCCAGGTACACCAACTGGACGTCCACGCCCTGCTGGGCAGCCACGCCGGCAATGACATGTTCCAGTTGTTGCGGACGGAAACTTGAAACGAGGACCGACACCTGAGCCGTGGGCGCCGGGGCAGCCAACGCAGGCCGTGCCGCCGCCGCGATGGATTGTGCCCGGTGGCTGAAAGTGTGCTCGGACCAGATCCTGCGCTGGGCCTTGTGGACGAGTCGCTGGGCGTAGTCCGGGTTGGCGGTCAGCGCCCTAAGCAGGTGGGCGGCATCGTCACGGTTGTCTGCCGTGGGAATTTCGTTGCCGGGGAAGAATTCCGTGATGGCCTCACTGGGTGTGGAGACAACGCAGGTGCCAGCAGCGGTAATCTCGAAAATCCGCCGGGCGCACATCGAGGGCGAGTCCGTGACGGAGTTGACGTTGAGGAAGACTTTGTAGGCCTTGTACGCGGTGAGCATCTGCTTGTAGGACAGGGACCCCACGACGTGCTTCTTCAGGATTCCGGGGAACTGATACTGCGGCTGCCTGCCCAGTTGCCGCGAAAAGATCTCAAAGCCGGGGCGTTTGCCTGCAGTCGCGTCCACGGCAGCGCCCAGGAGGTACTCCATCTGCCGCCGGCGGTCCTCGTACTTATGCGCGAAGTACATTCCCGCGAAGGCGATCTCGCGGGCGTGCCAGCCGTGCCGTGGCCGGGCCGGGTTGTGGATGCGGGGCTGTGCGGCAAAAGGCAGCACGGAAATCCGGCCGTGGCCCAGGTTCTCCCGGTAGCGGGGAAGCATGTTGGCGTCGGTGGTGAAGACGTGGTCGAACAGTTTCGCGGCCGGCAGGAAGTCTTCATAATGCGGCGGGTCTTCCTTATTCCAGAAAATCGCCGGGAGGCCGGCGGCCCGGCATCCCTCAACGAGTTCACGGAACACCGCCGAAGGGCCGGCCGGGCCGGTGATCTTGCCCCGCCAGAGACCGGTGTTGCCCGCCCAGGCGGATTCAACGACGACGAAGTCCAAGGCTTCATCGCGCAGCTGCTGTTCCCAGCTGTCAGGCCTGAGCGCGACCACCGACCACTCGGCGGAGAATGCGGCCGCGGAAAAATCATCCATGATGATGCCCACACGCAGCTGCGGATTACGCGGCTCAGCGATGCCAACGGCCGCTTCCCGGAAGATCAGGTGCCGGCCGCGGCCCAAGCCGCGCCAGGCGCCTTCCGCGCCGCGGACTCCGGCCAGGCTTGCCTCATCACGCTCGGCCGTGCTGCGGTGCAGGTAGCTCTTGACCTGTCCCATGCCGCCTTGACGGGCGTGCCACAACGCGCGGCGCCAATACGCCGTCTTGTCTCGAAAACCCATGCGTTACCTGGACCGCTTCCAGCCATTGGGGAGCAGCGTGGTCCGCATTTCGGGCAGGCTTGCCATCAGCTCGGCCCGGATCTGACGTCCGTAATCGGCGTTGCCCTCGTTCATGCGCCAAATGAAGTTCCGGTATTCTTTCGCAACCTCGTCAGGGGTCCCGTCCATGATGAAGTCACCCTTGTCGATCCAGATGGCGCGGTTGCACATGCCCGTAATGGTACCGAGGCTGTGGCTGACCACGAACACGGTTCCGGCTTGCTCGGTCACGCGCTCCATCCGCGCCTTCGAGCGGTCTTTGAACTGGGCATCGCCGGTGTTGAGCGCTTCGTCGATGAGGAGGATCTCGGGGTCCACGGCGGCGGCGATGGCAAAGCGGAGGCGCGCGCCCATACCCGAGGAATAGGAGTTCATCGGGTGGTAGACCTCGTGCTCCAGGCCGGACATCTCCACAATGTCATCGAATTTGGCATCGATTTCAGCGTGGCTCATGCCCATGGCCAGGCAACCAAGCCGAATATTCTGGGCACCCGAAATGGAGCTGATCAGCGCTGCGTTGACGCCGAGCAGGATGGGGGTACTCGAGGCGTAGACACTGCCAGTGTCGGGGATGATCAGCCCGGCAAGGACCTTCATGAGGGTGCTCTTGCCCGAGCCGTTGCGGCCGATGATGCCGATCGAGTCGCCTTGGTTGGCCACGAAGGAGATCTTGCTCAACGCCTTGGTGCGTACCACGGTATCGCCGCGGCGTGGCGTGCGGAGTTTCTTCATGAAGGAGGTCCGGGCATTGGTCCGCCCGGGTGTCTGGTTCTTCGTCCGGTAGACCACCGAAATGTCGTCCACCACCACTGTTGGCTCCGCGATGTGGCCGCTTGTCATGTCAGACACGTCCATAGCTTTCCTCTCCGCGCCAGAAGACAAACAGCCCCGCGCCCACCGATCCCAGCGCCCACAAGAGCAAAACGGCCCACGACCGCCAGGACGGCGTGGTGTCGTAAAGCACGGAGTCGCGAATGACCTTGATGACCTGGAACACCGGGTTGAAATCCATAATTGTCTTCATGACTGGGTACTTGCCAAAGCGGTCCTCGGCAAAGAAGACGGCGGAGGCGTACATCAAGAAACGGATGACGAAAGAGAGCAGGTGGCTAAGGTCCGGGACTTTGAGGATCACCGGTGCCAGCAGCATGCCGATCCCCAGGTTGAACAGGAATTGGAGCAGAATCGCGGGAATGATCAGCAGCCACCGCCACGTGATCTCCTCGGCCGGTGGCGTGAGGATGACGAAGAGCAGCATGACAATTGTCACGGGAATGTTGGAGATGAGTTCCCGCACGTTCAAGGCGATCGGCAGGGACGCCCGGGGGAACTGGAAGGCCCGGATCATGGACGTGTTACTGGTGAGCGACTTGGACCCGCCCAGGATTGAGCGCGTGGACATCTGGAAGGTAAAAACACCGATGATCAGGTAGCCGATGAAGTTCTCAATGCCTTTGCTGGTGCTCAGGAACACACCAAAGATCAGGTAGTAGCTGAGCCCGCTCAGTACAGGTGTCAAGACCAGCCAGGCAGTTCCCAAATTTGTTTTGTCGTGGCTGCTCTGAACCCGTGCCCGGGCGTCGAAGAAAATGAAGCTCCGCCGGTCCCACAGTTGGACCAGATAGTCGAGAAAGTCTGGCCGCTGCCCAACCTTGCTCAGCCGGACAAGGTTGACGGGCACTGAGACGGTGGGCGCTTTGGTCTCTTCCGCCTGGGTCTGTTCCTTGATGCTCATCTATTAGTTACTCCCAGCATTTCCAACTCTCGTGCCAGGGCAACCGCGTTGGCGGCCCATGTTCTCTCTTGCAACACGCGTTCCCTGCCGGCAGCTCCAAACTCTGCTGCGAGCGGCACGTTGGAGAGCATATTCCGGACCGCCGTGGCGAACGATTCAGGGTCTCCGGCGGCCGCCAAGAGGCCGGTCACGCCGTCGTCGACGATTTCTGCCAGTGCCGGCAAGTCGCTGGCCACTACCGGCCTGGCGCACGCCATGGCTTCCACGGGCTTGAGCGGTGTCACAGAACGGGTCACCTCCAGGTCCTTGCGCGGCACAACGAATACATCCAGCGCTTGATGGTACAAGGCCGTCTGGCTCCGGGGTACACGGCCCGTGAAGATGATGCGGCCGTCGTAGCCGCTCCGCTGCGCCTGAATCTGCAGCGATGGCATGGAAGAACCGTCTCCGACGATCAGGAGACGGAGCTGAGGCATGTCCGCCGCGAGCAATTCAAACGCGGCCAGGAGGTGCTCGATCCCTTCATAGGGTACCAAGCTGCTCACGGTGCCGATAAATTGGCCGTTTTCCGGGAGACCGAGTTCACGCCGGGCAGAGGCTTTGTCCAGGGGCTCGGCGAGGAAGTCACCGCCAACAGCGTTGGGGGCAATGAGGACCTTATTGACCGGGATTCCGGCCGCGACGATGTTGGCTTTCATGGCCTTGCCGAGGGTCAGCACCAGGTCAGCGTCCTGCATGACTTCGGCTTCGCGGTTCTGAAACAGCCGATACTTCTCACTGGTCCGGGCCTCAGGTCCGCGGGTGGATGCCCACGTGTCGGCCAGTTGGCCGCGGACCTCGTAGATCCAGGGAATCCCCAGGGCCTGGGCCACGGCGCGCACCACCAGCCCGTTGACGTAGTGCGTAGTGGTGTGCAGGACGCTCGGTTTGAACTCCAGAGCCACGGCGAGCAGTTCCTCCGCCTGCTGCTGCAGCCGGGCGTCAATGGTTTGGGCCATCTTTGCAGGCAGGATCCGCCGGTACCGGATCCCATCCACGGTGTCGGTGGTCTTGGCAAGGAGTTTCCCGACCTGCACGGGATAGCCCATCCTGGTGACCGCCAGAACATCCCAGCCGGCCGCCCGCTGAGCCAGCAGGGTGGAGTGGGACCGCTGGGCGTAGCCGCTCGCGGTGTGTGGCAAGGAGTTAGTCAGGAGGTGAAGGATCCGGCCGGGAACAGGCTCATAGGGACGGGGCGCGAGCGACGGCGATGCGTCGGTCAGAATTGCCGCCTCGGCCGCCAGCCGGGCCCGCTGCCGCTGTCCCGCGGGTCCTGAGCCGTCGAGCGCCTCGACGGCGTCGCTGACGTCGCCGTCGTACCAAAGCCGCCGTGCCCGGGCCTGCTTCGCGTGCCGGGCCGTACCCGCCTTGGCGAGGAAGGCATCCGAGACCGCTGGGAGGTTTGCCGCGATGGCGATGTCGGCAAGGCGCCGCGCTTTGTCCCCGTCGACGGATCCGTCGGCAGCGACGCGGAGGCGACGTTCGACGTCGGCGTCGTCACCGGCGGCGAGTGCCGCGAACAACACCGCCGCGGACGTGGAGTTCTTCGGAGCCAGCTGGCACAGGCGCTTGGCGAGCGGAAGCACCGCCGAGGGCAGCCTGCGCGAAAGCTGCAGGAACAGGATGACGGGATCGTCCGTCAGGTGCTGGCGCACGACGCTTTGGGCCAGCCGGACGTTTTTGATCACTTGCATCATCGGTTAGTGCGGGTTTCCGCGAGCAGTTCGGTGATGATTTCCATGTAGCGGCCAGCGAGTTGCTCGTACTCAGCATTCGCCTTGACCCATTGGCGGCTGTCACCGTTGCGGACCAGGCGCCCGCGGTCGGCAGCCAGTTCGCGCCACAGTGCGGCGAGTTCCTCCGGGTCACTCACCACGATGTCTCCGGCCGCAGCGTCAGTGACGATGCGCGCGGCTTCCCCCTTCACCACAGCGGTGATGTGCCGGCCGATCGCCAGAACCTCGTAGGTCTTGGACGGCACGGTGGTCTCGAAGGATTTCCAGTCGTCCCGCAAGGAGACGATGCACGTGTCCGCCGAGGAGTAGCGTTCCAGCATGGCGTCGCCGGTGAGAGGTGCGTGGAAGGTGACAGGGGCGTTCAGCTCGCGTGCCAGCTTTTCCAGTGCGGGGCGCTGGGTGCCGTGGCCGACCATGTGGAGGTGCATGGAGTCCCCGACCAGGGCGCTGGCGCGGATGGCAACATCAAGCCGCTGGCTCTCACCGTGGTTTCCCAGATACAGCGCCTCGAAGACATCCCGTTCCGGTTCCGGGGGGCCCACTACCGGAATGGCGTCCAGGTGGACGCCGTTGCTGACGGTGGCCACGTTGCGGACTCCGCGTGATCGCAGCGTGGCTGCGAATCCCTCCGTCACCGTGACTACAAGGTCCGCCCGGTGCTGGACGAAGTCCACCACATGCTCCACGACGCTTTTGACGCTGCCCTGGACCAGGCGGGCATCGCGGGCCAGGTCCGGCCAAGCATCCCGCATCTCAACGATCAGCGGGACGTGGCGCAATCTGGCGACAGCATAGCCGGCAGCAAGCGAAGGAAGGCCGGGGGCGGTGACGATGACGACGTCGGGCTTGCGGACCATCATTCCGGCGGGGATCGACAACACGGCCGAAAAACACTGGTCCAACAGCCGTGCGGCACGGGAGTTGCCGTGGCGCAGGTAAGGGACGTGGAGAATCTTCTCGGTGAACTGGCCGTTGCGCAGGCGGAATGGCCTCCCTGCCATCCAGCGCGGGAGCGCTCGTCGGCCGAAAGGGTAGTGCGCCACCGGAGTCACGACGTCGACGCCCCAGCCGGAGTGGGCGAACTCCTTAATCATGGCGGTCCAGCGCCGCTGCGGCGGACTCTGTTCAGGCCAGTAAGAGTGCGTGATGAGAGTGATCTGCAGGTTCTCTCTCACGGACTTCGGCGCAGTTGACTCCACGAGGGCTTCATCCTGCATGGAGGTCAGGACTTACCGGTGCGGGGAACGCCGGTGGCTTTTTTGGAGCCTATGAACCGGAAGTAGGCAAAGCCCAGGCCCAGCAGGACCAGCACGGTGATGGCCTGCACGGCCAATGGGCTGCCGGTAGCTACGGCAACCGCGGCCTGGACCTCGGACTTCACCATCACGGGGGGTTCGGTGGGCGTAGCAATGATTGCGGGGGCCGTGGATGGCGCCATTGTCGGAGTGGGCGAGGGAGTCGGCGTCTCCACCGGCGCTTCCTGCACGGGAACTTCTACGGGCGCCGGGACTACAGGGGCCACCGCCGGCGGCGTTTCGACAACGGGCGCCGGGACTACGGGGGCCACAACGGGCGGCGCTACGGGCGGGACCACGGGCGCCGGGATGGTTGCCACCGGCGCGGGCGGTGTCTCAACGGCCGGCGGCGGGGTTTCCACCGGAGGTGGAGTGAAGACGGGTTCGGTCGGTGTAGTCGGCGTGGGTGCCGGCCCCGGTTCGGTTGGCGTCGGGGACGGCGAAACCGCCGTTTGCAACGGGCTAGGGACCACCAGGTCATCGGCATTGGCGGCTGTCGCCGTGCCCATGACCGAAGCGGCCAGGAGCAGCGCTCCCAGCCCGGTGCTTATGGATTTCTTTCGGCTGCACGACGTCATCGACAGTCCCTCCCCCACAGTGCGAGATTGAATCAGGTGTGCGTTATGCGGCCAACACTAACGTCCTTGTCGGCAGAGCCCCAGAGGTGCACGAGGTCCCAGTCTACTCGAAGGTAAGAGTCAGGCTGTTCAAAGCGATGCTACCCGCCGATCCGAAAGTGCGTCCAGAGCGCCACGCTGACCGGGTTACGCTGGATGAATGCTCCAGTTCAGCCGCCGTATTTCCGCCCGCATGGCCCTGGTTGCGGCGGCCGCCGCAGCCAGCCTGGCCTTGACGTCATGTTCCCCGGTGGTGGACGTAACGCCCGCCAAGGATGCCGCGAATGCGGCGTGCGCACCCATGATGCTGGCCCTTCCGGACGCAATCGGTGATGCCAAGCTGCGCAAGACCAACGCCCAGGCCACGGCGGCGTGGGGTGATCCGTCCGCGGTGATCCTTCGCTGCGGGGTCAACGTTCCGGGGCCCACCACGGACCGCTGCGTAAGCGTCAACGGTGTCGACTGGGTCATCAAGGAAGGCAACCCGGTGTGGACGCTGACGACGTTCGGCCGCGAACCGGCCACGGAGATCCTGATGGATCCGGACAAGATCAGTTCGGCCACCGTACTGGCAGACCTCGCCAACGCTGCGCAGAAGATCAAGGCAACCCGGAACTGCGTGGGCCAGGAAGACCTGCAGAACCTGCCTTCCAGCAAATAGGCCGGGCCTAGCGCAGGCCGGTCTTGCGGTGCAGCGCCAGGTGGATCAGCTCGTCGATCAGCTCCGCATATCCCAGGCCTGAGGCCTTCCACATCTGCGGGTACATGCTCTTGGGCGTAAACCCGGGCATCGTGTTGATCTCGTTGATGATCAGTTCGCCCTCAGGCGTGTAGAAGAAGTCCACCCGGCTCAGTCCCTCACCGCCGACGGCGTCGAAGGCGACCGCGGCAAGTTCCCGGACCCGGGTGATCGCTTCATCGGGGAGGTCGGCCGGGCAGCTCAGCGCGGCGGCGTCGTCCACGTATTTGGCGTTGAAGTCGTAGAATTCGTGCCCGCCGCCGGCCACGGAAATCTCGCCCGGCATGGACGTCCTGGGGGCATCGGTCCCCCGGCCTTCCAGCACGGCGCATTCAATTTCGCGTCCCATGATGCCGGCCTCGATGACCAGCTTGGGATCGTGCTCGCGGGCCGCCGCGATTGCCGCGTCGAGGCCCTCGAGGGAATCCACCTTGGAGATGCCCATCGAAGAGCCCGCCCGGGCGGGCTTGACGAACACCGGGAAGCCGAGCTGGTCCACGCGCTTGCGGACGGACTCCGGATCATTGCGCCACTGGCGGTCGGTCACGGCGATGTACGGTCCCACGTGGAGACCGGCCGATTCAAAGACCACTTTCATGAAGTGCTTGTCCATGCCGACGGCGGACGCCAGCACGCCGGCACCCACGTAGCGGGTGTCAGACAGCTCCAGCAGGCCCTGGACGGTGCCGTCTTCGCCGAACGGCCCGTGCAGTAGCGGGAAGACGACGTCGACGGCGCCAAGCTCTTGCGGGACCGCGTTCGGGGAGGCCACAATCAGCTGGTGCTCGCCGCCGATCTCGGCCAGGGCTACGGTCTGCGTCGAAGGCGCCACTTCAGGCAGCGACGACGCCGAGAGCGACCACTCGCTGGTGGCGCCGGAAGCCAAGACCCACTGGCCGGTCTTGGCGATGCCGATGGGGATGACGTCGTACTTGTCCTTGTCGATGGCGCCCAGGACACCGGCGGCTGTCACGCAGCTGACGGCGTGCTCGCTGGAACGGCCGCCAAAAAGCACCGCGACGCGGGGTTTGGACTGGCCCGTACGGCCTTCAGTGCTCACATTTTTCTCTGACACGCTCAGTAGTCGCCTTCGGGTTTCAGGTCCCGGGACAGCAGCAGCGGACCCAGTTCATCTACGGACAATTTTCCGGCCAGTACGGCGACGACGGCTGCCGTGATGGGCATGTCGACGCCGAGCTTCCCGGCGAGTTCGTGAACCGCCTGGCTGGACTTGATGCCTTCAGCCGTTTGCTTCATTTCGGCGGTGACCTGCTCGAGTGTCAGCCCCTTGCCTAGCAGCCTGCCGGCCGTGTGGTTTCGGGACAGTGGGGACGAACAAGTGGCCACGAGGTCACCCAGGCCGGCGAGCCCAGCCATGGTGCGGGCCTCCCCGCCCAGGGCCAGTGTCAACCGGGAGGTCTCGGCGAGGCCGCGGGTGATGACCGAGGCCTTGGTGTTGTCCCCCATCTTCTTGCCTTCGCAGATTCCCACAGCAAGGGCGATGACGTTCTTGACGATCCCCCCGATTTCTACGCCGATCACATCGTTCGTGGTGTACGGGCGGAAGTAGGGTGCGGTACATGTTCGGGCGATCCAGCCGGCCGCGACCGGATCCGTGCAGGCCACAACGGACGCCGTTGGCTCTTCCCGGGCGATCTCCATGGCCAGGTTGGGACCTGAAACCACGGCCACCCGGTTGGCTGGCAGACCGAGTTCCTCGCAGATGACCTCGCTCATGCGGGCATCGGTGTGCAGCTCGAGGCCCTTCATGAGGGACACGACGACGGCGCCGGGCGCCAAATGCTGCTTCCAGGCCTGCAGTTGGGGCCGCAGGGTCTGCGCCGGAACGGCCAGGATGACCACTTCCGCGCCGGCGAGGACCTCGGCGACGTCCGTGGACGCGGTGATGGTGGACGGCAGCGAGATGCCCTTCAGGTACTGCTCATTGCGGTGCACGGTGTTGATCTGCTCCACGACTTCCGGGCGCCGGCCCCAGAGGCGGACGCTTCGTTCGACCCCGGAGGCGGTGGCGGCGTCGGCGACGACCTTGGCGAACGTGGTGCCCCAGGAGCCCGCTCCCAGGACGGCCACGGTGGTGGCGGAATCGGATCCGCGGCTGGCCGCCGTCACGCGGTGCCGTCCGGGTCAGTTCCCGTGGCGGCGGTTGTGCCTGCAGCATCCGAGTTCTTGCCGGAGCCCTCGGCTGGGTTGGCGCCTGTCCCGGCGGCTGCTTCCGGCGCGACATCAGCGCCGGCGTCGGGACCTTTGCTTGCCGTCTTAGCTGTTCCTGGCGTTGTGCCAAGCTCGACCATGCGGCCGTGCGTGGACTGGTTGTGCGCGGCGGGATCCCAGCGCTGCGCGGGCGGCTGTTCGCCGCGCAGTTCCGCCAGAAGGGCCGTAATGGCGTCCATGATGACATTCGTGGCTGCCGTGAGCGTCTGCCTGTCCAGCGGGCGGCCTTCGAAGGCGCTCAAGTCCACGGGATCCCCCACCACCAGGCGGGAGGTCTTGCGGGGAAAGATGTAGAAACGCTTCGCATACCGCGGGAAGACCTCCTGGGCGCCCCAATGGGCCATGGGCACCACGGGAATGCCGCTCTCCAGGGCCATGCGCGCGGCACCGGTGTGACCCTTCATCGGCCACAGAGCCGGGTCCCGGGTCAGGGTTCCCTCGGGGTAGATAATGATCGCGCCGCCTTCGTTGACGATCTCTTTGGCGAGCTGCAGCGAACGGTTCGCCCCCGTCGTCGAGCGTTCCACCGGGATCTGCTTGGTGGACCGCAGCACCGCGCCCAAAACGGGCACCTTGAAGAGGCCGGCCTTGGCGAGGAAGTGCGGCATCCGCTTCTGGTTGTAGAGCATGTGCCCCACCACCAGTGGGTCGATCTCCGTGCAGTGGTTAGGCGCGGCGATGAAGCCCCCTGCGGGCAGCTTCTGAAGGCCTTCCCACTTCTTGTTCATCAACAGGTTCATCACAGGCCGGACGATCCCGGCGACGGCCACAAACGTGGCGTGGCTCTTGGCCGATTCCTTCACCAGGCCCCCGCTACTTGGCTGACGTGATGTCGAAATCGGCGCCGAGGCCCGCGAGCTTCTCGGTGAAGCGCTCGTAGCCGCGGTTGATGATGTCGATTCCCGTGACGCGCGAGGTACCGGTGGCGGCCAGAGCAGCGATGAGGTGGCTGAATCCGCCGCGCAGGTCCGGGACGTCAATGTCGGTGCCCTTGAGCTGCGCGGGTCCGGAGATGACGGCGGAGTGCAGGAAGTTGCGCTGGCCGAAGCGGCAGGGCACGCTCCCGAGGCACTCGCGGTGGACCTGGATGTTGGCGCCCATGCGGATCAGCGCATCGGTGAAGCCGAACCGGTTCTCATACACCGTCTCGTGGACGATCGATACGCCCTCGGCCTGGGTCAGGGCGACGATGAGGGGCTGCTGCCAGTCCGTCATGAAGCCGGGGTGAACATCCGTTTCGAGGACCAGCGGGTTGAGCTTGCCGCCGCGGTGGTAGAAGCGGATGCCGTCGTCGCCGATGTCCATTCCGCCGCCAACCTTGCGGTAGGTGTTCAGGAACGTCATCATGTCCCGCTGCGTGGCGCCTTCGACAAAGATGTCGCCGCGGGTGACCAGGGCAGCAGAAGCCCAGGAAGCCGATTCATTGCGGTCCGAGAGGGCACGGTGGTTGTATCCGCCGAGGTCCCGGACGCCTTCGATCCGGATGGTGCGGTCGGTCTGGACGCTGATGATCGCGCCCATCTTCTGCAGCACGGCGATGAGGTCAACGATTTCCGGCTCGGTGGCCGCGCCGGAGAGCTCGGTGATGCCTTCGGCGCGGGTGGCGCTCAGCAGGACCTGCTCTGTGGCGCCGACGGACGGATAGGGCAGGGCAATCTTCGCGCCCTTGAGCCCGTTGGGCGCGGAGATGTGGATTCCGCCGGGGCGCTTTTCCACGACGGCGCCGAACTGGCGCAGGACGTTCAGGTGGTAGTCGATCGGGCGGTCGCCGATCTTGCAGCCGCCCAGGTCGGGGATGAATGCCTCGCCGATCGCGTGGATCAGCGGCCCGCAGAGCAGGATCGGGATGCGCGAATCGCCGGCGTGGGCGTCGATGGCCGTGCTGGAGGCGGTCTTGGCGCCCTTCGGGTCAAGGGTCAGGTCGCCGGTGACGGGGTCCTTGTCGACCCTGACGCCGTGGAGCTGGAGCAGGCTTGTGACAACCTCGACGTCCTTAATTTCAGGCACGTTGCGCAACACCGACGGTTCGTTGCCCAGAAGGGCGGCAACCATGGCCTTGGGGACAAGATTCTTGGCCCCGCGAACGGTGACGCGGCCAGTCAGCGGGACGCCTCCGCGGATTGTCAGAACACTACTCATATACCGGTTTCCTCACGACTACTCGCCCCCAAATCCTTACAAAGGCTCCAGCTAAGCATAGGAGCATCCGTTACCGATCTGAAATACAGAGCGGTTCGAAGGGCCGCGTGTTGGGTTCGGCTGAGCGGATATGGCGAGGCGTACGGCGCCGCATGCGCGGCGCCGTACGGACCGCAGTGTCAGCGAGAGTCGCCGCAAAGCAGGCGGGCACGTTGCCGGGGATCCCCTGCCGCGGCGCTGGCCGCCGCAGCCAGGCCGAACGCACCGTCCAGCACCGCCCGATCCGCAGAAGCGGAGGACCCGTAGGCGGCGAATTCCGCCGTGTGATGGGCCGCGCCGCCCACGTCGTAGCCAAGCAGCGGGTGGATGCTCGGCACCAGCTGAGAGACGTTTCCCATGTCCGTGGAAGCCACCGGCTTGGCGTTGAAGGTGACGTCCCTCCCCCGGACGGCCATCGCTGCGCGGTAGGCCTCGGAGAGGAAACTGTCCTGCCTCAGCTCGGCATAGGCGTTCCCGGCCGGCGTGACCTTCAGCGTCGCGTCGCTGGCAAGAGCACCGGCCTCCAGGCAGCGCCGGACTTTTTCCTCGATCACCCGGAGTGACGCAAGGTTCGGCGAGCGCATTTCCACGCTGGCCCGGGCACGCTCAGGGATAACGTTGACGGCGCTCCCGCCTTCCGTGACGATCAGCGACACGATGGATCCCGGCGGAAGCTGTTGCCGGGCCAGGGCAATCGCCGTTTGGGCGACCACCAGTGCGTCCAGTGCGTTGATACCTTCGGCCGGCGCCGCTGCTGCATGGGCCGGACGCCCCTCGTACAGCACGTCCCACATGCACATGGCCAAGGATGAACCACCGATGACGTCCTCGGCACCCGCATGGGCCATCATCGCCAGAGCTACGTCGTCGAAGAAGCCCTCCTCGATGAGATCCACCTTTCCGCCAGTCGTCTCCTCGGCGGGGGTGCCGAGCACCTTGACGGTGATGCCAAGGTCGTCTTCCACGGCCGCCAGTGCCAGCGCCGCCCCCACGGCACTGGCGGCGTTCACGTTGTGTCCGCAGGCATGTCCAATGGCCGGCAGTGCGTCGTATTCGACGCAGAGGGCCACTACAAGCTGACCGTTTCCGTACCGGGCACTGAAAGCGGTCGGAAATGCAGGCTGGGGGCCGTCAAAGCTGAAGCCCGCGGCCCGCAACAGCACGGCGGCCCGTTTGGCGGCCCGGAACTCGTCGCCGCTGAGTTCCGGATCGGCGTGGATCGCATGGCTCAGACGAAGAATCTTGGGCTGCCAGCGGTCCAACGCCGCGGAGATGCGGCCGTGGATCCCAGACATGGAGGCAATGGAGGAGGGGGCAGGGCCTGCCTGCGTCAGCGCAGCCGGGTTCACGGAAGGACCTCCGCGGACTGACGCTGCGGATAGCGTGCTGAGGCAGCCGCCGCGATCAATGCAGCCATTGCGAGCACTCCCCAGATGGATACGAGGCCACCCTCGGTGATGCGCCCGGACTCCGCCGACGATGACGAGAGGAGCTTGACGACGGCGGCACCCACCGCAATGCCAACCGACAGTGCCAGCTCGTTGAGTCCGGCCGCAGTCGAGGTCTCCTCCAGCGCGACACCCTCGACGGAAAGCGAGCGGGTCCCGGCCTGATACATGCCGAGGCTCAAGTTGAACATGGCGAATCCGACACAGTACCCGGCCAGGGAGCCGTGCGCAGAGATCATCACCACGAAACCACCCGCGAGCAGCAGTCCGGCGAAGACCAGCGTGGCCCGCTCGCCGAACGCCTTGAGCGCCCGCGCGGTCAACATCGACGACGCGAATGAGAGCACGGATGCGGCGGCTAGGACGATGGCGATCATGAGTGGGCTGAGGGCGAATCCATAGCCGGTCTTGTCGGGGTTGGCGTGCAGGAAGATGCCGTTGGTGCCGAAGTAGCTGATGGACGCGAAGCCGAAGAAGAAGGTGGCCAGCGAGACTGCGCGGATACGCGGGTTTGCAAGCATGCGCAGATCCACGAACTTCTTTCCCTGCTCAGGGCCCCTTGCATCTATCCGGGCCCAGAAGGCCAGCAGCGCCAGTCCAACCAGGCCGGATCCGAGCGTCCGCGCATCGAGCCAGCCCCAGTCCGGCCCCATCGAAAGGGCGACGACGAAGCCGATCAGGCCGACGGAACAGGCCATCAATGGCACCAGGGCAATTCCCTCCCGGGTGGGAGTTCCGGCGTCGGGCAACAGGAAAGAAGAGAACAGTGCCGCGACGGCGAACGGAACCGCCACCCAAAATCCGAGCGTGGGGTCGCTGACGCCCACAATCCCCGCCAGCAGCCCACCTGCACCGACCGTGATCATGAGCATGCCTATCATCACGCTGACTCCGGTACGGGTGTGAGCTGGGCTGCTGACCCGCAGGATTCCCATCATGAGGGGGATGAAGCCCACGACGCAGGTGAGCAGGACGACGCCCACGGTCACGGTGGCCAGGGACGGCCAGAGTGCCATCATGAGCACTCCCGCAGCGACCACCGCAGTTGAGCAGCGGAGCACCAGCCGGTAGCCGTAACTGTCTCCGAGCCGGGAGATGATGGGCGTGAGCACGGCGAAACTGACGTTGGAGATCAGGAAGATGCCGTTGATGGTCGGATCATCGATGGACAAGACGGGCCCGAGGGCGGGCAGGATGGGGTTCAAGTACCCCTGGGTGACGCCACTGAGTGATTCGATCACGGCCATCGCCACGACCATGCCGGCGATCGTTCGGCGGGTGATCGCCGCCGTCGTCGGTGGGACTGTCTTGCTTGTCATATTGCTTCCTTGGGACTCGGGACACCTGACTTGGAGTGATGCGAGTCACAACGTTAGCTTCGGCCCCATCTACGCCCACGATATTGCTCTAAATCCCCAACGCATCGAGAAATTTGAAAGAATCAGCCATGATCTCTGAATTGGATCTCGAAATCGTAAACGCCCTGCAGATCAATCCGAGGGCCGACTGGGCCCGCGTGGGGGACGTCCTTGGCCTCTCCGGCCCCACCGTATCCCGGCGCTGGAACGCACTCGCGGAACAGGGACTCGCGTGGATCACCCCGTCTCCAGGACCGCGGTACCTCAGTGCCGGCTGGTCCGCTTTTATCTTTCTGTCCTCGGTGCCGGGCGAGCACGAGGCCCTCATTCAGCGGCTCTGCGCGGAACCCGCTTTCGGGACAGTTTCCCTTGTGTCAGGAGCCCACGACTTGTTCGTGGACTGTTTCGCATCAAGCCATGAGGAGCTCATGGCGATCGTCACGGGCGCCTTCGCGGACCTGCCAGGTGTGACGCGCAGGGAGGTTGTCTTCGTTACACAGCTCTATCGGCAGGCCTCGGAGTGGCGCAGCGGAACCCTGGAACCAGCGCGGGCGCGGCTCATGGCGAAGGACTCTACTCCGCCACCGCCCGCCTACGCCCCCGACGGGCTGGACGCCACCCTGCTGGAGGAGCTTGCTCGCGATGGTCGGGCCAGTTGGGCAGAGCTGGGCGCCGCCTCCGGCGTGTCGCCCCAGACGGCCCGACGGCGGGTGGAACGGTTTCTGGCCTCCGGCTACATGACGATGAGGTGCGATACTTCCGTCGCCGGCCAGCAGGGCCTGCGGGAGGTGAGCCTGAGCCTCAACGTTCCGGCGACCCATGTGGACTCCATCGGCCGATACTTCGCGGGACTGCCAAGCTGCCGCTTGAGCGCGCAGGTACTAGGTACCCAGAACCTTTTGGTGACACTGTGGGTCCGCGACTATCTAGAAGTCCAGGGGCACGAGCGGGAGCTGGCAGCCCGGGCGCCGGGAAGCACGGTAATCACCCGGCAGGCGGTGGTTCGCACGTATAAACGGCTCGGACATCTGTTGGATGAGTCAGGGCGAAGCCAGGATGTTGTCCCCCTGCCACTGTGGCGGGAGGACTCGACGCAAGCCTTGCGTCGCCACGATGACTCCTGAACGGACGCACAAATCCATAACCTGCGGAGCACCAGCCCATCCCAAAAAGAGCGTGCCGCCGTCGAGTCTTTCAACTCGACGGCGGCACGTCATCACTACGCGATTGCTGCCAGAAGCCCTGGCGGCTCAGCCCTGGGCCTCAGGACAACCGGGCAGGAAGCGTCTTGGGCTTGAAGGAGGGCCGGGTGGCCTCGTACGCGGTGATATCGGGTTCGTGCTGCAGCGTCAGCCCGATGTCGTCCAGGCCTTCGAGGAGGCGCCACCGTGTGTAATCGTCAATCTCGAACGGCGCCACAATGTTGCCGCACTGCACGGTCTTGGACACGAGGTCCACCGTAACCTCGGTGCCGGGTGCGTTCTCGAGTTCCTTCCAGATGAGCTCGATGTCGTCCTGGGCGACCTCGGCGGCGAGCAGGCCCTGCTTGCCGGAGTTGCCGCGGAAGATGTCGGCAAAGCGGGAGGACAGGACGGTCTTGAAGCCGTAATCCTTCAGTGCCCAGACGGCATGCTCGCGCGACGAGCCGGTGCCGAAGTCGGGGCCCGCCACCAGAACGGATCCAGCGCTGAACGGCGCCTGGTTCAGGATGAAGGACGGGTCTTTGCGCCAGGCGGCGAAGAGCGCGTCCTCAAAGCCGGTGCGGGTGATGCGCTTGAGGTATACGGCGGGGATGATCTGGTCCGTGTCGACGTTGCTCTGGCGCAGAGGGACACCGATTCCGGTGTGGGTGGTGAACTTTTCCATGGCGGATCCTTCGGGACTGTATGGATCAGGGCTAAGTGGATCGGGCCGTGCGGCGGAGGCTGCGCGGCCGGGGTTAAAGGGCGTCGACCCGGAGCGCCGCGGACTCCGGGGCGGGGTCCAGATCCGACGGCGAGCTCAGCGTGCCGCGGACCGCCGTCGCCGCTGCGACAACAGGCGAGACGAGGTGCGTGCGGCCGCCCTTGCCCTGGCGTCCCTCAAAGTTGCGGTTGGACGTGGAGGCGCAGCGCTCCCCCACCTCCAGCTGGTCCGGGTTCATGCCCAGGCACATGGAGCAGCCGGCAAAGCGCCACTCGGCACCGAAGTCCTTGAAGACCTTGTCCAGGCCCTCGGCTTCGGCCTCAAGCCGGACACGGGCGGATCCGGGCACCACCAGCATGCGCACGGCCGGGTCCTTGGTCCGTCCCCGGACAATGTCGGCGGCGGCCCGGAGGTCCTCCATGCGGGAGTTCGTGCAGGAGCCCAGGAACACGGTGTCCACCCGGATCTCCTTCATCGGCGTGCCGGCCTCCAGGCCCATGTACTGCAGGGCGCGTTCGGCGGCAGCCTTGGCGTTCTCGTCGCCGAAGTCCTCCGGCGAGGGCACCTTCGCGGACAGGGACACGCCCTGGCCCGGGTTGGTCCCCCAGGTCACGAAGGGTTCCAGGGTGTTGGCGTCCAGGTCCACCTCGACGTCGAACGCGGCGCCGCCGTCGGTGCTCAGCGTGTTCCAGTATTCGACGGCGGCATCCCACTCGGCGCCCTGGGGCGCGTGCGGGCGGCCGTACATGTAGTCGTACGTGGTCTGGTCCGGGGCCACCAGCCCGGCGCGGGCGCCGGCCTCGATCGACATGTTGCAGATGGTCATCCGGGCTTCCATGGACAGGGCACGGATGGCCGAGCCACGGTACTCCAGCACGTAGCCCTGCCCGCCGCCGGTGCCGATCTTGGCGATGACGGCCAGGATGATGTCCTTGGCGCTCACACCGGGCCGCAGCGTGCCCTCAACATTGATGGCCATGGTCTTGAACGGCTTCAGGGACAGCGTCTGGGTGGCCATGACGTGCTCCACCTCGGAGGTGCCGATGCCCATGGCGAGCGCTCCGAAGGCGCCGTGGGTTGAAGTGTGCGAGTCGCCGCAGACCACGGTCATGCCCGGCTGCGTGAGGCCCAGCTGGGGTCCGACCACGTGGACGATGCCCTGCTCGGCGTCACCGAGCGAGTGCAGGCGGACGCCGAACTCCTGGCAGTTGTTGCGCAGGGTCTGGATCTGGGTCCGGCTCGTGAGATCGGCAATTGGCTTGTCGATGTCCAGCGTGGGAGTGTTGTGATCCTCTGTGGCTATGGTGAGGTCCGGCCGGCGCAGCTTGCGCCCGGCGAGCCGCAGGCCTTCAAACGCCTGCGGCGACGTCACCTCGTGCACCAGGTGGAGGTCGATGAAGAGGAGGTCCGGCTGGGCGTTGGCTCCTTCGCCGTCCCCCTTGCGCACTACGTGCGCGTCCCAGACTTTCTCGGCCAGTGTCTTTGCCACGGCCTGCTCCCTTCACTGCGGTAAGTAAATGTGCGTCCCTACGCGGGCTGTTAGTTCCACTGAACCAGCACAGCCAAGTAATACGCCAGCGCGTTGACTTGCATCTCAGATAATGAGACGTCAATATCATTACATGGACAATTCTAGTGGAGTCGGTGTCATCGATAAAGCGGCCCATGTGCTTGACGCACTTGAGGCCGGCCCCACCACCTTGGCACAGCTGGTGGCGGCCACGGGGCTGGCTCGGCCTACCGTGCACCGGCTGGCTCTCGCCCTGGTGCACCACCGGCTGGTGAGCCGCGATATCCAGGGCCGGTTCGTGCTCGGGAGCCGCCTGGTGGAACTGGCTTCCGCCGCAGGCGAGGACCGCCTCATCGCCTCCGCCGGCCCCGTGCTGATGCAGCTGCGCGACGCCACCGGCGAGAGCGCGCAGATCTTCCGACGCCAGGGCGACTGGCGCGTCTGCGTTGCCTCCGCCGAGCGCCCCATCGGCCTGCGCGACACAATTCCCGTTGGCACCCAGCTGTCCATGAAGGCCGGCTCGGCCGCCCAGGTGCTGCTGGCGTGGGAAGACCACGACCGGCTCCTGGAAGGCCTCCAGTCGGCCCGCTTCACCCCCACCGTTCTGGCGGGAGTACGACGCCGGGGCTGGGGTCAGAGCCTGGGCGAACGCGAGCCGGGGGTCGCCTCCGTTTCGGCCCCGGTCCGAGGACCGTCCGGCCGCGTGATTGCCGCAGTGTCCATTTCCGGCCCCATCGAGCGCCTGACCCGCCAGCCGGGGCGGCTGCACGCCGAAGTGGTCTGCAACGCCGGCCGCATCCTGACCGAGGCACTGCGCAAGACCAACGACTGAGCAAGACCAACGACTAGGCAAGAACAAAGACTAAGTATGCTGTGCCCATGAACAGCTATGCGGTATTCCTCCGGGGCATCAATGTGGGCGGCATCAACATCAAGATGGCCGACCTCAAAGTCGCACTGAAGTCTCGGCCGTTTTCGGACGTTAAGACGCTGCTGGCCAGCGGGAATGTGGTGCTGGCCAGCGAGCTGGATCCCGCCGGTGTTAAGCGGGAGTTTGAGGCCTGCCTACGGGAAACCTTCGGCTACGACGCCTGGGTGGTGGTCCTGACCTCGGACCGCGTGGCGGCACTCGTCGAGGCGTGCCCCTACCCGGCCGACGACGCGTCCACCCACACCTACCTGACACTAGCCTCGGATGAGGCGGCACTCTCGGAGCTCTTTGAATCGGGCAGCGCCCTGGACGGTGCCGAGCTCACCCGGCTGGGTCCGGAAGCCCTGGCATGGCTCGCCCCCACCGGAGGAACCCTGGAGAGCCCTATCAGCAAGCTCTCCTCGAAGGCCAAGTACAAGGCAACCACCACCACCCGCAATCTCCGCACCATGATCAAGGTCCGCGACGCCGCTGCCGGGATTTAGCCGCGATCGGACGTTAGCCGGGGGACGGAGGCGCCGCGGGATCCGGGCAAAACAAAACGGCCCCGGGCTAATGCCCGGGACCGTTTTCATTGTGACCCCAGCGGGATTCGAACCCGCGTTACCGCCGTGAGAGGGCAGCGTACTAGGCCGCTATACGATGGGGCCGCATACTCTCCAGAACAGCATTCCTGCCATCCAAGCCAAATGATTGTTTCATACAATCGGCTGTTGTTTCAAATCGGTCAAGCCGCTTTGAAACTTCCAAACACCCGCGGAAATCCGCGAATTTTTAGAGCTGGGATACCAGGACTCGAACCTAGAATGACGGTACCAGAAACCGTAGTGTTGCCAATTACACCATATCCCAATGGCACTTCAGGACCGGATGTTTGGGTCTAAACCCTCGCTCCCGGCGCCTCAGCACGAGTAATTACTTTACCCGAGAGTTTTCACTTGCACAAATCGGGCGAGCGGCCGCGGGCCGGGCGGGCCGGGGACGCCGAACCCCGCTTTAGCCGCGGCAAAATCCCGGTCCACCCTTGCCAAGCCGGGCGAAACAAGTTTACGCTCGGTAAGTTACCAACGAGTAACCACCCCTCCCCCACGCCACCGAGGGCAGCTTTGCGCTCAATTTCCAGTGTTAGCTGCATCACACCGGCCGGGGTGGCCGGCAGCAGAGCCGCTGCCGGCGAGAACGTCGAGAGGAATCACCTGTGTCACTGAGTCGTGCCGCCACAAGCAAGACCCGGACCCGTGCGCAGCAATTCGCCATCGCCACCCTGGCGCTGCTGCTCATCGCCCTGCTGGGGTTCTATACCCTAGTCACAGGCCGGATAACGGACGGTTCTGCGAAACTCAAGGACGGGGCCGCCCAAGCTTCAGCCGGAGCCGGCCAGCTAGAGGACGGCGCCGGAAAACTCGCCAACGGCGCCAGCCAAGCCGATACCGGGGCCGGCAAGCTCTCCGCGGGGGCGGACAAGATCTACTCGGGCATCAGCACCAAACTGGCACCGGGAGCGGACAAGCTCCAGGCCGGTGCCGGCGACCTGGCCGCAGGTGCCGTCAAGATCCAAACGGATGTGAACAGCAAGCTGGCACCGGGCGTCTACAAAGTCGACGACGGCGCGCAGAAGCTCGCGGCGGGGGCCGTGCAGCTGTCCGCCGCGCTGACCCCTACGCCGTCGGGCAACGCCCAGAACAACCTCGCAGACGGAGCCACTCAGCTCGACGGCGGCGCCGCCCAGCTGGCCGGGGGCACAGTTGCCCTGGCAGGTGGAACAGACCAGCTCAAGGGCTACCGGGGCGCCAACGGTAACCCGGAGGCCGGAACCGGGACAGCGGCGCTGGCGCAGGCCATGGAACTGCTGCAGGCAGCGGCGAATGATCCGGTCCAGGGCCTCGTGCCGCTGTCCGTGGTGAAGGACAAGATCGCCAAGATCACCGCCGGCGCACACAAGCTGGACGCCGGCGCCAGCCAGCTTCAGGCCGGTGCGCAGCGTCTGCGGGACGGCGCGGGCCAGCTGCACGCCGGAACGGGCAAACTCACGGCGGGATTCGCCACGCTGGCCGGAAAGCTCAACAGCCAGGACCCGGCAAGCCCGGGCGTCGTCCTGGGAACGCGGCTCCTGGCCGAGGGCACATCCAAGATCCGTGTCGGGATGGACGGCGTCCCCGGCGATCCCGAACACCCCGGCCTGCTGAAAGCCGCCGCACGGATGACCGACGGCACCTCCCGACTTGCCGACGGAACCGTGGCACTGAACTCCGGCATCAAGGGCGTTCCCGGCGATCCGGCCAATCCGGGCCTGCTCGACGGATCCCAGGCGCTGGCGTCCGGGGCCTCCCAGCTCTCGGCCGGCAACACCAAGCTGGCGACCGGCTCCTCGCAGCTGGCCACCGGGGCGGACAAGCTCGCCGACGGCAACGCCCGGATTGCTGACGGCACCGGAACGCTGTATTCCGGGGCCGCGGCGGTATCGCCCACCAGCATGATCCGGCAGTCCGACGCCGCCACGGCACTGGGACTCGTGGCTGTGCTGGCCCTTGGTTCCGTGGGCGCCTTCCTGGCGCTGCGGAAGAAGCAGTCCGGCGCCTCGTAGGTTCTGGCACCAGTTCCGTGCGGAGCGGCTACGCCAGCAGCTCCAGCAGGGAGCCGACCTCGCGGCCAACGAAGCCCGGGGCCGGCTCCCCGCCGCGGTTCAGCCAGACACCCAGAAGGCCGGCCGCCGTCGAGCCTTCCGCGTCGAGCAGCCGGTTGTCCCCGACGTACAGCGTTTGGCCAGGTCCGGTACCGATGCGCCGGACACCCTCGAGGTAGATGGCAGGGTCAGGCTTGGCGACGCCGACGGTATCTGTGCCCACCAGGACGGTGATCCGTTCCAGCCCGGCCGCGTCCAGTTTCACGCGCTGGTAATCATGGACGTTATTGCTCACGGCACCGTACGGAATGCCAGCGGCGTCCAGGGCGTCCAGCAGGGGGCCGACGTCGTCGAACGCCCGGATGTAGCCGTGCTGGCGGCTCGCGTAGGAACTCACCCAATGGTGGGCCTGCTCGCCGTCGGCCAGTTCGACGCCGAAGTAGCCCAGCGCTGCCCGGCCGCGGAGCAGCCGCTGTTCGTTGAATGTGATCTCGCCGGCCAGGTACCGGTCGTAGAAGTGGGTTGTCTCGTGGGTGAAGATCCGCCCGAACTTCTCCCACCCGGCCTCGTCAAGGCCGGGCAGGAGGTGCTCGCTGACGTCGCGGAGCGCGGACGTCATGGAGAATTCGAGGTCCACCAGGGTGTCGTCGATGTCAAAGAGGATCCCTTGGACAACTCCCGCGCCCAGCCGTGCTGCCAGCACGTCAGCCGCGGAAGGCACGCAGCCGGGCGAGGGAGGAATCCTTGCCCAGGATGACCATGGATTCGAACAGGGGCGGGGAGATCCGCCGGCCCGAGACGGCCGTGCGGACCGGGCCGAAGGCCAGGCGCGGCTTGACGCCCAGGCCTTCCACGAGGGCCTCCTTCAGGGCGGCCTGGATGTTCTCGGCCGTCCAGTCAGCAACGGGCTCCAGCGCGGACAAGGCGGCGTCGAGCACCTCGGTGAGGTTCTCCGGCAGCCCCTTGCGGGCGTCGTCGGCGACGTCGATCGCGTCGTCTGCCTTGAACAGGAACGCGAGCATCTCGGGGGCCTCGCCCAGCAGCGAAATGCGCTCCTGGATCAGCGGGGCGGCCTCGGCCAGGATCTCCTCCTCGCGGGCGGTGAGGCTCTCCCCAACCAGGCCGGCGGCCTGCAGGTAGGGCACCAGGCGGCCGCGGAAGTCCTCGGGGTCCAGCATCCGGATGTGGGTGCCGTTGATGGCCTCGGCCTTCTTGATGTCGAAGCGGGCGGGGTTGGCCAGGACGTCGTTGACGTCGAAGTGCTCGATCAGCTGGTCCACGGTGAAGATGTCCTCGTCCGCGGAGAGGCTCCACCCGAGCAGGGACAGGTAGTTGAGCAGGCCTTCGGGGATGAAGCCGCGGTCCCGGAGCAGGAACAGGTTGGACTGGGGGTCGCGCTTGGAGAGCTTCTTGTTGCCCTCGCCCATGACGTACGGCAGGTGGCCGAAGACCGGCATGTAGCTGGCCACGCCGATGTCCATGAGGGCACGGATCAGCACCACCTGGCGGGGTGTCGAGGAGAGCAGGTCCTCGCCCCGGAGCACGTGGGTGATCCCCATGAGGGCGTCATCCACCGGGTTGACCAGGGTGTACAGCGGGGATCCGTCGGCACGGACAATGACGTAGTCCGGGATGCTGCCGGCCTTGAAGGTGATCTCGCCGCGGACCATGTCCGTGAAGGTGACGTCCGTATCCGGCATGCGGACGCGCAGCACGGGCTGACGGCCCTCGGCTTTGAACGCGGCGAGCTGCTCTTCGGAGAGCTCCCGGTCAAAGTTGTCGTAGCCAAGCTTGGGGTCGCGTCCCGCGGCGCGGTGGCGGGCCTCGACTTCCTCCGGCGAGGAGTAGCACTCGTAGGCGTAGCCGGCGTCGATCAGCTTGGCCACGACGTCCTTGTAGAGGTCCAGCCGCTGCGACTGGCGGTAGGGCTCGTGCGGACCGCCGACTTCCACGCCTTCTTCCCACGTGATGCCGAGCCATTTGAGGGCCTCAAGCAGCTGCTGGTAGCTCTCCTCCGAGTCGCGTGCCGCGTCCGTGTCCTCGATCCGGAACACGAAGGTGCCCTTGGTGTGCCGGGCGTGGGCCCAGTTGAACAGGGCGGTGCGGATCAGGCCGACGTGCGGGGTGCCCGTGGGCGACGGGCAAAACCGCACCCGGACCGGGGTGTCAGCGGTGACTTCACCGGCGGGGGCGGCAAGCGGGGCGGAGCTGGAAACGGCGTCGGACGCGGAAGCAGTAGTCATAGTGGTACCAACATTACCAATCCCTGCCATCACTACTCGCCCGGAATACCGCTACGAAAACGGACAGCCGCACCGTGGATCCACGGTGCGGCTGCCGGAAAACGGTGCGGCTTCTTCCTGGCGGAGCAGTTAGCGGCGGACCGCCGGGTTGGAGAGGCGTCCGATGCCCTCGATTTCGACCTCGTAGCGGTCCCCTGCCTGGATGGCGCCGACGCCGGCCGGGGTGCCGGTCATGATGACGTCGCCGGGCAGCAGCGTGAAGGCCTGCGAGACGATGGAGACGAGCTCCCGGACGCCGCGGATCATCTGGTTCGTGCTGCCGTCCTGGCGCAGTTCGCCATTGAGCCGGCCCTGGATCTGCAGGTCTTCGGTGTCCAGTTCGGTCTCGATCCACGGGCCGAGCGGGGCCGAGGTGTCAAAGCCCTTGGCCCTGGCCCACTGCAGGTCCGTTTTCTGGACGTCCCGGGCGGTGAGGTCGTTGCCGCAGGTGTAGCCGAAGATGACGTCCTCCACCCTGTCCTCGGGCACGTCTTTGCAGATCCGGCCGATGACGACGCACAGCTCGGCCTCGAAAGAGACGTCCTCGGAGAACTCGGGCAGGACGATGGGATCGTTGGGCCCGATCACGGAGGTGTTGGGCTTGAGGAAAAGCAGGGGCTGCTCCGGGACCTCGTTGCCCAGCTCCTTGGCATGCTCAGCGAAGTTGCGGCCCACGCCGATCACCTTGCTGCGCGGAATGATCGGTGCCAGCAGGCGGACGTCTTCCAGCTTGTGCTTCGTGGGGGTTCGTTCGACGCCGTGGAAGAAGGGGTCACCCTTGATGACAGTGACTTCCTCACTGCCGGGTTCACCTTCCACGATGCCGTAGAGGGGATCAGAATCGACTACAAACCGGGCGATACGCATGGTTCCTACCCTACCGTCCCGGCAGCCTCCGGGGCTTTTGCGACAGTAGCCCCGGGTCTAGCGGCGTCCGCTGCGCAGGTAGTCCAGCTGGGCAGCCACGGAGAGTTCCGCGGCGCGGCGGACGGAGGGATCGACGTCGGCATACACAGCGTCCGTGACGGCGGCGACGCCTGCGTCGGCGCCCAGCGCAACGAGGGCTGCCCGGACCTGGTCGAGCCGGCCCTGCCGGTGGTCCCGGTAGGCACGGGCGACGGCGTCGAGCGCGGGCAGCACCGGCCCGTGCGCCGGCAGAACCGTGGCCGGGCCCACACGCTCAAGCCGGTCCAGCGATTCCAGGTAGTCGCGGAGGGTCCCGTCGGGGTAGTCCAGCACCGTGGTGCCCGAGCCCAGAATCGTGTCACCGGTCAGGACCGAGCCGTGCGGGCCGTCCTTCGGCAGGTGGAAGCACAGCGAATCCCCAGTGTGGCCCGGGGTCGCCAGCACCCTGATCTCCGTTCCGGCCGCCCGGATCGTTTCGCCGTCCAGCAGCCGGGCCGCGCCATGGCAGTGGGCAGGATCCGCGGCCCGGATCGGCGCCCCGGTCAGCTCAGAAAACCTCGCCGCCGCAGCGGTGTGGTCCGCGTGCCGGTGCGTGATCAGGATCAGCTCGACCGGCCCGTCGCCGGCCAGCGCCTGCAGGTGCGGCTCATCGAGGGGCCCGGGATCGACGGCCACCCTGCCCTCGGCCCCCGGGGCGGAAATGAGATACGAGTTGGTTCCGGCCAGGCTCATGGGGCCCGGGTTCGGGGCGAGCCGGAACCGGGTCAGCTCGCTGCTGCGGACAATGCCACTGGAGTTCTGGGAAGTCACTCCACCATCCTTGCACTGAGCGACCTTGCACTGAAGAGACCCTGCACCGGTGTCCTCGACGGTCCCTCACCCCTAGACGAGCAGCAGGACGCCGATGACCAGCGGCAGGGCGGCCTCGGCAATGGCATTTCCCCAGAGCCGCCGTTCGGAGAGGAACAGGATCAGGCCCAGGCCCACGTGGGCCGCACACGTGAACATCAGGAGCGCCTGGCCGGCCGCGGCGTCGGCTCCGCCAAGGGCAATCGCGCCGGCAATGGCACCGATCCCCCAGATGACGTTGTAGAAGCCGAGGTTGAACGTCCACAGCCGGACTGTTTCGACGTCATCCGGTTGGAGGAGGAACACCCGGTGCAGGCGCTGGTCCCTGATGAAAAAGGACTCCATGATGCCGACACTGATGAGCAGGACGCCGAAGACCACGCCCAGAACTTGGATCAGCCCCGTCATGTGCCCATTGTGCACTGCGGGCGGCCGGGTGAGAAGGGCCCTACGGGGGCCGGGTCTGGGACTGCAGACGCCGACGGCGGCCCGTCACCGGAAGGTGGGGGCCGCCGTCGTGCCGTATTTCAGTCTCTCTAGGCGAGGCGGGTCAGCCAGCCGTGGGTGTCTTCCACGGTGCCGGTCTGGATCCCGAGCAGCTGCGCGCGGATGGCCATGGTGGTCTCCCCCGCCGTGGCGTCCTCGGAGCCGATGAACTCGGTGGCGTCCTTGAGCACGCCGATAGGGGTGATGACCGCGGCGGTCCCGCAGGCGAAGACCTCAGCGATGTCGCCGGAGGCGACGCCGTCGCGCCACTCATCCAGGGTGATCTTGCGCTCGGTGACTTCCCGGCCCATGTCCTTGGCCACCTGGATCACGGACATCCGGGTAACACCTTCGAGGATGGTTCCGGACAGCGCGGGGGTGACCAGCGAGCCGTCCTTCATGACGAAGAAGACGTTCATGCCGCCGAGTTCCTCGACCGCGTCGTCGTTGAAGTGGTCCAGGAACAGGACCTGCTTGCAGCCGTGCGCCTCGGCCTCCTGCTGGGCGATCAGGGAGGCGGCGTAGTTGCCGCCGCACTTAGCGGCGCCTGTTCCGCCGCGGCCGGCGCGGGCGTATTCGCGGGAGATCCAGATGGAGACGGGCTTGAGCTCGCCGCCGAAGTAGTTGCCGGCCGGGGAGGCGATGACGCGGAAGGAGACCTCACGCGCTGCCCGGACGCCAAGGAACGCCTCGGTGGCGATCATGAAGGGCCGCAGGTACAGGGCTTCGCCGTCGCCGGAGGGCACCCAGTCCTTGTCGGCCGCCACGATTTCGCGGATGGCGCCGAGGAAGTATTCTTCCGGGAGTTCGGGCAGGGCCAGGCGGCGGGCGGACCGGTTCAGCCGGGCGGCGTTGGCCTCGGGCCGGAACGTCCAGATCGAGCCGTCGGCGTGGCGGTAGGCCTTGAGGCCCTCGAAGATTTCCTGCCCGTAGTGCAGCACTGCGGCGGACGGGTCCAGGGAAATCGGGCCGTAGGGCTCAACCCGTGCGTCGTGCCAGCCACCGTTGCCTGCGGCGTCGACGCTGTAGTCGACAATGGCGGTGTGGTCGGTGAAATAGTCGCCGAATCCCGGGTTCGCCAGGATGGCTGCACGCTCTTCAGCAGACTTCGGGGTCTCCGAGGGGTGCTGGGTGAATTCGACGCCATGGGCAGTCTGAGTCATGGTTCCTCCACGATCGGCTGCCTGGTGTGGGAACGTGGTTCACCCTCGGACCACGGCAGCATATTGGTGATTCGAAACAAGCTTACGCCCGTTGGCAGCGGGGTTTTGCGGCCCCCGCAGAGCACCCTGGACCGTACCCCGCCCCGCACCCTGGAACGCAGCGCCTACAGCGCCGCCGCGATGGCGTCGCCGACCTCGCTGGTGCTGCGGAAGGCGCCGCCGCGGGCCTCGACGTCGGCCGTTACGGCGGCCTCGATCTTCCGGGCGGCGGCGGTGAAGCCGAGGTGGTCCAGCAGCAGTGCCGCGGAGAGGATGGCGGCTGTGGGGTCGGCCTTCTGCTGCCCGGCGATGTCCGGGGCGGAACCGTGGACGGGTTCGAACATGGACGGCGCGGTGCGGTCCATGTTGAGGTTGCCGGAGGCGGCCAGGCCGATCCCGCCGGTCACGGCCGCCGCGAGGTCGGTGATGATGTCGCCGAACAGGTTGTCGGTGACGATCACGTCGAAGCGGGCCGGATCGGTGACCATGAAGATCGTGGCGGCGTCGACGTGGAGGTAGTCGTGGGTGACCTCGGGGAACTCCTGGGCCACGGCTTCGACGGTGCGCTTCCAGAGCTGGCCGGCGAAGACCAAGACGTTGTGCTTGTGCACGAGGGTGAGCTTCTTGCGGGGGCGTTCGCTGGCCCGGCGGAACGCGTCGCGGACCACGCGCTCCACGCCGTGGGCGGTGTTCAGGGACACCTCGGTGGCCACCTCGTGGGGGGTGCCGGCACGCAAGGTGCCGCCGTTGCCTACGTAGGGGCCCTCGGTGCCTTCACGGACCACGATGAAATCGATCTCGCCGGGGTTGGCGAGCGGGCTGCCGACGCTGGCGTACAGGCGCGAGGGCCGCAGGTTGACGAAGTGGTCCAGGCTGAAGCGCAGCTTCAGAAGCAGTTCGCGCTCGATGACGCCGGAGGGGATCCGGGTATCGCCGGGGGCCGCCCCGACGGCGCCGAACAAGATGGCGTCGCGTGTGCGCAAATCGGCGAGGGTGGCCGCGGGCAGGGTCTCCCCCGTCTCGAGCCAGTGCTCCGCACCCAGCTTGTAGTGGGTCTGCTGGAGCACGATCCCCTCGGCGGCCGCGGCCTTCTCGAGGACTTTCAGGGCTTCGGCCGTGACCTCCGGGCCGATGCCGTCGCCCGGGATGACTGCCAGATCAATCGTGGATGCGCTCATGATTTCAGCGTAGCTAAGTCATCCACATTCTGGTCAAGTCGTCTCATTATTCGAACGCCCGTCCCGACGAAACGCTCGGGACGAAAAACGCTCCCGCACCCGGTTCAGGGGTGCGGGAGCGTCAGTGGCTTGCGGGCTTAGGCCTCGGCGGGTTCCTCGTACTTCGGGAACACCGGAGCCGGGGCCGGTAGTTCGGCGCCGGCGGCGATCGGCGTGCCGACGGCCGCGAACTGGCGTGCCCCGCCCTCGGGCTGGCCGAGCGTGTGCAGGATCGCCGCCGTCGCCGTCGGCATGACCGGCTGGGCGAGGATCGCGACGATCCGCAGCACCTCGAGCGTTACGTAGAGCACGGTGTTCATGCGTTCGACGTCGGTCTTGCGCAGCACCCACGGGGCCTGCTCGGCGAAGTAGGCGTTGGTGTCCCCCAGGACGGTCCAGATGGCCTCCAGCGCGCGGCTGAACTCCTGCTTCTCAAACGCTGCCCGGGCGGCGTCCAGCAGGCCGTTGGCCTGCTCGAGCAGCGCGGTGTCCTCGGCGGTGAACGTGCCGGGCGCCGGCACGCGGCCCTCGCAGTTCTTCGCCACCATGGACAGGGACCGCTGGGCCAGGTTGCCGAAGTTGTTGGCCAGGTCCGAGTTCATCCGGCCCACGATTGCCTCGTGATTGTAGTTGCCGTCCGCGCCGAAGGGGACCTCGCGCAGGAAGAAGTAGCGCACCTGGTCCAGGCCGTACTGGGCCACGAAGTCCGCGGGCGCCACCACATTGCCCAGCGACTTGGACATCTTGACGCCGTTGTTCTGCAGGAAGCCGTGGATCATGATCCGCTTCGGCAGCTCCAGCCCGGCGCTCATGAGGAACGCCGGCCAGTAGATGGCGTGGAAGCGGGAGATGTCCTTGCCGATCACGTGGACATCGGCCGGCCAGAACTTCTTGAAGGACTCCGAATCGACGTCCGGGTAGCCGACGCCGGTCAGGTAGTTGGTCAGCGCGTCCACCCACACGTACATGACGTGCTTGTCATTGCCGGGCACGGGGACGCCCCAGTCGAACGTGGTGCGGCTGATGGAGAGGTCCTCCAGCCCGCGCCGGACGAAGCTGATGACCTCGTTGAAGCGCGACTGCGGGGCGCCGAACTCAGCGTGGGCCTCGTAGAGTGCGAGCAGTTTGTCCTGGTATGCGGAGAGCCGGAAGAAATAGCTTTCCTCGGCCGTCCACGTCACCTCGGTGTCCGATTCGCGGGAATAGCGGACGCCGTCGTCCTTGACGACCGTCTCGTCCTCGACGTAGAAGGCCTCGTCACGGACCGAATACCAGCCCTCGTACTTGGACAGGTAGATGTCCCCGTTGGACTCCATCTTCTTCCAGATGGCCTGCGACGCCGCGTAGTGGTCGGCGTCGGTGGTGCGGATGAAGCGGTCGTACGAGACACCCAGGGCAGCGTGGGCCGCCTTGTAGATCTCGGCGTTCCGGTCCACCAGCTCCTTCGGCGTGACGCCTTCCTTCTCGGCGGCCTGGGCGATCTTCATGCCGTGCTCATCGGTTCCGGTCAGGAAGAAAACGTCATACCCGTCCAGGCGCTTGAAGCGGGCCATCGCGTCGGTGGCGATGTACTCGTAGGCGTGGCCGATGTGCGGCACGCCGTTGGGGTACGTGATGGCCGTGGTGATGTAGAACGGGGTTTTTTCAGAAGAAGTCACGGTCTAAATCTAGATCAGTTCTGTGAGGGTATCGCTCTGGCGGACGAGTTCGTGGTCATGTGAAGCGACCAGCACGGCAATGCCGTCCGAGGTCGTGTCCTTGAGGATGCTGATGATGCGGTTGGCCGCGGCCCGGTCCAGGCTGGCCGTGGGCTCGTCGACCACCAGCACCCGGGTGCCGAGGATCAGGGCGCGGGCGATCGCCACGCGCTGGCGCTCACCGCCGGACAGCTGGGCCGGGCGGTGGCGCATCCGCCGGCCCAGGCCCACCAGGTCCAGGAGGTCCTTGGCCATGTCGCGGCGCTGCTCAACCTCGCCGTCGGGCACCGCCGGAAGCAGCACGTTCTCGAGCGCGCTCATCCCGTCGATCAGGGCACCGCCCTGGTCAACGTAGCCGATCAGGGCACGGCGGCGGTCGGCGATCTCGTCGTCGCCCATGGTCTCGAGCGAGTCGCCTTCCCAGAACACCCGGCCCGACGTCGGCAGGGTCAGTCCCGCGCCGACGGTCAGGATGCTGGTCTTGCCCGAGCCGGAACGGCCGGCGACGCAGTGCATTTCGCCGGCGTGCAGCGTCATGTTGAAGTCGTCCACGACGTTCACGGCCTCGGCACCGCCCTTGCCGCCGCCGTAGTGGATGGTGATGTTGCTCAGTTCCAGCGGGGTGGCGTGGTCCGTGGCCTTCACGATGGTGTTGGCGCGGGTCTTGTGCGCACCGCGACGGGTGCTGGCGGTCATCCGGTCGTGTGCCTCCCGGTCAAGGTTCAGCTCGTTAGTCATTGGACCACTTTCGTTGCAATCGGAATCCAGCAAAGTACAGCCACGAGACCAGCAATTGCGGCCCACAGTGCGGCATAGGGGGCGAGGAGAAGGCCGATGCCGAGGGCGCCCACGACGCCCAGCGGCAGCGCGACGGTTCCCACCATGGCATTTTCAAAGAATCGGACCTGGCCCAGCATGTCCGGGTTCCAGCCCATGGCCCGCAGCGTGCCGAGGTACTGGCGCTTGGCCTGCAGCTCGAAGCGGCCGGTGACCATGGTCAGGAGCAGGCCGACGGCCACTCCGGACACGGCGAGGATGATGCTCGGGAGCGCGATGCTGGCCGCGGCCAGCCCGCTGAGGGCACTGGCGCCCGCGGCCCGGGGAATGTCGATGAGCAGGGCGACCAGTCCGCCGACGGCGGCGGCGAAGACACCGACGGCCACGGCGAGCGAGATGGTGTTGAACTTGTTGGTGCTCAGCTGCCGGTTGGCGAAGGTCAGCGGGGAATCGACCGCAATCAGCCGTTCATCGTGCTGCGGCTCCTGGTCCACTTCGTCGCGGTGGCGCAGCTGCTGGGCCGCGACGAACGCCGCACCCACGTACAACACAAGGACCGACGCCGAGACGACCGCGGTGGCGGTGCTCCAGCTGATCAGGCTCAGGGCAGTGCCGGCGATAGCCAGCAGCGCGGCGCCGACGCCAAATTCGGCCAGCACCCAGGAGCGGATCTTGCGCTGTGTCCAGCCCATGGCACGCAGGGTGCCGGCCTCGCTGCGCCGTTTCCGGATGTAGCTGACGGTGGAGGCTCCGGTCAGCAGGGCTGCGCCACACAGGGTCAGGAACAGCAGGGTCAGGTTCGTGGCCGTCAGGGAGCCGGAGACGGCGTCCGCGGCGTCCTGCCGGACCCACGACTGCTGCACGGTGCCCAGCGGCGATTCCTTGCCGGCGTCGTCCTTGGAGTAACCGGGAACTGCGATGCTGGCGTCCTCGCGGGCCGAACCGGCCACCACGGTGGCCTGCAGGCCCATGTCGCGGATCTCGTTGGCGAGCTTCTCCACCTCGGGCTGCGCCTGCTTCCAGCTGCCGGGGACCTTGGCGCGGACGCGCACGGCGTCGATCACGGAGGCGTTCTTCTCGTAGCCGCGGGCGGCGGCGAGGCCGTAGTAGTCGGTGATGGCGCCGGCGGACTGGCTGACCAGGCCCGTGGCACTCAGGGAGGGCTTGAGCTCGGTGTTGGCATCCGTGCCGGACGCGTCCTTGGTCAGCGTGAACGGCGCGGGGTCGTAGCCGCCCAGGGGCAGCCGGTTGACGTCGCCGGCGGCGTTCTTGACGGCCGCGGGGTCGAAGGTGCCGTAGACCATGGCCAGCGGGGTGGCCAGCTTCTTGCCGGTTTCAAGGTTCTGCCGGTAGGAGCGCTCGTCTACGGGGTTGCGCTGGGTCTGGTCGACGGCGGCACCGTTGGCGGCCTTGTCCGGCAGCCGGTTCACGGTGACCCAGTCGCCGGGCGTGGCGCTCTTGTTCGCGGCGCCGTTGGCGGCGGCGTCGCCGTCCTTGTACGCGGGGGCGGCGGCAAAGTTGGTGGTCCAGGTGGCCGGGTTGTAGAGGCCCTGGCTGAAGGATCCGGTGTCACCCATGAGCTGGGAGAGGTCCTTGGACCCGGGCCAGGCGAGGGCAAAGGGGGATTTGGAAACGAAGGGCAGGTAGTCCTTGTCCAGCGAGCGGGACACCGTGCCGACGTCCTTGGTGACGTTGCCGGAGTCGTCGATTTCCTCGATCTTGACCGAGTACTTCAGGTCCAGGGCGGTGCCGGAGCGGACGATCAGCGGGATGGCCTGCGAATCGGCGGTGAGCTGGCCGTCGCGCTTGGCCTGCTGGTACTGGGTCATCAGCGGTGCCCAGTACTTGAGCTTGACGCCAAGGAAGTCCGGGCCTTCCTTGAGTTCGTCCATGCTGATGCCGTTGGTGAAGAGACTTTCGAAGTGCCGGCCGATCGCGCCGGCATTGCGGGCGTCCGCGGGCGGGGCCTTCTCCAGCGGGGACAGGAAGTCACCGGCCGTGCCCAGCAGCGCGCGTTCGGAGACGGGGTCGACGGCGACCACGGACTCGGTGACCTGCGGCGCCATGGGCAGGGATACGGAAAGGTTGAAGAGGTTGTGCTCGGAGCCGCCGGCCGGCGTGGGGAACTTGATGCCGGTCTCGCCCTCGGGGCCCTGGATGCGGACGTTCTGGCCGCCCTCGACCTGTTCCTGGACCAGCTTCGCCTTGCCGAGGGAGCCCTCAGCCGTGGTCTTGAACAGCGTCTGGTCGGAGTGGCCGTCGGAGCTGACGGCGCTGGCGGTGAGGCGGTATTTCTTCGGCGTGTCGCTCAGGACCGATTCCGCGGCCGGCCACTTGCTCGGGTCGGTGGCGGTCGGGTCGCCCGCGGTGCCCGCGAGGCCGGCGTTGAAGCCCAGGTAGTCGGTGGCGTCAAGGCGCGGCGACTCAAGGTTCTGCGTCACGCGCGAGACCAGGCTGATGGGCGCGGCCACCGACGTGCCGGAGAGCTTGCGGATCGAATCCAGCTGATCAAAGCTGATGCCGCCCTGGCCGGTGGCGATGTCCGGCTGCATCAGGCCGCCGTTATCCCCCGCCTTGGCCTGGACCAGGACGTCATAGAGCCCCCGGGAGTTTTGGTCCACGGTCCTGCTCAGTGCCGCCTGGGACTGACCCTGGACGAGCACGGACAGGCACATGGCCACGATCAAAATGGACGCGGTCAGCAAAAGCACTCTGCTTCTGATGAACCTCTGGACGGCGTTCATTGGGCTCCTGAAAGCTGGATTGCGTGCGCACGCCACAGTTCATTTCCTGCGGAATTGAAGGCGTCCCCTGCCGGGCGTGCAAAAGTAAAGGCCGGTCTGCCGGCCAAGACCCGAAATTCGGTCCTAGCCATTGTACGCAGACCGGCCGCCCGCTCGTGGCCGCCGGCGGCGGTCATGCCGCCGCCGGGGCCCCGGGGGCAGGACTTTTAGTCCTCGAGGTCAACCTCGCGGACCATGTCAGCGCCGATCCCGGCCTTGATCGCGTCAAGGACCTGCTGCGGAACGGAGCTGTCGATGGTCAGCAGGGCCAGCACCTGGCCGCCCTCTGCCTGGCGTGCCACCTGCATGCCGGCGATGTTGATGTTGTTCATGCCCAGGATGTGGCCGATCGTGCCGATCACGCCGGGGCGGTCCGTGTAGGCAACCACCACGAGGTGTTCGCTGATCGGGATCTCCACCTCGTAGCCGTTGACGCCCACGAGCTTCTGGATCTGCTTGGGGCCGGTGAGGGTGCCGGCGACGGAGATCTGACTGCCGTCGCTGAGGGCTCCGCGCAGGGTCAGGACATTGCGGTAGGACTCGGTGTCCGGCGTGGTGATGAGCCGGACGTTGATGCCGCGCTGCTCTGCGATCACCGGGGCGTTGACGTAGGAGACCTGTTCGGTCACGACGTCGGCAAAAATCCCCTTGAGCGCCGCGAGTTCCAGAACCTTGACATCGAGCGAGGAGATCTCGCCCGCCACCTCGACGTCGAACTGCGTCAGAGAGGCGTGGGTCAATGCGGTGAAGATGCGGCCCAGCTTTTCAATCAGCGGGATGCCGGGGCGGACGTCGGGTGCGATGACGCCGCCGGCGACGTTGACGGCGTCGGGGACCAGTTCGCCGGCCAGGGCCAGGCGGACGGACTTGGCGACGGAAACGCCGGCCTTCTCCTGGGCTTCGTCGGTGGAGGCGCCCAGGTGCGGGGTCACCACGACGTTGTCGAGCTTGAAGAACGGCAGGTCGGTGCTGGGTTCCTTATGGAACACGTCGATGCCGGCGCCGGCGATGTCACCGGCCTGCAGCGCGGTGTAAAGGGCTTCCTCGTCCACCAGGCCGCCGCGGGCGACGTTGACGACGTACGCCGTGCTCTTCATCTTCTTGAAGGCCTCGGCGCCGAGCATGCCGACGGTTTCCGGGGTCTTGGGCATGTGGATGGTGATGAAGTCCGACTGTGCCAGGAGCTCGTCGAGAGTCACCAGCTGGACGCCGAGCTGGGCGGCCCGCGCGGAGGTGATGTAGGGATCGTACGCGAGGATCTTGGTGTCGAAGCCCTTGAGGCGGGCGGCGACCAGGGCGCCGATCCGGCCGAGTCCGATGATGCCGATCTTCTTCTCGAAGAGCTCGATGCCGGTGTACTTGGAGCGCTTCCACTCCCCGTCCTTGAGGGCGGAGCTGGCCTGCGGGATGTGGCGGGCGAGGCTCAGGATGTGTCCGACGGTCAGTTCGGCGGCAGAGACGATGTTGGAGGTCGGCGCGTTGACCACCATGACGCCGGCCTGCGTGGCGGCCTTGATGTCCACGTTGTCCAGACCCACGCCGGCGCGGGCGATGACCTTGAGGTTCTTGGCGGCAGCGATGGCCTCGGCGTCCAGCTGGGTGGCGGAGCGGACCAGGATCGCGTCGACGTCGGCGATCGCGGAGAGCAGCTGGGAACGGTCGGAGCCGTCTGTCTGGCGGATTTCAAAGTCCGGGCCGAGGGCCTCGACGGTGGCGGGCGAAAGTTCCTCAGCGAGGAGTACGACAGGTTTGGTGCTTGTCACCGGTGACCTCTTTAGCTCTCTTGTGTATCTGGTGGGGATTTTGGTGAATCGGGTGATGCTGGTGGTGCGGGTGGTGCTGGACAGCAGGGAAGCCGGACCCCAGAAATGGTGTCCGGCTCCCCTGCCGGGCATTGACTAGCGGGCTGCAGAGCCCTCGACGTAGTCCACGTCCTGCTGCTGCCAGGCGAACAGGGACCGCAGCTCGCGGCCAACGGCCTCGATGGGGTGCTGTTCTGCCTTGGCCCGCAGTTCCTTGAACTCGGGGGCGCCGGCGTCCTGGTCGTCGATGAAGCGCTTGGCGAAGACGCCCTCCTGGATGTCCTTCAGGACTGCCTGCATGTTCTCCTTCACCTCGGGGGTGATGACGCGCGGGCCGGAGACGTAGTCGCCGTACTCTGCGGTGTCGGAGACGCTCCAGCGCTGCTTGGCGATGCCGCCTTCCCACATGAGGTCAACGATGAGCTTGAGCTCGTGAAGCACCTCGAAGTAGGCGATCTGCGGCTGGTAGCCGGCCTCGGTCAGGGTCTCGAAGCCGTACTGGACCAGCTGGGACACGCCGCCGCACAGGACAGCCTGCTCGCCGAAGAGGTCGGTTTCGGTCTCTTCGGTGAAGGTGGTCTTGATGACGCCGGCGCGGGTGCCGCCAATGGCCTTGGCGTAGGACTTGGCCAGCTCCCAGGCGGAACCGGTAGCGTCCTGCTCGACGGCGATGATGTCCGGGATGCCGCGGCCGGCCTCGAACTCGCGGCGCACGGTGTGGCCGGGAGCCTTCGGGGCGATCAGGATGACGTCAACGCCCTCCGGTGCCTCGATATAGCCGAAGCGGATGTTGAAGCCGTGGGCGAAGGCCAGGGCCTTGCCGGGGGTCAGCTTGTCCTTGATGGAGTCGTTGTAGATCGAGCGCTGGTACTGGTCCGGCGCGAGGATCATGATGACGTCGGCCCATTCGGCGGCGTCGGCAACGTTCTTGACGGTGAAGCCGGCGTCCTCGGCCTTGGCGATCGACTTCGAGCCCTCCTTGAGCGCGATTGCAACCTCGACGCCGGAATCGCGCAGGTTCAGCGCGTGGGCGTGGCCCTGGGAGCCGTAGCCGACAATGGCAACCTTGCGTCCCTGGATGATCGACAGGTCTGCGTCGTCGTCGTAAAACATTTCAGTCACTTGCGTAACTCCTCTTGAGTGGATTTTCGATGTTGTCTGTGGTGCTGCGGTACTGGGCGGGTTTTGCGTCCCGCCCCGCGCCTCACGCCGCCGCTTACGCGGAGCGTAGGGCCCTGTCACTCATGGAGCGGGATCCCCGTCCAACGGCCAAGGTGCCGGACTGCACGATTTCGCGGATGCCGAATGGCTCCAGCACTGAGAGCAGTGCCGTGAGCTTCTCGGGGTGGCCCGTTGCCTCAATGACCACCGACTCTGTGGAGACGTCGACCACTGAAGCGCGGAACAGGTCTGCGGCCTGGGTGACCTGCAGACGTGTCGCGGCATCCGCACGTACCTTGACCAGGATGTGGTCGCGCTGTACGGAAGATTCGGAGGTGAGCTCGACGATCTTGATCACGTTGACCAGCTTGTTCAGCTGTTTCGTGACCTGTTCGATCAGCTCGCCATCGGCGTCGACCACCACGGTCATCCGGGACATGCCCGGGACCTCGGTGGGGCCGACGGCCAGGGAATTGATGTTGAAGGCCCGGCGGGCGAAGAGGCTGGCAACGCGGGTCAGCACACCGGGCTTGTCTTCGACCAGTACGGACAATGTGTGGCGGGTCATGTTCAGTCCTCCTCTTCCCATTCCGGGGTCATGTTGCGGGCAACCTGGATCTGGTCGTTGCTGACCCCGGCGGGGACCATCGGCCACACCATCGAGTTCGGGCTCACGACGAAGTCAATGACCACCGGGCGGTCGTTGATTTCCAGTGCCTTCTGGATGGTGGCGTCAATGTCCTCGTCGCGTTCGCACCGGAAGGCAGCGCAGCCGTAGGCGTCCGCGAGCTTCACGAAGTCCGGGATGCGGACGGTGTCGTGCCCGGTGTTGAGGTCGGTATTGGAGTAGCGGCCCTCGTAGAACAGGGTCTGCCACTGCCGGACCATGCCCAGCGAGGAGTTGTTGATGATTGCGACCTTGATGGGGATCTTGTTGATCGCGCAGGTCGCCAGTTCCTGGTTGGTCATCTGGAAGCAGCCGTCGCCGTCGATCGCCCAGACTACGCGGTCCGGTTCGCCCACCTTCGCGCCCATGGCCGCCGGGACCGCGTAGCCCATGGTGCCGGCGCCGCCGGAGTTGAGCCAGGCGTGCGGGCGTTCGTACTTGATGAACTGTGAAGCCCACATCTGGTGCTGTCCGACGCCGGCGACGTAAATGCCTTCGGGGCCGGTCAGGGCGCCGATGCGTTCGATGACGCGCTGCGGGGCGCTGAGCCCGTCTTCGGGTTCGGTCCAGCCAAGCGGGTAGGTTTCCTTGAGGTTGTTCAGGAAGGCCCACCAGGGGGTCAGGTCCGGGGTGCCGAACGCTTCGAACTGCAGGCGCAGGGCCTCGGTCAGCTCGGGGATGATCTCCTTGACCGAGCCGACGATCGGAACGTCGGCCGTGCGGTTCTTGGAGATCTCCGCCGGGTCGATGTCCGCGTGGATGACCTTGGCGTTCGGGGCGAAAGACTTCAGGATGCCGGTCACGCGGTCATCGAACCGGGCGCCGAGGGTGATCAGCAGGTCGGACTGCTGCAGGGCGGTCACGGCGGAAACGGTGCCGTGCATGCCCGGCATGCCCACGTGCTGCGGGTGCGAGTCCGGGAACACGCCCCGGGCCATCAGGGTGGTCACCACGGGGGCGCCAGTCAGCTCGGCCAGTTCGCGCAGCTCGGCCGAGGCGTGCGCCTTGACCACTCCGCCGCCGACGTACAGGACGGGCTTGCTGGCGGCCGAAATGAGCCGGGCGGCCTCGCGGACCTGCTTGCTGTGTCCGCGCACCACCGGCCGGTAGCCCGGGAGGTCGACCTTCGGCGGCCAGGAGAACGTCATCTGGCCCTGCTGGGCGTCCTTGGCGACGTCAACGAGGACCGGGCCCGGGCGTCCGGTGGAGGCCAGGTGGAAGGCCTCGGCCATCACGTGCGGGATGTCGTTGGGGTCGGTGACCAGGAACGAGTGCTTCGTGATCGGCATGGTGATTCCGACGATGTCCGCTTCCTGGAATGCGTCGGTGCCGATCACCCCGCTGGAGACCTGGCCGGTGATGGCCACAATCGGCACGGAGTCCATGTGGGCATCCATGATGGCGGTAACGAGGTTGGTGGCGCCCGGGCCCGAGGTGGCGATGCAGACGCCAACCCGTCCGGTGACCATGGCGTAGCCTTGCGCGGCGTGGCCGGCTCCCTGTTCGTGACGGACCAGAACGTGGTTCATTTTGGAGGCCATCAAGGGGTCATAGGTGGGCAGGATCGCGCCACCGGGCAAACCGAAAATGTCCTGGACGCCGAGTTCTTCGAGCGAGCGGACAATTGCTTGCGAACCGGTCATAACGGTCGGGGGTACGACGTTGTTCGGTCCGAGGACAGGAGAGACGGCAGCAGTGTCGACGCCGGCGTCAGCCGGACGATCGACGCGTTCCGGAGCCTTGTGGGCTCCAGTGGACTTGGTGGCCATCAGCGAGGGGCTGATCGGCGATCCTTTGCTCATCGGACTCTTCCTTTGTGGATCTTCGGTGATCGTGGAACTTCTTGGGTACTGCTGGTAATGGGTACTGCTGGTGATGGGTACTGCTGGTGCTGCGGAAAATAAAAAAACCCCTCAGCCGGAGGGCTCTTCGAGGGGTTGCGCGTGACGGTTCGTTACCGAGAGGCTATTGAGCCACGCGCTTGGTAAGTACGACGGAGACACATTCAGTGATGCCGGCGGTAACGATCTCGATCATGCGTTCAGTTTTCCCTCTGAGTGAGACAGGTGTCAACGAGCCCGGCGACTGTCTCACTATTTGGACGGCGTTGTCCACGGATTGGTCCTCCGGTTTCCCCTGGCCCTGCAGCCTTGGCGGCAGACGGGAATCTCCTACCCCGAACGCCCGGCGCGGACGCCGTGCGTTCGGGGGCCCTCGGAGCTTCCCTTATTAAGCCTGGTCACCCAGGCCGGAGGATCAGCCGCAGTAGGCGCCGGTGGAGGCGCTGTGGACGAGCTTGGCGTACTTGGCCAGGACGCCCTTGGTGAACTTGGCCGGGAGCGGCTCCCAGCCGACCTTGCGGGCCTCGAGCTCGGCTTCATCGACCAGGAGGTCGAAGGTGCGGGCCGCGATGTCCACGCGGATCCGGTCCCCGTCCTTGACGAACGCGATGGGTCCGCCGTCGACGGCTTCCGGCGCGACGTGGCCGATGCACAGCCCGGTGGTTCCGCCGGAGAACCGTCCGTCGGTCAGCAGCAGGACGTCCTTGCCCAGGCCGGCGCCCTTGATGGCGCCGGTGATGGCGAGCATCTCGCGCATGCCGGGGCCGCCCTTGGGCCCTTCGTAGCGGATGACGACGACGTCGCCGGCCTTGATCTGTCCCTTGTCGAGCGCGTCCAGGGCGCCCTGCTCGCGTTCGAAGACGCGGGCGGTGCCTTCGAAGACGTCGGCGTCGAAGCCTGCGCTCTTCACGACGGCGCCCTCGGGAGCCATGGAACCGTGGAGGATGGTGATGCCGCCGGTCTTGTGGATCGGGTTGTCCAGCGCGCGCAGGATCTTGCCGTCCAGATCCGGCGGGTTGATCGCCGCGAGGTTCTCGGCAACCGTCTTGCCCGTGACGGTGAGGCAGTCGCCGTGCAGCAGGCCGGCGTCGAGCAGTGCGCGCATGATGACCGGAACGCCGCCGATCTTGTCGACGTCGGTCATGACGTAGCGGCCGAAGGGCTTCAGGTCGCCCAGGTGCGGGATCCTGTCGCCGATCCGGTTGAAGTCATCGAGCGTCAGCTCAACTTCGGCTTCGCGGGCGATCGCGAGCAGGTGCAGCACGGCGTTGGTGGAGCCGCCGAAGGCCATGGTCACGGCGATGGCGTTCTCGAACGCCTTTTTGGTCATGATGTCGCGGGCGGTGATGCCCAGGCGCAGCAGGTTGACCACTGCCTCGCCGGACTTGCGGGCGAATTCATCGCGGCGGCGGTCTGCCGACGGCGGAGCGGCCGAGCCGGGCAGGGACATGCCGAGCGCCTCGCCGATGCAGGCCATGGTGTTGGCGGTGTACATGCCACCGCAGGCGCCTTCGCCGGGGCAGATGGCCTTTTCGATGCGGGTCAGGTCTTCGAGGCTCATCTTGCCGGCGGCGCAGGCACCGACGGCTTCGAACGCGTCGATGAGGGTGACTTCCTTTTCGGAGCCGTCCTCAAGCTTGACCCAGCCGGGCATGATGGAGCCGGCGTAGAGGAACACGCTGGCGAGGTCCAGGCGCGCGGCTGCCATCAGCATGCCGGGCAGGGACTTGTCGCAGCCGGCCAGGAGCACCGAGCCGTCGATCCGCTCGGCCTGCATGACCGTTTCGACGGAGTCGGCAATGACTTCGCGGGACACCAGGGAGAAGTGCATGCCCTCGTGGCCCATGGAGATGCCGTCGGAGACGGAAATCGTGCCGAACTGCATGGGGAACCCGCCGCCGGCGTGGACGCCTTCCTTGGCGCCCTGGGCGAGCCGGTTCAGCGAAAGGTTGCAGGGAGTGATCTCGTTCCACGAGCTCGCGACGCCGATCTGCGGCTTGGCGAAGTCGTCATCGCCCATGCCGACCGCCCGGAACATGCCGCGCGCGGGGGCGGCGTGGATTCCATCGGTAACGACCCGGCTGCGGGGCTTGATGTCCGGCTTGGTGTCTGTTGCTTTTTGGGTGTCCTGACTCATGGCTCAAAGTCTAGGGCTCCGCCACAGACGCAAACGACCCGGCAAGGGAGCGTTAAGCGGAAAACCGGGAATATGTCGATCAAATAGTGGACTCTCGTCTCACATCATGAACCTTGGGGGCCGGTTGGCTCAGGCCTGGTGAGCCGCGTCACGCAATTCAGGGGCTTCGGCGACACCCTGCGCTTCGGCCCGGAGCATCGCCAGGACCTGCTGGATGGTGGTCCGGGCCGCGACGTCGGGACGGGCCAGCGCAACAATGCTGCGGCTCGCTTTCACGCCTTCAAGCGGACGCAGGACGAACCCCCGGTCCTGGTTGCTGACCGCCGTGTACCGCGGCAGCAGGCTCAGCCCGTGGCCGGCGCTGACCAGGGCTTCCAGCACCCGCAGATCGGGGAACTGCTGGGCACGGAGGGCCTGCGAGTCGGCCCGCACCTCGATCTGGCGCAGCACCGTGTCGAAGGGAAAGCCCTCGGGAACACCCATCCACGGGAAGCCGACGACGTCCTCGGCACACAGCGCGGTCTTGCCGGCCAAAGCGTGCCCGGCCGGCAACGCCACATCCAGCGGCTCGTCCAGCAGCGGCACCACCGTCAGGCCCTGGCCGCCGAAGACTTCGGGACCGTCGACACTGTGCGCCAGGACGATGTCGTAGTCAGCCGTCAGCCCGGCGAATCCGGCAACACCCGGGTCCTCGAAATGCGCTTCGAACCTCAGCCCCTCGACCTCCTTGACCCGATGGAGCATGCCGGGAAGGAACATCTCCGCGGCGCTGGGAAAGAAGGCCGCCACCACCCGTGTCTGCCAGCCGCGCCGGTACGTGTCGATCGTCGCTTCGGCCCGCGCCATGGCCGTCGAGACGTCGGCAGCGGCGCCCGCCATGGCCAGTCCTGCCTCCGTGAGCCGCACTCCCCTGCCGGACTTCTCCACGAGAACTACACCCAGTTCTTCTTGCAGGGTCTTGAGCTGCTGCGATACGGCCGACGGCGTGACCTTCATGGCCTCCGCTGTGGCCCCGACCGTGCCGCGGTCTGCGAGTTCGCGCAGAATCTGCAGTCGCTTGAAATCCATGAGGCGAGGCTACACGTCGGAGCACGGTTGATTGCTGGACAGCCGGCTTCGCCCGGACGTAACGTCAAGCATCGGCACCCATGCTTCATAGGCTGAATACGGACTGAACTTGGACTGAAAGGCTCTGCTATGGACTGGATCGTCTGGCTCGTCGTCATCATCGTGGTGGTCGCTGTGGTTTGGTGGCTGTTGAACCGCAAGAAGAGCCGCCCGGGCGCAGACTCCGGATCCGCCGCAGGCACCGGTGCCGCTTCCGGCTCTGCGGTCAGCCCGACCGCGGCGGCCGATTCCGGAGCGGTGGCCGGTTCGACGGCGGCGGCAGGTCCCGCGGCTGCCATGGCGGCGTCGGCTGCGGCGGCGCCGGCTGCGGCGCAGGCGCCCGAGCCGGCCGCGGCCGCCCCGGAGGAGGCAGAGCCCCAGGCGGCCCCTCTGGTGGCGCCGGAAGCAGCCGCGGCGGCCACAGCCGCGCCTTCGAGCGAGCCGGCCGCCGGACCAGCCGCAGAAGCGGCCGGAACCCCGGAGAACGCCGAGTGGGAGACGCAGTGGTCCGAAACTGCTCCGCCGTCGGATGCGCATGCCGCCCCGGCCCATATCGATCCGACCCGCGGCGCACACGTTGCGGCGGGAGCCGAACCCGGAGCGGCCGCGGAAACGGCTCCAGCGGAGGGCCTCCCCGTCCACCATCCCGAATACACCGAACCCCACGCGCCGACCCTGCCCGGAGCAGAATCGGCAGCCGCGGAACCGGGCGAGGACGAGGCCACTGGAACCGCCGCGGACACCGGAACTGGCACTGGCACTGGCATTAGCACGCCGGAACCGGCGATGGCTGAAGCCCCCGTCCCCGAGGCTCCGGCAGCGCCCCTCGCTGACGCAGAAACCCGGCAGATGGCCGCCTCGTCCGCGGCGGCGGAGGCCTCCGCCAGCCACACGGCCGAGCCCACCGGCCACCTGGCCACTGAGCAGCCCTATGGTGAAGGATCAGCGGCACCGGCGGCCGATGGGAGTGGTCCTGAGGGCTTCACAGTCAAGGGCAATGCATCGTCGATGGTCTACCACGACGAGACCAGTCCTTCGTATGAGGAAACTCGGGCAGAGGTGTGGTTCCTCTCGGCCGCTCATGCCGAAGCAGCCGGCTTTCGGCCTCCGCGCCGGACCCGGCAGTAGCTGGCCGTCCGGGCCGGCGTCCGGTCCTGAGGCGCCCCGCAGTTTGGTTACGCCCCCAAGCTTCCCTGTGAGGGCAACGGCCCGGGTGACTGCCCTGATTGTTGTCCTGCTTTTCCTCAGCGCCTGTACTGGCAGCGGCACCTCCCCTCCCGTGGTTCAGCCAGGAGACCGCACCGCGACCGCCACAGCCGGCGCAGCGGGCGAGCCCAAGGTTGCGGGCCGGATCGACGGCCTGCACCTGCCGTGGTCCACGGTTTACCTTCCCGACGGCACCGCGGTCATCTCCGAACGCGACACCGCACTGCTCCGGACCGTCAGCGGCGGGGCGCTGGGAACGCTTGGCCAGGTGCCCGGCGTCGTACCCGGCGGAGAAGGCGGCCTCCTGGGCCTTGCCCTTTCGCCAAACTTTGCCGCGGACCGGTATCTCTACGCCTACTTCACCGCGGCGACGGACAACAGGATCGCCCGCATGCGGCTGGAGCAGCGTGACGGCCGGTTGGAGCTCGGTGCCCTGGAGACAGTTTTCACGGGCATTCCGAAGGCCGGAACGCATAACGGCGGACGAATCCGCTTTGGACCGGACGGCTTCCTGTATGTGGGGACGGGCGACTCCCAGCGCCGCGAGCAGCCACAGGACAGCAGGGCGCTCGGCGGAAAGATCCTCCGCCTCACAGCAGACGGCCGGCCGGCACCGGGAAACCCGTTTGGCGATAACCCGGTCTACAGCCTTGGCCACCGGAACGTGCAAGGACTTGCCTGGGACAGCGCCGGCCGGCTCTGGGCCAGCGAATTCGGCCCCGACGTCAACGACGAGCTCAACCTGATAGTGCCGGGCGGCAACTACGGCTGGCCGGAAGTGACAGGCGCCCCGCACCGCTCCGGCTTCCTGGACGCCAAGGTGGTGTGGCCGTCGACGGCGGATTCGTCACCCAGCGGCCTCGAAATTGTCGGCAGCACCGCCTACTTGGGTGCCCTGCGCGGTCAAAGATTGTGGGTTGTTCCCCTCCGGGGCGAATTCGTCGACGAACCTGTGAGCTATTTCACGCAAAAGTACGGCCGGGTCCGGAACGTTTCGCTCGCCCCTGACGGCCGGCTGTGGCTCCTCATCAACAACCAAAACCCTGATTTCGCGCTGATTTTGGACCTTCCCGGATAGCCGCACCCACTCCGCGCCGCTCGATTTCACACGACAGCCAAACTCGTGTAGAGTTTCATGTCGTTGCGGAGAACAACGCGGGAAATAAAAAGCCCACGATGAACGAAAACAACAGATGCACCTCTAGCTCAACTGGCAGAGCAATTGACTCTTAATCAATGGGTTCCGGGTTCGAGTCCCGGGGGGTGCACCATAGAGAAACCCCGCCTTCACCAGCCTAACGGCCGGTGAAGGCGGGGTTTTCTTTTTGCCTTGATCCCTCCGAGGGGATATCTGGGTTAATGGGACAAAACGTGTGTAAATCCCGGGTGCGTCAGATGCGTCCTGGCAGGGAGGAACTTCACTACTTCCGACACACAGGTCACCGGGCAGGTCGCTGAGCAGGACTGATACGCTCCTCCATTGGAGGAGGAGAACTCCCAACCCTATTGGACCATCCCAAGGATCAGCGCCCATGGACTACAGTGTCGCCCGCGAGCGAGCGCGGAATGAGGAAGAGGGCCTGCGGCTTCATGAGCCAGTCTCCATGCATTCCATCCAGGCCCATCTGGAGGCCACCAGGGGACGCCGGATCGTCATCAAGCCCATCAACAACACCCCCACGGACAAGGTCTGCGGCCTGTGGTTCGGGCTGGACGACATGGATCTCATCCTGCATGCCAGGGCCGCATCGGAGGTGCACCGCCAGCAGATCGTGCTCCACGAGTTCGCGCATATGATCCTCCGTCACGAACAGGAAGTCCTGTCACACGGCTACGCCAGCGCCTTCTTCCCGGACCTCGACCCGGAGCGCGTCGTCACAGCCCTCAAGCGAACCGATTTCTTCGACGAGCTCGAGGTGACGGCCGAACTCCTCGCGGACCGGCTCGCGTCCCGCATCCGCCGCTCCCGCCGGAAGCCTGACACGCAGCCGGGCAACTTCGGGGCGGTCTTCGGATGACGCAGCTCCTCATGGCCGGAGCCCTGGTCCTGCTCGCCGTCGCCCGCATTCCCGCCCTGCGCCGCAACCGGACCGACCTGGTGTTCTCCTGTGCCGTGTACGGAGGCATGGGCTCTTTGCTCATGTCCCCGATTGTCTACGTCCCCGTCGACACGGCCCTGGGCGGGATGAACCTGGTCAAACTGGTCCTGAACTCCCTGATGATCATCTCTCTGTGGTATCTGCGCCTCGCTGCATTCGCCGCCATCGCCCCGGAAGGCCGCGGCCGCCGGTCCTGGTGGACGCGGTCCCTGCCTCTGACGCTCACGCTGACCCTGCAAACAGCGTTCTTCCTCCTCACCGGTCCCACCACCACGACCCCCGCCTGGGGCATCTACGAGGACCGCTTCCCGGCGCTCCTATTCTCACTGATGCTCACCCTCTTCATCTGCTCGATGAGCGCGGAAATTGCTGTGATCTGCTTCCGCTATGTCCCGCGAATGAGCCCCTCGTTCCGAGTCGGATTCTCCATGCTGGGCGCCGGCTGCATCATGGGCTTCCTGGTGATGGCCGAGATGTGCCTCTCCCTGCTGTCCCGGCACCTGACGTTCCTGGCCGTACTGGTCAGGCCCGACTTCCCCTACCACCAGCTGGAACTGGTCGCGACCGTCCTGGCCGGCGCCGGACTCACGATCCCGGCAGTTGCCGGCAGGACTGCCCGCAGAAACCAGCACCGCTGGAACACCGAAACCCTCGCACGCGTCGAGTCCATCCGGGCCAAAGCACAGCAGAGCACGTCTCTTGACCGGACCCTTGAGGCCGACCCCCAGGCACCGGTTCAGGACAGGCTGCACCGGATGATTGTCGAAATCTGGGACGCCGAGCTCGCTGCCGGCACTTCGGCGACCTTCCTGACCGCGGAGGAGCGCAGCTACGTGCTCGCCGTCGAATCAAAACTCCATGTCTCCCCTGCCCGGGCATAACCTGCGGCAGCTACAGAAAGCCCCCATGCACCTTCTGACGCACCCAACCCGCCAAAAAGGCCCTAGCGGTACGGACATGTACGGGATCTACCGGAACATGGTCCTCTTCGATTTCAAGGCTGAAATCCATTCGGGCTTTTTCGTCGCCTATTACCGCAACTTCGCCATCCCCTCCACAGCCCGGACCCTGGCGGCGACCGGGGAGATGAAGTCCCGGCCAATGAAGCGCTCCTACGACACCGGCATCGTCATCCACGAGATCATCGCCAACGGCTTCGACCACGAACGCAGCCAGGCCATGATCGAACTGCTCCGCCGGGTACACAGGGGAGTGCCCGGCACCCAGGACGACTTCGTCTACGTCCTCACGACCATGCTTGTCCTGCCGCTGCGCTGGACCGATCGACACGGCTGGCGCCGGCTGACCGAGCTGGAGAAGCGGGCCGCCACGGACTTCTACGTCGAGCTGGGCCGGCAGATGGGGCTCGACGGCGTCCCGGCCACCTTCGCAGAGGCTGAACGGTTCCTGGACGAGTACGAGGACCGGAACATGGGCCCGAGCCCCGAGGGTGCAATGCTGCTCGAGGCGACGGCCGCGGCCCTCGCCAGACGTTTCCCCACCTGGCTTCGCCGGTTCACCCCGACCATCCTGGCGCTGATGATGGACAAACCCCAGGTCGCGGTTGCTCTGGGTCTGAAACCTGCCCCGGCGGCGCTGCGCCTACCCTTCAACGCGGTGCTGCGGTTCCAGGCCCTCAAGGCCAGGCGGCGCCCCCTGCCGACCGAGCCCAAATTTGTGCCCGGCGGCAGCCTGTCCGCGTACCCGGACGGGTACACCTTGGACATGATCGGGCCGCGCGCAAACTGACGTATGAGGCGGCCCGCCGCACACAGAGGGAAGCCAAGCAAAAGGCGCGCCTGCCCCACTCCGCCTGATTGCCTAAGCATGATAGGGCTATGACCGAAAAATCCCTGCGCGTCCTCTACTCGATCGGCCTGGGCATCATCATCGTGCTCTTCGTCGGCCTCGGCATCGCCACCTTCTATCCGGCCCCCGAGCTCTCCTCCATGGTTAATCTCGACTCCGCGGCCCGGCAGGCGGCCATCGAAGCCCACCAGTCGGCGGTGCACGACTACAACCGGAACGTGACCATCGCGGCGCTCGCCTCCGCACTCCTGATCCTGGGGGCCAGCATCTGGACGGAGTCGAGGAAGCCCTTGTTCGCCGGCGGGTTCCTCGTGGGCGGCATGCTGACCCTCATTTACGGCCTGATGCGCGGCCTGACGTCCGGCGTGACGGCAGTAGCGTTCTTCTCCGTGGCCGTGGGCCTGTTCGTCGTGGTGTACCTCGGGCACCAGCGCTTCTTCTCCGCGCGGGCAGTCGAAGCCCGCGCCAGGGCACGGGAGGAGGACAGGAAGGCCACCTTCGCCCGGATGCCCATGCAGGCGCCATACGCCCCGGTGCAGCAGCCACAGGGACCTGCCCAGTTCCCCTACGCCCAGGGCCAGCCTTACCCGCCGCAGCAAGGCCCGTATCCGCAGCAGGGCCAGTACCCACAGCAGGGGCTGTACCCGCCCCAGGGACAGCCGGTGCAGCCGCCGTACCCACAGGAGCCTGGAGCGCCCGGACAGCGCTAGCGCCCACCGCCGCTCGGGGCCTGGCGACCACCGTGGCCGCCGGGCCTCTGCCGTTCCTTTTTGTCAGCGAAAAGGAGCCTCACCGGGTTGAGATTCCCAGCCGGCCGTCGGTGGAACCATACGATGGTGTGGATGAACTCCATCCGGAAGGCCTCATATACATCCGCCGTGGCACTCGTGCTCGCGGCAGCGCCGCTCGTTCTGGGGTTGCCCGCAGTGGCCGATCCTTGTGGGCCGGCCGGCCTTCTCCCGGTGAAATTCTGTCCGTCTTCGCCGACGCCGAGTCCGCCGCCTGCCTCCCCTGCGCCCAGCCCGAAGCGTCCGGGCGGCGCTTCGCCGTCACCCTCCGGGGCCGCTCCGCCTCCGGCGCCGTCACAGACACCGTCCGCAGGGCAACCCGCCCAGCCCGCGCCGGTACCCGCGACACCAACCTCAGGCCCCAAGGATTCGACGGCGGGCGACGGCAAGCCTGCTCAACCTGCGACGACGTCCGTCCCGACTACAGCCACGCCCGCTCCCGGGTCGGGGACGACTGCGTCCCCGACCGGGGATGCGGGGCAGGGTCCGGGCCCCTCAGCGGAGCAGCCGCCGGACGCGGCCGGCGCTGGTGATCCCGGACCGGACGGGCAGATCGGCGTCGCCGGATCCTTGCTGGCGGTCAGTGGCCTCCTGCTTGGGCTCTCCGCGGCGATTGGCCTCCGCCGGCCGGCCCGGCCATGAAGCGGCCGCCGAACCCACATTTTCACTGTCTCAGCTAAATGTGTGGTTCAGCGGCCGGTCGGGTCACATCGTGTCCTTAGACCTTCTCGCGGGGCCGGTCGACCACTGTCTCCGGCTCTTCGACTGTGAACTCCTTGCTGCGGCGCGGGAAGCCCCAGAACCCGGATTCCTTTGCCTCCACCCGGGGCTCCGGGCGTTCCTCAGTTTCCCGCGCGGCATCCTTCGTGGTGTCCCGCCGGAAATCCCTGTTGTACGGGTAGCACATCATTGACCTCCTTGATGGTGTGGCCCTTTAATCGTCCTCCCGATCCGGTGGCGCGTCGATACTTCGGTGCTGGACATTTCCGCGTAAGTGCCAGGCCTTCAAGGGGACCCGCCAGACGTCCGGGTCCCCTACCGGCCGCCATGGCCCGCGGCTAGAATCGAGAAACGCTCCAACATAAGGGGGAACCTTGGAGTTGCTTATCTTCGGCGGCGCGGCCGCACTCGTCGTGATCGCAACCATCGTCCGTGACGTGCGGCACAAATCCAGGCGTCGGCGCACGGTCTCGAACGCCGAGTCCGAAAGGGCCCTCAGGGATTTCCGGCGCGGGAGGACCAGCGGCCTGTCGCACTTCGTCGGCCTTGACAACACCGGCCACCGCCGCTGACGGCCCTTGACCCGCCGTTGCGGCCGCGCCCATGTACTCTCTGTCCTAGATGTGCACCCAGTCAGAACCGAAGAGTGCGTTGAATAAGCGAACGCGCCGCGCCGCAAAGGATGAAACGCCATGACCGTCCCGCCCAACGCTTCATCCCCTGGCCCCGGCTGGTATCCAGACCCCGCGGGCTCCGGCCGGCTTCGGTGGTGGAACGGGACGGCGTGGACCGGACAGTTGAACGCAGGCCAGTTCCAGGCGACACCGCCCCAAGGCCTGGTGGCACCGCGGAGGCGCATCAGTGACAAGACACCGGTCTACAACGCGTACATCTGGACCATTGTGGCCCTTCCGCTCGTGTCGCTCATTCTGCTCATGTTCTGGAACCCGGTATTCCGGCTGCGCACCGTGGGCCCCCGCCAGATCCAGACGCTCGATCCGGCGTCGATCTTCACGGCTCCCTACTTCATCCTGGTGGCCACGAGCTTCGTGATCTATGGCGTGTCCGCGCTCCTGGCGTACCTGGACTGGGACAGGCTGCGCAAGGACGGCGTGGTCCGTCCGTTCCACTGGGCATGGGTCTTCCTGAGCCTTGCGCTCTACGTGATCGGCCGCTCCGTGATTGTCCATGAAGTGGCACCGCGGCGCGGGCTCGCACCGCTTTGGGCAATGATCGGCGTCACCCTGCTCACGGTGGTGCTCACGGGCCTCAAGATGTCAGCCATCGTGGCCACCCTGGCAAACCAGGCCGTGACAATCTGAGCGGCTAGTTAATAAGCGGCTAGTTAAGCGGGGCGGCCTCGGCCGCGGCACCGGGATTGGCCGCGGCGGCCGGGTCCGCGGACGTGACGATGGCCTTGGCCTCCACGGAAGTTGACCTTGTTGCCAGCACCCTGACCACGGCCTGGAGTTCCTGGCGCAGCACGTCGGGGTCAATGGGCGTCGCGGCGAGCACCGAGCGTTCCATGTCGGCGGCCGCTGTCACGGCTTGGCGTCCCTGGTCGGTCAGCGACACCACATGGCTGCGCCTGTCAGAGGCGCTGCGCTGCCGCGAAATGTGGCCGTGCGCTTCCAGGCGACTCAGCGTCTTGCCCATGGTCTGGGCCTGGACCCGCACGAGTTGGGCCAATTGGGCTTGCGTCATCGGCCCATTCGCCGAGAGCACCTCCATGGCGATCACCCCGGCATGGGTCAGCCCAATGGCGCCCAATTTTTCGTTCCAGGAGTGTTCTACGAGACGTGCTGCCGTGGACAATAGGCGGCCCGTGGGCCAGCGATCCATATCAGGCATACCCAAGAGTATAGCGAGCAGCGGATTCGTCGTGGGCCGATCGCCTCACTACGCTGGATGGTCAGCCCGTATTGCGACCCAACCGATCTAGGAGACCCCCGTGCCTGAGCGACTCATCGCCGGTGCCACAGCACCGGATTTCACCCTCAAGAATGCCGAAGGACAGGACGTCAGCCTGCGCGATTTCCGGGGCCGGAAGACCGTGATCTACTTCTACCCTGCGGCCTCAACCCCGGGATGCACCAAGCAGGCCTGCGACTTCCGGGACTCCCTCGCCTCCCTGCAGTCCGCCGGTTACGACGTGGTGGGCATCTCCCCCGACCCCGTCGGAAAGCTTGCCGCGTTCGCGGCCGCCGAAGGCCTGACCTTCCCGCTGCTCTCCGACGAAGACCACTCCGTCGCCGACGCGTATGCGGCGTGGGGCGAGAAGAAAAACTACGGCAAGACTTACCAGGGCCTCATCCGCTCCACGATCGTCGTCGACGCCGCAGGGCGTGTGGCCCTCGCGCAGTACAACGTCCGCGCCACCGGGCACGTAGCCAAACTTCGCCGCGACCTGAAGCTGGACGCCTGACCTACGCCGTACGCCGCACTAGTAAAGCGTGAGGGTAATCGGTACCGGGTAATAGGTACAATGGAGCCTGGCGCCAGCCGCCGGGGTTCAATTCCCGGACGACGACGGCGCCGCGCGCGAGTGGTGAAATTGGCAGACACGCAGGATTTAGGTTCCTGTGCCTTCGGGCGTGGGGGTTCAAGTCCCCCCTTGCGCACACAGAGAGAACCCCGGTCTTCGGACCGGGGTTCTCGTGTTTTCCAGCGGTTTTCAGGGCATTCGGGGGTGTTCAAAAAGAATTTCAATTCCCCACCCATCCGTTTCCTCCGAGCAGCCGAATACCCATTGAGACACCAACCAAGGGTCGGTGCCCAACAGTCGGGAAAGGCCACAGCGGCAACGTCCGCCGCAGGCAACATTCGGCACAATAAAGGAGAAACCAAAATGCAGAACATCAAGCGCACCACGTTCGCCGTTGCAGGTATCGCAGCTGCCGCTATGCTCAGCCTCACGGCCTGTGGCGGATCTTCCGCTTCCTCGGCACCGTCTTCTGCGGCACCGTCCGCCGCGCCGTCGGCATCCAGCATGGCGCCGTCGGCGACCGCCTCCGCCGCAGCCATGGATCCGGCCGCCAACCTCGTCGGCCCCGGCTGCGCAGCTTACGCCGCCCAGGTTCCGAGCGGTGCCGGCTCCGTCTCGGGCATGGCCCTTGACCCGGTAGCCACCGCCGCCTCCAACAACCCGATCCTCACCACGCTGACCGCCGCCGTTTCCGGCAAGCTCAACCCCAAGGTCAACCTGGTGGACACCCTGAACGGCAGCGAATTCACTGTCTTCGCCCCGACGGATGACGCCTTCAAGAAGATCGACCCGGCCACAATCGAGGCCCTGAAGACGGATGACGCCACCCTGAGCAAGATCCTGACCTACCACGTGGTCCCGGGCAAGATCACCCCGGACCAGATCGTCGGCACCCACAAGACCGTAGAAGGCGGTTCGGTGACCGTTACCGGCACCAAGGACGCCCTCAAGGTCGACGGCGCCAACGTTGTCTGCGGCGGCGTCCAGACCGCCAACGCAACGGTCTACATGGTCGACTCTGTCCTGATGCCCAAGTAGTCAAACTCAAGCACTCCTGTCCCGGCTCCAGCCTGACTCCCTGGACCACTAGGAGAAGCGAAGGCCCGCACCAGCAGGTGCGGGCCTTCGCTTTTGGCAAGCACGTGCTGCGCGTGCCGGTGCGCCACAAAAGCTGGCGGACTCCGCTGTCAACTAGACTGGGGCTGTTCCGCAGCCGGCGGCCCAACCAGTTCCCCAGAGGTGATTCTTTCAGTGCCCAGCAGTACAGTGCCCAGCAGGACAATGCGGCAGATTGCCGCCAGCATCGGGGCCGCACTCCTTGTGTTCCCGCTCGCGTCCTGCACGGGCAACCTCGGCCCGGCACCCAGCTCCGCGACCCCCACATCCGCTCCTGCCGCGGCGCCCACCGCCGCGTTCACCTTCGGCACCGGCTCGGATCCGCTGGGCCTCGATCCCGCCCTTGTCTCCGACGTCGAGTCCTATCGCGTCACTCGGCAGGTCCTGGAGGGGCTTGTGGGCGTCGACCAGACCACGGGCGAGCCCACGCCGCTGTTGGCCACGGAGTGGTCCCAGAGCGATGAAGGCCGGACCTACGGGTTCAAGCTGCGCGAGCACGTCACCTTCCAGGATGGGACGCCGTTCGATGCCGCCGCCGTCTGCACCAACTTCAACCGCTGGTTCAACTTCTCTCCTGCCCTCCGCCAGGAGGCCAGCGGCACCACGTTCAAGGGCGTGTTCAAGGCCCATGCGGACCAGGCGCCCCTGTCCATCTACAAAGGCTGCACCGCTGTGGCTCCGGACAATGTGCGGATCGACCTGACCCAGCCCTTCACGGGATTTCTCCAGGCCCTCACCCTCCCCGCCTTCGCGATCTCTTCCCCCAAGGCACTTGCCGCGCAGCACGCGGACGTCCTGGACCAGAGCCGCGGCGGCCAGCCGGTGTCCGCCTACGGCCTCCACCCGGTGGGCACCGGACCGTATGTCTTCGGCTCCTGGGACCCGGGCAGCATCACCCTGACCAGCAACAAAGACTATTGGGGGGACAAGGGACAGATCGGAACCATCAAGTTCGTGACCTACGATCACCCGCAGACCCGGATGCAGGCACTGCTGGACGGCAAGATCGACGCCTACGACGCCGTCACTGTCGGCAACTTCGACCAGCTGGTCAAGAGTGGAAAACAGATCATCCAGCGGGACCCCTTCTCCGTCATGTACCTGGGCATGAACCAGGAAATCCCCATCCTGCAGAACCTCAAGGTGCGCCAGGCGATCGAGATGGCGCTGGACAAGGACACCTTGATCCGCCGCTTCTTCATCGACAACACAGCGCAGGCGTCCCAGTTTGTTCCGCCCAAGCTCAGCGGCTTCAACAACAACGCCGCCGCGCTCGGCTACAACCCGGATAAGGCCAAGGAACTCCTCGCCGAAGCCGGCTACAAGGGCGAGGAGCTGAAGTTCTACTATCCGCTCAACGTCACCCGGCCGTACCTGCCGACGCCCGAAAAGGTGTACGCCGAAATCAGCCGGCAACTCACCGCCGTCGGACTCAACATCAAGCCGGTGCCCGTGGACTGGGCCGACGGCTACCTGCAGAAGGTCACCTCCCCGGGTGACCACGCCCTCCACCTGCTCGGCTGGAACGGCTCGTATTCGGACCCTGACAACTTCGTGGGCCCGCTCTTTGGCGAGAACACCGGCGAATTCGGCTACCAGGATCCCCAGGTCTTCTCCAAAATCGCCCGGGCCCGGGGATTGCCGGACGGCAAGGACCGCACGTCCGAATACCAGACGATCAATGCCCAGATCGCGGCCACGGTGCCGGCGGTTCCCATCGCGTACCCGATCTCCGCTCTGGCGCTCTCAGACAGGGTCCTGAAGTACCCGGCGTCCCCGGTGCTTAATGAAGTTTTCACAAAGGTCGAGCTAAAGCCTTGACGCCCGGGGCCAATTTCAGTTAGTGGGCGGTGCGGGATATTCTGTGACAGCCAGAGCCGCTGCTATCGGAGACTGATTGTGACTTTCATTTCCAAGACCCAACATGCCGACGTCGTCCTGATTGGCGGCGGCATCATGAGTGCCACTCTCGGTGCTTTCATCAAGCAGCTTGAGCCGAACTGGACCATCTCCCTGTTCGAGAAGCTCGACGAGCCGGGACTGGAAAGCTCCGGCCCCTGGAACAACGCCGGCACCGGCCACGCGGCCCTGTGTGAGCTTAATTACTCCCCCGCAGCCAAAGACGGCTCGGTGGACCCCGGCAAGGCCCTGAACATCAACGAGCAGTTCCAGCTGTCCCGCCAGTTCTGGTCCCACCTGGTCTCGAATTCCCTGATCGGCTCCCCCAAGGGCTTCATCAACACCGTTCCGCACATGAGCTTCGTGATCGGCGAGGACCACACCAAGTTCCTGCGCACCCGCTACGAGGCACTCAAGCCGAACCCGCTGTTCCGCTCGATGGAGTACTCCGAGGACCACGCCCAGATCGCCAAGTGGGCCCCGCTGATCGTCAAGGGCCGCGACCCCAAACAGCGGGTCGCGGCAACCCGCGCCGCCGAGGGCACCGACGTCGACTTCGGCGCCCTGACCCGGGAGCTGACCACCTACCTGGGCAACAACGGCGTGGAAATCAACTACGGCCACAACGTCAGCGACATCAAGCGGGCGTCCGACGGCGGCTGGGACCTGTCGCTCAAGCACCCCGAGAGCGGCGAACACGGCTCCATCCACGCGAAGTTCGTGTTTGTCGGTGCCGGCGGCGGCGCCCTGCACCTGCTCCAGGCCTCCGGCATCCCGGAAAGCAAGGGCTTTGGCGGCTTCCCGGTCTCCGGCCAGTTCTTCCGCTGCACCGACGAGAGCCTCGCGGCCCAGCACAGCGCAAAGGTCTACGGCCAGGCATCGGTCGGCGCCCCGCCCATGTCCGTGCCGCACCTGGACACCCGCTACGTCAACGGCAAGCGCTCCCTGCTGTTCGGCCCCTACGCCGGGTTCTCCACCAACTTCCTCAAGAACGGCTCCTACCTGGACCTGCCGCTGTCCATCCGCCCCTCCAACATCATCCCGATGCTGGCCGTGGCCAAGGACAACATGGACCTCACCGCCTACCTCGTCAAGGAGGTCGCCAAACGCCACGGCGACAAGGTCGAGGCCCTGCGGGAGTACTACCCCGAGGCCAAGGACGGCGACTGGGAGCTCATCACGGCCGGCCAGCGGGTCCAGATCATCAAGAAGGACCCGAAGAAGGGCGGCGTGCTGCAGTTCGGCACCGAGGTCATCGCCGGACGCGACGGCAGCATCGGCGCCCTGCTTGGCGCGTCCCCGGGCGCGTCCACGGCCGTGCCGATCATGATCGAACTGCTCCAGAAGTCCTTCCCCAAGAACTTCAAGGGCTGGCAGTCGAAGCTCAAGGACATGATGCCCGGCTACGGCATCAAGCTCAACGACAACCCTGAGCTCGCCGCACAGCTGGAGGCCGAGACGGCCAAGACGCTGCAACTCGAACAGGTCTCCGCCCACAACTAAGTCCGGGGCGGGGCGGCGGCTGGTTTACACTGCTGGTTTGGGACCGCTGCAACTCTTTGACGTCCCTGCGCTTTGATGGCCTGTAGTGCAGGACGTCGCCGACCCACCAGGAGACCATGAGATGTTCCGGCTCGCAAAGCTGTCCCTCGCCAACCGGGCCCTGATCGCGCTGATCACGGTGTTCGCGTCGGTTTTCGGTGTGATCACGATGTCCTCGCTGAAGCAGGAGCTCATTCCGTCCATCGAGTTCCCGCAGATCACGGTCATCTCCTCGATGCCCGGCGCGTCGCCGGAAGTCGTGGACAAGCAGATCAGCGCTCCGCTGGAAACGGCGCTCAACGGCGTCGAGGGCCTGGAGTCGACGTCCTCGACCTCGCGGAACGGTGTCTCCCAGATCACCCTGGCGTTCACGTACGGCACCAACCTGGACCGCGCGCGGAACCAGATCGACCGCGCCATCTCCAACGCCAAGCAGGCCCTGCCCAAGGACGTCCAGCCGCAGGCGATCGCCGGGAGCATCAGCGACTTCCCGATCGTGTTCCTGGCCGTGTCCTCGGACAAGCCGCTCAGCGAACTGAACGCCGACCTCGCCCGGCTCAGTGTCCCCCGGCTGCAGAAGCTCGACGGCGTCAGGGGCGCCGACGTCACCGGCGGCGCCACCGAGCACATCCGGATCCTGCCGCGCCCCGGGGACCTGGCGGCGTCGGGCGCGAATCTCCAGTCCATCAGTGACGCGCTGAAGAACAACGGTGCGCTGGTTCCGGCCGGCACCGTCGAGGAACAGGGCAAGACCCTCTCGCTGCAGATCGGCAGCCCGGTGGATTCCCTCGACGCCATCAAGGCCCTCCCGCTGGGTTCGGCCCGCGATGCGGCGACGATTGGCAGCGTGGCCGACGTCAGCCTGGTCGAGGACGCCCGCACGTCCATCACACGCACGAACGGCAAGGAAACCCTTGCCCTGTCCGTGACCAAGAAGCCCGACGGCGACACGGTTGGGATCTCCCACGCGGTCAAGGACGCCATCCCGCAACTGGAGGCCGAGCTCGGCTCCAACGCCAAGTTCACCCCGGTCTTCGACCAGGCGCCGTTCATCGAGAAATCGATCAAGGATCTCACCACCGAGGGCCTGCTGGGCCTGGGCTTCGCCGTCGCCGTGATCCTGGTGTTCCTCATGTCCGTGCGCTCCACCCTTGTCACGGCCGTGTCCATCCCGCTGTCACTGCTGATCACGTTCATCGGCCTCTCGGCCACCGGCTACTCGCTGAATATCCTGACCCTGGGCGCGCTCACCATCGCGATCGGCCGCGTGGTGGACGACTCGATCGTGGTCATCGAAAATATCAAACGGCATCTGAGCTACGGCGAAACCAAGATCACGGCGATCCTGACCTCCATCCGCGAGGTGGCTGGAGCCATCACGGCCTCCACACTGACCACGGTGGCTGTCTTCCTGCCGATAGCCTTCGTCGGCGATCTGGCCGGCGAGCTGTTCCGGCCGTTCGCCCTGACGGTGACCATCGCCCTGATCTCCTCGCTGCTGGTCTCCCTGACCATCGTGCCGGTGCTGGCGTACTGGTTCCTGCGCACGCCCGCCGGCACCGGTTCCGCCGCCGGCTCTGGCGCTGATTCTGGCGTTGGTTCTGGTGCTGGCGCCGGTTCTGCCGCTGGCGTTGCTGCCAGGGCGCACGAGGCCGAGAAGCGCACGCTCCTGCAGCGCGGGTACCTGCCCGTCCTCGCCGGAACCCAGCGGCACCCGGTCCTCACGCTGATCGCCGCGGCCCTGGTGCTCGGCGGAACCGTGGCGATGTCCCCGCTGCTCGCCACCGACCTGCTGGGCCGCTCCGGTGAGAACAGCATGACGGTCAAGCAGGTCCTGCCGGCCGGCACCAGCCTCACCGAGGCCAGCGCCTCGGCCATCCGGGTTGAGGATGTCCTGCGGGGCATCGACGGGATCAAGGACGTCCAGTCCACTACCGGCAACGCCCAGACCGGCTTCTCGGCCCTGCTCTCCAGCGGCGCGTCGAACTCGACGTTCACGGTGGTGACGGACGAAAAGGCCAACCAGGGCAAGCTCCAGGACACCGTCCGCAGCCAGCTCGCCCAGCTCGGCGACGCCGGCAAGATCACCGTCGGATCCCAGCAGGGCGGCTTCGGCACGTCCTCGACCGTGGACATTACCCTCAAGGCGGCCACCACGGCTGATCTCCGGGCCGCCAGTGACGCCATGGTCAAGGCCATGGACGGGGTGCCCGGCAGCAGCGAGGTGGCCACCAACCTGGCCGCCAGCCAGCCGGTGGTCCAGGTCAAGGTGGACCGGGCCAAGGCCGTCGCTGCCGGCCTGAACGAAGAGCGCGTGGCAGGGGTCCTGGCCGCCACGATCAGCCCGATCCCGGCCGGCACAGTCCGCATCGACACCAACGACTTCCCGGTACGGATTGGCGACGGTACCCGCTTCACGAGCATCGACGCTGTCCGCGCGATCCCGCTCCCGACGGCGGCCGGCACCGTGCCGCTGGGCAGCATCGCTTCCGTGGAACAGGTGGACGTACCGGTCTCCATCACCGCCAGCAACGGGCAGCGCACCGCACGGATCTCCGTGACGCCGTCGGGCGCCAACCTCGGCGCGGTCAGCACTGAAGTGCAGAACCGCCTCAAGTCGGTCCAGCTGCCGCCGGGGGTCACCGCCACGATCGGCGGCGCCACGACGCAGCAGGCCGATTCGTTCCGGCAGCTGGGGCTCGCGCTGCTGGCCGCCGTCGCGATCGTCTACGTGATCATGGTGGCTGCGTTCAAATCCCTCATTCAGCCGCTGATCCTGCTGGTCTCCATCCCGTTCGCGGCGACCGGGGCCATCGCCCTGCTCGTGGTGACCGGGGTGCCGCTGGGACTGCCGTCACTGATCGGCATGCTGATGCTCGTTGGCATCGTGGTGACCAACGCGATTGTGCTGATTGACCTCATCAACCAGTACCGCCAGCCCCGCAACGGCGAGCCCGGGATGGCCGTGGCGGACGCGATCACGCACGGCGCCCGCCAGCGCCTCCGCCCGATCCTCATGACAGCCCTGGCCACGGTGTTCGCTCTGACGCCAATGGCACTGGGCCTGACCGGCGGCGGCGGTTTCATCTCCCAGCCCCTGGCGATCGTGGTCATCGGCGGCCTGATCTCCTCCACGGCCCTGACGCTGATCCTGGTGCCGGTACTGTACCGGCTCGTGGAAGGACGGCGTGAGCGCAAGGCGTTGCAGAAGTCCCTGCCCCGCGGTCGCCACTCCGCACCGGCAGCCGCGGCCGCGGACTTCCCGGACGATTTCCCCGAAGACGCCCCCCTGCCAACCGGATCTCACTAGGGACTCCGGGGCTGGGATCCTGCCCGGTCAGTGCGTGGTGGCCCGCGCTGACCGGTGTGCCCCGTGGGCCACCCTCGGAAGCCTCAGGAGCCCGCCCTGTGAGGCGAGTGGATCCCGGTGGCGTGGCCCGCTGATGGTCCCGGCACCGATGGTCCCGGCACGGCGCGGCTCCGGGTTGGTGGGGATCATCACCTCGCGCGCCGGGTTGCCCGTGTAAGTTGCATTTTCCGGGACGTCTTCGCCTTTCATGAGCAGGGCATCGGCCCCCAGGGCTGCACCGTCCTGCATCGTCACGCCGTAATTGATCCATGCATCCACGCCGACGGTGCACCGGTCGCCGAGACGGATGCGGTCCGACTTGAAGGCGCCGTCTTCCATGGAGTGGCCCTGAATGGTTGCCCCTTCATTCAAGGCGCCGTCATCACCGATCGTCACGAGTGTCTTCTCCGGCATGTTGGCGCCGGCATCGTAGAGCCGCTTGCCAACCTTGACGCCCAACATCCTCCAGATCAGGGGCTTGAAGGGCGTCCCGTTGAACCCGGGCATGGCCAGCAGCTTCCACAGCCGTTCGTGCCGCCAGAAGTAGCGGTCGTAGATCGAGCAGTACTGCGGCTTCAGATGGCGGAAACCCATGACCGAGCGCTCCACCAGCACCAGGATGAGCACCCGGAACACCAGCATGGCGAGCATCATGGCGGCGACGGACAACACACCGAGGACGCTGAAGGCGGACACGGCAACGGCGCCGCTGAGCGTGGCGATAAACAGCAGGACCCACCGGACGGCCAGGAACAGCACCATGCTCAGGATGTTGTGCCGGTTCTTTGCCGGGAGGGCCCTGTTCTTGGCCTCCTCCATCTTCTTTTCATCAAACTGGGCATCACGCTGGACAGACCGGGGAATCTCGAAGGGCGGCGAGCCGAGCAGGCCAACATCCGTCCGGACCGGACCGTCGATCGGGATCATCACCTTCGTGGCCAGCAGGCAGTTGTCCCCCACGCGGGATCCGATGGGGACGGTGATGGCGTTGCCGAGGAAGTTGTGGCCGGCGATGCGGACCTGCGAGAGGCGGAACGAGGTGCTGGTGAAGTCGGCGTTCATCATGTTGAGGCCGTCCGCGACCATGGTCCCTGTCCCCACTGAGCTCAGGTACGGCGACTCGTGGGCCAGGGTAGGGCCGAAGTTTGATCCGGTCTGCTGCACTTTGCCGAGTTTGTACCCCAGCGCGCGCAGGTAGTGCACGATGTAGGAACTGTCGCCAAAGACGTCTTTGTACAGCCTGACATTGGATGTGCGGGACACCATGCGTTGGATGGTGAAGTGCACGCCGTACAGCGGATAGACCTTGTCCGGCTTGAGGAAGCGGTTGAGCAGACGCGGGACGGTGAACACCACGATCAGGCCCGTGACCAGGCCGACGACGTACAGCACCAGCGTCACGCCGACCACGTCGAGGAAGAAGCTCGCGTTGCCCAGCTGCAGGTGCCCGCTGCCAAGATAGGACGGCAGGAGCGCCGCCAGCCCGAGGACGGCGGCTGGTACCACCAGGACGAGCCGGTTGAAGAGCTGGAGCAGGCTGAAAATGACTCGCCGGCGGGTGCTGCAGGTCATGGCCGGGACCCGCCGGTAGTCGGTGTTGGTGCGCGCCGCGGGCGATCCGTGCCAGGTTTGTCCATCAGGTACGGCCTGCCCCGTCTGCAGCGACGAGCTGTGTCCGAGCTGGGTGTCGTTTCCCATCGAAGTGCCGATGTCGAGGGTGGTTTTCTCCGACACCAGGACATTGTTGCCCAGCGTCACCGGTCCGGTCTCAATCACGCCCGATTGTGCCCGGTAGCAGAGGAACGAGGAGTTTTTCTGGATGACAGTGTTGTCGCCGACCGTAAACAGGTCCGGGCAGGCCGGCACCTTCCGGGAGAGGATCACCACCCCCTTGCCGATCTTTGCCCCAAGGAGCCGCAGGTACAGCACATAGAGAGGCGAGCCCACGAACAGCACCAGGGGATTAGCGCGGGTCAGGGTCTTCACTGCCCAGAACCGCAGGTAGCCCGGACTCCAGATTCGGATCTGCTCCGGCTTCCACCGCCCCACCAGGACCCACTTGACGAGGATCGGTGTCACGGACAGGACGAGGAATGTGGCGGCGCCGAAACCGATGGACCGCAACCACATGTCAAACAGGTTGGTTCCTCCGGACGTCCATTGGTAGCCGACAATCAGCAGGCCGGCCGCATACGTGGTGTACCCCAGAAATATCAGCAGCTGGACTACTCCGCACATGACGAACTGGAAAGTGCTCGGCGGCGGCACCGGTTTGGGGGCCGCCGGACCGTCCTCGGGCGTCGAATGGGCCAGTGCCGACTCGAGTTGCCTGGTCTGAAGAGCCTGGAGGTACGCGGCGAGCTGGCGGACCGTGGGGTTTTCGTAGATGTCCTGCATCGCCGCCGACGGCAGGTCCGTGTCCTTCCGGACGCGGGCGCAGAAGTGCGCCATCAGCAGGGAGTCGGCGCCCAGGTCGTTGAAAAAGTGCGCATCGACGGACACTTTCTCGAGCCCCAGCACTGTGCCGAGCTGCCCGGCCAGGGCTTCCTCAGCGTCGTTTGTCGGGGCGGTGTAGGACCCGGCGGCAGCCAGGCTGAGCCTGCGCGCCGGCCGGGGCAGCAGCTTCCGGTCCACCTTGCCGCTGGGCATCATGGGAATGGCGTCCAGCTCCTCGAAGTATGCCGGAACCATGTAGCCGGGCAACCTGGTGCGCAGCATCCGGTGGAGGTCCTGGGCATCAATGCTCTCGATGTCCTGGCGGAGGGTGTAATACGCGGCCAGTTCCACCACTCCCGGCTCGGGTTCGAAGGTCTGAACAACCCCCTGCGCGATTCCGGGCAGCTGCAGGAGGCAGGATTCGATTTCAGTCAGCTCGATCCGGTACCCGCGGATCTTGACCTGCGTGTCGATCCGGCCGAAGTACTCCAGTTCCCCGCGGTCATTGATCCTGCCCAGGTCTCCTGTGCGGTAGATCCGCCCGGAGGGATTGTTGTCGATCCCGAGGAAATCCGGGACAAAGGCCCGCTCCGTCAGGTCCTGCCGGTTCACGTAGCCCCGTGCCAGGCCCACTCCGGCAAGGCCTATTTCCCCGGATTCACCGTGGGGCAACGCACGGCACCCATCGGGGTCGAGGATGACCGCCGAATACGTGGGAAGCGGCACGCCCAGTGAGACGGGTCCGTCCGGATCCAGCAGGGCCCAGGTCGCGGTAACCGTCGCCTCGGTCGGCCCGTAGACGTTCAGGAAGCGCCGGTCCGGGCGGTGCCAGCGCGTGACCAGGTCCTTCGGGCATGCCTCGCCGGAGACCAGCAGGAACCTGAGGCCGGGCAGGTCCTCGTCGATGGTCGCCAGCAGCGTCGGAACACAGCAAAGGGCCGAAATCTTATGTTCGGTCAGGTACTCGGCGAGGTCGGCGCCAAGCAGGTTGGGCCCCTTTGGCTTGGGCACCAGGGTGGCTCCGGCCATCCACGAGACCCAGATTTCCTCGACCGAAAAATCGAACGCGATGGTCATGCCCTGGTACACGCGATCCGTTGCCTGGATGCCGTAGTGCGCGGCGGCGACCCGGACGAAGTTGCAGATGCTGGCATGTTCCACGGCGACGCCCTTGGGCCTGCCGGTAGAACCCGAGGTGTAGATGATGTAGGCCAGTTCGTCTTGGGTTCCGCCCATGTCCGTATGGTCCAGCCGCGAAGAGTCCTTGGCATCGACTTGGTCCCGCACACCATCAAGGCACACGGTGACGGCGGCCACCTCAGGCAGCAGATCCCGCAAATGCGACAGGGACAGGACCATGGTGGCATCGGCGTCTTCGACAATGTACTTGAGCCGGTCAGGAGGGAATCCCGGATCCAGGGGAACATAGGCGGCGCGGATCTTCAACACGGCGAGCATCGCCACGTAGGCCCGCCACGGCTGGTCAAACAGCAGTGCAATGCGGTCGCCGGGCCGGGCGCCGCACAGCAGCAGATGTCGCGCGAGCTGATTAGCCCGCTCGTCCAGCTGGGCATACGTCAAGACGATGGTGCCCGCATCGACGGCGACCTGCGTACCGAGCCCCTCGTCCCGCAAGAGGTCACAGCGATCCTCGAACAGCTGGTCCAGCCGTTCGCCCCGATGCCAGCGGGCCGTCTGATCCGGCGCGGCCGAAGTCAGGATTGTTCCCCCCGTCGAGCCGCCGTTCAGCGACATTTTGCCACGCAGCTCCGGCGGGAGGGTGGGGCCGCTGCCGGTCCTCGCGCTTTTGCCCATCGTTTCGCTCCTTCGCTTTACGTCACGTGCCATGGTTCTGCCACCCTGCGGGGCAGGGGTCATATCCCTGCCAGAGATCGCAGTCCGTTTGCCGGCCGGGGGTAAACAGCGGGCGCGAGGTTGTCGTAATGACCCGTTCCGGCGTGTTCCTCCGCCGGGGCCATGCCGAACGCCAGCCGGACGGCCCGCTCGGCATCGGCGAGCCGGTCGGCTTGTGTGATGGCCCCAACGGACGTCTCGGAGATGTCCACGAGATCGAGGTCCACATCGGCGTCGGACAGGGCCTTGAGGAATGTGCAGAAGATTTCCGGTGACGACCGCATGCCCAGGCCTGTGACGGACACCCTGCCCACCTGGCCGTCGTGCTGCAGGCCGCGGAATCCGATGGTTGCCTTTTCGGCATGCAGCACGGCCAGCGCGGAATTTGCCTGGGCAGCAGGAACGATCAGGGCAACGTTGGAGCGGCTTGAGCCCGGGCTGGCCGTGTTGTGGACAATCTTCTGGACGTGCGCCCCGGACCGCGACAGCACACTGAGGATGCGCGCCATGCTGCCCGGTTCGTCCGGAATTCCAACGACGGTGATTTTCGAGGCCGAGTTGACTCCGGCTACTCCGGTCACCTCGGGCTGCTCCCGCGCGGGCTGGTGCACTGGATGGCGGTCGAGGCCAGGCAGGATCAGCGTCCCAGGGTCCGGCACGAACGAGGACCTGACGTGGATCGGGATACCGAACCGGCGGGCGTATTCAACACACCTCAGATGCAGCACCTTGGACCCGGAGGCCGCGAACTCCAGCATTTCCTCGCTCGAGAGGACTTCGATCTTTCGGGCTGTCGGGACGACGCGGGGATCCGCGGTGTAGACGCCGTCGACGTCCGTGTAGATTTCGCAAATATCTGCCCCAAGTGCTGCTGCCAGCGCGACGGCGGTGAGATCGGAGCCGCCGCGACCGAGTGTGGTCACCTTGTTCCGTTTCTTCGTTCTGCCCTGGAATCCTGCAACGATGGGGACTTCGCCGTGGGCCAAGCTAGTGCGGACGCGGTCCGGCCTGACATCAGTGATGTGTGCCTTGCCATGGATGTTGTCGGTAATGAGGCCGGCCGCACTGCCGGTGAATGTGCGCGGCACCTGGCCAAGATCCGCGAGCGCGATCGCCAGCAGGGCCGAGGACACAAGTTCGCCGATGCTCAGGAGGGCATCGAGGTCACCAGGAAGCGGCCGGGCGGAAACCTCGGCGGCTAGGTCGCAGAGTTCGTCAGTGGTGTCCCCCATGGCGGACACTACCGCCACGACCCGGTATCCGTTGGCCCGCGTTTTGGCTATGCGTTCAGCTGCACGGAGGATGCCCGCGGCATCAGCCAGGGACGAACCACCAAATTTTTGTACGATGACGCTACCCGGGCGAATCGCCGGGTCGATTTCAACTAGATCACCCTCATAAACCGCTATTGCTTTGCGGGTACCCATTTCTCTCCCCGAAATCTGCTTCGATTTTTGCGAGCGGTACTCCCCCTATGAGCCCCCTACAGCTAATGCCTAAACAGTTGATCCCAAGACCACCGGCTCTCCGGTCACTGAGACCGCCGCGGCAGCGAGAATATCGAGCCCCTTCTGCAGATCCGCAGGACTGATAGTCAGCGCCGGCATCGCTTTGACGACCTCGCCTTCCGGTCCCGACGTTTCCACGAGCAGGCCACGGGCGAACGATTCGGCCGCGATCTTCTCCGCCGTCGCAGGGTTGGGGTAAAAGACTCCCGCGAGCAGTCCCCGTCCACGGACGGTGGCGCCTTCGACGGCTGCCGCGATCTGTCCGAGGCCTTCGTGCAGCTGCGCAATGAGTCCCGCGACGTTTGATTGGAAGCTGCCGTCCTGCCAGTAGTGTTCCAGGGCGGCTGCCCCCGTGACGAACGCCGGGTTGTGCCCACGGAATGTTCCGTTGTGCTCGCCAGGCTTCCAGATGTCCAACTCGGGTTTGAACAATGTCAGTGCCAAAGGCAGTCCAAAGCCAGAGATGGACTTGGACAGGCAGACGATATCCGGAGTAATGGCCGCCTCCTCAAAACTGAAGAAGGTTCCAGTCCGTCCGCATCCTGCTTGCACATCGTCAACGATCAGCAGGATCTCGTGCTGGCGGCACAGCTCCGCAAGGCCCCGCAACCAGGATGCCCGGGCGGCCCGGAGCCCGCCCTCGCCCTGGACGGTTTCCACGATCACCGCGGCGGGTTTGTCGAGTCCTGAGCCCCTGTCCTCCAGGGCTTGCCGGAGCCACAGAAAGTCCGGCACTTGACCGCCGAAAAATCCGTCGTAGGGCATGCTCGAGGTATTCGTTAGCGGAACGCCGGCTCCCTGCCGTTTCATTGAATTGCCGGTAACCGACAATGAGCCAAGGGTCATTCCGTGGAATGCATTCGTGAAGCTCAGGACATGCTGCCTGCCGGTGACTTTACGGGCGAGCTTCAGGGCCGCCTCTACGGAGTTCGTTCCCGTTGGGCCGGGGAACATGACTTTGTAGTCCAGGTTCCGGGGCTTGAGGATCAACTCCTGGAATGTTTCCAGGAACCGCCGCTTGGCAGGCGTCTTCATGTCGAGTGAATGAATGATTGAGCCGGAGAGAAGATAGTCCACCAGCGGCTGCAACAGCACCGGGTTGTTGTGTCCGTAGTTCAGTGCTCCGGCGCCGGAAAAGAAGTCCAGATATTCTCTGCCGTCCTCGCTGTACAGGCTACTGCCAGCCGCTCGCTCAAACACCGTGTCCCAACTGCGACAATAGGTGCGAACCTCAGACTCCAAGCTTTCAAAGATATCCATCTGTCAATGTCCCCCGCACTTCCGACTGGCGAAGTTTCCCAAGTGTAAACACCGCTCGGGCTTTCCTGATTACGGGCATGGAAAGGAGACAGCGCAACTTCCGTGGCGCGCTGGGTTTTTCTTTCGCGGGGCCCGTATTTGGTCACGTATCGACGTTGCCTATACGTGAACTGGGCAGATCAGCTGGGTCTGCCCGTACGCTTATCGGTTCTTATCTTATTCTCAGGAAACTTACGGCACCTCAGTAGCCGGTACCTGTTTTTTCCGCCCAAAAGGCGGTCAAACTACCCGATTCTCCGGAGAGCCTGTGGTAATCGCGATCCCGGGTACTTAGAAGAAGCCGACGGCACTCGACAATCCGTGGACGTGCTGCCGGCATACCGGCGCCGGTACTCGACGTCGGTACTCTATGTCATGGATTTTCAGTGCACGGAACAGGCTAGCGGGAGCCGGCGGGGAGGGGCGCACCGGCGGCCGTGGCCGGGTCGGAGAATGCCAGCCGCGGCACCAGTACCAGTGCGGCGGCCGCGGCCAGCCCGGTCACCCCGCAGATGGTCCATACCGTGAGGTACCCGGCGAGCGGCGCCGCGGTCTGCACGGAGTCCCCCGGTCCGGCCCCGGCGTCGGCGAGGACGTGGCTGAGCAGGGCGATGCCGAACACCGCGGAGGCAAAGGCCCCGCCGATGGTTTTGGTGGTGTTGGTCAGGCCAGTGGCCATGGCGGTGCGGTTGAGGGGCGCGGCCGCGGCGGCCGCCGAGGGCAGCGCCGCGACGAGTGCCCCGGAGCCGACGCCGGCGACCGCCATGTTCGCCAGCGCCTCGGCGAGGCTGCCATGGAACGGCAGGAACAGCAGATAGCCCAGCCCCACGAGTGCGGCGGCGCCCACGAGCGTCCAGCGTGGCGTGAGCCGGCGTGTGATCACCGGGTACAGGAGTGCGCCCACGAGCAGTGCCAGCACGTACACGCCGATGATGATGGAGACCTGCCCGGCGCGCAGCCCTAGGCCGTAGCCGTGTAGCGCGGGGTCGGTCCTGGCGAAGGTGGACAACGGAGCCTGTGCGCCCAGGACCGAGACGCCAAACAGCCCGGCGGTCAGCTGGACCGGCCACATGGACTTGCCCCGCAGCATCCGGATGTCCACGAGGGGATCTGCCGTGCGCAGCTCGAACCGCGCAAACGGGATGAACACCAGGATCCCTGCCGCCACCAGCGCCCACGGCCACCACGTGCCGGGTCCGTTGAGGCGCATAAACGTCAAGCCAGAGGTGATGAGCAGGAGCCCGAGCGCGAGCAGGGTGAACCCGCGGGTGTCCACGCGGCCACCGCTGCGCTCACGGGACTCCGGCACGCCGAACCGGATGGCGAACCAGCACGCGGATACGGCAACCGCCGGAACCAGGAGCACCAGCTGCAGCTGCCCGGCGAACACTTCCACGAGCGCGCCGGCCGCGAGTGCCCCGGCGATGACACCGGCCTCCAGTGCCCCGACCAGAACACCGGCCGCCCGCCGGGTCCGGGCGGCGCCGTCGGGTAGCTGATGGACGCGGCTGAAGATCAGCGCGATTTCCAGCGGCAGCCAGACCACGTAGAAGCCCTGGACCGCCCACGCGGCCAGGAACGTCCAAAAGTCCGGGGCGAGCGCGACGCCCCAGGAGGCCGCGGCGGTGACCAGGGTTGAGACCAGCAGGATCTTCCGGTGCCCGTACATGTCTCCCAGCTTGGCCAGCACCGGCACGGCCAGGGCACTGACCATGAGCTGGGCGGCTTCGAACCAGTTGACGTCGGCGTCGTGAATCCCCAGGTGCCGGGCGATGTCGGTGAGGATGGGCGTGTAGTAGCCCTGCAGGATTCCGCTCGTGAGCTCTACCAGACACAGAAAAGCTACGACACGTCGCAAGGGAGGCCTTCCGGGCGGGCAGGCACCTCATGGCCAGCCGATTGATTGCATCCTAGGCCCCTGCTCCGGCGCGGGTGGCAAACCCGGCCGGAAGTGCCGGGAATATTCGGCCGTGTCGGATGTTATAGCCATCGATACATGCAAATGCATGTAAATCGGGTATAGTGAAAAGCAGTTCCCGGATCAGACCGGCCACGGAAAGGCACATCATGCAGATCGGCGTCTTCAGCGTCAGCGACATCACCACCGACCCCACCACGGGCCGCACCCCCACGGAGCACGAACGCATCAAAGCCTCCGTGGCGATCGCCAAGAAGGTCGAAGAGATCGGCATGGATGTCTATGCCCTCGGCGAGCACCACAACCGGCCGTTCTTCTCCTCCTCCCCCACCACCACGCTCGCGTACATCGCCGCCCAGACCGAGCGGATCATCCTGTCCACGGCCACCACGCTGATCACCACCAATGACCCGGTGAAGATCGCGGAGGACTTTGCGATGCTCCAGCACCTCGCGGACGGACGCGTGGACCTGGTGCTGGGCCGCGGCAACACCGCCCCCGTCTACCCCTGGTTCGGCAAGAACATCCAGGACGGGATCGAGCTCGCGATCGAGAACTACTCCCTGCTGCGCCGCCTCTGGGACGAGGACACCGTCAACTGGTCCGGCAAGCACCGCACCCCGCTGCAGAACTTCACCTCCACGCCCCGCCCGCTCGACGGCGTCGCCCCCTTCGTGTGGCACGGCTCCATCCGCACGCCGCAGATCGCCGAGGTGGCGGCCTACTACGGCGACGGCTTCTTCGCGAACAACATCTTCTGGCCCAAGGAGCACTACCAGCAGCTGATCGGCCTCTACCGCGAACGCTACGAGCACTACGGCCACGGCAAGGCGGACCAGGCCATCGTGGGCCTCGGCGGCCAGTTCTTCATGCGGAAGAACTCCCAGGACGCGGTCAAGGAGTTCCGCCCCTACTTCGACAACGCCCCGGTCTACGGCCACGGACCGTCCCTGGAGGACTTCACGTCCCAGACCCCGCTGACCGTCGGCAGCCCGCAGGAAGTGATCGAGAAGACCCTGACGTTCCGGGAGTACTTCGGCGACTACCAGCGCCAGCTCTTCCTGATCGACCACGCCGGCCTGCCGCTGAAGACCGTCCTGGAACAGCTGGACCTCTTCGGCGAAGAGGTCCTGCCGGTGCTGCGCAAGGAATATGCCGCGCTCAAGCCCGCACATGTCCCGGAACCGCCGACGCACGCCGGCCGGGTGGCCGCCGCTATGGCCGCCGGCACCGCGGACGCCGCCGCAGAGTCCACCAGCCAGGACGCGTGATGTCCGCCAAGACCTCGGAATCGCCGGTGCGCCTGGCCGCAGAAACCTGGGAATCCCTGTTCCGGGCCCAGGTGGCGGTGATGCGCAAGCTGCAGGCGGCGCCGGCCTTCAAGGCCCTGGCGCTCAATGAATACGACGTCCTTTTCACGCTCTCCCGGTGCCCCTCCGGGTGGCTGCGCCTGAACGAGCTCAACGACAACGTCCTGCTGAGCCAGTCCAGCCTGAGCCGGCTGGTGGAGCGGCTCGAAAAGCGCGGGCTCCTGGAACGGACACCGGCCCCCGACGACGGCCGCGGGATCCTCATCCGGCTCACCGACGCCGGGCGGGACCTGCAGAAACAGATCGGCCGGGAACACGTCCGCGACATCGCCGCGCTCGTGGGCCCGGCCCTCACCGCCGCCGAACAGCAGGAACTGCTGCGGCTGACCGAGAAACTCCGCGCCTCGGTCACCGTGCGCTGAGCGCGGGCCCAGGCCCGGCCGCCGGCAATCGCACGCAGGAGGCGGGCCGGACGGCGCTTAGTGGATGGCGACGAGCTCCGACGGGTCTTCGACCGGCAGCTCATCGACAACCGCGGTGACGCTCAGCTCCTGCAGGGAGAGGCTGCCGCCCACGGTGGACAGGAAGGCCGTGTCCGAGGAATCGCGCCCGGCCGTGATCCGCAGCATGCTCTCCCGCGGCGCCAGCCCGGTGGGATCGATGACGTGCCACGCGCCGTTGATGTGGGCCTCGGCCACGGCGTGGAAGTCCATCGGGGTCAGGCCGGGGGCGTAGACAGCGGCGAGCCGGGCCGGGACGTTCTTGGAACGCAGGAGGGCAATGGCGAGGTGGGCGAAATCCCGGCAGACGCCGCGGCGGTGCAGCAGCGTTTCGACGGCGCCATCAGTCCCGCGCGAGGATCCGCTGACGTAGCGCAGTTCGCCGAAGACCCAGTTGCGGACAGCATGGAGAAGCTCTTCGCCCTGGAGTCCCCCGAATTCGGCATAGGCGGTGGGCAGGAGCCGGTCCGACTCGGCGTAACGGCTGGGCCGGACGTAGCGGATCAGTTCCATGAGCCCCGGTTCCTCGGGCACGGCGAAGCCAGTGACGGTGGCCGAGTATTCGACCAGCACGTCGGTGGGTTCGGCGAATTCCATGTAGTGGAAGCGCCCGCCGTGATGGTCCGTGAGTTCGGTCAGCGGCACGTCCTGGCCATCCGCGGTCACCGTGAGCGACTCCTCCAGGGAGTCGTAGCCGGCGTTCCGGGCCACTGCCACGGCCATCGCCACCTTCGTCTCGGCAACGGTCTTGAAGGCCAGGCGGGCGGCTACGGCGCGTTCCATTAATCTCCGGGGATGTGAGGTGGGGGGCAGATGGGAAGTCGCCGTCAACGGCCCGGGGATGTGCGGGCGGGCGGGACTAGTTTTTGATCTCCAGAGACATTAGCATCCGCTGGACGTTGGCGAATTCGGAACCCTCGTTGACGTACTTAGCCGCCTGGTCCAGAGTGTCGAACGCCTTGGCGGGGGCGACCTTCTGGTCCGGGGCCAGCGTCTTGAGCACTGTCAGGTCCCCAAACGAATAGTCCCCCTTGCCTGCCGGGCCACGGACCACATTGTGCAGCGCGCAGCTCTTGCCGCCGGAGCCGCCCACCACATTGGTGATGCCATAGGAGCCGAAGTACCTGTAGCCCTGGATGACCCGGAACACCACGTGGGGTTCGATGGTCCCCTCGCCGCCGGCGTGCGGCAGGTCAACGGGAACGCTGCTGACCACGACGTAGTCCCGTGCGGCGCCGTCGGGGCAGGCCGGGGCACCCTGCGGGGAAAGGCCGGTCTGCAGGGTGGCCACGTACCCGCCGTCGGCGTCCTTGACGGTGATCTTCAGCGCGCCGGGAAGCGTGCCCGGATCGGGAGCGACGGACTGGACAATCCAGTCCTGCGGCACCTCAAAACTGACGGTCTTGGCCGGATCGGTAAACACTTTCCAGCCCGCGGCCGTCGCACCTGCACTGGATCCCGGGGCGGCAGAAGCGCTGCCAGAAGCGCTGCCCGACGGTCCCGGCGTCGGCCCGTCAGTCGACGTCGCGCTTCCCGCCGTACTGGGTGTGGCACTGTCCGCCGGGCTGCTCCCGGCAGTCCAGACCGGCGTCCCCTTGCCGTCGCTGCTGCAGCCCGCCAGGGCCGCTCCCGCGACCGCGAGCGCCAGGCCGGTGCGAAGCACAGCGCCCCGGACCCTGGCGGGGCCTGATCCTCTGGAGAGGGACATCCCAGTCATGGTGCCAGCGTAGCCGGGGCGCCGGCCGGCTCAGAGTTCCCGCATCAGTGTTTCGTAGAAGCGGACGCCTTGCTCCAGCGTGTCCAGGGAAATTTTCTCGTCAAAGGCGTGGATCGAGCCGCGGGCCGGGACGTCCATGAAGAACGGCGCGAAGCGGTACACGTTGCCGCAGATCCCGGTGAAGCGGCGTGAGTCGGTGCCGCCCATCATGATGTAGGGAGTGATGATCGCCTCGGGGTAGATCTGTCCGATGCACCCTGCCAGCAGTTCCCACTGGGGCCCGGATGACGGGGAAACCGGGGAGGGGTCGTTGCCCTCCACGACCCGCAGCTCAACCTTCGGATCGCGGATGATTTTCCGTAGCCGTGCCACGGTGCCCTCGACGGTTTCTCCCACCGCCACCCTGATGTTCGCGTTCGCCTTGGCCGTGGCGGCGAGGACGTTCGCCCCGGAACTGCCTTCGAGCGTGGTGATGGCGACGGTGGTTCGGGTCATCGCATTGGTCTCGTTGCCGAGCCGCGCGAACAGCCAGGTGATCGGTTTCCTGAGCAGGACCACCTGGGCGAACACGGCACGAAGCGGCGCCGGCGTGTGCGGGCCGAAGCGGCGCAGCATCTCCGCGGTCACGTCCGGCAGGGATTGCGGGAACGGGCTGCGCTCGATCCGGGTGATGGCGCGGGCCAGCCGCGCCGTCGCGCCCATCCGCGGCGGCGTGGAGGCGTGTCCGCCCGGGTCCCGGGTCAGCAGCTCCACGTCAAGGATTCCCTTTTCGGCCACGCCGACGACGGCGGCGGCCCGGCTCACTCCCGGGAAGGCGCCGCCCGCGACAGCGCCGCCCTCGTCCAGCACGAGCCAGGGCTCCACGCCACGGCCGGCCAGCAGATCTGCGGCAGCTGCCGCGCTGTCCCCGGCCGTCTCCTCGTTGTTGCCGAACGAGAAGTAGAGGTCATGCGCCGGCGCATACCCTGTCCGGAGCAGGCTCTCGGCCGCTTCCAGGATGGCCACGAGCTGGCCTTTGTCATCGAGCGTTCCGCGGCCCCACAGGAAGGTCCCGTCGTTGTGGCCGGAGAACGGCGCATGCGTCCACTCCCCCGGGTCGCCGGCCGGGACGACGTCGTAGTGCGCCATCAGCACGGACGGGCGCGCCGGCGCCGCCGGGTCCTCCGCTGGGTCTTCCGCTAGGGCGCGGCCGGGCCAGCGGTACAGGAGGGCGTGCCCGTTGACCCGCTCCACTTCGAGGGCAGCATGGACCGCCGGATACAGCCGGGGCAGTGCAGCGATGAAGGCCTCGAACTCCGCGGTTGCCTCCTCCCCGGTCCGGATGGAGACGGTCCGGTACGTCACCAGTTCCGCCAGCGAGGCCGCCGCGCGCCGGCTCCTGCCCTGGGTGTCGCTGCTGCTGGATGGTGTTTCGCCTGTGCTTTTGAGGGCATTGCCGCGGACGGTGTTCTGCAGGGGGTTGCGCATGGGCGAAAGTCTACGGCTGGACGTCCCGGCCGAACGGATTATCCGGCGCGCGGGTCCTGCCCCGGAATCCCGGGCAAAATTTCAGTCCCGGGAAAGCGGATACGCTGGGGGCATGGCCGAACAGCACTTTGACGGAACGCATCTTGGTGACCAGGGTGACGTGGCAGGCATGTCGGCGCTCGATATCGCGGACTGGCGGCTGCGGACCTTTGCCCTCTATGCCACCACGCGCAAGATCGCCGCGGACAGCCCTGCGGAAGCCCACTCCTACTGGCGCCAGGAGCGGGACCGCATGTTCGGCACCCACCCGGCTTCCGCGCTGACTCCCGAGGCCAAGGCCAGCTTCGGCGGCCTAAAGACAGCGGACTACGATCCGATCTACCGTTTCCACGTCCCGCTGACCCTCGAGGGTGCCGGCCGGGAGATGAATGTGGAGACCGGGACGGACGGCCTGGTCCGCTTCGTAAGGCTGGGAACCTTCGACTTGCCCGAAATGGGGCAGCTCGCGGTCTGGAAGCTCAGGGGCTACGGCGGCGGCATCTTCGTGCCGTTCCGCGACGCCACCGCCGGCCAGCCAGGCGGCAGCTACGGCGCCGGACGCTACCTCCTGGACACCATCAAGGGGGCCTTCCACGGCGTGCGCGGCTCCGGTCCCCAGGCCGAATTCGTCCTGGACTTCAATTTCGCCTACAACCCCTCCTGCGCCTACAACGAAGCTTGGGCATGTCCCCTTGCGGGTCCGGCCAACCGGCTGGCCGTGGAGATCCCCGTGGGCGAGCTGTACTGAGCGGATGGAGTCCCAGCTCGAACAGCAGGCTCCTGCTCCCGCCGTCGTCCGCGGGCAGAACGCCAAACGCTACCGGGGAGTCCTCCGCTACCCCGTGGTCCGGCAACTCATCCGGTTCACCGGCGTCGGGATTGTCTGCACGCTGACTTCCCTGGCCCTGTACGCCCTGTCCCGGCCGTGGCTCGGGGCCCAGCCGGCCAACGCGGCGGCCCTGATCCTGACGTCGTTCATGAATACCGCCCTCAACCGGCGACTAACGTTCAAGATCACCGAACGCCGCCGGATGAAGCGGGACCACCTTAACGGCCTGATTGTGATCCTGGTGGCGCTGCTGATCACCGGCGGCAGCCTGGCCATCCTGCACTGGGTCAACCCGGATGCCACTGTCGCCGAGGAGCTGTGGACCACCACCCTCTCCGGCTTCGCCGCCACCGCCGTGCGGTTCACGATGCTGCGGCACTGGATCTTCCGGCGCGCCCGCCACCGCTAGCTCCGGTTGATCCCCCGGTTGAGCTATCAGTTGAGGCGGCCATAGTTGCCCGATAAGGACATCTGTTGACAGATCAACTGGTGGGGGTGCCGAGGGAGCGGACGCTGCCGACGGCGGTGCGGACCGCGGCCGCCGCCTCCTGCAGCTCCGCTGCGGTGATGGTCGAATCAAAGCTGAACCGCACGGCCGTCTGGGCGGTCTCGGGCTCGACGCCCATGGCCAGCAGCACGGGTGACGGCGCGTCCGAGCCGGCCGCGCACGCGGAGCCGCTCGAGCAGATGACTCCCTGGCGTTCGAGTTCCAGCAGCACTGACTCGCCGCTGGTGCCCGGGAAACAGAAGGACGCCACCGAGGGCAGCCGCTCGGTGGGGTGGCCGGTGAGGATCGCGCCGGGAACACCGGCAAGGACGGCGTCAATAAACCCGTCCCGCAGTGCCGAGACGTGCAGTGCCGCGTCCGTTTCCCGGGGCAGGGCCAGGGCCGTCGCCAGCGCCACGGCTCCGGCGACGTTTTCGGTGCCCGAGCGGCGGCCGCGCTCCTGGCCGCCGCCGTGGACCAGCGGTTCAACCAGGACCCGGCCGCGCACAAACAACGCGCCGTTGCCTTTGGGCGCCCCCAGCTTGTGGCCGGAGATGCTCAGCGCATCCACGCCCAGCGCGGCAGTGTCCAGCGGCAGCCAGCCGGCGGCCTGGACGGCGTCGGTATGGAACGGGATGCCCTGCGCGCGGGCCAGCGCGGCGAGCCGGGCGATGGGCTGGACCGTGCCCACCTCATTGTTGGCGTACATGATGCTCACCAGTGCTGTCTCCGGCCTAAGGACCGCGGCGAGGGCTTCCTCAGTGACGCGGCCGTAGCGGTCCACGGGGACCACATCGACAGCGAAGCCGTGCACCCGTTCGAGATACCGCGCCGATTCCTCCACGGCCGGGTGCTCGACGGCGCTGATCACCACGCGGTCCAGCCTCGGGTCGGCGGCCCGGCGGGCCAGGGCAATGCCCTTGACGGCCAGGTTGTCCGCTTCGGTGCCACCGGAGGTGAAGGTGACCTCGCCCGGGCGGCAGCCGAGGGCCTTGGCCGTCGCCGCCCGGGCCCCGGCGAGTGCCGAGGCCGCGGCATCGCCGAGGGAGTGGTGGCTCGAGGGGTTGCCGAACTCCCCCGTGAGGTAGGGCCACATGGCTTCAAGCACCTCGCGGCGGACCGGGGTGGTGGCGGCGGCGTCCAGGAAGATCATGGTGGTTTTCAGCCGGCTGTCTGGTCCGGGCCGGGGACGGGCTCGAGGTCGGGCTCAACGTCCAACTCAATGTCGAGCCCGAGGTCCAGGGCGGTGACGCTGTGGGTCAGGGCCCCGATCGAGATGACGTCCACGCCTGTGGCCGCGATGTCCGCCACGGTGGCGAGGTTGACGTTGCCGCTGGCCTCAACACGGGCCCGGCCGCCCACCAGCTTGACGCCGGCGGCCAGCTCGGCCAAGGAGAAGTTGTCCAGCATGATGGTGTCCACCCCGGCCGCCAGGACGGGCTCGATCTGCTCCATGGTGTCCACCTCGACCTCGAAGTGTGTCGTGTGCCCAAGCTGGGCCTTGGCTGCGCGCAGCACCGAGGTCAGCTTGGCCGGGTCACCCCCGGTGAGGACTGCCAGGTGGTTGTCCTTGGCCAGGACGGCGTCGGAGAGGCTGAAGCGGTGGTTCGCGCCGCCGCCGCAGCGCACGGCATAGCGTTCGAGCACCCGCAGTCCCGGCGTCGTCTTGCGGGTGTCGGTGATCCGGGCCCCGGTGCCGTCCACGAGCGCCACATACTCCGCAGTCCTGGTGGCGATGGCGCTCATCCGCTGGACCAGGTTCAGTCCGACGCGTTCGGCCAGCAGCACCGCGCGGGCGTTGCCGGTCACCCGGGCCAGGGCGGTTCCGGCGGTGAAGGCCTCGCCGTCGTTGACCAGCAGCTCGACGACGTCGCCCGGGTCAGTCAGCTTCATCGCCGCGGCGAACACTTCCCCACCGCTCAGCACGCCGGGAACCCGGGCATTGAGCACCGCCGTCGCCCGCGCCTGCGCGGGGATGAGCGTCTGCGAGGTGATGTCCCCGTAGGGGGCGTCCTCCTGGAGTGCCATTCGCAGGACAGCCAGGACGGCGGCCTCGGGCAGGCTCCCGGCGAGCGCCGCGGTAAGGGCGGGCACCGTTTCCGGAGCAGCAGTTGCGTGGGCAGTGGTGGTCACGAGGAAATCCTTTGCATGGAATGGGTGAGGGCTGGGGCGTGGTCCGCGTCTGCCCGGTAGTGCGCGCCGACTGAGTCCGTGCGCTGCCGGGCCGCCGCCACGAGAAGGCGGGCCGCGAGGAGCAGGTTCCGGTCCTCGTGGGCGGCCTGGTCCGCCGTGTCCGGTGCGCTCTCAGGGTGGACCTCGGCTGCCCAGGCGGCAAGCACGTGCTCCGCTTTCCGCAACTGCTCCCCGCTGCGGATTACGCCTGCGTCCGCAGTCATCAACCGCCGAAGAGCGTCGCGGCAAAACGGCCCGGGACCAATCTCAGTCCTCGAAACACCATCGGGCAAGCTGGCCGGGTGATATTCCCGGCCGGCACCCAGAGCTGCCTGCATGCCGTCGTTCGATGGCGTTCCGGAAGCGTGCGTCAAGGGGAGGCCGCCAGCGGCCGAGACAGCACGCGGAGGAACGGCGTCGGACGACGCCCCGGCCACCATCCAGCCCGTTTCGTCGGCGAGGAAGTCCTCGACCGCCCGGCGTCCGAAGACCAGCCCCTCCAGCAGCGAGTTGCTGGCCAGCCGATTTGCCCCCTGGGCACCGGTCCGGGCGACCTCACCGGCGGCGTACAGCCCGGGTACGGAGGTGCGGCCCGACAGGCCGGTGCACACGCCGCCCATCCAGTAATGGGCGGCCGGGGACACCGGGACCGGCTCTGCCGTCCAGTCGTAGCCGGCGGCCCGGGTGGCCGCGCTGATCGTGGGGAACCGCCGGGCCAGGAAGCTGGCGCCCCGGTCGGCCTCAATGCCGCGGGCGTCCAGGTATACGGGAGCGTCCGCGGGGGCCCCAGTGGCGGCCAGGTGCAGGGCGATGCTGCGGGAGACGACGTCGCGGGGGGCCAGTTCCGCGTCCGGGTGGTAGTCCGGCATGAAGCGGTACCCCGCTGAGTCCAGCAGTATGGCCCCCTCGCCACGGACGGCTTCGGAGATGAGCAGGGCCGGCGGGCCGCCCGGGACTTCCTCGGCGGCAAGCGTGGTGGGGTGGAACTGGAAGAACTCGAGGTCCTGCACCGCGGCGCCGGCGCGCCAGGCCAAGGCCAGCCCGTCGGCGGTGGCGACGGAGGGATTGCTGGTGCGGGCAAAGAGCCGGCCGGCGCCGCCGGTGGCGAGCAGGACGGCGTCGGCGGCCAACCGCTGGGGCCGGCCGCCGGCCAGGTAGGCCACGCCGGTGACCCGGGCCGGCGTCGGGGGCTCGCTGCCGGGCCGTGACAGAGACTCCGCCCCGGACAGGGATTCCGAGTGCACGTCGGGCTCCGTCAGGAGTTCGGTGACGAACGCGCTGGTCTCCACCCGGAGCCGGCCGCGGCCGGCACGATCCAGGACGGCGCGTTCCAGGACGGCTGCGACGAGCCCGCGCGAGATGCAGGCGCCCGTTGCGTCGCCGCCGGCGTGCAGGATGCGCGGCGCCGAATGCGCCGCCTCCAGGCCCAGGGCCGGTCCGCCGTCGGGACGCACGTCGAAATGCACGCCGTAGCGGCCCAGGCCGGCGATGTCCCGGACGGCTTCGGTGCACAGGACGCGGACCGCCTCGGCGTCGTTCAGCCCGGCACCGGCGGCGAGCGTGTCCGCGATGTGCGCTGCCACGGAATCTCCGGGAGCGGCATCCTCCGGGCCCAGGACGGCGGAGACGCCACCCTGGGCATAGAAAGTGTTGCTCTGCTCCAGTGTCCCCTTGCTCAGGAGGACCACCTCGATGTCACGGCCGCCGGCGGTGGCGGCGTCGGTGGCGAGCAGCGCGGCGTAGAGCCCCGCAACCCCGCTGCCGACAATCACAAGCCGCCTGGTCACGGCCGCGCCGCCAGCATGCGTTCAAGCGCCACACGTGCCGGGGCGGCGACGCCCTCGTCCACGGTGATTCGGTTGAGCACCTCGCCGCGGACCAGTGCCTCCAGGACCCAGGCAAGGTAGCCGGGGTGGATGCGGTACATGGTGGAGCAGGGGCAGATCACCGGGTCCAGGCAGAAGATGGTGTGCTGCGGGTATTCCGCGGCGAGCCGGTTCACCATGTTGATCTCGGTGCCGATCGCAAACGTGGTGGGTTCCGTGGCCGCGGCAATGGCCTTCTTGATGAAGTCGGTGGACCCGGCGGAATCGGCGGCGTCCACCACCTCCATAGGGCATTCCGGGTGCACGATCACCTGCACGCCGGGGAACTCGGCGCGGGCCTTCTCGATCTGGCCCACGTTGAAGCGCTTGTGGACCGAGCAGAAGCCGTGCCAGAGGATCACCCGGGAATCGAGCAGTGTCTGTTCGTCGTTGCCGCCGAGGTCCTTGCGCGGGTTCCACATCGGCATCTGCTCCAGCGGCACGCCCATGGCCTTGGCGGTATTGCGGCCCAGGTGCTGGTCCGGGAAGAACAGCACCCGCTGGCCGCGCTCAAACGCCCACTCCAGCACCGTCGCGGCGTTCGAGGACGTGCAGACGATCCCGCCGTGCTCGCCGCAGAAGCCCTTCAGGGCTGCGGAGGAGTTCATGTAGGTGACCGGGATGACCGGGACCCGGCCGTCGGCGTCGGGCTCCGTGCCGAAAACTTCCTCAAGCTGTTCCCAGCACTCGGTGACCGAGTCGATGTCCGCCATGTCCGCCATGGAGCAGCCCGCGGCGAGGTTGGGCAGGATCACTGCCTGGTCCGGCCGGGACAGGATGTCCGCGGTCTCGGCCATGAAGTGCACGCCGCAGAAGATGATGGCTTCCGCGTCCGGCCGGGTCAGCGCCGCATTGGCGAGCTGGAAGGAATCGCCCACGAAGTCGGCATATTCGATTACTTCGTCGCGCTGGTAGAAGTGCCCCAGGACGACGGCGCGGTCCCCCAGCGTCGCTTTGGCGGCCCGGATCCGGGCGTCGAGCTCGGCATCGCTGGCCAGCTTGTACTCCTCCGGCAGCTGCCCCTGCCGCGGGGTCGAGACCGGCGCGACGTCGGCGGAGGAGGCGCCCGGTCCGTAGGCGGGCGTTCCGGCGAGGGCCTCGGCGAGGTCATAGTCCCAGGGCCCGCGGGCCAGCGCCGGGCTGCAGGTGGAGGCGGCTGCTGCAAGGCCCTTGGTGCTGGCGGTGGCCTGCTCGCGCGTGATCAGCTGGATTGCCGTGTTAACGCTGCTCATGGTGTGCTCCTGTTGTCTGGGTCAAGGCCTGGGCGGCCGGTAAAGCGGTAGAGGCGGGGCGGGCGGTGTTTACCGCCCTGCAGGTACTGATCGGTTTCTTCGATTTCCGGGGTGGCCTTGACCTGCCGGCGGAAGTTGGCGGGATCCAGTTCGCGGTCCAGGACGGCCTCGTAGACTTCGCGGACCTGGGCCAGGGTGAAGTACTCGCCCAGCAGGTGGTAGGCGATGGATCCGTAGGCCATCTTGTTGCGCAGCCGCCACAGGGCGTAGTCGACGATCGCGTTGTGGTCGAAGGCGAGCTCGCCGAGCCGGTCGGCGCGGAACCAGCGCACGTTCTCCGATTCGTCCGCGAGCGCTGCCTCCGTGGGCTGGACGAGGGCCCAGTACACAATGGAGACCACGCGCTGGGTGGGTGAGCGGTGCAGTCCGCCGAAGGCGTAGAGCTGTTCCAGGTAGTTCGGGTCCAGGCCCGTGGTCTCGCGCAGATTCCGCGACGCAGCGTCCTGGAGTGACTCGGAGTGCGTGAGCGGACCACCGGGCAGCGCCCAGAGGCCCTTGAACGGTTCGCGGATCCGGCGCACCAGCGGGATCCAGAGGGTGGGGCGCCCGGACTTCTCGCTGGGACGCAGCGCAAAGATCACGGTGGAGATGGCCAGCGACGGCGGAGCGGTCTGGCGCTCCGAGACGTTGGCTGCTGCGGTGTAAACGGTGATCCACCCGCCTTCTGAAGTCCCGGCCGGGTCCGCTGTGGACTGCCCGGACGTCTCCGGCCCGACCGCCGGATTAGTTATAGTCAGATTGACTAGAACTAATGATACGACGACGCTGGCCCAGCGCAAAATGTTTCAGGTCACATGCAGGAGAGCCGCTGGCGGGCCGGGGCCCCGGGCCGGGCATTCGGTCCGACCTTGTCCGCGGCTGCGGACAACGGTATTAATCGGGGCTATGGAAGCAGAAGACATGGACCTGGAGGGTGGGGCCGCAGCGGCAGCCAGGGCCCGTTACGCGGGAGCGGCGCAGGCATTCCTGGAGCTCGCCGGACAGATACCGGACCAGGCGTGGTCGCGGCAGGCACTGGGTGTATGGGATGTCCGGGCGCTGACCGGCCACACGAGCCGTGCCCTCACAACGGTGGAGACCTATCTCGCCACCCCGGCTACCGGGGAACTGCTGGCAGGTCCGGTCGAATACTTCCTAGCCGTCCGGGGCGCCACTTCGCCGGACGCGATCGCCCAGCGAGGAAAGGAAACCGGGACGGCCCTGGGCGAGGACCCGGCCTCCGCAGTGCGGGAGCTGGTCCAACGTGTCACAGCACTTCTCGGGAAGACGCCGGACGATGCCCTGGTGGCCACCCCAGCCGGGGCCATGCGGCTCATCGACTACCTGCCGACCCGGACCTTCGAACTGGCCGTACACACGCTGGACCTGGCACGCGCCCTGGGGCTCCCCCCGCCCGCCCTGTTGGCCCCGGCGGTCGCGGCCTCCCTGGAGCTCGCTGGCGCTATCGGATCCCGGTCGCCGTCCGCCGGCGAGCTGCTGCTCCTGGTCACCGGCCGGACCGGCCTGCCCGAGGGCCTGAGCGTTCTCTAGCCCCTTGCTGCGGCCGCGGCTTCCAGCAGCGGCAGGGTGCGCCCCTGGAAGTGGGTATTGAGGACGATCACCGAGGAGGACCGCAGGACCGTCCGGGTGGCGATCATGGCATCGAGGACACGCTGGAGATCCGAATTGGAGCGCGCGGCTATGCGGGCCATGAGGTCCGAACTCCCGGAGACGGTATGGATCTCAATCAGCTCGGGGATCCGCGCCAGGGCCTCCACGACGGCGTCATGCCCGAGGTCCTGGTTGATGGTCAGGGAACAAAAAGCCACCACCGGGTAGCCGAAGTGCGCCGGATCGGGTTGCGGCACCCACGAGCCGATCACACCGCCGTCCTGCATCCGGTCCAGCCGGGACTGGACAGTGGCTCGGGCCACCTTCAGCACCCGGGAGGCCTCCAGCACCGAGGCCCGGGGGGAATCCGTGAAAAATCGGACAATTTTTGCATCCAGCGGATCAACGTCCATGAATTTTTCCTTCCCAAGTGGCCCGGACCTGACAAACCGCTTCCGATGCCCCGATTCAGTGCGCAAACTGCCACCATATTCTCACGACGGCGGCGCCCCGGCGATCCGTGGGGCCGGCCCAAAGACGGTAAATTCAATAGGTCCCATAAGGACTCACAGATCCAGACCACACGAAGGTTCGCCATGACAACGAAGTCCACCGCGACGTCACCCACAACGCTCCCGGCCCCGGCCCTGGTCCTGGGCCACAGCATGAAGCCACGCCAGCTGACCATGATGGGATTGGGCAGTGCCATCGGCGCCGGCCTGTTCCTCGGCTCGGGGGCGGGAATCCAGGCCGCAGGGCCGGCCGTGTTGATCTCTTACCTCGTCGCCGGAACGCTCATCATCCTCGTCATGTGGGCCCTTGGTGAAATGGCGGCGGCCAACCCCAACAGCGGGGCCTTCTCGGTTTATGCGCAAAAGGCCATGGGACCGACGGCGGGCGCCACGGTCGGCTGGCTCTGGTGGCTGCAGCTCGTCGTCGTCATCGCAGCCGAGGCCCTCGGTGCCGCCGGGCTCCTCTTCACGGTGTGGCCGGTCATCCCCGTCTGGGCGCTGTCCCTGGTCTTCATGGTCCTCTTCACGGCCATCAACCTCGCCGGGGTGAAGAATTTCGGCGAGTTCGAGTTCTGGTTCGCCATCCTCAAGGTGGCCGCCATCGTGATCTTCCTGGCAATCGGCGCGGCCCTGCTGTTCGGCTGGCTGCCGGAGGTCCCCTCCCCCGGACTGAGCAACATCACCTCCGACTTCGCCCCCGCGGGCCTCGGCGGCATCGCCACCGCCCTGTTCGTCGTGATCTTCGCCTTCGGCGGGACCGAGATCGTCAGCGTGGCCGCCGCCGAGACCGAGAACCCGGAGCGCAGCGTCGCCCAGGCCATCCGCACCGTCGTCTGGCGGATCCTGGTCTTCTATATCGGCTCCGTGTTCGTCATCGCCGCCGTCCTTCCCGCCACATCCGAGGCGCTGAAGTCCCCGTTCGCGGGAGTCCTCGACGCCGCCCGCATCCCTGGCGCCGGCGCCGCGATCACGCTCGTCGCCGTCGTCGCCCTGCTCTCGGCCCTCAACGCAAACCTCTACGGCGCCTCCCGCATGGTGTTCTCGCTGTCCGAGCGTGGCGAGGCCCCGCGGTTCCTGTCCAAGCTGAACAAGTCCCGGGTCCCCGTGGTGGCTGTCGGCGTTTCGGTGGCCTTCGGCTTCATCGCCACCGTGCTCGAGTTGCTGTTCCCGGAGAAGATCCTGCCCGCCCTGTTCCAGCTGGTCGGCTCCACCTGCCTGGTGGTGTGGGGTACTGCCCTCGTGTCCCAGCTGATTCTGAGGCGCCGTGCGGACCGCGAGGGCACCGCGCTGCCGCTGCGGATGAAGGGGTTCCCCGGGCTGACGATTTTCGGGCTCGTGCTCCTGGCACTGATCTTCGCGGTCGGCTTCACCGGCGCGGAGAGCAGCAAGCAGCTGTTCAGCACGATGGCCCTGGTCGCCGGCATCGCCGCCGCCTGCTGGATCGGCGCCCGGCTCACCCGCAACCGCCGCGCAGGCGTAGAGGCCGACCAGCAGGCTCGCTAGACAAATTGCCAAGCTCGCCGGCGGTAGGGGCGGCATAACTGTGCAGTCTGGGCACCTCGTTCTAGGCTGATTGCACACTCTCCCGCCGGTGACTAGGGTCACAGGCATGGACACACTTCTCCCTGTGGCTTCCGGCGGCGAAGCCGGGCCCCTCACTGCCGACGAGCTCCGCGAGCTCTATACGCTGATGGTGGCCGTCCGCCACCTCGATACCTCTGCCATCGCCTGGCAGCGGCAGGGCATCATTCCCGGCTACGCCCCCGAGCTCGGCCAGGAAGCGGCCCAGGTGGGCAGCGGCTACGCCGTGGACACCACCCGTGACTTCGTCTTCCCCACCTACCGCGAGATGGGTGTCGCCCGGGCAATGGGCGTTGACATGGTGGCCTACATGTCCACCCACAAGGCCACGTGGCACGGCGGGCTGTACAACCCGATGGAATCCCGGCTTGCCCCGATCCAGGCGGTGGTGGCCGGGTCCGTCCTGCACGCCGTCGGCTGGGCCCACGGCCAGACGCTGGCCGGCACTGCCGACGGAGAGCTCGGCGTCGCCCTGACTTACTTCGGCGACGGCGCCTCCTCGCAGGGCGACGTGCACGAGGCGATGAACTTCGCCGCCGTCATGAAGGCGCCCGTGGTGTTCTTCGTCCAGAACAACGGCTGGGCCATCTCGGTCCCCACCGAACGCCAGGTGGCCGGCGGCTCCGTCGCCGCCCGCGCCGCCGGCTACGGGATCCCGGCGCTGCAGATCGACGGCGACGACGTCGTCGCGGTCCTCGAGGCGACCCGCCGCGCCTTCGCGCATGCCCGCGCCGGCGGCGGCCCGGTGCTGATCGAGGCGATGACCTACCGCCGCGGCCCGCACTCCACCTCCGATGATCCGGGCCGCTACCGATCCCTCGACGAGGAACGCGACGGCGCCGGCATCGACCCGCTGGAACGCCTCCGGCAGCGGCTGCTGGCCGACGGAATCGCGGACGAGGCGTTCTTTGCCAAGGTGCTGGCGGCGGCCAAGGCCGAAGAGGAGCAGATCCGCACCGGCATCCAGGCTCTGGGCTCCCGTCCCGGGACTGAAATGTTTGACCTGGTCTTCCAGGAAACCACCCCTGCCCTGCAGGCCCAGGCCGCCAACTGGCGTGAGGAGTCCGAACATGTCTAACTCGATCCTTGAAAGCGCAAGCGCTAGCAGCGAGAGCACTGCCGACAACACCGCCGAGAGCACTGCCAACAGCGCAGACGCACCGGCTTCCGCCATCGTGATGTCGATGCAGCAGGCGCTCAACCGTGCCCTCGACGAGGTCCTGGCAGAAAACCCCAAGGCCGTCATCTTCGGCGAGGACTGCGGCCGGCTCGGCGGCGTCTTCCGGATCACCGACGGGCTGCAGGCCAAGCACGGCGAACAGCGCGTCTTCGACACGCCCCTGGCGGAATCGGGCATCCTGGGCATGTCCGTGGGCCTGGCGATGGCCGGCTTCCACCCCATCCCCGAGGTCCAGTTCGACGGCTTCGCCTACCCGGCCATCAACCAGATCGTCTGCCAGATCGCCCGGATGAACTACCGCAGCCGGGGCACCATGCCGATGCCCATCACCCTGCGGGTGCCCAGTTTCGGCGGCATCCGGGCCCCCGAGCACCACGGCGAAAGCCTCGAGGCGCTCTTCGCCCACGTCCCGGGGCTCAAGGTCGTCTCGCCGTCGAACCCGCACGAGGCCTACCACCTGCTCAAGTACGCCGCGACGCGGCCGGACCCGGTGATCTTCATGGAGCCGAAGTCGCGGTACTGGCAGAAGGGCGAGGTGGATGCCGCCCGGCACGATGCAGCCGGCGGTTCCCCCACCGGCGCCAAGGTGATGCGCACGGGCCGCCACCTGACGCTGGTCGCGTGGGGCGCCATGGTGGCGCGCTGCCTGCAGGTGGCCGAACTCGCGGCCGAGGACGGGATCGACATCGAGGTCCTGGACCTGCGCTGGCTCAAGCCGATCGACGCCGAGGCGCTGGCCGCCTCCGTGCGCAAGACGCGCCGCGCCGTCGTCGTCCACGAAGCGCCGCTGACCTCAGGCCTCGGCGCCGAGGTGGCGCAGCTGATCACCCAGAGCTGCTTCGATACGCTCAAGGCGCCGGTGGAACGGGTCACCGGCTTCGACGTCCCGTACCCTTCCGGCGACCTGGAAGATGAATACATCCCGAACATTGACCGGATCCTCTTCGGCATCCAGCGAGTATTGGAGTACAAACGTGGCTGAAATTTCCTTCCCGCTGCCGGATCTCGGCGAGGGCCTGATCGAGGCCACGGTGCTCGAATGGCTGGTTTCGCCGGGCGAGCAGGTGGAGCGCAACCAGCCGCTGGTGGAGGTCGAAACCACCAAGTCGGCCGTTGAATTGCCCAGCCCGCAGGCGGGTAAGGTAGTGCGTACCTACGGCGGGCCCGGCGACAAGATCAACGTCGGCGAGCCCCTGATTGTGTTTGAGGTGCCGGACAACACCGCCGGCATCGTGGGCACCGTCCCGAAGGAAGAGGCACCTAAGCGCCGGGTCCGCCTGAGCGCCGTACTTGATGAGGACTGAGAGCATGAGCGGCAGACACACCGGCGAACTGCATTCCCACACCGTGGAGGGCACCGACCCCCAGCTGTACGTGCAGGTGCATGAGCCCCAGAACGACGCCGGGCTCCGTCCCGTCCTGCTGCTGCACGGCTTCTCTTCCTCCTCCAAGCTCAACTGGGAGGACAGCGGCTGGCTCACCGCGCTCCTGGAAGCCGGCCGCCGCGTCATCACCGTGGACCTGCCCGGCCACGGCCGCAGCGGGGCGCCGGAGGACATGGACTCCTACTCCCCCAGCCGGATCCGCGCGGACCTGCTGCAGATCGTGTTCGACGCCGGTGCGCGGCCCCTGCGCGACGGGGACCCGTCCAGCGGCCTCGACGTGATCGGCTATTCGCTGGGATCCCGGCTTGCGTGGGAGTTCGGCGCCACCCAGCATGAGCTCGTGCACCGGCTGGTCCTGGGAGGCCCGAACGTCGCGGACCCTCTGGCGGACTTCGACCTGATCGCCGCGCAGCGGTACCTGGCCGACGGCACCCCGATCGCGGACGAATCGACCGCGGGACTGCTGAAGATGGCCATGCTGCTGCCGAGCAACAACATCTTCGCGCTGCTCTCGCTGATCGAGGCGATCAAGACCGAACCGTACGATCCCGCCGAAGCCATCCCGCACATGCCCATTCTCCTTGTGGCCGGGGAAAAGGACGACCGTGCAGCGTCCATGCCGGAACTGGCCGCCCTCGGCGCCAAGGCCGGCGCCATGGTCGAACAGCTCGTGCTGCCGGCCCGCAACCACACCAACGCGATCACCAGCCGCGCCTTCAAGCAAGGTGCCATCAGCTTCCTGGGCGTCTAAGCCGAGGAAGCCGCACCACAGGCCAACACAAAAGAGGCACGGACCGCGGTCCGTGCCTCTTTTGTGTCGTGCTCTACCTGCCGGAACCTCAGCCTAGTGGTGGCTGCTGAGGCCGAGCGGGCGGCCCTTCGTTTCCCCGGCCAGCAGGACTCCGACGGCGGAAATGACGCAGAGGACCATGATGTAGATGCCGATCGACCCGGTCCAGTGGGTGCCCTGCAGGAGCGCCTCCGCGATGGTGGCCGCAAACGCTCCGCCCAGGATGGCGCCGAACGCGTACCCGATGGAAATCCCGGAGTACCGGACATTGGCCGGGAACATCTCGGCGTACATCGCGGACATGGGACCGTAGGACAGGCCCAGGCCGATCGTGAGGACAAACAGCGCCACGCCGTAGAGCAGGATGTCCTTGGTGTCGATCAGCGCGAACATCGGGATCATCCAGGCGAAGACAATGCCGTAGCCGATCAGGAAGGTCTTGACCCGGCCGATCCTGTCAGAGAGCCAGCCGCCGACCAGGGTGAAGACGAGCCAGCCGAAGGAGGCCAGGGTGGTGGCCAGCAGGATCTGCGGGGTGGGCATCTTGAGCGTCTTCGTCGCGTAGGAGATGAAGAAGGCGATCAGCAGGTAGCCGGCAGCGTTGTTGCCGATGAAGATCATCGTGGAGTAAAGGACGGCCTTCTTGTGCTTCCGGATGAGCTCGCCGAGCGGGGCCTTGCTGGCTTCCTTGCGGTCCTGCATCTCCTTGAAGACGGGGCTCTCGGCGACGGCGCGGCGGATCAGGTAGCCCACCACGATCAGCACGATGGAGAGCAGGAACGGAACCCGCCAGCCCCAGGCCGCGAAGTCTTCCTTGGACATGCTGGTGTTGAGGAAGAACAGCAGGCCCGTCGCCAGGATCATGCCGACCGGCACGCCGATCTGCGGGTAGGCGCCGAACAGGCCACGCTTGCTCTTGGGTGCGTGCTCAACGGCCATCAGGGCAGCGCCGCCCCATTCGCCACCGGCGGAGAAGCCCTGGATGACGCGGAGGGTGATGAGCAGGATCGGGGCCCAGACGCCGATCTGCGCGTAGGTGGGCAGCATGCCGATCAGCGCGGTGGCGGCACCCATCATGACCAGGGTGAAGACCAGCATGGCCTTGCGGCCGAGGCGGTCACCCAGGTGGCCGGCGACGATCGCGCCGAGCGGACGGAACAGGAAGCTGATGCCAATGAGGGCGAAGGACAGGATCTGCGCCAGGCCCGGGTTGGAGGCGTTCAGCGGGGCGAGGAACAGCGGGGACAGCAGCGTGGCTGTCAGCTGGGCAAAAATGAAGAAGTCGTACCACTCGATGGTGGTGCCGACCAGCGTCCCGGCGAGGACCTTGCGTTCCTCTTGCTTGCTGCTGGGACCTGCCTGGGAATCTACGGCTGAAGTTACAGTCATTGGAACTTTCATGTCCGGGGGCAGAGGTACTGCCCAAAGTGGGTGCGAAGTGATAACTGAATGCTGCTGGAATTACTGATCGAACGGTCAGTTAGTATCCCAAATACTACTATGAAGATGTGATTCCGCGCACATGTTTTCCGCACGTGTCCCCGCCCGGTCAGTCCGTGCGGGCGAGGAACTCGCGGACCCTGGCCCGGACCGGCCCGCGGTCGTAGGTGTTCACCAGGGCCCCGGCCATGCGCACCGGGTCGCCGAAGAAGAAGTACTCGTAGAGCGACTGCCTCCCGGCGAACCCGGAGATCGAGGCATCGAAAGCCAGCTTGAACAGCCGGACGCGCTCGGGACCGGTCAGGTTCTTGCCTTGCAGGTACAGCTCGATGTCCGCCCGGGCCTCGCTGTTGACATCCGCCTCGCCGGGCAGTGCCATGAGGCCCGACGCCGAGAACTTCCGGATGATCTGCGGGAAGCGCTGGGCGATCTTGGGGTACCAGTTGCGGGCGGCGTTCAGCGTGGACCACTTCGGCAGCATGACGCCGGCGTCGTTGAGCCCGGCGTCGGCTTCGGAGGCGCGGACCAGCGCCTTGCCGATTTCGACGTCGATAATCAGCTCGGCGATGTCCTCCTGGATGTGTTGGAAGCCGTCAATGCCGATCGATTCGGCCAGCTCCGACGCCAGGCCTAGGAAGAACTCGCTCTTGGCGATGGTGCGGGTGACCACCTGGTGGGTCATGAGCGCGCCGGCGCCGGTCTCGGCGTAGAAGGCGTTGCACAGCTGCGGGTTGCCGAGCATGAAGATGCGCTTGCTGGGCACGAAGACGTGGTCAAAGACCGCGACGGCGTCCATTTCCTCATAGCGGGAGGCCAGCGGCTCGTCGTGGGTGCTGCCGCCGTTGTACAGCGAGGTACGGCAGAGGTACCGCAGCCCCGGGGCATCGTTGGGGATGGCGAATGCGTAGGAATAGGGCGCGTCTTCCGGAGTGCCGCGCAGCACCGTGGACGGGAACACGAGGAGCTCGTCCGCGATCGGGGCGATGGTGGCGAGCATGCGGGCGCCCTGGATGACGACCCCGTCCTCGCGCTCCTCCACGATCCGGGCCGAGAGCTGGCCGCCGAGTTGCTCCGACCCGGAGACCGAGCGGTTCACCTGCGGCGGGATGAGGGTGTGCGTGGCGAGGACGTCGTTTTCCCGGGCCCACTCGTAGTAGTCGCGGATGTTCTCGCCGAATTTCGGATCCGCTTGAGCGAACCATTCCCCCGCCGTGCTCAGCGCAGTGAGCGCGGAGTTCATGTAGTCTCCGGAGCGGCCAAGGAAGCCGTTGGAGGACTCAGCCCAGGTGGAGATGGCGCGGCGCCTGCGCTGGAGGTCCTCGATGGTCTTCGGCACCAGGAAAGAGGCGTTGACGAGGTCCCCGGTGCTCGGGGAGGCGTAGGTGAGGGCCTCCTGGTACTTCGGGTCGTCCTGCATGTCGAAGAGCCTGGCGTAGGACCGGGCCACATTGCGGAAGGCCGGGTGCTCGGCGATTTTCTCGCTGACCACTTCGCCGTCGATCACCACGTGCGGGGTCATGGCGTTGAGCTTTGCCAGATACTGCTGTCCGGTACGGATACCCATGGGATTCTCCAGTCATCATCGAGTGGTTCGCCGTTATGTGGTGTCACAGTTATGTGGTGTCACTGTTGAGTTGATTCGCCGTGTGCGTGCTCTAGAGCAGGTCCTCCATGCCCAGCTGGCTTTCCGGGATGGTGGTGAAGGTGCTGTTGGCGAATGCCAGGGCGTCGCCGTTGCGGTAGTTGAAGTCCACGACCTCGCCGACGTACAGGGTGTGGTCGCCGCCGTCGTACGCTGCCCAGGGCTTGCATTCGAAATAGGCGAGCACGTTGGACAGCCGCGGCGCGGTGTCTCCCTCCACCCACAGCGGCTCGGGGCCGGGGCGTCCGGCGAAGTGCAGCGCCAGGTACCGCTGTTCGGCGCCGAGGATGTTCACCGTGAAGGGCCTCCCGGCGAGTTCGTCGTGGGCCTTGGCGGTGCGGGCGATGCTTACCAGCACCAGCGGAGGTTCCATCGAGACCGCGGTGAAGGAGTTCACGGTGATGCCGTGGCGCTTGGTCACCCCGTCGAAGGTCACGATCGAGACGCCGGTGGCGAACCTGCCGAGGCTGCCCCGGAAGTGGTTGGCCCGCGGGGCAGAAGCCCGGCCCGGGATGTTCCCGGCCTGGTCGCGCGGCTTGGCAATCATTATCGATTCCTTGCGGTCGTGGCGGTTCCCTGGGCTGTGGTGGGATGAGCTGCGTTTTGGATGAGCTGGGCTTCGAACCAGCTGTGCTTTCTGACAGATCGTGTTCTATAATCGAACAAGTAATTCCCATATAGAACGCTAGCCGACCGTGTACAAGAGCACAAGGGCTATCCGGCATGATCGGCCGGCGTCCAGCGATCCCGCCCCTAGGATGGACCCCATGACCCCGAACGCCGGCACTGCGCAGACCTCCCCGTCCCAGACGCTGTCCCGTGGCATCAGGGCGTTGGAGATACTCGCCGAAGCCCAGCAACCGCTCACCATTGCCGAGCTCGCCGATGCCATGGGCGTCCACCGCTCCGTGGCCTACCGGATCCTGCGCACCCTCGAGGACCATTCGTTGCTGGTCCGCGACGACGGCGGCCGCGTCCAGCCGGGGCCCGGCCTCGCCGTCCTGGCGCGCGGCGTCTCCCGCGACCTGCAGTCGGCAACCCTGCCGGAACTGACCCAGCTGGCCAACACCTTGATGATGAGTGCCTTCGTGGCGGTCTGGGACCGGGAGCAGTGCGTGACACTGGTGACCGTGGATCCGCGGCACAGCGGAGCAGCTGTGGTCCAGCACCCGGGGTCGCGGCATCCCATCAGCGCCGGGGCGCCGGGCATCGCCATCCAGTCCGCCTTCGATGAGCAGGAGTGGCACGCGTTGTCCCCGGGTATCCCGTACCGGCCCGAGGCGGCCGAGGCCCGGACCCGCGGCTTTGCCGCGAGCCATGACGAGGTGATCCCCGGCGTTTCCTCCATTGCTGTCCCGTTGCGGGTGCCGGGCGGCAGGCCGGCCGCCCTCGCCGTCGTCTACATCCGTGCCGCACAGGATCCGGCCGAGGTGGCCGGGGCCCTCCAGGAGGCGGCGCGGCGGATCGAGGCGCAACTGGGCTAGGCGTTGGCGGGGGTAAGAGCGCCGGCGCCGTCTTCCCCCCGTTGCTCTATCAGTAGATGTCCTCTTGGCGCCGTTTTAGGGACCAAGAGTGATAGCGCAACGGCGGGTTAGCGGGGCTTAGGCGGCCGGCGCCGTCTTCCTTCCGCGCTGCCGGGGCACGACGGCGGCTGCCGTTCCCAGCAAGAAGAGCGCCGTGGCGGCACACACCGGAACCAGGAACGCCGCCGAATATCCAAAGTTCTGGGCCAGCTGTCCGGCGATCGAGGATCCGAGCGCGGTGCCGGCGACAATGCCGCTGGCCAGGGCGGTCATGACCGTGCCGAGCTTGCCGGCCGGGGCCACGAGGCCGCCGATGGCGAACACGGTGACCATGAGCGGGCCCACGGGCAGGCCCAGAACCAGCAGGACCAGGATCATCGGCAGCGCGGTCGAGGGCAGCAACAGCAGCGGTGCAAGGCCGGCCATGAGGGCCGCGCACGCGATCCAGCGGGCGTTCACGCTAAAGCGCCGGGGCCAGTACGCGACCGAGAGGGCCGCAGCTGCGGAGCTCAGTCCCATGACGGCGTAGAGCAGGCCCGCGAGTTCGGAGGTGGCGAAGCTGGCCGAAAACGAACTCAGGGATGCCTGGGTGGAGCCGAAGAACGTGCCCATGCACACCATCGCCAGGACGGGAAGCGCGACGGCGGCCAGGGTCCTGGCGCGCTGGGCCGCACGGCGGGTCTCCTGGTGCGGGTCGCCCGCGAGGCCAGCGGCTGATCCGGCGGCTGGTGCGGCGGCCACGCCTGAAGGAGCAGCGGCCGGGCGCCGCGCTGTGCGGACCACCGCGTGGTGCGTGGGGTGGACGGCGAACGCCGGGACAAGGACGAGAGTCAGTACCGCGGCGAGGGCCAGCGGAAGCCACGGCGCGAGCAGGCTCGCGAGGATGCCGACGAGTGCCGGGCCGAGCACGAAGGTGAGCTCGTCCGCGGTGCTCTCATAGGACAGTGCGGTGTCCAGGTCCGCGGAATTGGCCGCCGGGCTGCGGCCGGGCCCGGAGGTCCGGGAAGTCAGCGCCATCCAGCGCACGCGTGCCAGCGGACCGACCTGCGGGCAGCTTGCGCCGGCCACGAACGCGGCGGCCAGGACGGGGACGGCGGCGGCAAGGTCCTTCGCCCCGGGGATGAGGTACGCCGCGAGGATCAGGGCAACAATGGCCACCGTGTTGGCGACTGCGGACACGAGCAGGACGCCGCGCTGGCCGAGCCGGTCGGCGAGGACGCCCAGGACGGGGGCTCCCAGCGCCGAACCGATGCCGACGGCACCGGCCGCGGCGCCGCCCACGGCGTAGGAGTCCGTGACGGCGGTGACGAGCGTCAGTGCACCGACGGTGAGCATGGCCAGCGGCAGGCGGGCGAAGAGCCCCAGCGGGATGAAGCTCCGGCCGGCGAGCAGCGGCAGCCGCGCGAAGCGGCCGCCCTTGGCCGGCTCAATGGCAGCGGCGGGTGCCGGTGCAGTGGCAGGAGCAAGCGCCGGTGCAGCGGCGGGCCGGGCGTCGGTCGAAAGGGGTGCGTCAAGAGTGGACGCCAGAGAAGACGGTGAAGGGTTCATGGTTTCCGGGTTCGCTCAATAATGCGCATCGTCCCTCCTCCCGATGCGCGCGACCCGGTAACAGATCAATGATAGCTGATTCCGCGACGGGCAACCCGTTGGCCTGGCTCAGACTTGAGCGTCGTCGCTGATGTGCAAGGTGGAGCCGCTGCGGCCTTTGACCACCTGGAGCTGGGTGCCAATGCGCTGCTTCATTTCCGCCACGTGGCTGACTAGTCCGACCACCCTGCCGCCGTCGCGGAGGCCTTCAAGGGCGTCCATAACCTGTTCCAGTGCCTGGTCGTCGAGGCTGCCGAATCCTTCGTCCACGAACAGGGTCTCGATGTCCACACCGCCGGACTCGTGCTGCACGACGTCGGCCAGCCCGAGGGCCAGCGCCAGCGAGGCCATGAAGGATTCACCGCCGGAGAGTGTGGCGGTGTCCCGGCGCTGGCCGGTCCACTCGTCGACGACTTCCAGGCCGAGGCCGGACTTCGCGCCGCGCGCGGCCTTCGCATCGGTGTGCTGAAGAGTGTAGCGGCCGTCGCTCATCCCGATCAGGCGTTCCGAGGCCGCGACCGCCACCTGCTCCAGCCGGGCCGCGAGGACATAGCTGTTCAGGCTCATGCGGTAGGTGTTGTCGCCTCCGCCCTTGGCCGCGTCGGCCACGGCGGCAAGCAGTGCGGCCCGGTCCCGGGGTTCCCTGCCGGCGGCGGCAAGTTCCTTGTAGTCACCGGCTATGCGTCCGAGGTTCCTCACCGAGTTTTCCGCCAGTCCGGCCGCAAGTGCGGCTTCCCGGGCTGTGCGTTCGGCGGCCACCGACTCCGCTTTGAGCTGTTCGAGGGCGGCGTCGCTGACGAGGTCCCCTGCGGCCCGCTCGGCTGCCGCGAGTGCGAGGTCTTCCCCGGCGAACAGTTCCTGGATCCGGGCGGCCTCGTCCTGTCCCGCCCGGATGGCTGTTTCGAGACCGCTGGCCACCGGTGCCGGCAGGAGTGCCTCCCGCGCCGCGGCCTCGGTACCGAACCCGGCCGGGGGAAGCGACTCGTCAAGTTGCCGGCGTGCCTCCTGGGTGCGGGCGGCGGCCTGCTCGAGGGCGGACTGAGCGGCGTCGCCCCGCTCCAGGACCGCCGTCGTCGACGACAGGGCGGCGATGCGTTGATCTAGGGTGCCATGGCCGGCGCGCAACTGCTCGAGGGCGTGTTCGAGGACCCCGGCCTGTTCACCGACTTCGGTGATCGTGGACTGCGTTTGGGCGATGCCGGAGGCGGCGTCGGCCTGCTCCCGGTCCGCGGCGGCGATGGCCGCTTCGAGTTCGGCCAGCCGGGCCCGTCCCGCGGCGAGGTCCGTGGCCGCGCGGCCGGCCTCATCCGCCCGTTCCCCTGCCTGGGCCGCCTCCGCACGGGCTTCCTCCGGAGGCGTGTTGCCGCCCTGCGCCGCCAGGACGGCGACGCGCTGTTGTGCGTCGGCGAGCTCGCGGCCGAGGGCAGCGAAGGCCTCTTCGGCGAGGTCGGTGGCCTCTTGCGCGGCCTTCTCGGCCTCGGCGACCGTCAGCGCGGAGGCCGCGGCGGGGGCGGGTGAGGGGTGTTCCGGGCTGCCGCAGACGGGGCAGGGAACTCCGGCGAGGAGCTGGGTGGCGAGCTCGGCGGCGGCGTTCATCAGCCGCTGCTCACGGAGGTCCAGCCAGTGCTGCCTCCGGTCCTGATGGACGTTCCGGGCCGCGGCATGCCGGTCCGCGGTTGCCGAGCACTCGGCCTCGGCGTCGAGGAAGCGGCCAACGATGGTCACGAGTTCGTCGGCTGCAGTGGCCTCCTTGGTGCGCAGCTGGACTTCCGCAGCGAGTTCCTCGAGGGGACGGATGCCGGCGGAGATGGCCGCCGATTCCAAGCGCAGCGCGTCCAGGGCAGCGGCACTTGTCCGCTGCCCGGTTTCCAGCTCCTGGAGCTGCAGGCTTAGCGTGCTGCTGCGGTCAGTGAGTGCGATGAGCCGGGATTCGTCGGGCAGGCGTTCGGTGAGCACGGCCCGGAGGGACCTCAGCCGTCCGAGGGTGCTCCGCAGGGCCGCGCTGTCCAGCGGGGCGCGCCGGCCAGCAGCGTCAGCGTCGATGGAAGTGTCCTCGGCGCCGGCGTCGAGGAGGTCCTGACCGGCGAGTTCGGGGTCCGTGGCTGCCGCAGTCCGCAGCTGCCGGGCGGCCTCCAGCAGGGCCTTTTCGGCCAGGTCCTGGGCTGCAGCGGCACTTTCGACGGCGCGCAACTGGCCGCCCAGCACCTCGGCCTGGCGGTGCAGGCCTAGCGTGACGGCCTTTTGCGCCAGGACCGGCGCTGCAGCGTCGGCGTCGATCCGTCGCAGTTCCGCGGCGGCAAGCCTGGCGTGGCGGTTGGCCCGCGCATTGGCGGCCTCCAGCACGGTGGCCTGTTCGGCGGCCCGTTGCTCGGCTGCTGCGGCGGCGGTCCGCCGCTCCTGCGCGGCGGTTGCCGCTGCGCCGTCCAGCCAGGCCAACAGGGCGTCGGGCATGTCCCTGCCGGGGGCCCCGGCGGGGTCGAGGTCCAGCGCCGCGGTTTCGGACTCAGCCTGGGCCAGCAGCAGCTCCAGCCTCGTGGTCAGGCTGGCAACTTCGGTTTTGGCTGTCTGCGCCTGCCGGGACAGTTCCTGTTCCACGGCTTCAAAGCGCTGGGTGCCGAACAGGCTCTGCAGCAGCTCCAGGCGGTCCGATGCCTTGGAGCGCAGGAACGCCGCGAAGTCGCCCTGCGGCAGCATGACCACCCGGGTGAACTGGTCCCGGTTCATGCCCAGGACGTCGGCGATCTCGGCGCCGGCCTCATCATTCCGGCCGGATTTTTCGACCCAGGCGCCGTCGATGCGTTCTCGCAGCAGCGTGTTGGCCTGCTGGAGGGTGAAGCCGTTCTTGCCCCGAGCGCTCGGTTTGTCCCAGGCGGGCGCCCGGGAGACTTCGAAATGCCGGCCCTTAGCGGAGAACTCGCAGGTGACCCGCGGCTCTGTGGCCGTGTCCGCGTGGTCGCTGCGCAGCCGCTTTCCGTCCTGCCGGGCACCGGGCACCGATCCGTACAGGGCGAAACAGATGGCGTCCAGGACGCTGGTTTTGCCCGCGCCGGTGGCGCCGTTCAGCAGGAACAGACCGTGTGCGCTGAGACGGTCGAAGTCGATCCGCTCCGTGCCGGCGAACGGTCCGAAGGCGGAAATCTCCAGGCGGTGGATCCTCACAGGGATATCCCTTCCAGGCGCACGGCCTCGAGCGCTTCTGCGAGAACGGCTGCTTCGGCGTCGGAAGCGGGCCGGCCCCGGACGTGATCGAGGAATCCGCAGCAGACGGCGAGGTCATCGTCGGCTTCGGCAAGCCGGCTGCTGTAGCTGGCCTTCGGCGCCGCGCCGGTCCCTTCGGGATCGAAGCCGAGCACCAGGGTGTCGGGGAACCGCGACCGCAGACGGTCCATGGCTTGTGCCGGGCGGGCGGTGTCCGTCAGCGTGATCTGGCAATAGGCGCCCTCGGCCCACGCGAAATCCTCCGATTCGAGGAGGTCCTCCAGCTTTCCGCGGAGCACGGCGAGATTCCGGGATGCGTCCCACAGCACTTCGCGCACATCGCCGATGCCTTCGGCGTCGACCTCCACGAGCCAGCTTCCCTTCCGGTGCTTGGCTTCCGAGAAGGAGTACGCCAGCGGCGAGCCGGAGTAGCGCACTGCCGGTGACAGCTCCTGCCGGCCGTGCAGGTGGCCCAGTGCCGTGTAGCCAAAGCCGTCGAAGAGATCCAGCGGGACAGCGCCGACGCCGCCGATGCTCAGATCCCGTTCGCTGTCGGAGCTGATGCCTCCGCTGGCGAAAGTGTGCGCCAGGACCACTGAATGTACGGTCCGGCTCTCACTGCGGCGCAGCACGTCTGCACGGATCCGTTCCGTGGCGGCGCGTGTGACCTCGAAGTGGCTGGCGGTCTGGACGGCCAGCTGCTCGGCAACAAGCCGGGGCTCCAGCCAGGGAATGCCGTAGATGGCCAGCAGCGGCGCAGCTTCGTCATCTGTATTGTCCGAAAGCGGAAAGAGCACGGGATGGTCAAGCTCGTCCAGCCGCGTGCGCAAATGCACTCCCCCGCGCTCAAGCAGCCGCGAAGCGAATCCCAGCCGGATGGCGGAGTCATGGTTGCCGCTGGTCAGGACAACTTGGGCGCCGGTACCGGTGAGGCGCACCAGGGCGTCATCCAGCAGGCCGACGACGTCGACTCCCGGCAGCGCGCGGTCGTAGACGTCCCCGGCGATGAGGACAACGTCCACGGCCTCTTCCCGGACGAAGGTCACGAGCTGGTCAATGAAGGCGCGCTGGGCATCCAGCATGCCGATGCCGTGGAAGGACCGGCCCAAGTGCCAGTCGGAGGTGTGCAATAACCGCATATTCCTACGGTATCGGCTGCCACCGACACTCTTGCGCCACCACCCCGGAAGGGTGACGGAGGTCAACTACGGGTAATCGTGGTGAAGGGTGGCTACTTTCCACCCTTGCTGTCGAAGAAGCTGCGGGCCTCGTCGTTCTCGGCAGTGTCAGTGGCAGCGGCAGCCTTCGCTTTGCCGTTGCGCCCGGCGGGGGCGCCCTTGTCGGCGTCGTCCGCTGCACCGGTCATCCGTGGGCCGGCCAGCCGTGCGCCGGTCAACCGTGCGCCGGTCAGTTCTGCGTCATCCAAGTCGGCGACCTCGAAGTCCTCCAAGTCGGACCCAGCCAAATCGGCGTCGTTAGATTCGGCAGGCGTGAACGCTGCGCCGGCCGGGCCGGTTGTCTTGGCAGTCTGGGCACCCTGCGCGAAGCCGCGGAAAGCCAGTCCCGCGATGGCCGCACCGACCACGGGCGCCACCCAGAACAGCCACAGCTGCCCGAGCGCGTCCGGGCCGCTGAAGATGGCCGATGCCGTGGCCCGGGCCGGGTTGAACGGGACATTGCCGAGCGCCTGGCCAAGCTGCAGGAGCATCGCCGTCGTCAGGCCGACCGCGAAAGGAGCCGCCGCCCTGGCGGGGTTCCGGCTGGCCGTCGTGGCAAGGAAGACGGCCACGAGCAGGGCCGTGCCGAGGACCTCAACGAGCAGGACACCGGCCATGGGCACCTGGATGATGGAATGCTCGCCGAATCCGGCCGCCACGGTGGCGAAGGCGCCGGTGCTGTCATTGATCGTCGGCACGGTGCGCAGGACGCCGAACAGGGCCACGGCGCCGAGTGCCGCACCCACAAGCTGGGCTCCGATGTAGGCCGCGGCTGCGGCCAGGCGGATTCGGCCGGCGATGACGTTGCCAATGGTGACGGCGGGGTTGAAGTGGCCACCGGAAACGTAGCCGACGGCGAGCATCGCCGCCGTCAGCGCCAGGCCGGCGGCAAGGGCCGCGGGCAGCGGATTCGACTGCGGAATGGTGAACAGCGGCACGCCCAGGCCTGCGACGACGACGATCAGGGTCCCAAACGCCTCGGCGGACAGCCGGGCGATGAGTCCCGGTCGGGGCGAAGCGTCGCCGGCGGCCGGAGGCTGGACGCCAACGGACTCGGGGGCTGGCACAAGCAGGGTCATGTTCAGGACTTCCTTTGCTGGTGGCGGCGTGCCTGGGGCTGCACTTGCGGCGTCCGGCCCGCCGCTGGGTTGTGGTCCGGGGAAGGCCTAGGCCGCCCGGAGAATAGGTCCGCCAGCAGTCTTCCAGCGGAATCTGGATGTTGGCTGGATTCTTGCCTAGTGCCCGTGCCCGTCAAGCGGCCCAACCGCCTGTCCAGTTATCGGCCCTGTGCAGTTATCGGTCCTGCCCAGACATCGGTTCAGTGCCCCAGGGCCACCGCGGTCACAGCGCTGGCGGCAAGGGCCACGACGGCGGCGGCGGCCCAGCGCAGGAGCGTCGCCGGCGGCGCGGCGTTGGAGCGCCGGAGCTCCCGCCCTCGGACCAGCACGCACACACCCAGGACCAGCGTGGCGGCCATGGCGACGAGCGCGCACACTCCAAGGAAATCGACGGGGACCGCTCCGCCGCCGCGGGACCCCGCGAGCGCCCAGCTGCGCCAGATCAGCAGGTCGGCCACGATCAGCGCGAGCATCGTCCGGCGCCAGGACAGGGATGTCCGCTCGGGCTGCAGTCCGGGATCCCGGGCCGGATCAGGGCTCACCGTGCCACCAGGATCAGGATGGCGAACACCAGGGCCGCGGCCGCGACGCCGATCGTCATCACCAGCATCACGGCGGAAAACGGCAGCTCCCGGTTGTTCCGCATGGCCGCCTCCATGAGTCCCCACCGGTGGTAGGACAGTGCCGCCAGGCCCGCCCCCAGGAACGCGAGGATGACGCACAGGACAATCCGCACGGGACCGGGCGCGATCTCCGGGGCCAGCTGGTCGATCGCCAGGGCACCGGCAATCAGGGCCAGGGACGTGCGGATCCAGGCCAGGAACGTCCGCTCGTTGGCAAGGGAGAATCTGTAATCCGGCGTGTTCCCGGTCTTCCGCCACGCTGGTTCGCGCATTCGATTCCTCCGCTGCCGACGGATACGCCGCCGGCGGTTGCTTCGCCTGACCGCTGGACGGGTCCTAACAGCACCCTACCGGCGTTCCGCATCCGCCGCCCGTCCGGCGCTGCACTGCATTGCACAGTTACGGCACTGCAGAGTGCGGTGCAACGGGTGGGGCGGCGCCGGGTAAATTTGAGGACATGAGCACCGAGCCCGGGACCACTCCCGCATCAGCCCCAACACCCGGCCAGCCGGACTCCCCCGCCCCGGCCCACGGTTCGCGGATCCACGGCTGCCTGCTGGGAGGTGCACTCGGCGATTCGCTGGGCTACGCCGTGGAGTTCGATGACATTGCCGCGATCCGCGCCCGGTTCGGCCCCGCGGGACTGCAGGACTTTTCCGCGCTCGACGCCGGCAGCCCCTTCTCGGACGACACGCAAATGACCCTTTACACCGCGGACGGCCTCCTCGAGGCGCTGGAATGGGCGAACGACGGCGTGGCGGCGGACATCAACGCGTGCCTGTGGCTCGCGTACCTGCGCTGGCTGGGCACCCAGGGTGTCGCCGTCCCGCCGTCGGCCCCTTTCCAGCCGCCGCGCTGGATCGATGCCCAGGACGTCCTGAAGAGCAGGCGCTCGCCCGGCAACGCCTGCCTGAGCGGGCTCGCCACGGGCGAGATGGGTACCGTGCAGCGGCCGGTCAATCCCGAGGCCAAGGGCTGCGGCACCGTGATGCGTTCAGCGCCGTTCGGCCTGATCCCGCACCTCGGGCCCGAATTGGTCTACAAGCTCAGCGCGGACGCCGCGTCCCTGACCCACGGCCACCCCGCGGCGCGGCAGAGCGCCGGCGTCTTCAGCCTGCTCATCCATGCCTTGGCCTCCGGACTCGGGTTGCGCGAAGCGGCCCAGGCCGCCCTCGGGCACCTGCGCGGCGGCGTCCTGCGGAAGGGCGAAGAGCCGGATCCGGACGTGGTTGCCAGGTTTGAGGCAGCCCTGCAGCTGGCGGGCGACGTACCGGGCCCCGGCGGCCTGCTCAGCCCCGAGGACCTGGTCAGCGAACTCGGTGAGGGGTGGGTGGCCGAGGAAGCCCTCGCCGTCGCGCTCTACGCCGTGCTGGCCACTGCCCCGGGAACCGGGACAGAAACAGCGGCGGACTCCGGCATCGTCGGGGTGCCGGCCCAGAACCATTTCCGTGCCGCCATTGCGGTGGCAGTGAACCACAGCGGGGACAGCGACTCGACGGCGTCGATCGCCGGGAACATCCTGGGGGCGTACTACGGCGAGCGGTGCCTGCCGGCCGACTGGCTTGCGGAGCTCCAGGCGCCGGAGGTCATCCGAGGCATGGCATCGAAGCTGGCGGAGGTCACCGGCACCTAGCTGTACTGCGCCGGCCTGTCCGCTAGGCGCCAGGTCTCCGGCATTCGTGCTTCCGGCGTTCGTGCAGGGCGGGACGTCCTTCTGCCGTTATGTGGGCCGGCTTCTCCACGGGACATGCCCCGTTGTGCCTCGCCGCAAGGGACATGTCCGTCCCGGTTGCCGCACACCACCGGACATGCCCAGTCGCGCACCTCACCGGACATGCCCAGTCGGGCACCCCTGCCAGGGACATGTCCATTCCGGTTGCCGCACACCTCCGGAGATGCCCAGTCGCGCATCCCTGCCAGGGGCATGTCCATCCGCCACTGCTGGGCACCCAGGACATGCCCAGTCCGCTGTCAGTGTGAGGGACATGTCCATCCCTGGGCAGCAGCAGCTCAGGACATGCGCATTCGCGGGGGCAAGGACTGGACATAATGCCACTATGTCCACCGGTCAGGGCCTCCCGAGGACATGTCCAGAGCCAGACTCGCCGAAACCCAGAATCGTCGGATCCCTGGCCCGTCGGAACCCAGACTCGCCGAAACCCAGACTCGTCGGATCCCTGGCCCGTCGGAACCCAGACCCGCCGAAACCCAGACTCGCCGGGTCCCTGGCCCGTCGGATCCCTGGCCGGTCGGGTCCCAGGCCCGCCGGATCCCTGGCCGGCCGGATCCTAGGCGCGGCGGAGAGAGATGTTGTTGCAGGCTTCGCAGACGTCCTCGGGAATGAGGCCGCGGCGCTGCAGGAAGCCGAAGATGGTGCAGCCCAGGCAGAACCCGGCGAATGCCTCCAGGGACGCAGCCGCGATCAGCACGGCAAGCAGGACCCACGCCGCCGGAGCGAGGCCGGCCGCCAGCAGCAGCGCGGCGGCAGTCGACATGGCGGCGCCCATGCCCTGGGCGAATCGCTTAGGCGGACCGGGAACGAGGCGGGTCCGGCCGAGCCAGGGCGTCAGGACCTTAACCGAGAACTGGGCCAGGGGCGAGATCCGGGGGCCGAAGAGCACGCGCAGCCAGAACCCCGCCGCGATGATGGCAAGCCCCCAGCCGAATCCGGTCAGCAGGGTGACCGCGGAGAGCGCCACAACCAGGGCGGCGGTAATGCGGGCGGAGTACTCGTTCACCGGGTTCGGGAACGCGAACACCTTCCGCCAGTCAATACCGCGCTGCGACGGCACCCCATCCGACAGCACCGCCTGCGACGGCACCGACTTTGACTGCCCTGATTTCGACGGGACAGCGGGGGTCTGTGCATCCGGCAGTTTGCTCATCCGCCAAGGCTACGAGCGGGCCCGCCATGCTGGGAATCATTGTTGCGCCGTGTGACTGCGAGTCAGACAGGACCGGTTCAGACAGGACCGAGTCAGACAGGCGAGTCAGGCAGGCCCGTTAATAAAGGCGGGCTCAGGCGGGGACGGCGGCCACGTGCCCGCCGACCATCTGCAGGAATTCGCCCTCGGACAGCACTTCGATCTGCTGCCCGCGGTCGTGCAGTTCCAGGACGCGGCGGGCCTTGCCGGTGAGCCGGCCCGAGCGCAGATCCGCGGCCACAAAGCCGTCCCCCACCACCAGGACGGTGGTGCGGGCCGTGACCCGGCTTTCCGGCCTGGCACCAAGCTCGGCGGATCGGACCTTGGCTTCGGGGCGGGGAATCGCCAGTTCGCCGGTGAAAACGACGGTCTGGCCGAACAACGGGTGGTCCGGGCTGGCCGCAGCATTGGGCACCGGGTTGGGGCCTTCCTCCGGCCACCCGGAGGCGAACGGCCGGCGTGACGGCGCAGCTGCATTTCCACCGGCGAGGGCCTCGAGCGCGGCGACGGTGGCTTTGGACAACGGGTCGCGCCGGGGGTCGAAGGCCGGCTGGCGCGACACCGCTAGGCCCAGTGACAGATAGAGTTCCGCGATACTCGCCGCCCCGTTGCGGGCGGCGATGTCGATCAGGATGCCGGCACAGGCACGGGCGTCCTCGGCGGCATCGTGATGGTTCACCAGCGGCACGCCGGCTTCCTCGGCCGCGTAGGGCAGCGAGTTGGACACCAGGGAATAGCAGCGCCGGGACAACATCACCGTGCACACGTAGTCATAGGCGGGTCCGGGCAGCCCGGAGACTTCCAGGCCGGAGCGGATCACGCCGAGGTCGAACGCCGCATTGTGGGCCGCCAGCACGTCACCGCCAATGAACGCGCCGATCTCGGGAAAGAGTTCCCCGAACCGCGGCAGTCCCGCCACCTGCTCCGGCCGGATGCCGTGGATCCTGACGTTGTGGTGATCGAAGGCGTCATGGTTTTCCGGCGGCCGCATGAGCCAGGAGGCTTCCTCCACGACGACGCCGCCGCGGACCTTGCTCAGGCCAACAGCACACGGCGAACCGCGGAAGCCGTTTGCGGTCTCAAAGTCGATCGCCGTAAAGTCCAAACCCACGGCCCCAACATTACCGCCCGCCGGCTCCGCCTCCCGCCGTGGCACGGCCACCGGAAGCCGGCTCCGAGGCCCGGCCGTCACCGGTCAAGTACCCTTAACGGGTGAACGTACTAGCAATGAGCGACCTCGCCGTGTCCGCCCTCGGCGGCGCCGGCCCCGTCCAGCCGCATCTGGCCTCCTTCCTGCCCGACTGGCTCAACCCGCAGGTCTTCCTCGCAAATCCGGCCTTCGCGCCGTGGGTGGTCCTCCTTGTCTGCGGCATCATCTTTGCCGAGACCGGGCTGTTGATCGGCTTCTTCCTGCCCGGGGACTCCATGCTGTTCACGGCCGGCCTGCTCGTGGCAACCGGCACCATCCAGGTCAACATCTGGGTCCTGACCGCGCTCATCATCGTCGCCGCGATCATCGGCAACCAGGTGGGCTACCTGATTGGGTCCAAGGCGGGACCTGCCCTGTTCAACAGGCCCAATTCCAAGCTGTTCAAGCGTGAAAACGTGGATAGCGCGCATGCCTTCTTCGAAAAGCACGGCGGCAAGGCCCTGATCCTGGCCCGGTTCGTCCCGATCATCCGCACCTTCGTCCCGGTAATCGTCGGCGTCGCGCAGATGAGCAAGCGCAAATTCTTCACCTACAACGTGATCGGTGCCGTGCTGTGGGGCGGCGGCGTCACGCTCCTCGGCTACCTGCTCGGGGACAAGGTGCCATGGGTCAAGGACAACCTCGACATCATCTTCATCGCCATCGTGCTGGTCTCGGTCATCCCGATCGCCATTGAAGTCATCCGCGGCATCATCGCCAGGCGGCAGTCCGAGGAGTACGGCACGGACGTCGTTGAAGAGTTCATCGAAGAGCACGAACCGGAAGAAGAGCGCAAGACCCCCTAAGCGCCCTCAATGGCAACGCTGTAAACGAAGGAAGGCGCCCCACTATGTGGGGCGCCTTCCTTCGTCTAAGGCCTGCCGCCGTCTGATGCCGGCCGCGAGAACGCCTGCAGGCTATTTCCCGGACAGGGCCTCGACGATGGCCGGCAGCAGTGCCCGGAACGCATGGCCCCGGTGGCTGATGGCGTTCTTCTCCTCGGAGCTGAGCTCGGCGCAGCTGCGGTCCAGCCCGCTCGGCTGCAGGACGGGGTCGTAGCCGAAGCCACCCTCGCCGCGCGGTTCCCGCAGGAGAGTCCCTTCCAGCTGCCCGTATTCGACGACTTCCCGGCCGCCGTCGGGCGAGGACCCGGGCACGGCCAGCGCTGCGGCGCAGACAAAGGCGGCCCCCCGGTATTCGTCCGGCACGTCGGACAGCTGGGCGAGCAAGAGCTGGAGGTTCGCGGCGTCGTCGCCGTGCCGGCCGGACCAGCGCGCCGAGAAGATCCCGGGCGCTCCGCCGAGGACGTCCACGGAAAGTCCGGAGTCGTCGGCGATCGCCACCAGCCCGGTGGCCTCGGCCACGGCCCGCGCCTTCAGCAGCGAGTTTTCGGCGAAAGTCACGCCGGTTTCGGCGACGTCGGGGGCCCCGACGGCGCCGGCGTCCACCACCTGCGTGTCGACGTCGAGCCCGGGCACCTGGCCGCGGAGCAGTTCGCGGAGTTCGCGGAGCTTGCCCTTGTTGTGGGTGGCGAGCACGAGCCGCGGGGCGGGGCCGTCAGCGGCCGGGCCGCCCACAGCGGGCGCTCCCGTGGACGGCGCGTCCGTCACGGGGCCTCCGCCAGGGTGTCGCGCTGGATGGCGGCGAGCTGCTCGGTGCCCAGCAGCGCCAGGTCCAGCAGCTTGTTCAGCTCGTCACGGTCGAACGGTGCGCCCTCGGCGGTGCCCTGGACTTCGACGAACTTGCCGGAGCCGGTCACCACCACGTTCATGTCGGTCTCGGCGCGCACGTCTTCGACGTAGGGCAGGTCGAGCATCGGTACGCCGTCGATGATGCCGACGGACACGGCGGCGATCGTGTCGATCAGGGGCTCGGCGTTGCGGCCGATCATCTTCTTCTCCCGGGCGAAGCGGATGGCGTCCGCGAGTGCCACGTAGGCGCCGGTGATGGCCGCGGTGCGGGTGCCGCCGTCGGCCTGCAGGACATCGCAGTCCAGCACGATGGTGATTTCGCCCAGGGCTTTGGTGTCGATGATGGAGCGCAGCGAGCGGCCGATCAGCCGTGAGATCTCGTGGGTGCGGCCGCCGATCTTGCCCTTGACCGATTCACGGTCGGACCGGGTGTTCGTGGCCCGGGGCAGCATGGCGTACTCGGCGGTGACCCAGCCACGGCCTTCGCCCTTGAGCCAGCGCGGAACGCCCTCCGTCAGGGAGGCCGTGCACAGGACCCTGGTGTTGCCGAACTCGATCAGGGCCGAACCCTCGGCTTGCTTGGACCAGCCGCGGGTGATGCTGATCGGACGCAGCTGGTCGGGAGTACGGCCGTCGGCACGGATTACGGGAACACTGGGAGCTTGGGAAGTCATGCCTTTAGCTTATCGACTCGCCCGGTGCCGCCCGCGCGGGCGGCCGGCTAAACGGTGTAGTGCACGCCCGCGACGGCGACGGCCACGTCCTTGCCGAAGACCTCCTTGGCCTCGGCCATGACGGTGGTCGGGGACGTCCAGACCGGAATGTGCGTCAGCAGCAGCCGCCGCGCCCCGGCGGCGACGGCGGCCTCCCCCGCCCGCTTGCCGGTCAAGTGGACGTCCTTGATCGCGTCGTCGCGGCCTTCCTCGAAGGCCGCCTCGCACAGGAAGAGATCGGCGTCGCGGGCGGAGTCCTCAAGGCCCGCGCAGGAATCCGTGTCCCCGGAGTAGCTCAGGATGCGGGTCACGGGCGTGCCGTCCTTGGCGGGCTCGGTGACCTCCACACGTAGGGCGTAGGCCTCCTCGACCGGGTGGTTCACCGCGTAGGGCGTCACGGTGAACGGGCCGAGGGTCACCGGCTTGCGCTCGGACCAGTTGCTGAAGTCGAATTCCTCGTGCATGCCCGGATCCAGGTCCAGGCCGTACGCCGTGGCCATCCGGTCGGCCGTCGCGGCCGGTCCCCACACCGGGATCCTGCCCCGTCCCCAGCCGCCTGGCTTCCAGCGCACGGCAACGTGGAGCCCGCACAGGTCCATGCAGTGGTCCGGGTGCAGGTGGGTGAGGAAAATGGCGTCGATGTCCTCCAGGTCCGTGTAGCGCTGGATGGCGCCGAGCGCCCCGCTGCCGAGGTCCAGGACGATCTTCCAGTTCCGCTCGCCGTCGTTGGCGGTCAGCAGATAGCACGACGCCGGCGAGCCGGGCCCCGGGAAGGACCCGGTACAACCCACGATAGTCAGCTTCACAGCAGTGTTCCCCCGCCCGCGGATCCGCCCACGAAGTTCGAGATCCGCGGCCGGACGGCACCGGCCTGCGCGGCGGCGGACTGCGCCGCGGCAATCATTTCCGGGGTGATCCGGGCGAGGCTGCCGGTGGGGTACTGCGCCGCGACGTGGTCCACGTGGCGGACGCTGAGGACCTCGGGGCCAAGGAAGCGCCGGGCGAGGTGCTCGAACTGGGCGGCGTCGCCGGTGGCAATGAAATTGTGTTCGGGGGCCGTGGCGTCGGTGCGCTCCAGGCCCCGGGAGGCCAGGGCCCGGTAGACGTCCTTGGCCGTTTCCTCGGCGCTGGAAACCAATGTGACGTCCTCGCCCAGGACGAAGGAGATCACGCCGGTCAGCAGCGGGTAGTGCGTGCAGCCGAGCACCACTGTGTCCACCCCGGCGGCAATGAGCGGCGCCAGGTACTCGCGGGCGACGGCGAGCAGTTCCGGTCCCGTGGTGATCCCGGCCTCCACGTATGGCACGAACGCGGGGCAGGCCACGGACGTGATCTCCAGGTCCGGAGCCGCGGCGAAGGTGTCCTCGTAGGCGCGCGAGCCCACCGTGGCCGAGGTCCCGATCACGCCCACCCGGCCCGTGCGGGTGGCAGCGACGGCGCGGCGGACGGCCGGCTGGATCACTTCGATGACCGGGATCCCGTAGCGGGCCGTATAGCGTTCGCGGGCGTCGCGCAGCACGGCGGCGGATGCAGAGTTGCAGGCAATGGTCAGGAGCTTGACGCCGGAATCCACGAGTTCGTCCATGACACCGAGGGCGTTGGCCCGGACTTCGGCGATGGGAAGGGGCCCGTAGGGGCCGTGCGCCGTGTCCCCGACATAGAGGATAGATTCGTTGGGCAGCTGGTCGATGATGGACCGGGCCACGGTGAGGCCGCCCACGCCGGAGTCGAAGACGCCAATGGGCCGCGACCCCAGCTCCAAAGCCGGTTCGGGCCCGGTGGGGGCCGTTGCGTTGTTGCGGGCTGGGGAGTCCGCAGCAGCCCCTGCCGGATCCATATTCGATGCTGAAGTCATGATTATTCGAGGATAGGACAACGCTTGCGGAGCGGCCATCACATTGTGGCGCTCAACTCGTGTCTCGTAGGTCACACCCTCGCGCTCAGCGCCGGGCATCGAGCGAGTGCACCATGGCCTGGACCAGCGACTCCTGCAGCCAGGTGGTGAAGTTGTACACCAGGGCCAGGTAGCTTTCGACGTCCTCGGCCTGGGACCAGTCCTGCATGAGGTGGACGTTGTCCGCGTCGGCGTCGTCGCGGATGTCGAGGCGTTCGGCGAGCACCAGCCGGACATCGTTGAGTGCGGTGGCCCAGTGCCCGGCGTCGGCCTGGGTCAGCACGAGGTCCTCCCGGTCCAGGCTCAGGGCGGCCGCCTTCAGCGCGCCGATCTTGCTTTCGCGCAGCGAGCGCTCCGTATAGCGGCGGAACTCCAGGGAGGCGTCGGCGTCGTTCTTCACCACGTTCGGCAGCAACCGCCGCAGGGCGCGGTCCGAGGGTTCGCGGGCTTCTGCGTCCAGCCCCACCAGGGCGGCCAGTGGGTCCTCGTTGGCGCGCTCCTCGGGCTCGAGCATGGAGATCACGTCGTCGAAAAGGCTGCGCAGCAGCTCCCGCTCGGCCGGCTCGAGAAAGCCCCGGATGCCCTTGAGCCCGTACTTGAATGCCTTAGCCACGTTTTCCTTTGCCTTTGCCCGAACCGCTCCCGCTGCCGCCGGTGGCTTTTTCCACCGTCGCCCAGAGGCCGTAGCCATGCATGGCTACGGCGTGCTGCTCCACCTGCTCTTTGCTCCCGTGCGCCACGATCGAGCGTCCCTTCTTGTGGACCTCCATCATGAGTTTGTTGGCCTTGGTCTCCGAGTAGCCGAAATAGCTGCGGAACACGTAGCTCACGTAGCTCATCAGGTTCACCGGATCGTTCCAGATCACGAGGTTCCAAGGGATGTCCGGGGCCGTCAGGACGTCGCCTGACGTCACTGTTCCGGTCTGGGTGCTCTCCCGTGTGTCGGGGCCGAGCGCAACGCTGAGGGTCATCTGTCCATTCTATGGGGAGGCTGGGCCCACGCCGGCGAGGGCCCCACGGCGAAGCGAAGCGAGACGAGGGAGCCGGTGGGTGGGCCCACGCCGGCGAGGGCCCCGCTGCGAAGCGGAGCGAGACGCGGGAGCCGGTGGGGACTAGAGTGAATTTGTGAGTACCTCAGCTGGCTGGGACCGTCCCCGCACGTCCCTGTACACCGACCACTACGAGCTGACGATGCTGCAGGGTGCTTTGCAGTCCGGCGCGGCACACCGGAAATCCGTCTTCGAGGCCTTTGCCCGGAGGCTGCCGGACGGGCGCCGCTACGGGATCGTGGCGGGCACCGGCCGCCTGCTGGAGGGGATCGCGAACTTCCGCTTCGGCGAGCCGGAACTGGACTACCTGCGCCGCACCAAGGTGGTCAACGACCAGACCCTGGACTACCTGGCCGGTTACAGCTTTTCCGGCGACATCTGGGGCTATCCGGAGGGTGAAGCGTACTTCCCGAACTCCCCCGTGCTGATCGTCGAATCCACCTTTGCCGAGGCCTGCATCCTGGAGACCTACCTGCTCTCCGTGCTCAACCACGACTGCGCGATCGCCTCCGCCGCCTCCCGGATGATCTCCGCCGCCGGCACCCGCCCGTGCATCGAGATGGGCTCGCGCCGGACGCACGAGGAGTCGGCGGCCGCAGCTGCCCGGGCCGCGGTCATCGCCGGGTTCGACAGCACCTCGAACCTGGAGGCCGGATTGCGCTACGGGCTGAAGACCGTCGGCACGGCCGCCCACTCCTTCACCCTCCTGCACGACTCCGAACGCGAGGCCTTCGAGGCCCAGATTGCCGCCTTCGGGCCGGACACCTCACTCCTGGTGGACACGTACGACGTCGAAGCGGCCGTCCGCACCGCCGTCGACCTCGCCGGGGACAAGCTGGGCGCAGTCCGCCTGGACTCCGGTGACCTCGTGGCCCAGGCCCAGTGGGTCCGGCAGTTGCTCGACGAGCTCGGCAACGACCGCACCAAGATCGTGGTGACCTCGGATCTCGACGAGTTCGCCATCGCCGCGCTTCAGTCCGCGCCGGTGGACTCCTACGGCGTGGGCACCTCGCTCGTCACCGGTTCCGGGGCACCGACGGCCAGCATGGTCTACAAGCTTGTCAGCCGCACCGACGGCGACGGCGAGTTCATCTCCGTCGCCAAAGCAGCCAAGAACAAGGCCAGCAAGGGCGGGCGCAAGTACGCGCTGCGCAAGCTCAACGAACGCGGGACCGCCACCGCCGAAATCGTCGGCGTCGGCCATCACCCGGAGGACGACGGCAACGACCGTCCGCTGCTGCAGCAGTTCGTCAAGAACGGCGAGGTCCTGCCGGGGTGGACCGGACCCGAAGGGGTCCAGCGCGCCCGGCGGCGCCACGCGGAGACCATGAAGGAGCTCCCCGCTGTGGTCAACCGGCTCCAGCGCGGCGAAGCGGCCATCCCCACCATCTACGAGGAGGACTGAATGTCCCGCGCCCTGATCATTGTCGACGTCCAGAACGATTTCTGTGAGGGAGGCGCCCTGCCCGTCACCGGCGGGGCGGAACTCGCCGGCGAGATCAGCGAGTACGTTGACGCCCACCACGGCCAGTTCGACCACGTCGTGGCCACCCAGGACTGGCACATCGATCCGGGCGCGCATTTCTCCGAGGAACCCGACCACGTGGACAGCTGGCCGCCGCACTGCGTGGCGGGCACCCGCGGTGCCGAACTGCATCCGGACCTCGATCCCGAATACATCCAGGCCTACTTCCGCAAGGGCCAGTTCGCCGCGGCGTATTCCGGCTTCGAAGGGCTGCTGGCCCCCGAGGACGATGTCCCCACCGGGGACCGGAAACCCGGCGCCATGCCCGTGTCCGGAACCGGCACCGAGGACGCCCCGGGTTCTTCAGCCTCCAGTGCTTTCGCCGGCACTGATTTCGCCGCCGGCGAGGAGGCGATCGGGCTGGATGACTGGCTGCAGAGCCACGACGTGGAAGACATCGTGGTGGTGGGAATCGCCACGGACTACTGCGTCAAGGCGACCGCCCTGGATGCGGTGCAGGCCGGCTACTCCGTCACGGTGCTGCGCGGCCTGACGGTCGGTATTTCCGACGACCTCGACGACGCCGTGGCCGAGATGGAGCTCGGCGGCGTCGATGTCCTCTGAGCGCCTGCGCTCCTCTCCCCCGGGCCGTGCGGCCCGCAACAGCTGGCGGGAAAAGGCCGCCGCCAAAGTAGACTCGAAACCGTTGCCCTATCGTCTTACCCGTAGAACCCCGGAGTACACCATGAAGAAGACCCTGACCGTTCTGATTGCCGCTGGCGCGCTGCTCGGCGCGGCCGGCTGCTCGGCCGCGCCGCAGCTGAGCAACGAGGAAACCTGCGCCCGGGTCAAGACCGTGGTCTCTGCCCAGTCGGCGACGTCGGACAAGGCCGGCATGACCAGGGTCGCCAACCAGCTGCGGCCCATCAAGGCGGCGGCCTCCGATGACCTGCGGGCGCCGCTGCAGACCATCATCGAATACTTCGACGAGTCGGCCAAGCCCTCACCGGACACAGCCAAGCTCGAGGACATGAAGGCGGACTACACCGCGGCAGGCCAGAAATACGGCCAGGTCTGCGGCAGCGGCCAGTAGCCGACACGCCCCGTTAGACACAGCGGAGGGACCAGGCCGTCGGCCTGGTCCCTCTGCTTTTGCGCTGTACTTTCGAGCTTTGCTGTGGACCTGCGCGTTGGCCCTGTGCGTTGGCCGGCGGCTATTTCCGGCCGATGAACCAGTCCTGGAGCTTCCGCAGGCGGGTCTGCAGCTGTTCCTCATTGGCCTGCGCGACGGCGGGGCCGCCGCAGACGGTCCGTAGCTTGGTGTGGATGACGCCGTGCGGGGTCCCGGTCCGGGCCGACCACGCGGCCACGTTCTTGGCCAGCTCGGCGCGCAGGTCCATGAGCATCCGGTGGTCCGGCACGGCCGGGGCCGCCGGTTCGGCGCCAGCCTGCGGGGTGCGCTTGTTTTTCCGGTTGAGCTGTTCGTGCTGGCGCTGGCGCAGCAGCGTGCCCACCTGGTCGGCGTCCAGCAGGCCCGGGATTCCGAGGAAGTCGAGCTCGTCCTCCGAGCCCACCTCGCCGCCCGTGCCGAACTCGCCACCGTCGAAGAGCACCCGGTCAAAGGACGCCTGGGAGTCCAGGGCCTCGAACTTGCCCTTCATCAGCGAGTCGGAGGCCTTTTCCTCGCGGTTCGCCTCCTCCATGAGCGAGTCCTCGGGATTGAACAGCCCGTCGCTGTCCTCCTTCTCGGGGCGGTCCAGGGCGTGGTCGCGCTCGGCCTCCATCGAGTTGGCCAGCGCCATCAGCTGCGGGACGGAGGGCAGGAAGACCGACGCCGTCTCGCCGCGCTTGCGGGCACGCACGAAACGTCCCACGGCCTGGGCGAAGAACAGCGGGGTGGACGTCGAGGTGGCATAGACGCCGACGGACAGCCGCGGGACGTCCACGCCTTCGGAGACCATCCGGACGGCCACCATCCAGCGCTTCTCGCTGGCGGTGAATTCCTCGATCTTGCTGGAGGCCTTGGCGTCGTCGGAAAGGATGACGGTGGGCGACTCGCCGGTGATCTTCTTCAGCTGCCCGGCGTACGCGCGGGCGTCCTCGTGGTCGGTGGCGATGACCAGGCCGCCGGCATCCGGGACACTGCGGCGGACTTCGCTGAGCCGTTTGTCCGCGCCGGCGAGGACGGCGGGGATCCATTCGCCGGCCGGGTTCAGCGCGGTCCGCCAGGCCTGTGAGGTGATGTCCTTCGTGACGGCCGACTCGCCGAGCGATGCGGCCATTTCGTCTCCGGCACTCGTGCGCCAGCGCATCTGGCCGGAGTACGCCATGAACATGACCGGGCGGACCACGTGGTCGCGCAGGGCCTTGCCGTAGCCGTAGGTGTAGTCGGCCTTGGAGCGCCGGATCCCGTCCCGGTCCTCGGCGTACTCCACGAACGGGATGGGCGAGGTGTCGGAACGGAACGGGGTGCCGGTCAGGGAGAGCCGGCGGGCCGCGGGGTCGAACGCCTCGCGGAGGCCGTCACCCCAGGAGAGGGCCTCGCCGCCGTGGTGGATCTCGTCCAGGATCACCAGCGTGCGCGCGGCTTCGGTCTTCGCCCGGTGGAGCATGGGCTTGCTGGCCACCTGGGCGTACGTCACCGCGACGCCGATGAACCCGCGGCCGTGCTGGCCGTCGGCGTTCTTGAAGTTCGGGTCGATCGCGATGCCCACCTTGGCAGCCGCGTCGGCCCACTGGCGCTTCAGGTGGTCGGTCGGCGCCACGATGGTCACGCGGTTGACCACACCGGAGTCGATGAGCATGGACGCCACGCGCAGGGCGAACGTCGTCTTACCCGCGCCGGGGGTCGCGACGGCGAGGAAATCCTTGGGATGGATGCTGAAATAGTTGTCCAGCGCCTCCTGCTGCCAGGCGCGCAGCTTGGGGGCGGTGCCCCAGGCTGCCCGCTCGGGATACGCGGGAGGAAGGGTGGGGCCGCCGAAAAGTGTCTCTGTCATTGAGGCGCCCTCCATCCGCGCCTGGCTGCAGCCGACGGGGAAACCCAATTAAGCACAAAAACACCAATCTTTTTCGGATGGACCGTAAGGCAGAAACCGGACAGCAGGGACCGGAAACAGGAGAACAGGAAGAACACAGCGGCGCGGCAACGCACCTGAAGAAGCGCAAAAAAGACGTGCCAAGAGGAAGTGCCGTCAAAAGACGCCGGACCAGGGACGGCTAGCGGATCCCGTGCGAAGCGTTACTTGTCGCCGGAGCCCTTGCCGCCGTCGTTTCCGGGGCGCAGGCCCTCGTAAACTTCCTTGCATTCGGGGCAGACGGGGAACTTCTGCGGGTCCCGGCCCGGTGTCCAGACCTTGCCGCAGAGCGCGATGACCGGTTCACCGGTCAGCGCCGATTCCATGATCTTTTCCTTGCGCACGTAGTGCGAGAAGCGTTCCCGGTCGCCGGGTTCCACTTCCTGGCGCAGTTCCTCGCGCTCGATCGTGGCCGTTGACGTCCCGGCTCCGGAGAGCTCGCGCATCGGATCGTTTTCGAGAGGATCGGTCATGCTAGTCATGACACCCATCTTAGCCGTTGGATGGGCCCCGCCGGACCTGCGGGACCGCGCCGCGCGAGCCTACAGGCCCTGCCAGGCCGGTTTGTGCTCATAGCTGTGGCGGTAGTAGTCCGCCAGCCGCAGCGACGACGCCGCCGCCTCGTCCACGAGGATGGTGGCATGCGGGTGCAGCTGCAGCACGGACGCCGCACAGATGGCGGCGACGGGGCCCTCCACGAGATCCCGGACGGCCTGGGCCTTTTGCGCACCGGTGGCGGCCAGGATGACGTGGCGGGCATCCAGGATGGTGCCCAGGCCCTGGGTCAGGACGTGATGCGGCACATCGGCCAGGCTGCCGAAAAAACGCGCGTTGTCCCGGCGTGTCTGCTCGATCAGGGTCTTGATCCGCGTCCGGGAGGTCAGGGAGGAGCCTGGCTCGTTGAAGCCGATGTGGCCGTCCGTTCCGACGCCGAGCAGCTGCAGGTCAACGCCCCCGGCGGCGCGGATGGCGTCCTCATAGGCCCGGCAGGCAGCCGGGATGTCCTCCGCGGCGCCGTCGGGCACGTGGACGTTGGCCGGGCTGATGTTGACCCGCGCGGTGAATTCGCGCGCGATCACCTCACGGTAGGACTCCGGGTGGCCCGCCGGCAGGCCCACGTACTCGTCCAGGGCGAAGGCCTGAGCCTGGCTGAAATCCAGGCCGTGGCGCTCGTGCCGCAGGGCCAGCTCACCGTAGATCGGCAGCGGCGTGGACCCCGTGGCCAGGCCCAGCACGGCGTCGGGTTTGCGGCGAAGAAGGGCCTCCACCGCATCCGCCGCCAGCGACGCGATCTGCTTGCTGGCGGGAAGGATCACAACTTCCATGGTCCCTGCCTTTTGCCGGGTGCTCGAGACTGCGCTGTCCGGATACTGCACAGTCCCGATGCTGCGCACTCCCAGCATGCACCCGTCAGCGGTTGACGGCCAGTTGTGCCAGCAGCTCCGGTGCCCGCCGGTCCAGCCATGCTCCGCCGGCCCGGACACCGACGGTGAACAGGGCCAGGCCCAGCGCGGGGCCCAGGACCAGCGCGATCCAGCCCGGCACGGGGCTGCCGGTGATGAACTGCGCGGCTACGAGCGCCGCTTCGGGCGCGACGAGGACCATGAGGATGCCCATGCCGCCGAACTGCACGGCGAGTGTCTGGGCCACGTTTCCCGGCGGCTTCTTGAAGGGGCTGTCCCCCGGCAGCGGGACGCTGACGGTGTAGCGCGCCGAGATCACCGAGGCCAGGCCCAGGCCGGTGAACAGGACGCCGAGCGAGAGGCCCAGGACAGCGGGCAGCTTGTCCCAGTCGCCGGTGACGAAGAACGGGCCGACGCTGAAGATAAGCACCACGGGCAGCGCGAAGCTCAGGCACGCCAGTGCCCGGCCAAGCCGGTCGTCGGCGCCGCGCACACCGGTGGCCACGTGCAGGGCAAACGCGGTGCTGTCATAGGAGACGTCCGTGGAAATGGACCAGGCCAGCAGGAAGGCCGTCAGCGGCCCCACGAACTGGAACGGGCCATAGAACCCGCTCTGGCTGCCCTGGAACAGGAACAGCACGGGCAGGAGCGGAACCACCACCAGCGCGCCGGCGTAGCGGGGGTCCCGGAGCCAGTAGTACAGGCACCTGGCGGCGACGGCGGCGGCCGGCGTCGCCGGGAGCAGCCTGAACAGGCCCGCGCCACCGGTCCGCCGTTTGGAGGTCCCCGCGTAGGGCGGTGTCACCAGGGCCCGCTGCAACAGGACCTTCCACGCCACGGCCAGGCCAGCCAGCGTGGCCACGGCGATGAGGAATTTCGCGGCAGCCGCACCGTAATGGCCGGCGGCCAGCTCGCCGCCGAGCGAGAACGCGGCCCCGGCGGGCGTCCAGGACAGTGTCCGGGCCAGTCCGGCCAGGAAATCGCCGGAATCGGCAATTCCCTTCGCGATCCCCGCCAGGATGGGGCCCGTCAGGACCAGCGGAATCAGGAAGGCGACGGCGCTGATGTCCTTGAAGCGCCGGGAGCTGGCCAGGCCGGCTGTCGCGGTGGTCACGACCTTGGAGAGCACCACGCAGCTCAGCACGCCCAGTGCCGCGCCGACGAGCGCGCCGGCCGCGGCAGGCACGCTGCGGGACCACGTGCCCACGGTGGCGAGCGCCACCAGCGAGGTCGCAAGGCCCGGTATGCCGATCAGGCCGCCCAGCGCCAGCCCCGCCAGCAGCTGCGGCATGGGCACGGCGAAGGTGGTGAAGCGGGCCGGGTCCAGGGTCATGTCTGCCGCGGAGACCGCGACGGGGATGATGGCCCAGCCCAGCAGGGCCGCCGCGCCGCCCAGGACCACCACGGTCTGCGCGAGCTCGATTTCCTGGCCGCGGAGGACCAGGAGCCCGGCCGCGCAAATGCCGACCAAACCCAGGGCATACAGGGCACCGATTCCGAGGCCTACCAGCTGCCACGGGCTGCGCCGGACGCTGTTGCGCAGCAGGGTCAGTTTGAGCCTTAGAAGGTGCGCAACCATTCCAGGCCTTCCGTGTGGTTCCGGCCGCCCACGAGCTGCACGAAGCGGTCCTCGAGGCTGGCCCCGGCACGGACGTCCTCCACGGTGCCGGCGGCCAGCACCCGGCCGCCGGCGACGACGGCAACGTGGTCGCACATGCGCTGGACCAGGTCCATGACGTGGCTGGAGACGATGACGGTTCCGCCCGAGGAAACGTAGCGTTCCAGGATGTCGCGGATGTTCGCCGCCGAGATGGGATCCACCGATTCGAACGGCTCGTCCAGGACCAGGAGCCGCGGGGCGTGGATCAGCGCCGAGGCCAGCGCGATCTTCTTGGTCATGCCGGCGGAGTAGTCCACCACCAGCGTGCCGGCGTCGTTGCCGAGGTCCAGCGCGGCGAGCAGTTCCGCCACCCGCGACGCCACCATTTCCCGGTCCATCCCGCGCAGCAGGCCGGCGTAGGTGACCAGCTGTTCGCCGCTGAGGCGGTCGAACAGCCGGACGCCGTCGGGCAGGATTCCCATCAGCTTCTTGGCTTGCAGGGGATGCTGCCAGACGTCGACGCCGTGAACAAGTGCGGTCCCGAAGTCGGGGCGCAGCAGGCCCGTGGCCATGGACAGCGTGGTGGTTTTGCCGGCGCCGTTAGGGCCGACCACCCCGTAGAAGGACCCGGCCGGGACGTCCAGGCTAATGCCGTCGACGGCGATTTTGTCGCCGAAGCGCTTGGCGAGGCCGATCAGGGACAAGGCAGGCACCTGCAGGACAGACGCCGGCGGCGACGACGGGCCAGGCGGCAGCGGAGGCTGGAAAGTCATGACGCCAGACTAACCGTCCCGGCGCGCGAAAAGGATCGTCCGCAAGGCGTAAGTTCCTGGAGTACTGCCCTTAGACCTACTGCCCTAAGACCTACTGCCCTAAGACGTAAGGCCCCTAAGACGTACAGCCCTGAAGGTACCGCCTTGGACTGCGCTAGAAGGAGTGCCGGGGCCTGGCGCGCTCGTATTGCGGCGGCCAGGCAAGGTCATGGCCAAGCTCGAACGCGGCCCGCAGCCACCAGTGCGGGTCCCGCAGCGCGGCCCGGGCGATGAACACGCCGTCGGCCTGGCCGGTGGCCACCGCGTGCTCGGCCTGCCCGGCCGAGGTCAGGAGCCCCACGGTGCCGGTCTTGACCCCGGTTTCGCGCCGGATCCGGGCCGAGAACCCGGTCTGGTAGCCGGGGCCGACGGGAATCTGCTGGTGGGCAACGGCCCCGCCGCTGGAAACGTCCACCAGGTCCACTCCGCGTTCCGCGGCGGCGCCCGCCATCCGGACCGAGGCCTCGGCCTCGATGCCGCCCGGCGCCCAGTCCGAGGCCGAGATCCGCAGCAACAGGGGCATGGAGTCCGGAATGACGGCGCGGACGGCGTCCACCACGGCAAGCGTGAGCCGGTTCCGGCCGGTCTCGTCCCCGCCCCAGCGGTCCGTGCGGTCATTGACCAGCGGGCTCTGGAACTGGTGCAGCAGGTAGCCGTGGGCGCCATGGATTTCGATCGTGTCGAACCCCGCATCGACGGCCCGTACGGCTGCGGCGGCGAAGTCGGCGATCACGCCGTCGATCTGCGCTTCGGTCATGGCCGACGGCGGCGCGTACCCGTCGAACGCACCGGTTCCTGGCCCCACGGTGTCCCAGCCGCCCTCGGACCCGGGCACGCTGCCCGTCTTGCCGGAGAACGGCCAGTAGGAGGACGCCTTGCGGCCGGCATGCGCCAGCTGTGTGCCGATCTTGGCCTCTGCGGTGCCGTGGCGGTGCACGAAGGCGGTGATGCGTTCCCAGGCCGCGGCCTGGTCATCGTTGTAGAGGCCGGCGTCGCGGGGGCTGATCCTGCCTGCGGCGTTCACGGAGTTGGCCTCGGTGAGGATGAGGGCCGCTCCGCCGGTGGCAAAGGAGCCCAGGTGCATGAGGTGCCAGTCGGTGGGCACCCCCTCGCCGGTCCCCGTCTCGCAGCTGTACTGGCACATCGGGGACACCCAGCCGCGGTGCTGCAGCCGCAGGGACCTCAGGTCCAGCGGCGCGAAGAGGGCCGATCCCACTAGAACAGCACCCGGGCCAGTCCCTGGCGGGCCTTGGCGACGCGCTCGTCACCGGTGCCGACGACGTCGAAGAGTTCCAGCAGCCGGACCCGGGCGGTCTCCCGTTCCGGGCCGAAGTTCCGGCCGATGAACGTCACGATCCGGCCAAGGCCGTCCTCGATGTGGCCACCGGCGATGTCCAGGTCCGCGACGCCGAGCTGGGCATCGAGGTTGTCCGGCTCATCGGCGGCGAGCCGGCGGAGGTCATCTGCCTCGGGCCCGGAGAAGGACTGCAGGCGCTCCATGAGTTCCACCTGCGCCAGGCCCGCCTTGGCCTCGGCGTCGGTGGGCATCTCGGTCAGCGCCTGCCGGTAGGCCGCGGCGGCGGCCGCGTAGTCGCCGGCCTCGATCGCGTCGAATGCTTCCTGGTGCAGCGGCGGCAGCGGCGGGGCCTCCGGTTCCCCGGCGGGATTCCCGTTGCCGGCGGCGCCGGCTCCGATCTGCCCGGTCACGCCGTTGGCGGCCGCGACCTTGAGGAGTTCGTCGAACAGGCTGCGTACCTGCTGCTCGTCCGCGCCGCCCTGGAAGAGCGGAACGGGCTGGCCCTTGACGACGGCGACGGCGGTGGGCACGGCCTGGACCTGGAAGGCCTGGGCCAGCTCCGGGAAGACGTCGATGTCGGCGGCCCCGAGGACCAGGCGGCCGTCGTAGCTCTCGACGATGCGTTCGAGGACGTCCACCAGCTGGTCGGAACCCGGCGAGTAGGAGGCCCAGAGGGCGATCACCACGGGCACCTGGGCCGAGAGCTGCACGAGCTCCTGGAAGTTGCCTTCGGTCACGTCCACACGCAGCGGCCGGCCCTGCTCGGCGGCGCCGGCGTCCGCCGCGGCGGGGGCGGGACGCTGTTTCAAAGCGGAAAGATCGACGGCGCCGCGCAGGTTCAGCGGGCTGGCGGCAACTGGCGGGACCGGGCGGGAAGCTGGCGTTGTCATAGCTCCACTCTAGCCATTGAAGTCCCGCCAGGCGCCACCAGCGCCCGCCGGCGTCGGCTACTTGAAAGCCGCCCCGACCAGGCCGCGGGTGGCGGCCACGAGCTTCATCGGATCCTTGGAACCGGCGGGCGGAACGTAGACAGCCACGGACTCGGCGAAGTTCAGCACCATGCCGGTGCTGGTCTCCTTGCCGCCGGCCAGGGCAGCCGCGTCGTCGCCGATCGTGAGCTTGTCCCCGTCGGCCTTCGGAGTGCCGTCGAACGCGAAGTTCAGGCGCCCCAGGACCAGGGCCCCGCCATCGGCTGTACGGAACACGACAGTGTTCTCGGGGGCCACCTTATGCGTGAAGGCGAACGTGCCGTTGACGCCCGAGCTGACGACGTCGGCCTGGTAGGCGAGCGTGTCCGCGATGTACGGGGAGGACTGTCCTTCGACGAGCTTGTCCTTGAAGGCTGAGTCGGCTGTGGTCAGGCGGTCACCAAGCCCGGCCATCGCCTCGTCACCGCTGTACAGGAGTCCGGCCTTGTCCGAGGACGCGAGCGTCTCCGTGCCGGCACGCCCGATCGCCGGGAAGGTGGCGCCCGGCTGCAGCGGCGTGCTGCTGACCAGCTTGTAGTTCTCCCGCGGGGAGGTCTGGGTCAGGGTCAGCAGCTGCGGGACAACGTTGCCGTCGCCCTGTGTCACGGCCATCACGGAGCGGGGCCAGCTGCGCTTGTTGGTGACCACAGTGGTCAGCAGCTTGGTGGCGCGGACGGGCATGCGGGCCTCAACGGAGGCCGCCTGCGAGCGGATTTTGTAGTTCTCCGTGCGCACCTGCAGCTCGGAGCCCGCCACCCGCGGCGCCAGCTTGGCTGCGTCCTTGGCAGCGTCTCCTGCGTCGACGGCACCGGCAACCTGTTCCAGGACGCGGCGGAACTGGGCGTCCAGCAGCACCGGAGCGTCGCCGGCCTGCCCCTCGGCGGCAGCGCCCGGGGCCGCCGCGTCCGAAGCCGGAGCACTGGCGGCAGGAGCACTGGGTGACGGAGCGGGCGTCTGGCTGGCCTGGGCCGCCACCGACGTTCCGGCGACGGCGGTGGCCGTCAGCACGGCAACCACGATGCCGGAACGGCGCATCCCGCCGGAGAGAACGGAGCCCCTGCGCTGCTCGGGGGCTGCCTTCTCCGCGTTGGATTTCCCGGGCACGGTTTTCCCGGGCTCAGTTTTGCCGGGCACAGTCGGCTGCGGCGTGGTTTCCGGTGCAGTCGTTTCAGGTGCTGCGGTTGCCGTGGATTCAGGTGCGCCAGGCTCCTGCGTGCCGGCAGCCGAACCCTGTCCCCCGCGCCGCGCCGCGGCCTTGGCCTGCACACGGCGGGCGAATGAGCTGTCGCCCGCGCCGCCGTCCCCGCCGCCGGTCCGGGTCCCTGGCTTGTTGCCCTTCGGCTTGAGGACCAGCATCGCGCCGCCGGCAATGATCAGGAGTCCGCCGAGCACCATGAACGGAATGGCCCACGGCGTGGAGGTGTCGTTCGGGAAGGTCATGGTGATGGAGCTGGGGGCGGGCTTGGTGCCGTCCGCCGCGAGCAGGAGGGACCAGTCGCCGTCGGCCGGCGGGTTCCAGGAGTAGTCCATGTCTCCGGTGGCGTTCTCGGTGCTGACCCAGAGATCGGATCCGGCGGGCGACGGCGCGGCAGCATCGCCGTCGGTGTGCGTCACCTGCAGCGCCTTGCCGTCATCCGAGACGCCGGCGACAGTATTGTGCGCCGTCTTGCCGACCCAGGCGTCGACGTCGTCCGGCCGGCCCGCGGCCAGCATGAAGGCACCTTCACCCTTGACCTGGATCTTCACGGTCCCGGGATGCAGCGTCCTGAGCTTCTCGTCGAAAACGGTCAGCGGGGCGGCAGTACCGGCCTGTGCGGTGGCCGTGATGGTCTCCGGTGGAGCCCAGAACGTCTTCTGGCCAATTCCGGCCAGGAGGGTCAGGAGGCCAAGCAGCACCAGGGCGACTGCAGTCTTGAAACGCAAAATACTACCTATCATCAGCGGACAGTTAGCTTCAATAGTAACCATTTTGTTACCCGCGAGTCAGATCGGCGGCCCGGCCCGCCCCTATCGACGGCCCCCGCGCCTGGCCTCCGCCCTTGTGCTGACAAGCCTGCTGATAGTGTTTGCGGTGATCATCACACCAGCGCCGCCCCAGGGGCGCCGCAGAGAATTAAGGGCCTTCAACGCAGTGACTGAACACACGGATTCGTCCGCCGCCGGACAAGATGAAGCCCAGGAATCCGGCAGCCAGGAACGCGGGCCCCAGCCATCTGATTCCGGCCCCCGGCCATCAGCCGCCAGTCCCAGGAATGCCGCGGCCAACCTCCTTTTGTCCGCGGCCCGGCGCCTGCGCCAGCCACTGCCGGGGGCCCAGCCGAGGATCCGCTTCGAGATGCCGCCGGAGCACGAGGCCGAGGCTGCTGCCGGGTCCGATGCCCCCTTCGGCAGTCCCGGTCCCCGGATGTCCGCCCAGCACCCGCTGTACATGGGTTTCATGGGCACGGTCGGCGTCGGCGTCGCGCTCCTGGTCTACTGGATCGGTTCGAACACGACCCAGCTGCTGTTGTGGATCGTCACGGCGCTCTTCATCACCCTGGGACTGGACCCGGTGGTGCGCTGGCTCGAACGCAGGAATGTCCCCCGGGCCGCCGGCATCCTTCTGTCCGTTTCCACCCTGGCAGTGGCTGTCGCCGCATTTTTCGCCACCCTGATCCCCACGATCGTGCAGCAGGTCACGCAAATCGTGCAGCAGGCGCCCAAATGGGTCCAGGAGTTCATCGACTCGGACTTCTTCCGGAACGTCGACAGCCAGTTCGGCATCCGGGACCGCATCTCCCAGGAGCTGGAGAAGTTCGTCAACAACCCCGAGGCCATGGGCGGGATCTTCGGCGGCGTGGTCGGCTTCGGCTCCACCGTGGCCAACGGGCTGTTCGGCGCCCTGATCGTACTGGTCCTGAGCCTGTACTTCCTCGCCGCGCTTCCGGCCATGAAGAAGTGGGGCTACCGTCTCGCGCCGCGCTCGCGCCGGCCCCGGGTCCAGGCCCTGGCGGAGGAAATCACCGGTTCGGTCGGCAACTACGTGATCGGCCAGGCCGCTGTCGCCGTGCTGAACGCCACCTTCGCCTTCATCGTGATGTCGATCATCGGGGTGCCGTTCGCCACGCTGCTGGCGTTCGTGGTGGCCCTGCTGGCGTTCATCCCGCTCGTGGGCGGCATGATTGCCGGGTTCCTGGTGACGCTCGTGGCGCTGACGGCCGGATGGCAGACGGCGCTGGTCTTCGCGATCTGCTACTTCGCCTACCTCCAGTTCGAGGCGTACTTCATCTCACCGCGCATCATGCAGAAGGCCGTGGCGGTGCCGGGGGCCGTGGCCGTCATCTCCGTGATCGCCGGCGGCAGCCTGCTCGGCGTGCTCGGCGCCCTGATCGCCATCCCCACAGCCGCGGCGATTATGCTGCTGGTCAAGGAAATCTACATCGCCCGCCAGGACAGCCGCTAGCAGTCAGTGCGCGGTGGCGACCGGCCCGTCCCATTCCTGCGGCAGCACTCTCCCGGCGCTTCCATTTCCTGCGCTGCCGGGGAGAACCTGGTCCACGATCTCGTTGAGCACCCGTCCGGCGTGCTTCTCCCCCACCCACAGGTGTTTGGCGCCGTCGACCCCTATCACCTGTGCCTGCGGCACGAGCGCGAACCTCGCCGCCGCAGCCGCCGGCTGCAGGTAGTCGTCGTGCTCGGGGACCAGCACCTTCAGCGGCTTGCCTGCCTGCGCCCAGTCCTTCAGGTGTACGTCCGTGGCCCGGTGCAGCGGCGGCGAGAGCAGGATGGCCCCCTCGATCTCCGAGGCGACGGGCTCCGTGGCGCCGTACATCAGGGCAAGCTCGGTGCCGAAGGACCAGCCCACGAGCCACCGGTTCGGCAGGCCCCGGTCCACGGCGAACCGCACGGCGGCCTCAACGTCGAGACGCTCGCCGATGCCTTCCTCGAAGGCTCCCCCACTGGTTCCGCGCGGCGAGGAGGTGCCCCGGGTGTTGAAGCGCAGCACGGCGATCCCGGCGAGGGCCGGCAGCCGGTAGGACGCCTTGCGGTAGACGTGCGAATCCATGAAGCCGCCGTGCGTCGGCAGCGGGTGCAGCGTGATGAGTGTTGCCTTGATCTCGCCGGACTCCGGGACCGCGAGCTCGCCCACCAGCCGGTGCCCGTCCGAGGTGCGGAGTTCGACGTTCTCGCGGCGGGCCGGGAGGACGGTGGAGGCGCGGATGGCGGTCGGCGCGGACGGCTGGGTGAAGACGTACGACGCGGGATCAAAAGTCATGCCCCCCACCTTAGCGAAACTGCCTAGCGGTACCTGTCAGCGATACCGGTAGCTCCGCGAGGTCCAGCAGTTGGTGTGCCAGTGGCGGCGCTCGGCGAGGCCCGCGGCGGCGCCGAAAAGGTGGTCCTCGGACCAGACCACCAGGTGGGCGATCCCCGGCAGCACGGCGGTGGAGCAGCCCGGGCAGATGTAGGTCTTCTCGGCACGGCTCGCGGTCATGGAGCGGACCATCCATTCACCGTCCGGAGCGCTTTCCCGCCGGGCGAACCCTGAGCGGGCTCGCTCCAGGTCAAGCTCCGGCGCCGGGCCGGTCCTGGCCCCGGCGTTGCCCTTTCCGGCTGCGCCCTTGCCGGCACCTGTCCTTGCAGAACCTGTCTTGGCAGAGCCTGCGCGGCGGGGACGGTTGGAACGGGGCATGACTCCATTCTGCCCCAGGCGGACGCCAGCCCTAGCCCGGGGACCGATCCGCAGACGGTAGAGTGGACCGGGTGCGTTTAGTCATAGCCCGCTGCTCCGTTGATTACGTCGGCCGCCTCAAAGCCCACCTGCCGCTGGCCACAAGGCTCCTGCTGGTCAAGGCGGACGGCTCCGTCCTGGTCCATTCCGATGGCGGATCCTACAAACCCCTGAACTGGATGAGCCCTCCCGCGTCCCTGCGGGTCTCCACGCCGGACGAGGTCGACGTCGAGGTCGGCGTCGTCGAGCAGTGGACGGTTCAGTCCGCCAAGACCGACGACCGGCTCATCATCAACATTCATGAGCAGCTGCACGATACGTCCCATGAACTGGGCCAGGACCCCGGACTGATCAAGGACGGCGTCGAGGCGGACCTCCAGCGGCTCCTGGCCGCCCAGATCGAACTGCTCGGCACCGGGTTCTCGCTGATCCGCCGCGAGTACTTCACCGCGATCGGCCCCGTGGACATCCTTGCCCGCGACGCGGACGGCGCCACGGTGGCCATTGAACTCAAGCGGCGCGGCGACATCGACGGCGTTGAGCAGCTCACCCGGTACCTGGAACTGCTCAATCGGGATCCGCTGTTGGCCCCGGTTCGGGGAATCTTCGCAGCCCAGCAGATCAAGCCGCAGGCCAAAGTCCTCGCCAAGGACCGCGGAATTGACTGCGTGACCCTGGACTACGACGCCATGCGCGGCGTTGACGACAGCGAATCCAGGCTCTTCTAGGCACGCGGCGAGGGGCTTTGCAGGGCGAGGATTCGCGTTAAGCGGTTCTTTGCACAAAATTTATGCAATTCTCCCGTTCGCCCGTTGACCTGACGCAAGTGTCATGAAATTCTTATACGAGTCTTTGTGTAGGTGTTTTTTCATGCTCGCAAGACATGTTGCGAGCGTGAAGCTCCTGCCGCCAAGGTCCGGAAATCCGGCCGACGCCAAAGGTTCTTCTCGCAGAGTGACCAAGTGCGGTGCGAAGTGCGCCGGACTTATTCAAGATCCACAATGAGGAGAAACAAATGGCACAGGGAACCGTCAAGTGGTTCAACGCAGAAAAGGGCTTCGGCTTCATCACCCCGGATGACTCCGACGGCGATGTCTTCGTTCACTACTCCGAGATCCAGACCGGCGGCTTCAAGACCCTCGACGAGAACCAGCGCGTTCAGTTCGAGATCGGCCAGGGCGCCAAGGGCCCCCAGGCTACCGGCGTAACGCTGGTCTAGTCTTCGTCCGCCAGGAACTGCTTTAGGGCATTTCCGGCATCAAAAATGATCCCCGGCATTTGTGCCGGGGATCGTTTTTTGTGCATTGTTGGGCGCGGTGTTCCCGTCCTGCGCTTTTGGCCCGGATGCATTGTTGCTCCGAATTGCCCGGCCCCGCGAAGGGGAAACGCCGCAGGCTGACGAACCAGGCTAACGAACCAGGCTAACGAACCCTGCTATCGAACCAGGGTGCGCAGCAGGCGTGCGCTCTGCCGGACGGACAACCCGGGAAGATACGCGCGGCTCAGCGCACGGCCCATCGCAGGCAATTGCAGCGGATCCTGGTAGTAAAGGTAAAGCGTGCGGTAGTCCGGCTTGAAACGCGACTTGAACGTTGCCAGCGAGCGGAAGCCGTAGACCGGCTCCAGGGCCCGGCCCACCACATCAAGAATCCCCGCCAGGCCCTCCGCTCCGGTGTCACCAATGTCCCCCGCGTCGTCTCCGGTCTGATCCTTCGCCAGCGGCGAGCCGGACAGGGAGATCACCTCGACCGTACCCTTGAGCTCCTGCACGGCCGAGGCAATGAGGAACTCCATCACGCCCGGGAAGGCGTCACCGCGCCGGCGCATGAAATCCAGGGTCCAGCTCACCAGCTGCCCGTCCCGGTACACCGGCAGCCAGCTCGTCACGCCGTGCACCCGTCCTTCGGCCTCCACCGCCAGGCAGCACAGCACTTCGTCGTCGTCGAGCTCGTCCATGCTGCCGAGCGTGAAACCCATTTCCGGGACCTGCTTTTGCGCGGCCCATTCTTCGGAGACCTCGCTGAGCTGGGTCCGCAGCGGCGCCGGGAAATCGCTGTAGCGCCCCCACACGGCCTCGACGCCGGTCTTGGCCGCGCGGTTCAGCGCGGTGCGGACGTTCTGCCATTCCTTGCCCTTGAACTCCAGTTCACGCACGGCGAGCCGGGTTTCCTGGGCCACGGCCACACGGCGGAAACCGCGGGCGCGGAGCATTGGCCACAGCTGGTCGGTGCAGGAGTAGAAACACGGGATCAGGGCGTGCTCGGCGCAGTAGCGCATGAACCCCGCCGCGGTCGCCTCATGGAGCCCGGCGGGTCCGAACGGGCCCGCCAGGGTCAGGGCGACGTTGCCGTGCTGCTGGTAGGCCACTCCGCCGCGCCGGTCCGGCGTAAACCAGTATTTGTTCGGTTCCCAGAGCGCCATCCAGGACAGCGAGTCTCCGCCCTGGCGGATGAGCTCACGGGCCGTGTCCCGGTCCTCGGAGCCGACGTCGGTGCTGTTCATCCCGGTACCGTGCAGCCGTCGGCGCAGGACCAACCAGACCGCTGCGAGGGCGACGCCCCAGAAGATGATCCCGGCGAAGGCGAACAGAAAGGACTCCACGGGGTAGCGGTTCTGGAAGAGCCGGCTGTAGACGCCGGGAATGGGCAGCGGCAGGTACTGTCGGGTGAGTTCCGCCGTCAGGCCCAGAAGTCCGCCGTCGCGGTCCATCCCGCCGGCTGCCAGCCACGCCACCGTGTAGGCCCCGGCGAGCCCCAGCCACGTCCCGCCGACCACCATGCCCAGAATCTGCCGTGTCCGCGGGGCCGTCTCCACCCTGAACTGCCTGCGGTTGAGCCAGAGCAGCATTGCCAGCAGCAAGGGAACGGCCACGAGCGGAAGGACGTGGACGAAGCCTGAACCCATCACGGCCGTGCGCGGCCGGTTGGGGTAGTGCGGAATGCGCGCGAACAGGGCAAGGTATACGGCGGCCAGGGCGGTCACGGCCAGCTGGACGATGATGGCGATCCGCAGGGCAAGGCGGCGGCCGTGCCGCATGCCGTCCGCGCAGATCAACAGCAGGACCACCGGGACCACCGCCAGCGCGAGGCCCAGCGGACCGGCGAATCCCGCCCGGCCGGCCTCCAGGCAGCTGACATCAACCGTCCCGCCGCAGTTCTGCTCCAGCTGGCCCAGCGTGGGCAGCGGGTTCACGACGACGTCGCGCAACAGGGCCAGGGGGCCGGTGGGGCTGCTGACGGCGGCCGTCAGGATCGGTCCCACGGCAAAGATCGCGACCGTGAGCGCCAGCAGGTTGCGCGTTTCCCGTCCGGTGGAACGGTGGCGGTGCAGGGTCCCCCGGTCGTCCTGGATCCACCAGCCCGCGGCCAGTCCGGCGAGGGCTCCGCAGAGCCCGACGACCGTCTCCGGGTGCCCGACGTAGAGCACCAGCAGCAGGGACGCCGACAGCCCGGCGGTCCGCAGCCGCCGCTGCCACAGTGCGGGCAGGAGCCCGCTGGCGGCCAGCGCAACGGCCAGGACCGCGGCGTACGGGCCGATCAGCCGAGCGTTGACCATGAGTCCAAGCCAGCCGTCACCGATATACCGGGCCACCTGCGTCACAAGCAGGAACAGCGTCACAGCCGCAAACTGGCCCACAAAGAAGAACACGGCCGTCCGCAGCGTGCCCAGATGCCGCTCCGCGAGGCCCAGGAGCAGCAGGATCATCAGTGACGCCGCGAGGTAGGCCAGCAGATTCGTGGCGAAGAACAGGGAGGTGAACATCGACCACCAGTGCCCCGCCATGAGCCCCGGCGCCGTGACCGAGGCGATGGGCAGCAGGGCGTGCGGCGGCCCGGAGAGGAAACTGCCCGTGAGCGCCCCGATGACCAGGAACGCCGCGAGGACCGCCAGCGTGAACGGGACGGCACGGAAATGCGCGAGTGTCCGGCGCAGGCCCTGCCGTCCGACGCCCAGCAACGACGCCCCCTGGGGTCCCTTGCCCGCGGCGGTCCGCGTGCTGCCGGTGTTGGCCTGGCTCATGGCGAGATCCCCCAGCGCCGGGCCAGGAAGTCCAGGCTGCCGGGCAGGCCGTTGGATACCGTGTCCCAGGAGTGCCCCGTGTTGGCGATCCGGTGGGCTTCGACGCTGAAGCCGGCGCGGCGTGCAGCTTCGGAGAGCAGGTCCATGTAGCCGGTGAATTCCGGGTCCCGGTCTCCTGCGGCGAAGTACACCCCGTGGCCGTCGAACCGCTGTTCCGCCATGAGGTTCAGCGGAGTCTGCCGGTCGAAGGCCGCGGTGTCGGCGCCGAAGGAGGCCTCGATGGTCTTGGCGCGTTCCTTCGCGAGGGCCGGCTCGTTCTCGCTGGAGAAGGCCAGCGCCGCGTTGTAGACGTCGGGATGCCTTGTCACCATCTGCATGGCACACGTGCCGCCGAAGGAAAACCCGCCCACGGCCCACTGCCGGGAATCCGGATCGACGTCGAGGGTGCGGTTGATCCAGTCCGGAACGTCACGGGACAAGAAGGTGTCCGCCCGGGCAATCTGGCTGTCCATGCACAGGGTGTTTCCCGACGGCGACCCGTTCGGATCGACCACCACCGTCACAGGCGCCACCCCGGCGTGCTGTGCGGCGAACCGGTCCAGCCGGCCCCGGAGCGCTCCCCCGGTGTGCCAGTCTGACGGCGACCCTGGCTGGCCGGAAAAGAGGACCAGTACCGGCAGCGCGGGGCGGGGCGAACTCTGGTAGGCCGGCGGCAGGTATAGGTACGCCTCCCGGCTCTGGAAGCCGGAGAGCGTGCCGGGGATGACAGCCCTGCGGACGACGCCGCCGGGAAGGTCCGCGGGCGCCTGCCAGTGGGCGAGCCCGATTGCGGCGGGGCCGCCGGCCGCGCGTGTCAGGCCGGCCTCGAGCGGCTGGATCCGGGCCACGGCCGTGCCGGTGAGGTCACTGACGGTGTGGTTCAACCCGAAATAGATGTTGATCTGGGCCGCGGCAAGCAGGAAGACGGCCAGGACGGCGGCCGTGGCGGCGGCGCTTGGGCGCCAGCGATTGGTGCGGCTGCCCCGGCGCGCCCACAGGCCGGCGAGGCCCATGAGCCATAAGAGCAGGGCGACGACGGCGGCCACGGACCAGGCGAGGGGCTCCGCCGGCAGCTCGGCGGCGAACACGGAGATCGCGTAGATCAGGAACCAGTGCACGGCCGCAGTCAGCGCCGCGGCGAGCAGGATCACGGCAGCCACGACGACGGCGGCCGGAAGGGGCGGGTGCTGCCCTTCTTGCCGGAGAACCTCCCGGAAAGAGGTGGGCCGAAAAGCGGTGTTCCGGAAAGAGGCGGGACGGAAAACGGCGTGCCAGAGGAGGTAGGCCAGGCCGGCCGCACCGGCGAACCACGTGAACCACACCACCGGCCCGTCAATCAGGCGGAGGTCATTGAGGTAGTCCACGGGGGCTAGCGCCAGGTCCCGACGCCGATGACGGGTCCGGCCTCGAGCCAGGACGACAACCCTGTGTAGGCGTCGAACCGCATGGCGAGAAGGACCGGCTGCCCCTCGTAGCGGAGCTCCACGATTACGGCGTCGGGCTGGACCTTGAGGAGTTCGGATTCAGTGGGTTTGCGCCGGCCCAGCAGCTCCAGGGAGCTGCGCCGGTACGTGTGTTTGGGACGGACGCTCAATGAGGCCAGGCGGAACCATTCGAGGTCGTTGTCCTGATAACGACAAACCCCCATCTGCCAGCTTTTTCCAGCCGTGCAAATGGAGGCGTCCACTGTGCCGAGGGCACGCCGCAGATTGAAGCGGCGCACCCCCGCAAGGCACAGCGCAAAGGCCAGCAACGCAAACGCCGTTGCCAGGACGATGAACGGCAAACCAATATCGTTCATCAAGGTCGTGCTAGCGGATCCCCGCAGTAGCCGATTCGCCCATTTGGGCGTTGTCAGCAACAATGACCACCCTGTTGTTGTCGACGGAGAAGAATCCCCCGTCGACAGTTACAGCAATACGGTCACCGGACACCGGCTCGATTGCCAGCTCACCTTCGGCCAGAATCGCCAGCAGGGGCGAGTGGCCGGGCAGGATTCCGATTTCACCATCGCTGGTGCGGGCCTTGACCATCTTGGCCGCTCCGGACCACACGAAGTGGTCCGCTGCGACAATCTCAACCTCAAGCTCAGCCATATTACTTGGTCTGTTCCTGGATCTTGGCCCACTGGCGCTCGACGTCGTCCAGGCCGCCGACGTTGAAGAACGCCTGCTCTGCCACGTGGTCGAGTTCGCCGTCGCAGATCGCGGTGAAGCCTTCGACGGTGTCCTTGATGGACACGGTGGAGCCCTCGACGCCGGTGAACTGCTTGGCGGTGTAGGTGTTCTGCGAGAGGAACTGCTGGATGCGGCGTGCACGCGACACGACGATCTTGTCCTCTTCAGAGAGTTCGTCAACGCCAAGGATGGCGATGATGTCCTGGAGTTCCTTGTTCTTCTGCAGGATCTGCTTCACGCGGACAGCCGTGTTGTAGTGGTCCTTGCCGATGTACTGGGGGTCCAGGATTCGGGAGGTCGACGTCAGCGGGTCAACGGCCGGGTACAGACCACGGGAAGCGATTTCACGGGAAAGTTCCGTGGTCGCGTCCAGGTGTGCGAAGGTCGTGGCCGGAGCCGGGTCGGTGTAGTCATCTGCGGGAACGTAGATGGCCTGCATCGAGGTGATGGAGTGGCCCTTGGTGGACGTGATGCGCTCCTGGAGGAGGCCCATCTCGTCAGCCAGGTTGGGCTGGTAGCCCACGGCCGACGGCATGCGGCCGAGGAGGGTGGAAACCTCGGAGCCTGCCTGGGTGAAGCGGAAGATGTTGTCGATGAAGAGCAGCACGTCCTGGTTCTGCACATCGCGGAAGTACTCCGCCATGGTCAGGGCGGACAGTGCCACGCGCAGACGCGTTCCCGGCGGCTCATCCATCTGGCCGAATACAAGGGCGGTGTCCTTGAGGACGCCAGCCTCTTCCATTTCAACCCAGAGGTCGTTGCCTTCACGGGTACGCTCGCCGACGCCGGCGAACACCGAGGTGCCACCGAAGTTGCGGGCAACACGGGTGATCATTTCCTGGATCAGAACGGTCTTGCCGACACCGGCGCCGCCGAACAGGCCGATCTTTCCACCCTTGATGTACGGGGTGAGGAGGTCGATGACCTTGATGCCGGTTTCCAGCATTTCGGTGGAACCCTCGAGTGTCGCGAAGGCGGGAGCCTTGCGGTGGATCGCCCAGTGGTCCGAAGCCTGGATCTCGGACTCGTCAACGTCAAGCGGCTTGCCGAGGACGTTGAAGATGTGGCCCTTGACGCCGTCGCCGACGGGAACGGTGATGGGCGAGCCGGTGTCCACTACGTTGGTGCCGCGGACGAGTCCGTCGGTGGCCTGCAGGGAGATGGCGCGAATGAGGTTGTCACCCAGGTGCAGGGCGGTCTCGAACGTGATGGTCTTGGTCTCACCGTTGAGAGTAATCTCCGTGGTGAGTGCGTTGTAAATCGAGGGGATTGCGTCAGCCGGGAATTCGACGTCGACAACCGGGCCAATAACACGTGCAATGCGGCCGGTAGCACCGGTCGTTGCGGCTACGTGTTCGGTAGCGGTGGCAGTCATCTCTCTCACTTCACTCAGTAGATGGCGTGGGGGTTAAGTTTATCTTTTGGTGCAGGTACAGCTGGATCCGGAACCGTGCTGGCTAGGACGCGCTCAAGGCGTCGGCACCGGCCACAATTTCGGAAAGCTCCTGCGTAATCTCAGCCTGGCGGGCAGTGTTGCGCAGACGCGTGTACTTCTTGATGAGGTCCGTGGCGTTGTCGCCGGCGGACTTCATCGCCCGCTGACGGGCTGCCAGCTCGGAAGCTGCTGCCTGCAACATGGCGGCGAAAATACGTGATTCGATGTAGCGCGGAAGCAGGGCGTCGAGAACCTGCTCGGCTTCCGGTTCGAACTCGTAGAGCGGCAGGAGGTCCGATTCGGACGCAGCCTGCTCTTCGACAACCTCGAGGGGAAGCAGGCGGACGACCGTCGGCTCCTGGGTGACCATCGACTTGAAGCGGGTGTAGACAACGTGGATCTCGTCCACGCCGTCCTCTTCAAATGCCGTAGCGAAATCCTCGAGCAGTGCGGCGCCGATTTCCTGCGCCGTAGCAAACTCCGGTGCGTCCGTGTTGCCGGTCCATACCCGCGCGTAGGGACGGTTGCGGAAGTCGAAGTACGCCTGTGCCTTGCGGCCGAGTACGTAGGTCTTGACTTCCTTGCCTTCCTCACGCAGCAGCTCGGTGAGGCCTTCGGCCTGCTTGAGCACGCTGGCCGAGTAGGAACCTGCAAGGCCACGGTCCGAGGTGATCACCAGGACGGCGGCGCGGCGGATCTGCTCGGGCTCGGTGACCAACGGGTGGTCGATTTCGCTCTGGCTTGCGACAGCAGAAACGGCACGCGTAATCGCGTTTGCGTAAGGCAGTGAAGCCGCTACGCGTGCGCGGGCCTTGCCGATGCGCGAGGTAGCGATCAGTTCCATCGCCTTGAAGATCTTGCGCATCGACGTCGTCGAGCTGATCTTCTGGCGGTAGACCCGAATCTGGGCTCCCATACTTATCCTTTCCTAAGATCCCGGTGGCCGGGACTGCCGGAACCCCTCGGGGTTCCGGCAGTCCCTGCCAGCGAAACTAGCGCTTCTGCTTGACGATTTTTTCCTGGTCGACCTGAGCCTCGTCGATGGCGGCGTGCTCCTCGTGCCCCGCACCAACCAGGAGGTTGTCGCCCTCGCCGAAGAAGCCCTTCTTGAAGGCCACGATCGAGGTCTTCAGCGCTTCCGCGGTGTCATCGTCCATGACGTTGGTCTGAGCCAGCGTCGTCAGGATGGAGGACTTGTGCTTCAGGTGCTCCAGGAACTCGGTCTCGAAGCGGTTGATGTCCTCAACCGGAACGTCGTCCAGGTAGCCGTTGGTGCCGGCCCAGATGGAGACGACCTGGTTCTCGACCGGGAACGGCGAGTACTGGCCCTGCTTGAGCAGTTCCATCAGGCGGGCACCACGGGTCAGCTGCTGGCGCGATGCGGCGTCCAGGTCCGAGGCAAACATGGCGAAGGCCTGCATGTCGCGGTACTGGGCCAGTTCCAGCTTCAAGGTACCGGAGACCTTCTTCATGGACTTGACCTGTGCGGCGCCACCGACGCGGGAGACGGACACACCGACGTCGACAGCGGGGCGCTGGTTGGCGTTGAAGAGGTCCGACTGCAGGAAGATCTGGCCATCGGTGATGGAGATCACGTTGGTCGGGATGTAGGCGGAAACGTCGTTCGCCTTGGTCTCGATCAGCGGCAGGCCGGTCATCGAGCCTGCACCGAGCTCGTCGGAGAGCTTGGCACAACGCTCCAGCAGGCGGGAGTGCAAGTAGAAGACGTCGCCCGGGTAGGCTTCGCGTCCCGGCGGGCGGCGGAGCAGCAGTGACACTGCACGGTAGGCCTCGGCCTGCTTGGACAGGTCATCGAACACGATGAGGACGTGCTTGCCGCCGTACATCCAGTGCTGGCCGATGGCCGAGCCGGCGTACGGTGCCAGGTACTTGAAGCCTGCGGGGTCGGACGCGGGGGAAGCCACAATGGTGGTGTATTCCAGTGCGCCGTTGTCCTCGAGGGTCTGGCGGACGGCCGCGATCGTGGACGCCTTCTGGCCGATGGCTACGTAGATGCAGCGCACCTGCTTCTTCACGTCGCCCGAAGCCCAGTTGGCCTTCTGGTTGATGATCGTGTCGATGGCGATGGCGGACTTGCCGGTCTGGCGGTCACCGATGATCAGCTGACGCTGGCCGCGGCCGATCGGGATCATGGCGTCGATAGCCTTGAGCCCGGTCTGCATCGGCTCGTGGACCGACTTACGCTGGGTCACGCCCGGTGCCTGGAGTTCCAGGGCACGGGTGGTCTCGGCCTTGATGTCGCCGAGGTCATCGATGGGCTGGCCCAGCGGGTCAACCACGCGGCCGAGGAAGGCGTCGCCAACCGGCACGGACAGAACCTGTCCGGTGCGGTGGACTTCCTGGCCTTCTTCGATTCCGGTGAAGTCACCGAGGATGATGACACCGATCTCGCGGACGTCGAGGTTCTGGGCCAGGCCCAGGGTGCCGTCTTCGAAGCGAAGCAGCTCGTTCGCCATGACCGAGGGAAGGCCCTCAACACGGGCGATGCCGTCACCTGCGGTTGTTACACGGCCGACCTCTACGCGCTCTGCGTTTCCGGGTTCGTAGGACGCCGCGAACTCGTTCAACGCATTACGGACGTCGTCGGCGTTGATGGTCAATTCGGCCATCTGCAGTCCCTGCTCTCCTGTTTTCGTGATCATCGTTGCTCACGATGACCGGGGTTTCTTGTCGTTAGGTTGTGCTTGTCCGGCTGGCTAGGCGATCTGGCGCTGGAGCTGGCCCAGGCGGGCGGCGACGGAAGCGTCAACCACTTCGTCACCAACCTGGATCCGGATTCCACCGATAAGTGCCGGGTCAACGTTCAGGTTGATCTTGAGCTCGCGACCGTAGAGGGCGTTCAGCCCCAGCTGCAAGCGGCTGGTCTGGGTCGCCGTCAGCGGACGGGTGACGCTGACCGTTGCAATCCAGCGCTGCTGGCGCTTGGCGGCGAGCTCGGCGAAACGGCGAACCAGCTTGGTGACCTTGAGCCCGCGCGGTGCCGTGACGGCCTGTCCGATCAGGACTTTCGCTTCCTCGCTCGCACCAGGTACGAGCTTTTCCGCGAGGGTCACCTTGGCGGCCGGGCTGGCCTGCGGCTCGGACAGAGCACGCTGGACCTCGTGGCTGGACTCGACGGCCTGGTTGAAGGAGAACAGATCGTTCTCCAGCGCTTCCAGTCCGGTGAGCCCGGAGGCAGAGACGGCCGACTTGTTCTCGGCAACAGCGATGACCACCGAAGCGGCAAGAGTCTCGAGTGCATCGCCGATATCCCGTGCGGATGCCCAGCGGGAGCTGGCCAGTCCGGCAGCGATCTGAACAGCGTCAGCGGATACTTTCCCGCTGAAGAGCTGCTTGACCAGCGCCGACTTTTCGTCACCGCTGCGGGACGGGTCAGTCAGGGCCCGCCGCAAACCAGCGGAGCTGTCCACGGTCCCCAGGATTCCGAACAGTTCCGTTGCCAACTGCAGCGACGCGGAGGGAAGCTTTGCTTCCAAGGCCGCCAGCGCAGCGGCCAGCGATTCGCTCGATACACCTGCCATTACTTAGCTACACCCGCGTTCTGGTTCTCCAGATCTGCCAGGAAGCGGTCCACCACTCGGGCCGACCGTGCATCGTCGCTCAGTGCTTCGCCGACGATGCGGCTTGCCAGCGTCGTGGCCAGCGTGCCGACCTCCGCGCGGAGCGACACAACGGCCGCCTGGCGCTCGGATTCGATCTGCGCGTGGGCCTGTGCGGTGATGCGGGCCGACTCGGCAGCCGCCTTCTCCTTCAGCTCTGCAAGGATCTGGGCACCTTCGGCGCGTGCTTCCTCACGGATGCGGTTGGCTTCGGCGCGGGCTTCCGTGAGCTGCTGCTTGTACTCTTCGAGGGCTGCGGAGGCCTCGGCCTGGGCCTGTTCGGCCTTGGCAATGCCGCCTTCGATGGCTTCGGCCCGCTCCGCGAAGGTCTTCTCGAACATCGGGACAACGTACTTGACCACGATGTACATGAGGAGAGCAAAGCCGGCGAAGACAACAAGCATTTCCCAGGGATTGGGAACAAGGGGGTTAGTACCGCCTTCAGTGGCGGCTGAGATGATCGCTTGATTCATATTTCACCCGTCCTTATCTACTCGGTTCTGGATGTTCGGTTGTTCTGTTTACTTGAGAACGAACGCGAAGACCAGGCCAAGGATGGCGAGGGCTTCAGTAAGCGCGAGGCCGAGGAATGCGATCGGCTGCAGGACGCGCTGGGCTTCCGGCTGACGTGCCACACCGTTGATGTAAGCGGCGAACACGAGACCCACACCGATACCACCGCCGATGGCGGAGAGGCCGTAGCCGACGAGGTTGATGGAGCCGTTGATGGAGCCTTCCATTTTTCTTCCTTTCAAGATGCCACCCATGTGGCAGGTTGTTTGGGTTGCTTCATCCCCGTGAGGGGAAGACTATGTTGTGCCTGCTGGCGTGGTGCCTGTTGGCGTCGCGCCTGCTGGCAGGGTGCCTAGTGGCTGTCGGCGTGCAGCGCGCCTTCGATGTAGATCGCGGTCAGCAGCGTGAAGACGTAGGCCTGCAGCACCATGATCAGCGCTTCGAGCATGTACATCGCGATGGCGCCACCAAGGACGAGTACGGACGCGCCCTTCATGAGGACGCTTTCCTGCATCACGAGGAACTCAATGCCCGCTCCCGCGATCATGACGATCAGGTGGCCGGCCAGCATGGTGGCGAACAGACGGAGGCTGTGCGTGACCGGGCGGACCAGGAAGTTGGAGATGATCTCGATCGGGATAACGATCGGGAGGATGTACCAGGGAACGCCGGTAGGAACCGTAGCGAGCTTGAAGTACTTCAGGCCGTTCTTCCTGACGCCGATGGCGATCCAGGTGACGTACACGATCCCCGCGAGCACGTAGGCACCGCCGACGTGCGAGAAGGTCGGAAGCTGGATCAGCGGGATTGCACCGTAGATGTTGTTCACCAGGATGAAGAAGAAGAGGGTGAACAACAGCGGGACGTACTTCATGAAGTCCCGGCCGCCGATGATGTCCTTGGCAATGCCGTTGCGGACGAAGCTATAAGCGGCCTCGCCTGCGAACTGCAGCTTGCCGGGGACGAGCTGCTGCTTCCGTGCAGCTAGCAGAAAGAATGTAGCGATAATGACGACCGAGAGGATAACCAGCAGCATCTGCTTGGAAAATCCTTCGGCCGCACCCCAAGGCAGGATAGCCGGCAGGTGAAGTTCTTCAATTCCAGGAGGCGTGAAGGTTCCTGAATCTTGGGCCGGGAGCGCAAGCGCGATCAACGCGTTTCCTCTCTGCAGTGTCCATCATTGGGCGTTGGTCGGGGACCGGCGACATCACTGCCCGCCTCTCCCCCTGTGAAATTATTTGGCATTACTGTTCCTCGTCCTGGGACGGGCCACGTGCAGCATCGCCGTCATCAGCTGAAGTTCTGTTACTGGTGAGGCCGTGCATATGAGAAAGATAGAACCCTCCCGCAGCTCCAAGCAGAGCGCCTGCGAGCACAATCCAGCGGGTTCCCCACAGATTATCCAGTCCCCACCCTATCAAACTCCAGACGATGATTCCGCCAACAATGTAGCTGAAGACGGCGATCCCGGCGTTGTATCCGCCGTCGCTGCCATCCGTCGATACGCCGGGGGCACCGGCTGTGGTTTTAGGTGTTTTGGCTGGCTTGTTAATCTGTCCGGCAAGCGGTCCGGTGACTGGCCGTTGGCCCTTTTTGCGGCTAAACATCGGTGCCGTCTTTTCGGGTTTCGGGGTCGTTGTAAATTTGGAGCCTGGCCTTGCTGAAACCGTAAATTTCGGCTGCCTGCCAAAACACGACAGTCACGACGGCGCCGATCAGGAACCAGCGGCCGTGCAGCCAGGCCGGAGTCCCGATGGCGAAGAGGACCACGGCAAAGCCGACAACTTTGACGAAGTACGTCGCGACGAACAGTCCGATCGCTCCGGAAGGGTTGTTGCGGCCAACGAAGTGGCCCACCGCGAGGCTGATGGCAAAGAACGCCATCACCAGGGCTCCCCCGAAGAGGGAGGACCAGAACCCGACCGCGCCGTTGAAGACGAAGGCGGCGATGCCGGTCAGGACCAAGGCGACGGCCGAAGTGGCCGAGCTCCAGGCCAGCAGTTTGAGCCACAGGGATTTTGTGGGGCCAGAGACACCAACTGGTCCGTTGCCGGAAGCGGGTCCGGGTTCGGCGTTGGAGGTCATGAGATCCCAATCGTCGATGGCGTGATGCTGGTCAAGGTGGTCGGCGTGGCGCCGCCCCTGAATTCTACATTAGATAGAAATTATTCGGAAAAGCGCGTCGGACGGCGGCGGCAATGGTTACTCGGGTGTGCTGGCCATTGCTCCGGGCCCTCGCTGCCGCAGGTACGGCCAGGCCGTCACCGCGGCCATGATGACCGCGGCGGCCAGATCGACGGCGAGGACAATGTGCCAGGGGAAGATCGCGAACGCGAGGCCGCCGAAGGCAAGAATGCAGGTCCACAGGTACATCAGCACCACGGCGCCGCGGTGCGAGTACCCGATGTCCAGCAGCTTGTGGTGCAGGTGCCCGCGGTCGGCGGACCACGGCGATCTGCCCAGCGCGGTGCGCCGGACCACCGCAAGGCCCAGGTCCAGCAGCGGCAGGAACAGCACGGCGAACGGCAGCAGGATCGGGATGACCGTGGGGATACCGTTGGCCCGGTCGTAGAGGCCGGAGCTGATCTGGCCGGTGGACACGATGCCGGCCGAGGCCATGATCAGGCCGATCAGCATGGCCCCGGAATCGCCCATGAAGATCTTCGCGGGGAACCAGTTGTGCGGCAGGAACCCGACGCAGCTGCCGACCACGATGGCGGTCAGGAGGGTCGCCAGGTCCGAACGGTCCAGCAGGACGGCCGTGCGGTGCACCCAGTAAGCCGTGAGGAAGAACGCCGCTCCCCCGATGATCGCCACACCGGCGGCGAGGCCGTCCAGTCCGTCGATGAAGTTGAAGGCGTTCATTGTGGTCACGATCAGCCCGGCGGTCAGCACGATGCTCACGGCCTCGTTCTGAATCACTAACGGCTCGGGGACGAACGGGATGATCGTCATCCGCACTCCCCAGGTGGCCACGACCAGTGCCGCGGCGCTCTGGCCGATCAGCTTGATCCACCACCGCAGATCCAGCAGGTCATCCGCCACACCGACCAGCACGATCACGGCGGCCCCGGCGAGAATCCCCCAGGGAGCGGTGTTGTTCCGGAAGATGTCCTTGACGAAGAACGAATTGCTCGCCGTAACCAATGCGACCAGGACCCCCGCGAAGATGCCCAGGCCGCCGAGCCTGGATATCGGCGTGGAATGCATGTCACGGCTGCGGATCGGCGAATACAGTTCCAGCCTGTTGCCTACCAGCCGGGCGCCCCATGTAGCCGCGTAGCTCACGATCGCTGCCGTCAGCATCATGAGCAGGTACATGATCACGGGAAGACCACCAACCAGGCATTGCCAGCGCGGTCCGCGCAGGCAAGACACGGCGGCACGCTCCGCAGCGGCGGAGGCACCGGTGAGCTGCGGAAATGGGGGGAATTAAGTTGCCGTGGAACAGTCTTTCGAAAAATGAAACTTCTCCGTCGCCGTGCGCAGGGCAGGCAGTGCGTAGTGCCTGACAGGGCTGTATTACAGTGGACTCTAGTCAAGATACTAATGCCAACGGCCACCTGTCTTCGCGTCACACGGCCCTCCGCCGGCGGGAAAACCACTGTCGGTCGTGCTGAAAGGACCCCGCGATGACCCCCTCGGTTGCAGTCGCTGCCGTGACGTTTGACCGTCCCCGGGAGCTGGCGGTCCTGCTGGACGCCATCAATAACCAGACCGCCCATGTGCGCTCCATTTGCCTCATCGACAGCGGCACCGTGCCCTCGAAAGATGTTGCCGACCGGCACGCCAACGTGGACTATGTCAGGTCCGAGGCGAACCTCGGCGGGGCCGGCGGATTCTCGCTTGCCATCCTCAAGGCTGTGGCCAGCGGGGCCGACTGGATCTGGATGATGGACGACGACGCCGAGCCGGCCGACCCCGATTGCCTTGCCACGCTGCTCCGCGAGGCGCAGGACCGCGGCCTGGACGCCGTGGTGCCCCTGGTGGTGGCTCCCGGCCACCCGGACCAGCTGTCCTTTTTCTTCCGGCTCAACGGCAAGGTCACGCATGAGCGTGCCGAGGTGGAGAAGGTCGGGTTCCTGCCCGGCGACGGTCACTTCTTCAACGGCGCCCTGATCCGCTCCGATGTCTTCTTCAAAGTGGGCCTGCCGGACATGCGCCTGTTCATCCGCGGCGACGAGGTGGACTTCACGCTGCGCCTCAGGAAGGCCGGGATCCGTTTCGGCACGGTGACCACCGCTGCCATCACCCACCCGCATGCCTTCTCCGAAACCAAGCATGTCTTCGGCGCGCGGTGGCACGTGATCGTGCCGGATTCGGCCTTCAAACGCTATTTCTACTACCGGAACCGCGGCTACATGATCCGCCGCCATTTCCGGGTCAAGTCTTTCGTCGCTGATGTGGGCGGCTACCTTGGCTACTTCCTGCGCAGCGGAGACCTCCGCGGGCTTGCAGACTGGTTTCGCGCCTTTTCCGCCGGGCTCCGGGGCAAGGGATTCGGTCCGCTGGAGGACCAGAAGTTCTGACCGTCCGCGCCGCAGGCGCCCGGGTTGCTGGCGCCAGGGTTGCGGACGCCAGGGCTGCTGGCGCTAGGGTTGCTAGCTCTGGGCCTGCCGGCCCAGCCGGCGGCGCAGCAGCAAACCCAGCAGCACCCACGGCTCGCCGAACACCCGGTAGGCCACCCGCTGCGGGTGGAGCATGAGCCGCCAGGCCCACTCGAGGCCGAGCCGCCCGATCCAGCGCGGCGCCAGCTTCTGCACGCCGGCAATCTGTTCGATGGCGCCGCCGACGGCGCAGTAGACGGCCGGCGGGAGCACGGGAAGCCGCCGCGCCAGGACCTGTTCCTGCAGCGGCATCCCGAGGCCCAGGAGCACAAGCTGCGGGCGGAGCCCGGCAAGCCATTGGACGGCGGCGTCCTCAACGTCCTGGTCCCAGTCTTCGCCGGGCATGCCGTCCACCCGCGCCCCGGGGACAATCTCCCGCAGTTTGGCCACTGCGCCGGCGTTGGCCACGGCGCCTGCACCGATCACCGCAATGCGCTGCAGCCCCGCGACATTGCCCAGCGCGGGAATCCAGTCGGTCGATCCCAGCCGGTAATCCATCACCGGACCCCTGCCGTCGTCCTCTTCGCCCGTCTTGGCCCAGAGCCAAAGCACCGGTGCGCCGTCGATCAGCACCACGTCGCTGTGGTCGTAGAAGGAACGGAAGCCGGGATCGGAGTGCAGCAGCGTGACGCTGTGCAGGTTGTGCCCCACCACGGTCCGGGTCCGGCCCTCGGCCACGTAGGCGGTAAGGACGGCTGTCAGCTCGGACACGGTCACGGGGGTAGCGTCGACGTCGAGGAAGGGGACGCGCTGGCGCTCCAGCGTCATGCCGAGCCGGGCTCAGGCGCGGCGGGCCGGGGTGCGGCCTCGGGCCCAGCATCAGCCTCGGGCACGGCCGCCTCAACAGCCGTGTCAGCCTCAGGCACGGTCGCCTCAACAGCCGCGTCAGCCTCAGGCACAGCCGGCTCAACAACCGTTTCGGCAGCGTCCTCACCTTCGGCGGCGTTGCCGTCGACGTCCAGGAGGCCGGGAACCACGCCGCGCAGGCGTTCGAGGCTGATGGCTCCCTGACGGACCACCCGCAGCGGCTGCACCGTCGCATCGACGATAGTTGAGGCGAGGGCTTCGGCACCCTCGGCGGGCCGGGGTCCGCCCTCGAGGTAGACCTCCACGGATTCCGCCAGCTGCGCCTCGGCGTCCGCTGCGGTCCGCGCCGCCGCCTGCCCGGTGCGGTTCGCGGAGGACACGGCGAGGGGGCCGGTGAGCGTCAGCAGGTCCTGGGCGATCTCGTCGGCCGGGATCCTCAGCGCAACGGTCCCCTTGGTTTCACCAAGATCCCAGTCCAATGACGGCTGGGCATGCAGGATCAGGGTCAGTCCGCCGGGCCAGAACGCCTCGGCCAGCCGCCGCGCCTCGGGCGGGACGTCCGTGGCGAGGCCATCGAGGGCGTTCAGCCTGGGGATCAGCACCGGCGGCGGCATCTTCCGGCTACGGCCCTTCGACGCAAGCAGCAGGGTCACGCCGAGGGGCGAGAAGGCGTCGGCGGCAATACCGTAGACGGTGTCGGTCGGGAAGACCACACACTTGCTCTCACGGATGGCCCGCTGGGCGTGTTCAAGTCCTGCGGCGCGCTGCTCAGCTGCCGTGCAATCGTAGCTAGTCGTCACTGGCCTATTCTTTCATCACTTGTCACACGATTTTTTTGCGGGGGCCTCAGTGCTGCAGTGTTTGTTCTGACTGTGTCAGCACTGCGCTGGTGGCCCGGTCCTTGCCGTTGAGGTCGCGGTGGGTCCGGACCTCGGAGAACACCCCGGTGCGTTTCAGCATCGCGGCGATCCATTCCGATTGGACTTCGGCGTGCTCCATCACGAAGTAGCCGCCGGGCACCAGCAGGCGGGCAGCCGAGGCCGCCGCCGCCGTCGGAAGTTCCATCCCGTCCGCTCCCCCGCCGTACAGTGCCTCGGGCGGGTCGTGCAGCGCCACTTCGGGTTCGTTCGGGATCGCTTCGGCGGGTATGTAGGGCGGGTTGGACACGACGACGTCGAACGTGCCGTTGTGTTCGCCCAGCGCGTCGCGCATGTCGCCGCGGATGAGGTGGACGCCCAGGGGCAACAGGTTTTTCGCCGCCCAGGCATGCGCGAATTCGCTGTATTCCACCGCGTGGACTTCCGCGCCGGGTACCTCGTGCGCGATCGAGCCTGCGATCGCGCCGGATCCGGTGCCCAGGTCCACCACTTTGGGGTGTGCCAATCCGGCCCTGCCCTTGAGCCAGTCAAGCACCAGCTGCACCACGGACTCGGTTTCCGGGCGCGGGATGAACACGCCGGGACCGACGGCGAGTTCGAGGTACCGGAAGTGCGCCACGCCCGTGATGTGCTGCAGCGGGATGCGCTGCGCCCGCTCGGCAACGAGGTCGGCATAGCCCGCCGGGGCCGGCGCGTCGCCGAGCATCAGCGCGCGCAGCCGGCCGAGCCCGACGCCGAGCAGGTGCTCGGCGAGGAGCTCGGCGTCCACGCGTGGGCTGGGCACGCCGGCGGCGGCGAGGACCGCCGTCGCCTCGCTGACGGCCTCCGCGAGGCTCGGACCATCACCTGCTGTCATCACGGGTGGGCCGCGCCTATTCGCCGATGGCGTCGAGCCGGGACTGCTCGTCCAGTTCGATGGCCGACTGGATTACCGGTTCCAGGTCGCCGTTCATGACCTGGTCCAGGTTGTAGGCCTTGTATCCGGTGCGGTGGTCCGCGATCCGGTTTTCCGGGTAGTTGTACGTGCGGATGCGCTCGGAGCGGTCCATGGTGCGGATCTGGGACTTGCGCTGCGCGGAGTTTTCGGCGTCGATGATCTCCTGCTGGTGGGCCAGGATGCGGGCGCGCAGCACGCGCATGCCGGCTTCACGGTTCTGCAGCTGCGACTTCTCGTTCTGCATCGCGACGACGATTCCGGTGGGAAGGTGGGTGATGCGCACCGCGGAGTCGGTGGTGTTGACCGACTGCCCGCCGGGCCCCGAGGAGCGGTAGACGTCGATTTTGAGATCGTTCTGGTTGATCTCGAGTTCCTCGGGCTCGTCCACTTCGGGCAGCACCAGCACGCCGGCGGCCGAGGTGTGGATGCGGCCCTGGGATTCGGTGACGGGCACGCGCTGCACCCGGTGCACGCCGCCTTCGAACTTGAGCCGGGCGTAGACGCCCTCTGCAGGATCGTTGGAGTTGCCCTTGACGGCCATCTGGACGTCTTTGTAGCCGCCCAGGTCAGATTCGGTGGCGGAGATGATCTCGGTCTTCCAGCCGCGGGATTCCGCGTAACGGCTGTACATCCGCAGGAGGTCCGCGGCGAACAGCGCAGCCTCGTCGCCGCCTTCGCCGCCCTTGACCTCGAGGATCACGTTGCGGGCATCGTCCGGGTCGCGCGGGATCAGCAGCCGGCGCAGCTTGGCCGCCGCCGTCTCCAGCGCAGCCTCCAGCTCGGGCACCTCCGCGGCGAACTCCGGGTCCTCGTCCGCCATTTCCTTGGCAGCCGCCAGGTCATCGCTGATGGCTTCCCAGCGGTGGTAGGCCTCCACAATGCCGTTCAGCTGGGCAGAACGCCGCCCCAGCTTCCGGGCCAGCCGCTGGTCGGCATAAACAGCAGGATCCCCCAGCTGGGCCTGGATAGAGTCGTGCTCATCCAACAGGCCCTGTACGGACTCAAACATTTTCAAACCTCTTTCGACTCTCTCAAGTCTAGTAACGCCGTGCGTTGGGTGGGACGAGTGCAAGTCGTTCTGTTTTTGCCGCCCCGGGAGTGGCATGGGGCCTGCCGGAGCGTGGAGGCTCTGATCCGTCAGGATCGAGCCTCCACGCGTAGGGGCGGGGGCGGCAAAAAACCGAACGACAAAGGGGCGGGGCCGGCTAAACAACAGACGGCCCCACCCCTACGTCAACTACTTGTCGTTATCGGACTTCGCACCAAGCGTCGTCTTCTGCACCTGCATGAGGAACTCGACGTTGCTCTGGGTCTCCCGGATCTTGTTGGTCAGCAGCTCAAGGCTCTGCTGCGTTTCGAGTCCGGAGAGGACGCGGCGCAGCTTCCACATGATCTTGACTTCCTCGGGGGAAAGCAGGTTTTCCTCGCGGCGCGTACCGGACGCGTTGACGTCCACGGCCGGGAAGATGCGCTTGTCCGCGAGCTGGCGGGACAGGCGCAGTTCCATGTTGCCGGTGCCCTTGAACTCCTCGAAGATGACCTCGTCCATCTTGGAACCGGTCTCGACGAGCGCGGTTGCCAGGATGGTCAGCGAGCCACCGTTTTCGATGTTGCGGGCTGCACCGAAGAAGCGCTTCGGCGGGTACAGCGCGGCGGAGTCCACACCACCGGACAGGATGCGGCCGGAAGCCGGTGCTGCCAGGTTGTAGGCACGGCCCAGGCGGGTCATGGAGTCAAGGAGCACTACAACGTCCATGCCCATTTCCACGAGGCGTTTGGCGCGCTCGATGGAAAGCTCGGCCACGGTGGTGTGGTCGTCGGCTGGACGGTCGAAGGTGGAGGCAATGACCTCGCCCTTGACGGTGCGCTGCATGTCCGTAACTTCTTCGGGGCGTTCGTCAACAAGCACCATCATGAGGTGGACCTCAGGATTGTTGGTGGTGATGGCGTTGGCGATGGACTGCAGGATGAGCGTCTTGCCGGCCTTCGGCGGCGAAACGATCAGGCCGCGCTGGCCCTTGCCGATCGGGGCCACGAGGTCGATTACGCGGGGGCCGATCTTCTTCGGGTCCGTCTCGAGGCGCAGGCGCTCGGAGGGGTACAGCGGGACGAGCTTCGCGAATTCGACGCGGTCCTTGAGTTCTTCCGGCGTCTTGCCGTTCACCGAGGTCACACGGACCAGGGCGTTGAACTTCTGGCGCGCGGACTGCTGGCTGCGGTCTTCGCCTTCGCGCGGTGCACGGATGGCACCGACGCAGGCATCGCCCTTGCGCAGGTTGTACTTCTTGACCTGGGCGAGCGAGACGTAGACGTCGTTCGGGCCCGGCAGGTAGCCCGAGGTGCGGATGAACGCGTAGTTCTCCAGCACGTCGAGGATACCGGCGACCGGCAGCAGGACGTCGTCCTCGGTGACCTCGACGTCGTCGACGTCCGGTCCCTGCTGACGCCCGCGGCGGCGGTCGTTGCGATCGCGGAAGCGGTCGTTGCGCGAGGAGTTGTCACGGCTGTCCTGCTGGCCCTGGCGGTCACCACGGTCGTTGCGGTCACGACGGTTGCGCCGGTTCCGGCGGCTTCCGCCATCCGAATCGTCGCTGTCGCGGGTGTTCTCGCGGGTGCCGGCGGATTCGTCGCGGCCGCCACGGGTGCGGGTGGCGTCGCGGCGCTGGCCGTCTTCGCTGCCCGGCTCGCCCTGGCGCTGCTCGGTGCGCTGGTCACGCTGTTCGGTGCGCTGTTCGCGCTGCTCTGCACGCTGCTCAGTGCGCTGTTCGGCGGCGGGCTGTTCGGCCTGCGCCTCAGCGCCCTGGCCACCTGCCTCAGTAGCCTGCGCGGCGGCCTCGCCGCGACGGCGGTTGCGGGTGCGCGGCTGCCGGGTGCGGTCGGAAGTTTCCGGCGCGGAAACGGCAGAGCCAGCCTGCGTCCCGGAGTCAGCAGTGCCGGACTCAGCGGAAACGGCGGGAGCTTCGGCCGGGGCTGCGGCAGGCGCCTCGGTGGCGGGCGTCGTGACGACTCCGTCACTGCCTGCACGGCGGCTGCGGCCGCGGCGGGCGCGGGGGCTTTCCTGCGCCGGGGCTTCCTCGGCGGCAGCTGCGGGCGCGGTTGCGTGCGCAGTTACCGGGGCTGACGCCTGGGAAACGGTGCCGTTGTCGCTCGCCTTTTCGGCAGCGCGGGCCGGAGCCTTGCTTACCGGAGTGCCTGCGCGGTGGGCGGAAATGGCCGTGACCAGATCACCCTTGCGCATGCGGGAACCGCCGGAAATGCCAAGCTGGCTGGCGAGAGCCTGGAGCTGGGCGAGCTTGAGGCCTGCAAGGCCGCTGCTCTTGGCGGGTGCTGCCGAAGATCCGGCAGCAGAAGATGTATCCACAGCCGGAGACAGCTCAGTGGTTTCGGTCACGAAGGATCCTTCCCCCTCGACGGCGTCCAGACTAAGAGCTGGACGCGGTGATTTGATCTGGGCTGCAGTTCAGATCTGCAGCCGGGATTTTCGGCCTTGCCGGATGGATTTCGACCAGCAGGGCCGGATACTGCTTCACCATGCACGATTCCGAGAAATGAGGAACGGCGGGCTGACGTATGAGGGGGCAGAGAAAATCTGCTGAGTCCTGCGTCAGACCGAAAGCAGGTGGCACCGGATAATATTGCGCAGTGAAAGATGAGAGAGGCTACGTGGCCAACATCGCGGTCTTACAACGGTTACTAAATTTACCGCCTGCGTATTTACCGCCGGTGCACTTCCACTTTAGCACCTTCGACGTCCACGGCCAGCTTCATCACACGCCAGCCAACTTCCGGCGTGTTGCCCGCCGTGTGGGCGGCGATGAAGTCTACGACTTCATCGGCTTCCGCTTCCCCGTTGGCCAGGACCAATACCGTGGGTCCTGCGCCAGAGACGATGGCGGCGTGCCCTGCCCGGCGCAGCGCGCCGATGAGCTCCGCGCTGGGCCGCATGGCCTGGGCGCGGTAGCTCTGGTGCAAGTAGTCCTCGGTGCCCGGCAGCAGGAACTCCGGGTTGGCGGTGAGGGCATGGATCAGCAGGGCGGCACGCCCGGAGTTCATGGCCGCGGCATGGTGGCCCACCGAGGCCGGCAAGAGTGCCCGGGCCGCCTCCGTGGAGAGCTCATAGTCCGGCACCGCGACGACCGGGACCACCGCAGCGGCCACGGACGCACTCGTGCTGCTGTACTGGTCACTGTCCTGCCATGACAGCGCCAGTCCGCCGAAAATGGCGGGTGCAACGTTGTCCGGGTGGCCTTCCATTTCGCTAGTGAGCTGGAGGATCCAGTCCCGGCCGCGCCGGGATATTTCCGGCACCAGGGCATTCGCTGCGCTGACGGCCGCCACCACGGCCGAGGCCGAAGAGCCAAGGCCCCGCCCGTGCGGGTTGACGTTGTCCGCCGTGATCCGCAGGCCTTCGTGCCGGTACCCGAGGCGGTGAAGCGCCTCCGTGAGGGCCTTGACCACCAGGTGCGTGGCGTCGCGGGGCAGCGATTCGGCGCCCTCGCCGCTGAGCTCGAATTCCAGCTCACCGCTGGCGAGCGTTTCCACGGTGAGGGTGTCATGGAGCGAGAGGGCCAGGCCGAGGCTGTCGTACCCGGGACCCAGGTTGGCGCTGGTGGCCGGCACCCGGACGGTGACAACCTGGCCCGCCGGAACAGCCGGCGAGCCGGCAGCAGATTCGGCCGGGATGGTCAGGGTTGTTTCCAACGTTATCTTTCTTCCAGTCCCAGTGCTGCGGCGACGGTGACGACATCGTTGGAGACACTGACCGGCTGCACGTCGCTGCCGTCCTCGGTGCGCAGGGCCCACTGCGGGTCCTTGAGGCCGTGACCTGTCACCGTGATCACGATCGTCTTGCCGGCCGGCACTTCACCGGCCGCATGCTTCTTGATCAGTCCGGCGACGCCGGCAGCGGAGCCGGGTTCCACGAAGACGCCTTCCCGGGCGGAGAGCCAGCGGTGCGCGGACAGGATTTCCTCGTCCGTGACGGCCTCGATCACGCCGCCGGATTCGTCCCGGGCCGCAACAGCGGTGTCCCAGGAGGCCGGGTTGCCGATCCGGATGGCGGTGGCGATGGTGTCCGGCTCGGTGATGGGGTGGCCGGCCACGAACGGGGCAGCGCCGGCGGCCTGGAAGCCCCACATGACCGGGGTCTTGGTGGCGACGGCGGGCAGCGACCCGGCGGTGGGTGACTCGAACGGCGCGGAGTACTCCTTGTAGCCCTTCCAGTACGCGCTGATGTTGCCGGCGTTGCCCACCGGAAGCACGTGGAAGTCGGGGGCATCGCCCAGGGCGTCCACCACTTCGAAGGCGCCGGTCTTCTGGCCCTCGATCCGGGCGGGGTTGACGGAGTTGACCAGGAACACCGGGTAGGACTCGCCGAGCTTGCGGGCGATGTCGAGGCAGTCGTCGAAGTTGCCGTCCACCTGCAGCAGGGTGGCGCCGTGGGCGACGGCCTGGCTGAGCTTGCCCATGGAGATCTTGCCCTCGGGGACCAGCACCGCGCACTGCAGCCCTGCCGCCGTCGCGTAGGCCGCGGCAGATGCAGAGGTGTTGCCGGTGGAGGCACACACCACGGCCTTGGCGCCGGAGGCCACCGCCGCGGTCATGGCCATGGTCATGCCGCGGTCCTTGAACGAACCGGTCGGGTTCATGCCTTCGACCTTGAGGTAGACGGTACTGCCGGTCAGCTCGGAGAGGTGGCGGGCGTGCACGAGCGGGGTGCCGCCCTCGCCCAGGGTGATGACCTTAGTGGCTTCCGTGACAGGAAGACGATCAGCGTATTCGCGGATGACACCGCGCCATTGGTGAGCCACTTAGACCCCTTCTACCCGCAGTACGGATGTGACGGAATTGATGACGTCCAGGCGCCTGACGGCCTCGACGGTTGCTGCAAGTGCGGATTCCCGGGCCTGGTGGGTCACGATCCGCAGCTCGGCCGACTCCACGTTGGAGTCGGCGTCGCGGTGGATGGTCTGCCGCATGATTTCAATGGACACGCCGTGCTCCGCGAAGAGGTGGGCGATCCGGGCCAGGACGCCGGGCTGGTCCGCGACGTCGAGTCCGATGTAGTAGCTCGTGACGGCCGCATCGATGGGCAGCGCGGGCACGTGCCCGGTGGTGGTTTCGGTCCGGCCGGGGCCGCCCAGGACGATGCGGCGGGCCGCGGAAACGAGGTCGCCCAGCACGGCGGACGCCGTCGGGGTGCCGCCGGCGCCCTGGCCGTAGAACATCAGCTCGCCGGCGTTCTCGGCCTCGATGAAGACGGCGTTGAACGCGCCGCGGACGGCGGCGAGGGGGTGCTCGCGGGGCAGCAGCGTGGGGTGGACGCGGACGGAGACGCCGGTCTTGCCGTCCTCGTCAGCCAGTTTCTCGGCAATGGCCAGCAGTTTGATGACGAAGCCGGCATCCTTGGCGGCGGCGATGTCTGCCGCGGTGACCGAGGTGATGCCCTCGCACGAGACATCTTCCAGGGCGAACCGCGTGTGGAAGGACAGCGAGGCAAGGATCGCGGCCTTGGCGGCGGCGTCGTGGCCTTCGATGTCGGCGGTGGGATCGGCTTCGGCGTAGCCAAGGCGCTGGGCCTCTGCCAGGGCATCGGCGAACTGCGCCCCGGTGGAGTCCATCTGGTCGAGGATGAAGTTGGTGGTGCCGTTGACAATCCCGAGCACCCGGGTGATCCGGTCGCCGGAGAGGCTGTCCCGGATGGGGCGCAGGATGGGGATGGCACCGGCGACGGCGGCCTCGTAGGAGAGCTGCACCCCGGCCTTGTCGGCTTCCTCGTACAGCGTGGGGCCGTCCTGCGCCAGCAGCGCCTTGTTGCCGGTGACAACGCAGGAACCGTGCCGCATGGCGGTCAGGATCAGGGAACGGGCCGGCTCGATGCCGCCCATGAGCTCGATGACGAGGTCGGCGTCCTTGACGAGGGTCTCGGCGTCCGCGGTGAACAGCTCCTGCGGCAGTTCGACGTCGCGCTCGGCTGCGAGGTTGCGCACCGCGATGCCGCTCAGTTCCAGGCGTGCGCCCGTGCGGGCGGCGAGGGCGTCGGCGTCGTCAATGAGAATCCGCGCAACCTGGGCCCCAACGTTGCCACAGCCCAGCAGGGCCACTTTCAGGGTTCGCAATTCGGTCATTCAGACTCCCATGTCGCGGTTGAGCAGATCTTCTTCGGTTTCCCCGCGGACAATGAGCCGGGCAGATCCGTCGCGGACAGCGACAACGCCCGGCCGGGCCAGATAGTTGTAGTTGCTTGACAGGGCCCAGCAGTAGGCGCCGGTCCCCGGTACTGCAAGCAGATCACCGGCTGCCACGTCCTCGGGCAGATATACATCTCTAACAACTATGTCGCCGCTCTCGCAATGTTTGCCCACCACTCGGGACAGCTGCGGCCCCGCTTCGGAGCTGCGGGAGGCGAGAATTGCCGAATAATCCGCGTCGTACAGCACCGGCCGGGGGTTGTCGCTCATCCCGCCGTCCACCGACACATACCGGCGGGGGTACGTAACGTCTTCTGCGGCGTGGTGGCCCTCCGGGGCGGCGGAATCCACCCGGACGGTCTTGAGCGTGCCGACCTCGTACAGCGTGAACGTGGTGCTTCCGACGATCGCGCGGCCCGGTTCGATCGATATCCGCGGGGCGCTGATGCCCAGCGCGGCGCACTTGGAACGGACGACGGCGGCCATCGCCTGCGCGATCTCGGCGGGCGGGCGCGGGGTGTCGACAGGGGTGTAGGCGATGCCGTAGCCGCCCCCGAGGTCTAGTTCGGGCAGCACGATCGAGTACTTGGCCTGCATCGCGGCCAGGAAGTCCAGCAGCTTCTCCGCGGCGAGGGCGAAGCCGTCCGGTTCGAAGATCTGCGAGCCGATGTGGCAGTGCAGGCCCAGCAGCTCAATGCTGGCGTGCCCGGTCGCCGCGGCGACAGCTTCCTCGGCGGCGGACAGGCCGGCCTTCTCAGTGGAGTCCCCGGCCATGGACAGGCCGAATTTCTGGTCCTCGTGGGCGGTGGCGATGAATTCGTGGGTGTGGGCGTGCACCCCGGGGGTCAGCCGCAGCATGACCCTGGCGGTGTCGCCGCGGTTGGCGGCGATCGCCGCGACGCGTTCGAGCTCGTCGAGGCTGTCCACCACGATCCGGCCCAGCTGCATGTCCAGTGCACGGTGGATTTCGCCGTCGGATTTGTTGTTGCCGTGCAGCGCGACGTCGGCGCCGGGAATGCCGGCGCGCGCGGCGACGGCGAGTTCGCCGCCTGACGCGGTGTCCAGTCGCAGGCCTTCCTCTTCAACCCAGCGGACCACCGAGGTGCACAGGAAGGACTTGCCGGCATAGTAGACGTCCACTCCCCCGCAGATGTCGGCGAAGGCATCGTTGAAGGCGTCGCTGAACGCCCGGGCCCGGGCCCGGAAGTCGGTCTCGCTCAGCACGAACAGCGGGGTGCCGTACTGGCGCTGCAGCTCGCTGACGCTCAGGCCCTCGATGGTGAGCTCGCCGTCCTCGTTCCGCGCAACCCCGCCCGCCCACAGCGGTTCGTGGAGGGCGTTGAGGTCCGCGGGGACCTCCAGCCAGGCCGGCGCGAGCGGGGACTGCCCTGGGTTTTCCTGCTGTTTGGGTGTTGACGTCATGGCGGTTACATCCGTTCCGGCGCCGAGACGCCCAGCAGTTCCAGTCCGTTGGCCAGCACCTGGCTGGTGGCGTCGTTGAGCCACAGCCGGGTGCGGTTGGTGTCGGTGATGGGTTCCTCGCCCTGGGGCGCGACGCGGCAGGCGTCGTACCAGCGGTGGTAGGCGCCAGCGATGACTTCGAGGTGGCGGGCCACGCGGTGCGGCTCGCGCAGCTCGGCGGCCTTGGCAACGATCGAGGGGTAACTGCCCAGGTGCGAGAGCAGCTCGTTTTCGGTGGCGTGATCCAGCAGGGCGGCGTTGAAACTGTCTTTGCCGTCCACACGGCGCTCCACCCCTGCGGCCACGGCGTTGCGGGCGGCACCGCGGGAGCGGGCGTGGGCGTACTGGACGTAGAAGACCGGGTTTTCGTTGCTGTGCTTCTTCAGCAGCTCAGGGTCCAGCGTCAGCGGCGAGTCGGCGGGGAACCGGGCCAGCGAGTACCGGACGGCGTCCTTGCCGAGCCAGGAGATGAGGTCCTTGAGCTCGATGATGTTGCCGGCGCGCTTGGACAGCTTGGCGCCGTTGACCGAGACCAGCTGGCCGATCAGGACCTCGATGTTGACCTCGGGGTCGTCCCCCGCGGCGGCCGCAATGGCCTTGAGCCGGTTGATGTACCCGTGGTGGTCGGCGCCGAGGAGGTAGATCTTCTCGGTGTAGCCGCGGTCCTTCTTGGACAGGTAGTAGGCGGCGTCGGCGGCGAAGTACGTCGGCTCACCGTTGGCGCGGATCATCACGCGGTCCTTGTCATCGCCGAAGTCGGTGGTGCGCAGCCAGACCGCGCCGCCGTCGTCGAACACGTGGCCCTGCTCGCGCAGGCGGGCGACGGCGTCTTCGATCGCGCCGGCGTCGTGGAGCTCCTGCTCGGAGAAGAACACGTCGAAGTCGACGCCAAACCCGGCCAGCGTCTGCTTGATGTCGTGCATCTGTGCCTTGTAGGCGGCGCCGCGGATCACCGGCAGGGCCGCGACTTCGGTGAGTTCGCGGATGTCGGGGTGTTCGGTGAGCACTTCGTGGCCGAGGTCCGCGATGTACTGGCCCGGGTAACCGCCCTCAGGCACGTCCCTGCCGTGCAGCCGGGCGAACACGGAGTTGGCGAACACGTTCATCTGGGAACCGGCGTCGTTGATGTAGTACTCGGCCGTGACGTCGGCGCCGGAGGCCCGGAGGACGCGGGCGATCGCGTCGCCGAGGGCGGCCCAGCGGGTGTGGCCGATGTGCAGCGGGCCGGTGGGGTTGGCCGAGACGAACTCCATGTTGACCACGTGCCCGGCGAGCGCGGTGTTGGTGCCGTACGCGGGTCCGGCCTCGACAATCGCCTTGGCGAGGGTGCCGGCAGCGGCAGCGTCCACGGTGATGTTCAGGAAGCCTGGCCCGGCGATGTCCACCGCGGACACGCCCTCGATCGTCTTCAGCCGGGCGGCCAGGACGGACGCGAACTCCCGCGGGTTGGTGCCGGCCGTCTTGGCCAGCTGGAGGGCGACGTTCGTGGCCCAGTCCCCGTGGTCCCTGTTCTTCGGGCGCTCCACGCGCACCTCAGCCGGGATGTCGGCCGCGGAGAGGGCAATGTCACCGGCCGCGACGGCGTCCTTCAGGCAGGCGGATATGGCGAGGGAGAGTTCTTCTGGGGTCACACTTCTAGCCTACCGGTGGGCCCGTGGTGCGGCGGAATTCCGCGCCCGGCATGACGTCTGCGCGAGGGAAACGGCAGCGTCCGGGAAAACCCAAGGTCTTCAGTGCTTCGCACCAAGGGTGAACCGTTACCCTAAAAACAACGTCGTCAACTCTGTCAGTGCCACGATATTTTGGCTGTCCGATCCTGCAACGAATCGAGTCCCGCATGAATTCCGCCTTCCGTAAAAGCGTCCTCGTCGGCATCGCCGGCCTCTCCGTCGCCGGAACCGCGGCTGGCTGCGCCCCGGCCGCGCAGCCGCCGGCTGCACAGGGCGCGGCTCCGGCGTCCGAGTCCGCCGCAACCACCGGGTCCTACAAGGACGGCACGTACAGTGCCGACGGCCACTACACCTCGCCCAACGGCACCGAGACTGTCGGCGTGGAACTGACCCTGGCCGGCGGCTCGGTGTCCGATGTAAAGATCACGCCGCACCCGTCGAATCCGAACACCCGCAAGTTCCAGGGCGAGTTCGCCAGCGGCATCCAGGCCCAGGTGGTGGGCAAGAAGCTGGACGAGATCAAGGTGTCCAAAGTGGCCGGATCCTCGCTGACCAGCGGCGGCTTCAACCAGGCCGTGGCGGATATCAAGACACAGGCCCAGTAACCCTGCAGGGGACAGAGGAGCAGGAACAGAGGAATCGTGCCTCATCCGGGCTGGTCGCACTTCAGCTTTGACGGGATCGGGACCCGCTGGGAGATTTCCACGCCGTCCCGGCTCTCCGGCAAACACCGCCGTGGACTGCTCGCCACGGTGGAGACGTACGACGCCGCGTGGTCCCGGTTCCGGCCCGACTCACTCATTGCGGACGCCGCCCGAACGCCTGGCCGCGTTGAGCTGCCCGAAGAATCAGCCGCCCTGGCCGAGCTGTACGGCACGCTGTACCGGCTCACTGACGGCGCGATGACCCCGCTGATCGGCGGCAGCCTGGAGCGCCTGGGCTATGACGCCAACTACTCACTGCGCCCGGGCGGCGCGCCGCTTCCCGCGCCGCGGTGGGAGGATGTACTGGACTGGCGCGGCACCGTGCTCACCACCTCGGCACCGGTGGTGATCGACGTCGGCGCGGCCGGCAAAGGGCAGTTGGCCGATCTGCTCTCCGCGCAACTGCGGGAGGACGGCATCGCCGAGCACTTCATCGATGCCAGCGGAGACCTCCTGAACCCGGGGCCGGATCCTGTAGTGGTGGCCCTTGAGCACCCCTACGATCCCACCCAGGCGATTGGCACGGTCCGGCTGGAGGCCGGCGCCTTGTGCGCCTCCGCCGCGAACCGGCGGGTCTGGGGCGACGGGTTCCACCACGTCCTGGACGGCACCACGGGAGCGCCGGTGCGCACCGTCGTCGCCAGCTGGGCCATGGCCGGGACGGCGATGGTGGCCGATGCGCTCGCCACAGCATTGTTTTTTGTCGACGGTCCGCGGCTGGAGCAGGAGTTCGATTTCGCCTGGCTCACGGCCTATTCGGACGGGCACGCGGAATATTCAGCCGAATTTGAAGGGGCGCTGTTTTCATGACTGCCATCACCACCACTCCGATCGGCTCGAGGCTGGATACCGCCTTGGGCCGGCTCACGATGTACAGGCTGGTGCTGTGGGTCCTGGCCGTCCTGGCCGGCTACAGCCTGCTGCTCAATGTGTTGGGCTGGCTGACGTTCGGGCTGCCGGAAATGCTGGCCCACCTGGTCCTGTGCCTTGGCCTGACGTACGCCTCCAGCCAGGGGCTGGCCGCGCTCTTCCACGTGCGTCCGCACACGGAGTCCTCGCTCATCACCGGTCTGCTGCTGTACTTCCTTTTCTGGCCCAGCCAGCTGACCCAGGGACTCCAGGTGGCCGAAATCGGCGGCGTCGCCCTGGCCTGCGTCCTGGCCTCGGCCTCGAAGTATGCGCTGGCCTGGCGCGGCCGCCACATCTTCAACCCGGCCGCGGCCGGCGCCTTCCTCGCCGGACTGACCGGGCTCAACATTGCCACCTGGTGGGCGGCCACATCGTCGATGCTCTTGCTGGTGCTGCCGGGGGTGCTGCTGGTGCTGTACCGGACCCGCAAAGTCACCATGGCCGCCGTCTTCACCGTCGTGGCCGTCTCCATCGTGGCCGCGGACCTGCTGCGGGCCGGGCTGGACGTTCCCGAGGCGCTATGGCAGACCTTTGCGCAGCGTCCGGTGCTGTTCTTCGTCGGGTTCATGCTCACCGAACCGCTCACCTTGCCACCGCGGCGCTGGCAGCAACTGGCACTGGCCGCCGTCGTCGGGGTGCTGTTCGCCGTTCCGTACAACCTGGGGTTCGTGGCCAACTCCCCCGAACTGGCACTGCTGGTGGGCAATGTGCTCGCCTTCGCCGCCGGGCAGCGGGGCGCGGTGCGGCTGCGTTTTGAGGGTTCCCGGGTGCTGACGCCCACGACGACGGAGTTCAGCTTCCGCCCGGAACGCCAGGTGCGCTTTACCCCCGGGCAGTCCCTGGAACTGCACCTGCCGCCGGACAAAGCTCGCGACCGGCGTGCCGGCAAGGGCGATGGGAAGGGAATCCGGCGCGTGTTCAGCCTGACAAGCGCCCCCGGCGCACCCCTGCTGACGATCGGCGTCGGGACGGCGGAGCCGGTGTCCTCCGCCAAGCGCTCGCTGTTGGCCCTTGCACCTGGCGACTCTCTTACCGCGACCACCGTGGGCGGCGACTTCGTCCTGCCCCGGGACCCGGCCGCCCCCGTGCTGCTCATCGCGGCCGGAATCGGGATCACCCCCTACATGGCCCAGCTGGCCGGGGCGCCGACAACTGACCGTGACACGGTCCTGCTGTACCTGGCAAAGAATCCCGAAGAACTGGCCTATGCCGAGGAGCTGCAGCGCTGCGGCGCGCGAGTCCTGGCGCGCCTTGCCGACGGTTCGGCGCCGCCGGCCTTCATGCACAACGCGGGCGCCAGGAGGATTGACGCGGCGGCCCTCAAGGAGCTGGTCCCGGACATCGGCGGCCGGGAGGTCTTCGTCTCCGGCTCGCCCGCCAGCGTGCGCTCGCTGCGGGCCGCGGCACGTGGCGCGGGTGCCCGCCGCGTCCATGTGGATTCCTTCACCGGCTACTGAGAGACCGGCTGCCGAGGGGCCGGATCCGCCCCGGAGTTTCACGGGCATTTTGGGCAGTTGGCATGCACGTGGCTCCACAAATGAGTGGCGATTTTCCGTTGGAGGCCACCTTCCTGCTAAGCTCTAGGACGTCCCGCCGGTAACGGCAGGATCCCTGGATGCCCTCGTAGCTCAGGGGATAGAGCGTCTGCCTCCGGAGCAGAAGGTCGTAGGTTCGAATCCTATCGAGGGCACAAAATACCGGCATCGCCGGAAAACCCCGCCGTTTCACTGAAACGGCGGGGTTTTTTGTTTCCCGATCCGCCTGAGGTCGGCGAAAAACGCGCAAATCCAGCGGTTTTGACCCTGCCGAATGTCAGTCCCCGCTCGTAGTCTGATGTCATCGGTGGCGGCTATCCGGCACGCCCCGTAGCGTGAAGGGGTCTCTCATGTTCGTTCCAACTCCGTACTGCTCCATCATTCCGCCCTATATGCTCCGCCGCCTGGCCGCACAGCGCGAGCCTGAGCTCTCCTTGGCCGCCCGGGCGGCCAAGCAAGCCCTGCAGCACGTGCCTGGCTTCCAGGCCTCCCGCACCGTGCCCGGGCCCGGCGGCCAGCCTGGCTTGCGGGAGATCAAGCCTTCTCCGCCGGAACGGACGGTCTACGACGCCAAGTTCGCCGAGCAGCTGCCCGGCAGCGTGGTCCGCAAAGAAGGCGAACCGCCCACTGGCGATCCCGCCGCCGATGAGGCCTATGACGGCCTGGGGCACACGCACCGGCTCTACGCGGAAGCCTTCGGACGGAATTCGATCGACGGCAAGGGCCTCCGCCTGGATGCCAGCGTCCACTACGGCCGCCTGTATGACAACGCCTTCTGGGACGGCCAGCAAATGGTCTTCGGAGACGGCGACGGCCAGGTCTTCGAGCGGTTCACGAAATCCCTCAGCGTGATCGGCCACGAACTGACCCACGGGGTCACCCAGTACTCTGCCGGGCTTCTCTACCGCAATCAGGCCGGCGCCCTGAATGAGTCGATGTCCGATGTCTTCGGGGCTCTCGTGGAGCAGTACTTCCGTAAGCAGTCGACGGCGCAGGCCAGCTGGCTGATCGGCGAGGGCCTCTTCACGGACCAGGTGCAGGGGTCCGCATTGCGGTCCATGAAGGCCCCGGGGACGGCGTACGACGACGACGTGCTCGGCAAGGACCCGCAGCCGGACTCGATGGACGGGTACGTGCGCACCAGTGCGGACAACGGCGGAGTGCACATCAACTCCGGCATCCCGAACCGTGCGTTCTGCCTGGTTGCCACCTCCCTCGGCGGCAATGCCTGGGATGCGCCGGCACGGATCTGGTACGAGACCCTGACGGGCGGCACACTATCCCCCAATGCCACGTTCGGCGCCTTCGCCAAGGCCACTGCCGCGTCAGCCAAGGAGCTTTTCGGGGAGGATTCCAAAGAGCATGACGCCGTGCGCTCCGCGTGGGAAACTGTGAAGGTCAAGTTCCCGGGAGCCCGACGATAAGCCAGGCCCCTGCGGATCGAGTCCGATTGAGATCCGAGTCCAATGAAGATCCGAGTCGAATGAAAATCACTGTCCAGCGCAGCGGCGGCGTGGCCGGCATGAAACTGACGTGGACTGTCCGGCCCGAGCCGCCGGACGACACGGACCGGTGGCAGCCGCTGATCGAGGCCTGCCCATGGGACGCCGTCGGCGGGACTGTGGGAGCAGCCGGCCAGCCGGACCGGTTCATGTACAGCATCCGGGCCGATCAGCGCCGGGCGGTCCTGCCGGAGCGTGAACTGACAGGACCATGGCGCGACCTCGTCGACTGCGCCCGGGCCGCGGCCGAAGAGGAGGCGGCTCCGCCGGGCCTTGACTGACCCGCGGACTAGGCTGTGGCCAGGTGTCCCCGGAACGTTCGCCTGTAGGACTGGGGGCTGGTGTCCAGCGCCTTTGCGAAGTGGTGCCGCAACAGCACCGAATGCCCGAAGCCGGCTTCCCGCGCCACTTCGTCGATATTGAGCTCCGTAGTCTCCAGCAGCTCCTGGGCGCGCAGCACCCGCTGGGAATTGAGCCATGCCGCCGGGGTGGCTCCTGTTTCCGCGCGGAAGCGCCGCGCGAACGTCCGCGGCGACATATGGACCCGGGCTGCCAGTTCGTTGACCGCGTGTTCCTCGTCCAGATGCCTCACCATCCACTGCAGCAGCCGTTCCATGGGCTCCGAGCCGCACTGCGGAATGGGCCGGTCGATGTATTGGGCCTGGCCGCCGTCCCGGTGCGGCGGGACCACCATGTCCCGGGCGATGGCGGCGGCCACTTTTGCACCAAACTCGACGCGGATCAGGTGCAGGCAGGCATCGATCCCGGCGGCCGTGCCGGCGCTGGTGATGATCCGGCTGTCCTCGACGTAGAGGACGATTTCATCCACCAGGACAGCGGGGTACCGGCTGGCCAGCTCCTGGGAGTAGTGCCAGTGCGTGGTGCAGCGCCGGCCATCGAGCAGCCCCGCGCGGGCCAGGGCGAAGGCCCCGGAGCAGATGGACATCACCCAGGCGCCGCGGGCATGCGCCGCCCGCAATGCGTCCAGGACGGACTCGGGAACATCCTCGTCGCGGCCGTACGGCGCCATCACCACCAGGTCCGCGTCCGCGGCTGCTTCCAGCCCGAGACCAACGTGCATGGACAGGCCGGATTTGAGCGGGACGTCGCCGGGCTCCGGAGCGCAGACGCGGAAATCGAAGCTTGGCACGCCGTTTCCGCGGTCCGACCGGTCTATGCCGAAGACTTCAAAGGCGGTCGCAAACTCGAAGATCGAGAAGTTGGGGACCACGATCATTGCCACTGATTTGATCATGACTCCATTGTGGCAGAAACAGTGGCAGAAATTATAGCTTTTTGGTCATTTCTGCCACTTTTTTAAGAGGCCGAACCGGAGAACCATAGAGGTATGGAACTCCTCGGATTCGCCCTCATCATCCTGGTTCTTGCCGGCGTCACCGCCACGATCGCCGCCCTCCGCAAGGATGGCCTCGGCCACACTCCTCCCGTCCGCTCGGATGAATACTGGATGGCCCGGGACCTGCCGAGCATCAATTACACCCTCCGGAACTTCTGAGTCCGCGCACGTATTGCCCACCTGCCCATCGGGCCCGGTCACCGACCGGGCCCTCGACATGCGCCAGGACTTAGCAGCGCAGGCGACCACCCGAGTTCAACCGTGTGACGGCCCAGCGTGCCAGAACAGGGTGACTGAACGTCCGCCGTCGCCACTCCGGTAGACAGCCCGCCCCAGTAGACTGTCTCCAGCCATGACATTTCATATTTCCTACCCCGCCGACCTGCCGGTTTCCGAGCGCCGCGAAGATCTGATGGCCGCCATCGCGGCCAACCAGGTGACCATCATCGCCGGCGAGACAGGCTCGGGTAAGACCACCCAGATTCCCAAGATGTGCCTGGAACTCGGCCTGGGCGAGAACGGACTGATCGGGCACACCCAGCCACGCCGGCTGGCGGCCCGCACGGTGGCCGAGCGCATTGCGGAGGAACTCGGCGTCGAGATCGGCCAAGAAGTGGGTTTCCAGGTCCGCTTCACCGGCGAGGTCAGCCGGTCCACCAAGGTCAAACTCATGACCGATGGCATCCTGCTGGCGGAAATCCAGCGCGACAAGCTCCTGCGCAGGTACAACGCCATCATCATTGACGAGGCCCACGAGCGCAGCCTCAACATCGACTTCATCCTCGGCTACCTCAAGCGCATCCTGCCGCAGCGCCCGGACCTGAAGATCATCATCACCTCGGCCACCATCGATCCGGAGCGCTTCGCCAAGCACTTCGGCAGCGAGGAAGAGCCCTCCCCCATCATCGAGGTCTCGGGCCGGACATTCCCGGTGGAAATCCGCTACCGCCCGCTGTCCCAGCCCGCCGGCGGCGCCGAAGACGGAGCCGGGGAAGGCGCAGCTGCGGACGACGAACTCGAGGAGGACCGGGACCCGCTGGACGCGGTGTGCGACGCCGTCGACGAACTCGCAACGGAGGCGCCGGGCGACATTCTGATCTTCTTCTCCGGCGAGCGCGAAATCCGCGACGCGGCGGAGGCACTCAACACCCGCATCCAGTCCAACCGGCGCCTGGCCGGCACCGAGGTCCTTCCCCTGTTCGCGCGGCTGAGCCTGCAGGAGCAGCACAAGGTCTTCCACCCCGGCAGCAAGCGCCGGATCGTGCTGGCCACCAACGTCGCCGAAACCTCGCTGACTGTCCCCGGCATCAAGTACGTCATCGACACCGGCACCGCGCGCATCTCGCGCTACTCGCACCGGACCAAGGTTCAGCGCCTGCCGATCGAGCGTGTGTCCCAGGCCTCGGCCAACCAGCGCTCGGGCCGCTGCGGCCGTGTCTCCGACGGTATCGCGATCCGGTTGTACTCCGAGGAGGACTTCGAGTCTCGGCCGCCGTTCACGGACCCGGAGATCCTGCGCACCAACCTCGCGGCCGTCATCCTGCAGATGACCGCCATGGGCGTGGCCCGCGGACCGAAGGATGTAGAGAACTTCCCGTTCGTCGAGCCGCCGGATTCGCGCGCCATCAACGACGGCGTCAGCCTCCTGCGCGAACTCGGCGCCCTCAGCGCCGCCCGGCAGCAGGAGCCAACGGACGACGTCGGGCAGCGCGACGGCGGGCAGCGCCGCGGTTCCGGCCGCCCCGGAAGCGGACTCACCGCCGTCGGGCAGCAGCTGGCGCAGCTGCCGGTGGACCCCAGGCTTGGCCGGATGATCGTGGAGGCCGGAAAGCGCGGCTGCGTCCGCGAAGTCATGATCCTGGCCGCCGCCCTGACCATCCAGGACCCGCGTGAGCGCCCGACCGACAAGCAGCAGCTCGCGGCGGAGAAGCACGCCCGCTTCCGGGACGAGAACTCGGACTTCACCGGCTACCTGAACCTGTGGAACTACCTGCAGGAGAAGCAGCAGGAGCTCTCCTCCACGGCGTTCCGCCGGCTCTGCCGCACTGAATTCATCAACTATCTCCGGGTCAGGGAGTGGCAGGACCTGTTCGCCCAGCTCCGGCAGATGGCCCGGCCGTTGGGCATCAGCCTGGACAACAAGCGCCTTGCCGATCCGGTGGGCAACCACGACGGCATCCACATCAGCCTGCTCTCGGGGCTGCTGAGCCACGTCGGCATCCTCGACGAGCGCAAGCGCGAGTACGCCGGCGCCCGCGGCAGCCGCTTTGCGATCTTCCCGGGCTCGGCATTGTTCAAGAAGTCACCCACCTTCGTGATGGCCGCCGAACTCGTCGAGACGAGCCGGCTTTGGGCCCGCGTCGCGGCGAAGTTCGATCCGCTCTGGGCCGAGCAGGTGGCCCCGGACCTGGTCAAGCGCAGTTACAGCGAACCGCACTGGTCCAAGAAGATGGGCTCGGTGATGGCCCACGAAAAGGTCACGCTGTACGGGGTGCCCATCATCCCGAGCCGGCGCATCAACTACGGCAAGGTGGAACCGGAGCTCTGCCGTGAGCTCTTCATCCGCCATGCCCTGGTCGAAGGTGACTGGCAGACCCACCACAAGTTCTTCCACCGCAACCGCGCACTCCTCCACGAAGTCGAGGAGCTCGAGGCCCGGATGCGGCGCCGGGACATCCTGGTGGACGACGAGACGCTGTTCGAGTTCTACGATGCCCGGATCGGCGCTGACGTCGTTTCTGAGCGGCACTTCGACAAGTGGTGGAAGGATGCCCGGCAGCAGGATCCGGCGCTGCTCGATTTCGAGAAGTCCCTGCTGATCAGCGAGGACGCCGCGGCCCTGGACGAATCGGCCTATCCCAAGACGCTCTTGCACAAGGGTTTTGAACTGCCGCTGAGCTACGAGTTCCACCCCGTTGCGCCCGGCTCGCCGCCGAATCCGTCCGACGGCGTCACCGCCGAGGTCCCCGTGCTGTTCCTGAACCAGCTCGACGACGCCGCGTTCCGCTGGCTGATCCCCGGGCAGCGTGTGGAACTCGTGACGGCGCTCATCAAGTCGCTGCCCAAGCAGATCCGCAAGAACTTCGTCCCGGCGCCGGACGTGGCCCGCCAGGCCGTCGCGGCGCTGGAAGCCGACTTCGATCCCGCAACGGACGAGCTCGAGTCTTCCCTGGAGCTCGTGTTGCGCCGGATTCGCGGACAGGTCATCCCGCCGGGTTCCTGGAACTGGGACGCCGTGCCGGCACACTTGCGCGTCAGCTTCCGGGTGGTCGACTCCCGCGGCAAGGTCCTGGATGAGGGCAAAGACCTCAGCGCGCTGCAGGAGCGGCTTGCCCCTGCCACCCGCCGGGCAATCGCGGAATCCCTCGGCGCCACACCTGGCACCACCGCCCCGGCGAAGGGGACTGCGGCCAGGGGGAAAGCTGCCACGAACGGGACCTCGAACGGGAAGGAAACGACCCGGACGGCTCGGGCGGGCACGTCGGCGCCTCTCCTCGGTGCGGCCGCGTCCCCTGGCGGGTTCACAGAAAAGTCCGGGCTCAAGGACTGGACGTTCGGAACCGTCGAACGCCAGGTCCAGGGCAGCGTGGGCGGGCACACCGTCACCGGCTATCCCGCCCTGGTGGACGAGGGAACTTCCGTGGCCCTGCGGCTGTTCCAGACTGCGTCCGAGCAGCAGGAAGCCATGCGCGGCGGAGTCATCAGGCTCCTGGCCCTCAAGGTGCCGCCACCGGACCGGTACGTCCTGGAGCACCTGAACAACACCGAGAAACTGACGTTCAGCCAGAACCCGCACGGCTCCGTGACTGCCCTGATCGCTGACTGCGCCCTGGCCGCCATCGACAAGCTCACGCCGGCCGGGCTGCCCTGGGACGAGGCATCGTTCAAGGCGCTCTACGAGACTGTCCGGGCGGAGCTGATCGATACGGTCTTCACGGTGACCGCCGTCGTCGAGCGCATCCTGGCCAGCACGGGCCGGATCGAAAAGCAGCTCAAGGGCACCACGAGCCTGGCCCTGATCAGCGCGCTCAATGACGTCAAGAGCCAGCTGGAGCAGCTCGTGTACCCGGGTTTTGTGGCACGGACGGGCTACGCCCAGCTCAGCCAGCTGCCCCGCTACCTCACGGCGATCGAGAAGCGCCTCGAGAAGCTGGCAGGCAACGTCCAGCGGGACGCCCAGCACATGGCGGCCGTCCAGGCCCTCGAGGACGACTACGACGACGCCGTCTCCGCGCTGCTGCCTGGACGGCGGGCCGGCGCCGAGTTAACCCACGTGCGCTGGATGATCGAAGAACTGCGGGTGAGCCTCTTCGCCGTCGAACTCGGGACCGCCTATTCGGTGTCCGAGAAGCGCATCCGGGCGGCGCTCAACAAAGTGCTGGCGCCGGCGTAAACCCCTTGGGGTGCTGCGCCGGCGCCAGTTGGCGGCCGTGGGTGGCGTCGTTTCTAGGCGGCCGGGACGTGCTCGGCGTGGCCGGCCGCGCGGAGGCCTTCGCGGAGCTTTTCCGCGTTGGCGTCCAGCCTGGCCGGATCCGGGTGCTGGTCCGCCGAGCCGAAATCAAAGTCCGCCATCGAGTTGGAGGGCCACACGTGGACGTGCAGGTGGTTGATTTCGTAGCCGGCCACGATGAGCCCTGCCCGGGAGGCGTCGAACACGCCCACCTGGACGGCACCGATCTTGCGGGCAACTTCCATGACCCGGCCGAGGACCTCCGGCGAGGCGTCCGTCCAGCGGTCCACTTCCTCAGTGGGCACCACGAGGGTGTGGCCGTCGGCCAGCGGGCCCATGGTCAGGAATGCCACGACGTCGTCCTCGCGCCATACAAAGCGGCCCGGGATCTCGCCCTTGATGATTTTGGTGAAGAGAGTGCTCACGCGTCTGCCTTTTCTGCCGGTGACCCCAGTGTGCTGGCGTCCAGGACAAAACGGTACTTCACGTCGCCGGCCACCATGCGGTCGTAGGCTTCGTTGAGCTGGTCCGCGCCGATGACCTCGACGTCGGACACCACGCCGTGTTCAGCGCAGAAATCCAGCATCTCCTGGGTCTCGGCGATGCTGCCGATCAGCGACCCCGCGTACGCGATCCGGCGCCGGATCAGCGCCCCGGGATTGACGGACGGCATCGCCGTCGGGGGCATGCCCAGCTGGAACAGCGCGCCGTCGCGGCGCAGCGTGCGGAAGTAGGGGTTGAGGTCGTGCGGCGCGGCGACGGTGTCGATGATGACGTCGATGCTGCGGTTCGCGGCGTCCATAGCGGCCGGATCAGTGGAGAGGATGACGTCGTCGGCGCCCAGCTCGCGCGCCGCGGCGAACTTGTTCTCCGACGTCGTGAAGACCTTGACCTCGGCGCCCATGGCCTTGGCGATCTTGACGGCCATGTGGCCGAGGCCGCCCAGTCCGACGACGCCGACCACGTCGCCTTCCTCGACCTCGAAGTAGTTCAGGGGCGAATACGTGGTGACGCCTGCACACAGCAGGGGCGCGGCGGCGGCAGGATCCAGGGTCTCCGGGACCCGCAGGACATAGCTCCGGTCCACCACGATGGAGGTGGCGTAGCCGCCCTGGGTGATGGCGCCGTCGTTGCGGGGATCCTTAGCGCCGTAGGTTCCCACCAGGCCGTTTTCGCAGTACTGCTCGAGGCCGTCCAGGCAGCTTTCGCATTCGCGGCAGGAATCCACCATGCAGCCCACGCCCACGCGCTCACCCACCGTGAAGTCATCGACGGCGGAGCCAAGCCGGGTGACCCGGCCGACGACCTCGTGGCCCGGGATCAACGGATAGGTGTCGCCGCCCCATTCGCCGCGGGTGGCGTGCACGTCCGAGTGGCACAGTCCGCAGAATTCGACGGCGATCTCGACATCGTCCGCCTTCGGCGCCCGGCGGGACACGGTCAAGGGAACAAGTCCGCTATCCGGTGCGGTGGCACCGTACGCGGCGGCCAGGGTGGGGCCGGCGGTTTGCGCCACGCTGCCCGCGGTGGTGTGCTCGGTGGTGCCGGAAGTGGGTTCGGAATCCGGCAGCGGCTTGGCGAGGGGCGGGGGTACGGGACGTCCAGGTGTCATACGTTGACGCTACCCCCGGTCCCGGTCCGTATTCCACTTTGGTGGGGCCAGCCGCGGTGTGGGCACTGTTGACCGGTCCACGGGCCCCGGGCGTCACTCCGGTCCCTGGGCCGCGGGCGTCTGACCCGGCACGCTGAACATATGACGCCGGCCGCCGAGGCACTATTGCCCTGCGGCGGTCCGCCACACTGCGGGCTAAGCCGCCGCGGGAGCACTACGGGGTTCGATCACGGCCACACCCTCCGGCAGCTACTCCACGGGCTTTCAACGCAATTATGGACCCGGGCCGCCGCAGCCCTGCGCGCGAACTCCTCCGGAAGCACTCCACACGGTTCGGTCACAATGATTCCCCAATTACTCCACCGGCTGCATCTCTCCAACACCAATCCGACACCTTCCCTTCAATGTCGGACCCCTTTGGGAGACTGGATTTATGGACGGCAATCAGGGGCCCAAAGGGGTTCCGGCAGGGCACGGCGGCACCGGCTTCGGCCGCGCCGGGCACGCTCCTGCTTCCGTTCCGGACGCGATTCCGGACCCACCGCTGATGGCGTCCGCCGGTGACCTGGTGCGGATGGTGTCCGCCCTCCGCCCGGCCACGGACAGTGCCGGAATGATCGACCAGCTCCGGGAACTCGAGGACGTGAAGTCGGCCGCGGCCGCCGCGCAGGCCCGGATCGCGGTGACCTTCGACCTGCTCCAGCGCCGCGCCCAGGCCAGCCAAGGCGTGGCCGCCAAGGATCTCGGGGCCGGGATCGGCGCGCAGATCGCTTTGGCCCGGCGCGAATCCCCCGCCAAAGGCGGCCGCCTCCTGGGGCTGGCCCAAGCCTTAGTCACCGAGATGCCCCACACCCTCACCGCAATGGAAACCGGGGTTCTGAATGAATGGCGCGCCACCCTCCTCGTGCGCGAGACCGCCTGCCTGAGCGCCGCCGACCGTACCGCCGTCGACGCCCAACTCGCCCCGGACACCGGCACCCTTGCCGGGATGGGCGATCGGGCCATCACCGCCGCAGCCCGGGCTGCCTCCTACCGGTGCGACCCTCGCTCCGTGACGGACCGGGCCGCGCACGCCGCCACCGAACGGCACGTCAGCCTCCGCCCGGCCCCGGACACCATGGCCTATCTGACCGCCCTGCTGCCCGTCGCCCAGGCCGTCGCCGTGTACACCGCCCTGGCCCGGAACGCCGACACCCAACGCGCCGCCGGGGATCCGAGGAGCCGCGGCCAACTGATGGCCGATGCCCTCGTCGAACGCGCCGCCGGCACCCCCGGCGGGATCACCGGGGTTGAGATCCAGCTCGTCATGACCGACCGCACCCTCTTCCAGGCCGACAGCGAACCGGCCCGCCTTCCCGGCTACGGCACCGTTCCCGCCCAATGGGCCCGCACCCTCGTCACCACCGGGCCCACCGACTCGTTGGAACCTGACGGCCCCGCCGGCGGTTCCGTGGACCCGGAGCCGGCCACGGGCCAAGGTACCGGCGCTCCGCCCGATGGATCACAAGGATCCGGCAGCAGGTCCGGCGGTTCCCCTAGCGGCGCAGACACGTCCGGAGATTTCGGTGATGAAGCCGCGTTCAAGGTCTGGCTCCGCAGGCTGTACACCCATCCCGGCACCGGCGAGCTGATCGGCATGGACTCTCGCGCCCGGATCTTCCCGCCAGGGCTCCGACGCTTCATCCAGGCCCGGGACGACACCTGTCGTACTCCATACTGCGACGCCCCTATCCGGCACCTGGACCACATCGTTTCCCACCACAACGGCGGACCTACCACCGCGGCCAACGGCGCCGGACTCTGCGAAGCCTGCAACCACACCAAAGAAACCCGCGGCTGGACCGCCCGGGCCATCCCAGAACCACGCCACACCCTCGAGCTCACCACTCCCACTGGCCACACCTACCACTCCACCGCACCACCCCTGCCCGGAACCCCGCTACGCCCACCAGCCCCGGAACAACCCGGCTCCCGTCAACGACGCCAACTCCGCCACCACGCGAAGAAGCTCAAGCATGTGCGGCCCACAGGCTCACTAGCGGCCTGAACGAGGGACTGATCCACAAGCCATCCCGTACTGGACGATGAAATTGCCCGCACGAAAAAGCCGCCCGCCGATCGAATCGATCAGCGGGCGGCTTCCCTGCAACTTGGCGGCAGGCTGCGAGTGTCAGCGCGCGCCGACCTCCTGGGGCTCGGGCTCAACCTCCGGCCTGGGCAGGGGCTCAGGCTCCAGCTCGGGATCGGCGGAAGTCGCGGAAGCCGCTGAAGCCGCGGGCCCCCGAGCTTCGCGCGCTCAACATCGATGTCCGGCAGGAGCCGGTTCAGGCGACTACTTTGAAACCTTGTCCTCGCCATACGGTTCCGGCCCGGTGACCACATCGTTGGAGGCACTGTGGCACCACTCCGAGAACGATCCCGGATACAGGGCAGCCGAAAAGCCTGCGATCTCGAGGGCGGCGATTTCGTGGGCGGCGGTCACCCCGGACCCGCAGTAAACGGCAGCGGGGACGCCTTCCTGGTAGCCGAGCCGCTCGAAGCGCGCCCGCAGCTCTGCCGCGCCAAGAAAGCGTCCGTCGGTCTCCAGGTTCGCGGTGGTCGGGGCACTCACAGCCCCCGGAATGTGGCCCGCGCGCGGATCCACTGGTTCGATTTCCCCTCGGTACCGCTCGGCCGCCCGGGCGTCAAACAACAGTCCTTGGCGGCCCCAGGTAGCGGCTTGTTCGGCGTCGATCGCTGGCATGTGGCCCTCGGACAAGGTGACGTTCCCGGGCGCCGGCTGTTCCGATCCCGCCGCCACTTCGAATCCCGCGGACCGCCAGGCGGCCAACCCGCCGTCGAGCAGGTAAACCTCGCGGAAACCCGCATTGCGTAGCATCCACCACAGCCGGGCGGCGGCCATATTGCCGCTGTCGTCGTACGCTACGACCGTGTCGCCGTCGTTGATGCCCCAGCGGCGGGCTGATTCCTGGAACTGCTCCAGCGGCGGCAGCGGATGCCTTCCGCGTCCCGGATCCGCTGGTCCGGCAAGTTCGGTGGCCAGATTGACGAAGACGGCTCCAGGGATGTGCTCGCGAAGGTAGTGGTCGTGGCCGTGGGGATCCCCCAGCGCCCACCGAACATCGAGGAGCACGGTTTGCTGGCCGGCTTCGCGGGCCCCGCCCAGTCCGTCCAGCCCGTCCAGTCCGTCCAGTCGGCCCTTGAGGGCAGCAGCAGTAAGAATGGTGTCCATCCGCCCACTCTATCTGCGGCGTCCCGCCGCCCCGGTAGGCTGTAGCGGTGAACACCGCGCATCAGCAGGACCGGGCCTGGGCCGACGAAGCCGTCCGCCGGATCAACGCCGAAAACAACCGCTCTGCCGACACGCACCTGTATTCGGTGCCGCTCCCCGAACACTGGGGCGTCCAGCTGTACCTGAAGGACGAGTCCACCCACCGCACTGGCAGCCTCAAGCACCGGCTGGCGCGTTCGCTGTTCCTCTTCGGCCTCGTCAACGGCTGGATCCGGGAGGGCACCACGATCGTTGAGGCGTCCAGCGGCAGCACCGCCGTCTCCGAGGCCTATTTTGCTCAGCTGCTCGGACTGCCCTTCATCGCGGTGATGACTCGGACCACCAGCCGGGAGAAGATCGCCCTGATCGAGCAGTTCGGCGGCTCGTGCCATCTGGTGGACCACGCCTCTGAGGTCTATGACGCCGCCGCGGATCTGGCCAGGAGCACCGGCGGGCACTACATGGACCAGTTCACGTACGCCGAACGCGCCACGGACTGGCGCGGGAACAACAACATCGCCGAGTCGATCTTTGGCCAGCTGGCCCTTGAGGAGCATCCGATCCCCCGCTGGGTGGTGGTCGGGGCCGGCACCGGCGGGACCAGCGCCACGATCGGCCGGTACCTGCGGTACCACTGCCACGAGACCAGGCTCGCCGTCGTCGATCCGGAAAACTCCGCGTTTTATCCGGGCTGGCGGGACAGCCGGCCCGACGGCGGGATGCCCGCCACCCGCGGGGCGGCTGGTGGCGGGGCAGCCGCTGGCGGGAGCGCAACGGCAGGGCCGTCACGCATCGAGGGCATCGGCCGGCCGCGGATGGAGCCGAGCTTTGTGCCCGCCGTGATCGACCACATGATCCAGGTTCCCGACGCCGCGTCCGTGGCGGCCATGCGGCACCTGAAACAACACGCCGGGCTGCACGCCGGCCCGTCCACCGGCACCAACCTCTGGGGCGTGTGGCAGCTGATCGCAGCGATGATCGTCGAGGGCCGGCGGGGCAGCATTGTGACGCTGATGTGCGACGCCGGGGACCGCTACGCCGGGAACTACTACAACCCGGAGTGGCTCGAGGCCCACGGCCTGGACCCCGAGCCCCACGAAGCTGTGCTGCACGAATTCTTTCACACGGGCATATGGCCGGACTCGGCCGCCAGTGCACCAGCGTAGAAGAAGTAGAGCGCGCCCGCGTAGGCGCAACAGCGCAGGCTGCGGCCGGCGTCGGCTAGACCTCCGCTGAGTCGCCGCTGGAGAGGTGCCGGTACTCGGTGCCGTATTTGGCGCCGATCCGGGTCACGTGCCCTTCAATGAGGCCGCGGCCCATGTCGTTCAGGAGCGCGTCATGGATCGGGAAGGCCTGCGGCGCGCGGACGCCGATCACAAAGTCCACCACTTCACCCACCTTGTTCCACGGGGCGTGGATGGGCACCAGCAGCGTCTTCACGTCCACGCCGTCGGGAATCGCGAAGGAATCCCCCGGGTGGTAGACGTTGGCATCGACAAGGTAGCCGACGTTGGCCACGACGGGGATCTGCGGGTGGATGAGCGCGTGCTGGCCGCCGAACGTCCTGACCGCAAAGCCGGAGGTCTCAAATTCCTCACCAGCAGCCGCCGCGTGGATCCGGCTCCCGGCGTCGGGCGCCTTTCCGCGGAGCGCCGCGGCCACCCCCTCCGGAGCGAACAGTTCCAGCGCTGTATTGGACTGCAACGCGGCGGCGACGGCGTCAATGTCCACGTGGTCCGCGTGCTCGTGGGTGATGAGCACCGTATGTGCTCCGGCCAGGGCCTGGTCCGTTTCCGAGAAAGTCCCCGGGTCAAATACGAGCACCCGGCCATCCTGCTCGAGACGGACACAGGCATGCGTGAATTTGGTCAGCTTCATCCGGTCAGCCTAGGCACCCGCCGTCACGGTGTCCACGGAGCTCTGCCGGCGATCCTGCACGCTGGTAATCTTGGACATTGCCACCACCCCGCAGCGAGACCCCCGCGAATACTTTGACGAAGCGAGTTCCATGATGTCCCAAGGCGCTACCGCCGGCAGCAGCCGGGTTCCGGCCTCGGCACCTGCAGAGGCCTCGGCACCCGTGCAGGGCAAGGAACAGCGCGTCACCAAGCAGCGCCTCGCCGTCAGTGCCGCCCTGGACGATCTGGCGGACTTCGTCAGCACCCAGGAACTGCACCGCATCCTCCAGGAGCGCGGCACTGCGGTGTCCCTCGCCACGTCCTACCGAATCCTGCAGTCCCTCGCCGACGACGGGCTGGTGGATGTCTTGCGAAACGCCGACGGCGAAGCGGTTTACCGGCGCTGCGCCGTCACCGGGCACCACCATCATCTGTTGTGCCGCAACTGCGGCAAGGCCGTGGAGGTGGAGGCCCCTGCGGTCGAAGCCTGGGCCGCACGGATCGCGCAGGAGCACGGCTTCACGGCTGTGGAGCACACCGTGGAAATCTTCGGGCTGTGCCCCGAATGCACGGCCCTGAAAGCCGGCCAGTAGCCCAGGGCTGCGGAAATTCCCCACCTTGGACCCCATGGACCGGTATTGACCGGCAGGTCGCCGGGACTCGCCGGAGGTCGTCGCCAAACATGGGGAAAATCCGCCAGGGCGTCACCGGGCGCGGTACGGAGGCCTTAGGCGGCCCGCAACACCCTGCCGTTGAGCCCCCGCTTGGCCCGGGCGCCGCCGATCACCCGGCAAGCCACATAGATCAGGAATGACAGCGTGGTCACATAGGGGCTGATCGGCAGCCGGCCGCCGAGGGCCAGGAGGATGCCTCCCACGGTGGCCGCCATGGCGAAGAGGATGCTCAGTGTGACCACCAGCCGGGGCGAGGACGTGACCCGCATGGCCGCCGCCGCGGGCGTAATCAGCAGGGCCAGCACCAGCAGCGCGCCGACAATCTGGATGGACAGCGCCACACTGATTCCCAGCAGCACCATGAAACCCAGGGCCAGGGCCCGCACCGGCACGCCGCGGGCGGTGGCGACGTCCGGGTCAACGCTGGCAAAGGTCAGCGGCCGCCAAATGGCGACCAGCGCCAGCATCACCACGACGGCGGCGAACGCCAGGACCTGCAGCTGGACCGTTCCCACCGACACGATCTGCCCGGTGAGCAGGCCGAACTTGTTGGCTGCCCGGCCCTCGTACAGGGACAGGAAGAGGATGCCCAGGCCCAGCCCGAAGGGCATGATGACGCCGATGATCGAGTTCTTGTCCCGTGCGCGGACGCCCATCACCCCCAGCACCACGGCCGCCAGGACCGATCCCGCCAGTGAGCCGAGGATGATGTTCGCGCCGATCAGCAGCGCGAAAGCTGCCCCGGCGAAGGAGAGCTCGGAGATGCCGTGGACCGCAAACGCCAGGTCGCGCTTCATCACGAAGGTGCCCATGAGTCCGCCCAGCAGCCCCAGGACGGCGCCGGCCCAGATCGAGTTCTGCACCAGGACCAGCAGCTCGCCGTAGTTTTCGAAGTTGAAGATTGAATGCAGCAGGTTGCCCAGATCCACCTAGCCCACCTCGCCCGCGACGGAGTGCGCGTCCTGGTGGTGGTGCGTCGTGGCATCCGGCAGCCCCACCACGATCAGCCGGCCGTTGGCCTGGATGACTTCAACGTGGCTGCCGTACAAATCCGAGAGCACCTCGGTGGTCATGACCTCTTCGGGTGTGCCCACCCGGAACCGGCCGCCGGCCAGGTACAGGACCCGGTCCACGTAGTCCATGATCGGGTTGATCTCGTGGGTCACGAACACCACGGCGCTGTCCGACTCACGGCATTGCTTATTGATCAGGGCGCTGACGGCCTGCTGGTGCTGAAGGTCAAGGGAGAGCAGCGGCTCGTCGCACAGCAGCACGTTGGGATCCGTAGCGAGGGCCTGGGCCACGCGCAGGCGCTGCTGCTCGCCGCCGGAGAGCTGCCCCACCGGCACCTTGGCGTAGTCAGTGGCGCCCACGAGGTCCAGGAGCTCATCGACCTTCCGGTTCACTTTTGCGCCGCCCAGGCGGATGCCCCAGCGGTGGCCGTCGACGCCGAGGGCCACGAGGTCGCGGGCGCGCAGGGGCGTGTCGGGGTCAAATGATTTCTGCTGCGGCACGTAGCCGATCCTGCGGCTACCCCGCTCAACAGGACGGCCGCCGAGCACGGCAGTTCCCGTGCTCAGTTCCTGCAGCCCCAGCAGGACCTTCAGGAAGGTGGTCTTGCCGCTGCCGTTGGGACCGAGCACGGCAAAGAATTCACCCGGGTTGATGTCCAGGTCCAGGCCCTCCCAGAGCGTCCGTTGGCCGAACGCCAAGGAGGCACCACGGAGGCTCACTACCGGTGTCAAAGGGGGTTTCCTCGATTTTCCGCGGAGACTGCTGCTCCCGCTGTTCCGATCATCCTAGGGCCTTGCCGATGCTCTCGACATTCCCGGTCATCCACTGCAGGTAGGACTGGCCGTCCGGAAGGGTCTCGCTGAAATTCACTACCGGGACGCCGGCGGTCTCGGCGGCCTTTTTCAGCGTCACCGTCTGGGGTCCCTCCGTCTGGGTATTGTAGGCCAGCAGCTTCACGCCCCGGGATGCCACGAGGTCGACGGCGGCCTTGAGCACGGCGGGCGGCACATCGGCGTCTTCCTCGATCGCGGCCGTGTACTCCTCCGGGGTCTGATTCTCCAGTCCGGCGTCCTCGAGCAGGTACAGCGGGACGGGTTCGGTGACCGCAACGGGCGAATGGCCCGCCGAGGCCTTGATGGCGGCGAGCTTGGTTTCCAGTCCGCCGAGAGAGTCCTTGAAGGCCGCAGCGTTGGTCCGGAACGTCTGTGCCGAGCCAGGTTCCAGCGAACCCAGCTTGTCCGCGACGGCGTCCGCGAGGCGGGACATGGCCGGCAGGCTGTACCAGACGTGCTCGTTCAGCCCGGCGTGCTCGTGCGCGTGGGCGGCGGCGTCAGTTGTTGCCGGTGCCGGACTTCCGGTGGCAAGGCCGGAGACGTCCACGGAGTTGATGATGTTGCCGTGGTCCAGCCCCGTGTCGGTGGCGAGGGTGTCGATGAAGGCGTCGTATCCCCCGCCGTTCTCCACCACGAGCTCCGCCTTGGAGACCGCCAGCTTGTCCTGCGTGGTTGCCTCGTACGAGTGCGGGTCCTGGCTGGTGCGGTTGATGATCGAGGTGACCCGGACCTTGTCGCCGCCGATGCTCGAGACGATGTCGCCGTAGACGCTGGTGGATGCCACGACGTCGATCACGCCGTCGCCCGCGGTCCCCCGCGAGCCGCCCGCCGTCGGACTGCACGCGGTGAGCAGGAGGCCTAAGCCGGCAAAACCAGCCAGCATGGCTCGGGCAGCGGGACGACGCACGGGAAACCTCGGATCTGTTATTGAGAATCAGGAGCAATAGCAACAGCCCGAGTGTATCCCTAAATAGGAATCATTCCTATTTAGGGATACACGGCGGGCCACAGCGCACCTGTCCGTTACCGGGGTGTCCGTTGCTGGGCTGTCCCTTACTGGTCTTGGCCCAGCCTGCGGTAGCCCGTGGCCTGCGTCGCGTCACGGATTTCGCCGACAAGCTGCTCGATCACGTCCTCCAGGAACAGCACCCCCTGGGTCAGTCCGTCCGGGCCGATCACGCGGGCCAGATGCGAGCCCGTGCGCTGCATGACGGACATGGCCTTCTCGATTTCGTCGTCCATGGCCAGGTTCGCCAGCGACCGGATGTGGCTTTCCGCAATCGGCTCGTGGTACCCGGCATCCGGAATGGACAGCACGTCCTTGATGTGGAGGTAGCCGGCCAGCATGCCGTCGTCATCGAGCATCGGGAAGCGCGAGAACCCGGTCCGGCTCACTGACTTTTCGAATTCAGCCGGCGTGGTGGCCGCCTTGAGCATGACGAGCTTTCCCAGCGGGACCATCACCCGCGAGGCCGTGTGTTCGGAGAACTCCAGCGCTCCGGTAATGAGTCCGGCGTCGTCGTCCACTAGTCCGTGGCGGGTGGATTCCTGCACGATCGACTGCACTTCTTCAAGCGTGAAGGAGGACGTCACCTCATCCTTCGGCTCAATCCGCATGAGCCGCAGGATATGGTTCGCGGACCAGTTCAGGGCCGCAATGAAGGGCTTGACCACGCGCGCGATGAACATCAGGGGCGGTGCCAGCAGCAGCGCCGCCTTGTCGGCGACCGACACGGAGATGTTCTTGGGCACCATTTCGCCGAACGTGACGTGCAGGAATGTCACCACCAGCAGTGCGACGGCGAACGCCACAATGTCGGAGGCCTCCGCAGGAACGCCCAGCGCTTCCAGCGGTACAGCCAGGAGGTGGTGGATCGCGGGTTCGGCCACCAGCAGGATCAGCAGCGAGCAGACTGTGATCCCGAGCTGGGCGCACGCGAGCATGAGCGAGACGTTTTCCATGGCCCGGAGCGTGGTCTGGGCCCGCTTGGAGCCGGCTTCGGCCAGCGGTTCGATCTGGCTGCGGCGCGCGGACATGACAGCGAATTCAGCCGCCACGAAGAAGGCATTGGCCACCAGCAGGAGGGCAAGCCACAAAATTCCGGCCCAGTCGCTCATGCGGCACCTGCCTGGCTGCCGGACTGGGGGCCGGGCTCGTTGCCGGGCTGGCCGCCGGGCTCGCCGTCGCCGGGTTCCCGGGCCGGCCGGAAACAGATCCGGTCGATGCGGCGGCCGTCCATGCGGGTCACGCTGAGTGTCCCGCCGTCGACGTCCACTGTGTCGCCGACTGCCGCGATGCGGCCGAGCTGGCTCATGAGGTAGCCTCCCACCGTTTCGTAGGCAGCCTCATCGGGCACGGTCAGGCCCGGGATCTGTTCGGAGAGCTCGTCGGGCCGGAGCAGGCCGGGGAAGTACCAGTCCCCCGAGGCGCTCTGAAGCAGGCCGGGGCGGACCTTGTCGTGTTCGTCGGCCACTTCCCCGACGATTTCCTCCACGAGGTCTTCCAGGGTGGTGACGCCGGCGGTTCCGCCGTACTCGTCAAGGACGACCGCCAATTGAAGGTTGCCCTCGCGCAGTTCGGCCAGGAGGGCGTCCAGGTGGATGGTTTCGGGGACGCGGAGCACATCGGTCATGATGGCCCCTGCCTGCAGCTTCGCGCGGCGGTCCGAGGGGACGGCGATGGCCTTCTTGATATGCACCACGCCGCGGATGTCATCGGAGGACTCGCCGATCACGGGGAAGCGGGAGTATCCGGTGCGTTTGGCGGCCTCGACGATATCCGAGACCGGCTGGTCGGCGTCGATGGTCTCCACGCGGATGCGGGGGGTCATGACGTCCGCGGCGGTCCGCCCGGAGAACTTCAGGGTGCGGGAGATGAAGTTGGCCGTCCCGGCGTCGAGGGTGCCCATGGCCGCGGAGCGACGGACGAGCGAGGCCAGTTCGGCCGGGGTGCGGGCGCCGGAGATTTCCTCCTTGGCCTCCAGACCGAAGACGTTGAGGACCTTGTTGGAGAAGCCGTTCAGCACCACGATGGCGGGTTTGAAGATGGCGGTGAACACCAGCTGTGGCCGGGCAACGGCCTTGCCGACCGGGAAGGACAGTGCGATGGCCATGTTCTTTGGCACCAGCTCGCCGATCAGCATGGAGAGCAGGGTGGCCAGCGCCATTGCGAGGATCAGGGACAGGGAGGCGGCCGCCGCGGGCGGGACGCCCAGGGCGGTGAGGGGGCCTTCGAGCAGTTTGCCGACGGACGGTTCCATGACGTAGCCGGTCAGCAGGGTGGTCATGGTGATGCCCAGCTGGCAGCTGGAGAGCTGGGTGGAGAGTGACTTGAGACATTTGAGCAGGGGCTCGGCGGCGGTGTCGCCGGTATCGACGGCGCGCTGCACGGTGGACTGGTCCAAGGCGACGAGGGAAAATTCCACGGCGACAAAGAACCCTGTGCCAAGGATGAGCAGGAGGCCTGCTGCGAGGAATAGCCATTCCATGTCAGCAGCCTGCTTCCACGGCAGCGGCGGCGGCGGAAATTAACGGCCGTCGCAGGGGCCGTAGGTGCTGGAAGGGCCTGCCTGGCGGAGGATGGTCGGCGGCGGCCGACCCTGTTTCCTGGAAGGCTCCGGGGTGGCGGGTGGCCGGAGAATGATGGGCGCGTGAACGGGGTTTGCCGGCTCTGCGGGTGGACTGCGCGGTAACGGTTTCCGTTCTCCGCTGACAGCCCCCAGGCCGGCACCTAGATTTACTGTCCATAAGAATTTCAGTCTACAGGAGCAGCCGCCGCCAACCCCCGCCCGCCCGCGTCCTTGGGGTGTGCGGGAATCACCAGCTCTGCGGGACGGGCCGGCCTTCCTCATAGCCTGCCGCGGACTGGATGCCTGCCACGGCACGTTCCCGGAAGGCGGGGAGATCGGCAGCGCCGGCGTAGCTCATGGAACTGCGCAGCCCGGCGGTGATCATGTCCAGCAGGTCCTCGACGCCGGGCCGCGCCGCGTCCACATACATGCGGGATGTGGAGATGCCCTCCTCGAACAGGGCCTTGCGATCCTTCTCAAACGCGCCCTCGCGCTGGTTCCGGTTCTGTACCGCCCGGGCGGAGGCCATGCCGAAGCTTTCCTTGTACTGCCGGCCGGAAGCGTCGAGCTGCAGGTCCCCGGGGCTTTCGTGCGTTCCGGCAAACCAGGAGCCAATCATCACCTGGCTGGCACCGGCGGCCAGGGCCAGGGCGACGTCGCGCGGGTAGCGGACCCCGCCGTCGGCCCACACCCGGCCGCCGGCTTCGCGCGCGGCGGCGGAGCATTCCAGGACGGCGCTGAACTGCGGACGGCCCACGGCCGTCATCATGCGGGTGGTGCACATGGCGCCCGGACCCACGCCGACCTTGACGATGTCCGCACCGGCCTCGATGAGTTCACGCGTGGCCCCGCCGGTGACGACGTTGCCGGCCACCACAGGGACGCCGGGGTTGAGTCCCTTCACGGCAGCCAGGGCGTCGAACATTTTCTGCTGGTGGCCGTGCGCGGTGTCTAGGACCAGCACGTTTACGCCGGCGGCCAGCAATTCGGCCGCCCGCCCGGCCACGTCACCGTTGATTCCGACGGCGGCAGCCACCTTGAGCCGGCCGTCCTCGTCCAGGGAGGGCCGGTAGAGCGTGGAGCGGAGGGCGCCCTTGCGGGTGAGCACGCCGGCCAGGACGCCGTCCTGCTGCACCGGAGCGTAGTCGGTTCCGGCTGCATCCATCGCCTCGAAGGCGCGGAGGAGGGCCTGCGCGGCATCCGCCGCGGCGGCGGCCGACCCGTTCCCAAGCTGTGCGGCGTCCAGCACCAGCGGCTGGTGGCGGACGACGGAGGCCAGGGACGCGAACCGGTCCTGGCCCTCGCAGTCGGCGGCCCGGACCACACCGGTGACGGCGCCGGATTCATCCACCACCACCACGGCCCCGTGCGGCCGCTTGCCCATCAGGTGGAGGGCATCTATGACGGTGTCTGTGGGCGCGAGCGTGACCGGGGTCTCCAGGACCGGGTGGCGCCCCTTGATCCAGGCCGTGACGTCCCGGATGACATCGAGCGGGACGTCCTGCGGCAGGACTCCAAGGCCGCCGCGGCGGGCCATGGTCTCGGCCATCCGCTTCCCCGTCACCGCCGTCATATTCGCCGCCACCAGGGGTATCGCCGAGCCGGTCCCGTCGTCGGCCGTGAGATCGACGTCCAGGCGGGAGGTGACATCCGAGCGGGACGGTACCAGGAACAGGTCGGAGTACGTCAGGTCGGTGGTGGGCTCATTCAGGAAACGCACGGTTGCTCCTTAGCTGGCACCCTGTGGCTGGCGCCCTTGGCGCCATGCGGGTTCTCCTTTGATTCTAGGGCGGGTCCCGGGCCCCGCCGGCACGTCATTCCGGCCGATTCCGGACCACTTCTTCACTCCATTTCGGCGGCTGATGGGGCGGATCATGATTTGGGTCACCCTTATTGGCGGTTTGGCAAGAATCCTCACTAGACTGGCATGGGTCTGGGTTCACTGGACGCAGAGACTGGCTCAATCGTTGTGCCGAGGCACCGTGGAAGCCAGAGGGAATCAAACTCATGGAAGAGGCGTATTTCAAGTGCCAGAGCAGCCAAGCCACCGTCTACCAGAGGAATTTGGCGGAAACGAGTGGCTCGTTGACGAACTGTACGAGCGTTACCAGCAGGACAAGAACACGGTTGACGCCAAGTGGTGGCCGCTGTTCGAATCCTTCGAAGCCAGTGACGCCTCTTCCGCCAACGGAACGTCCGGCACCGCGACAGCTGTGCATCCTGCCACCCGTGAACTTCCCGTTGTAGCGCCCGCCGCCGCACCGCCGGCAGCACCTGCACCGGCTGCCCCCGCTCCCGCCGCGGCTGCGCCCGCCGCCCCGGCTCCCGCAGCCAAGCGGGCCCCGGCCACCGCCGCCCGGGACGGCGCCAGGACCTCCGACGCCGGCCCCGGCACGGCGCCGATCCCGGCGCAGCTGCCCAAGAACGTCAAGGCCCCGACGGCGCCGGAAGAGGACGTCGTCTCCGTCCTGCGCGGCCCGGCCAAGGCCATTGCGTCGAACATGGTCACCAGCCTGGAAGTGCCGACCGCCACGAGCGTGCGTGCCATCCCGGCAAAGCTGCTCATCGACAACCGCGTGGTCATCAACTCCAACCTGGCCCGCGCCCGCGGCGGCAAGGTCTCCTTCACGCACCTGATCGGCTACGCCGTGATCCGCGCCCTGTCCCAGTTCCCGTCGATGAATGTCTACTACGACGAGATCGACGGCAAGCCGGTGGCTGTCCAGCCGGCACACGTGAACTTCGGCATCGCGATCGACATGCCCAAGCCTGACGGCACCCGCCTGCTCATGGTCCCGAACATCAAGAAGGCGGAGACCCTCAATTTCGCCGAGTTCTGGCACACGTACGAGGACCTGATCAAGCGCGCCCGCAACGGCAAGCTGACGGCGGATGACCACTCCGGCACCACCGTGTCCCTGACCAACCCCGGCGGCATCGGCACCGTCCACTCGGTGCCCCGCCTGTCCAAGGGCCAGGCCGCCATCATCGGCGTCGGCGCACTGGACTACCCGGCCGAGTTCCAGGGTGCCAGCGAGAAGATCATTGCGCAGAACGCGATCAGCAAGGTCCTGACCCTGACCTCCACCTATGACCACCGCGTCATCCAGGGTGCCGGCAGCGGCGAGTTCCTCAAGCTCGTGCACCAGCTCCTGCTGGGCGCCCAGAACTTCTACGACGAGATCTTCGAGGCCCTGCGCATCCCGTACGAGCCCGTGCGCTGGAGCCCGGACCTGCAGGTGGACCCGGCCGACGAGATCAACAAGGTCGCCCGGATCCAGCAGCTGATCCACGCCTACCGCGTGCGCGGCCACCTCATGGCGGACACCGATCCGCTCGAGTACGTCCAGCGCAAGCACCCGGACCTCGACGTCCTGACCTACGGCCTGACCCTGTGGGACCTGGACCGCGAGTGGCCCACCGGCGGCTTCGGCGGCAAGCCGATGCTGAAGTTCCGCGACATCCTCGGCGTCCTCCGCGACGCCTACTGCCGCACCGCCGGCATCGAATACATGCACATCCAGGACCCCGCCGAGCGCAAGTGGTTCCAGGACCAGCTGGAGCACGCGTACTCCAAGCCGAGCCGCGACGAGCAGCTGCGCATCGTTTCCAAGCTCAACGCGGCCGAGGCCTTTGAGACCTTCCTGCAGACCAAATTCGTCGGCCAGAAGCGCTTCTCGCTCGAAGGCGGCGAATCCCTGATTCCGCTGCTCGACGCCATTATCTCCGACGCCGCCGACGACGAACTCGACGAAGTGGCGATCGGCATGGCCCACCGCGGCCGGCTCAACGTGCTCACCAACATCGCGGGCAAGACCTACGCCCAGGTCTTCCGCGAATTCGAAGGCACCCAGGACCCCCGTTCGGTCCAGGGCTCCGGCGACGTGAAGTACCACCTCGGCACCGAGGGCACCTTCACCTCGGACAACGGCAAGGAGACCAAGGTCTACCTCGCCGCGAACCCGTCCCACCTCGAGGCGGTCGACTCCGTCCTCGAAGGCATCGTCCGCGCCAAGCAGGACCGCCTGGACCAGGGCGAGGCCTTCCCCGTGCTGCCGATCATGGTGCACGGCGACGCCGCCTTCGCCGGCCAGGGCGTTGTGGCCGAAACGCTCAACCTCTCCCAGCTGCGCGGTTACCGCACCGGCGGCACCATCCACATCGTGGTCAACAACCAGGTCGGCTTCACCACCGCGCCGTCGTCCTCGCGTTCCTCCACGTACTCCACGGACGTCGCGAAGATGATCCAGGCACCGGTGTTCCACGTGAACGGCGACGACCCGGAAGCCGTGGTCCGCATCGGCCAGCTCGCCTACGAGTTCCGCCAGCGGTTCCACAAGGACGTTGTCATCGACATGGTCTGCTACCGCCGCCGCGGCCACAACGAGGGCGACGACCCCTCGATGACCCAGCCGCTGATGTACAACCTGATCGAAGCCAAGCGCTCCGTCCGCAAGCTGTACACCGAATCGCTGATCGGCCGTGGTGACATCACCGAGGAAGAAGCCGAGCAGCTGCTGCGCGACTACCAGGAACGCCTGGAGCGCGTCTTCGCCGAAACGCACGCGGCCCAGACGTCCCCGATCCCGATCATCACGGCCGATTCCGCCGCGGTGTCCGATCTCGAACGCCCCATGGCCCAGCAGTCCGATTCCGGTGTCAGCGCCCCGGCCTCCACCGCGATCTCCGCGGAGACCCTGGCACGCATCGGCAAGGCCCACACCGAAATCCCGGAGGGCTTCACCGTCCACGCCAAACTCAAGCAGCTGCTCGAGAAGCGTGAAGCGATGTCCCGCGAAGGCGGCATCGACTGGGGCTTCGGCGAACTTGCCGCGTTCGGCTCGCTCACCATGGAAGGCGTCCCCGTCCGGCTCGCCGGCCAGGACTCGCGCCGCGGCACCTTCGTGCAGCGTCACGCCGTCTTCCACGACCGCGCCAACGGCGACGAATGGCTGCCCCTGTCCCATCTCTCGGACAACCAGGCCAAGCTGTGGATCTACGACTCCCTGCTCTCCGAATACGCCGCCATGGGCTTCGAATACGGGTACTCCGTGGAGCGCCCGGACGCCCTGGTGCTCTGGGAAGCACAGTTCGGAGACTTCGTCAACGGTGCGCAGACCATCATCGATGAGTTCATCTCCTCCGCAGAGCAGAAGTGGGGCCAGCGCTCCTCGCTGGTCCTCATGCTGCCGCACGGCTACGAGGGCCAGGGCCCGGACCACTCCTCCGCCCGCATCGAGCGGTTCCTCCAGATGTGCGCCGAGGAGAACATGATCGTGGCCAACCCCACGACGTCGGCCTCGCACTTCCACCTACTGCGCCGCCAGGCCTACAGCAAGCCGCGCAAGCCGTTGATCATCTTCACGCCGAAGCAGCTGCTGCGCCTGAAGGCCGCGGCGTCCTCGGTGGAGGACTTCACCACCGGCTCGTTCCGCCCCGTCATCCCGGAGCACGCCCAGCTGCAGTCCGACGCCGTCGAACGCGTGCTGCTGGTCTCCGGCCGGCTGTACTACGATCTGCTGTCCACCCGACAGAAGACCGAGAACACCACCACGGCGATCGTGCGGGTCGAGCAGCTTTACCCGCTGCCGGTCGCCGAGATCGCTGCCGAGCTGGCCAAATACCCGAACGCCGAAGTGGTCTGGGCGCAGGACGAGCCGGCCAACCAGGGTCCGTGGCCGTTCATTGGCCTGAACCTGCCCGACGCCCTGGACCGCCGGGTCCGCCTCATCTCGCGCCCCGCCTCGGCTTCCACCGCGGCAGGGTCGATGAAGCGCCACGCGGCGGAACAGGACGCCCTGCTCAAGCAGGCATTCGCACGTAAATAGCGTCATTACTGCCCGGCCGGAGACTGAAACACAACACTCCGGCCGGGCAGTTCTGTTTAATGGACTATTAGTGGTCAGCTTGATGGACAGCGTTGAAGTGAAGAGGTAGTCGTGGAAGATCGGAAGCTGCGGATCGCAGCCGTTGGGGACGAGCTGTTGGCCGGGCTCGGTGATCCGCGCGCCTTGGGCTGGTGGGGCCGGGTCCTGGCCCGCACACCGCAGGACGGGATGGCCCTGGAGTGCTACTCCCTGCCATGCCCGGAAGAGGGCACCGAGGGAATCGCCGCGCGCTGGCTCGAGGAGGCCGGCCGCCGCTTCGGCAACAACCACGAAAACCGCCTGGTGATCGGCCTGTCCGGACGCGACATTGAGTTCGGCCTGTCAACGGCCCGCAGCCGCCTGAACCTCGCCAACATCCTGGACTCCGCCTCCCAGAACAAGATCGAGGTTTTTGTCGTGGGGCCGCCGCCCACGCTTGACCCCGCGCAAAACCGCAGGCTCGGCGAACTCAACACCGCGTTCGCCGACGTCACCACGCGCCGCAAGCACCTGTACGTCGACACTTTCTCGCCGCTGCTGAACCACGAGCAGTGGCGCCAGGATCTCGCGGCCAACGGCGGCACGCCCGGCCAGGCCGGGTATGGCCTGATGGCGTGGCTCGTGCTGCACCGCGGCTGGTTCCAGTGGCTCGGCCTGGACGCACCGGAATAGTCCCGCCGGCGGCGGCAGGCCAGCTGCTGGTTCCACCCTTCCGGGATTTTCGCGATATATCTTGACCTGACGGCAGGCGCGATATATCGTGACTTCATAGTCGCGATATATCGTTAGTCCCCAGCCACCTTTCGCTTTCCGGAGGAACCATGTCAGAGAACTCGTGGACCGTGACCGGCCCGCAGACAATCGACGTCGATGACGTCCGCTCCCTCAAGCTCGGCATCGTCCGCGGCCGCTTCGACATCGTCACCCATGACGAGGATGTGGCACGGGTCGAGGTGTCCGAAATCCACGGCGACCCGCTGTCGGTTTCTGTCATCAACGGCCGCCTGGAAGTCCGCCACCAGCTGCACGGGCCGCAGGGCTGGTTCAAGAACCTGATGGACACCGTCAACAACGGCAGCAGCAATTCGGTGGTCATCAGCATCGCCCTGCCGGCCGGCGTCGAGGTGGAGGCCGGGACGGTGAGCGGCGACGGCATGGTCTCCGGGACCAGCGGCCACGCCCGGCTCAACACCGTCTCCGGATCCGTGCTGGCCGACGGCACCTCCGGGGACCTGTCGGTCAAGACCGTCAGCGGCGAGGTGATCGCCCGCAACCACCGCGGCGTCCTGACTGCCAAGAGCGTCTCCGGCGAGGTCACGGCCTCGGGCGAATTCAGCCATATCCGCGCGAACACCGTCAGCGGCGACCTGAACTTCGACCTGCACGGCTTCACCCAGGACTTTGGCGCCAATTCGGTCTCCGGTGACGTCACCATCCGGCTTCCGCACGACGTCGGAGTGGACATCATCGCCAAGTCCGCCAGCGGCGCGGTGGTTATCGACGACCAAAAGTACGCCCACCAGTCCGGCGGCACGGTGCAGACCATTGCGGGGCCGGACACCAAGCTGATGCTGGTCCGGACCAACTCGGTCTCGGGAAAGACGTCGATCTTCCACGGCCAGCCCACCGTGGACACCGAAACGGCCGGCTGATGCCTCCCGTCTTCGCCCACGGGGCGCTGCGGCTGTACCTGCTCGCCCTGCTCGAGTCCGGCCCCAAGCACGGCTATGAGCTCATCAAGGCCCTCAGCGAGCGTTTCGGCGGCACGTACTCCCCCAGCGCCGGCACCATCTACCCGCGCCTGGGCAAGCTCGAGGAGGAAGGGCTGGTGGCCACCCACACGGAGGGCCGCCGCACCAACTACAGCATCACCCCGGCGGGACTCCTGGAACTGAACAGCCGGCGGGACGAACTCGCCGGCGTCGAGAACGACATCTCGGCCTCTGTGCGCCGGCTCGCCGACAACCTTCGCCAGGACATCCGCGTCAACATGCGCGGCCTCCGGGCCGACCTCGCGGCGACGGCGGAGGCGGCGCGGACCTCGGCCCGTGCGGGTTCTGCCAGCGGAACCGGTTCCGCCGGCGCCACTGGTTCTGCCGCCGGCGCTGGCAGCCCGTGGTACTCCCCGGAGGGCGAACGGCGGCTGAAGGAGGCGGAGCTGCTGGTGCAGGCCTTCCGTGACGACATGCGGGTGGAACTGCGGCGCCACGCCGGGAGCAGCCCCGTCACGGCCGTCACGCTCGAAACCGTCAAGACGGTGCTGGACCAGGCCCGGATCTCGATCCGTAATTCGCTCAATGCCTGACCCCCGGGGCCAACCCGGCCGCGGCCCGTCGCACGGCGCCCCCGGTTCGCGGCACGTGCCGTGATGTGGGAGACTTGAGGGCAGCTCTTTTGAGTACCAAGATTAAGGAGGCCAGCTATGAGCAAACGTGCACGTAAACGTCGTGACCGTAAGCGTGGCGGCGCGAACCACGGTAAGCGCCCCAACGCCTAAGCAAAAGCTTGGATTGAATGCTTTGAGCGAAAGACCCCGGAACCTAGCGGTTCCGGGGTCTTTGGCTTATGCAGTGAGGAGAGCCTCAGGCCGTGCCGCGAGCCTCAGGCAGTGAGCGGTGCAGGGCTCAGGCTTCCACAGTCCGGATCGAGTGGATCCGGTCCAGGATGGAGTTCTTGAGGTTTTCCGGAGCCGCTTCGGTGCACGAACGCTTGACCATTACGCGGATGACGCATTCGAGGTCGTACTGCTCCAGGCACTCCGGGCAACTGTCCAGATGGTTCTTGATCTCTGCGATGTCCTCGTGCGTGAGTGCGCCATCCAGATACTCATAGATACGTTGCATCCGGGCGTCGTCGCAATCGCCCAGTCCCTGGCAGTCGCTCATTTCCTGTTCTCCTGTTTCTTGCTGTCGGCCGCGTCGTTTGACTCGGTGGCGGCCCTGAATCCTCGTTCGGCGGCATAGTCCGCAAGCATGTCCCGCAGCATCTTCCGGCCGCGGTGCAGCCGGGACATGACGGTTCCGATGGGGGTGTTCATGATTTCTGAAATTTCCTTGTACGCGAATCCCTCGACGTCCGCGAAGTACACGGCCAGCCGGAACTCCTCAGGAATCGACTGCAGGGCGCGCTTCACATCAGAATCGGGCAGGTGGTCCAGGGCCTCGGCCTCCGCCGACCGCAGGCCGGACGAGGTATGCGACTCGGCGCGGGCAAGCTGCCAGTCCTCGATGGTGTCCGAATTCGACTGCAGCGGCTCGCGCTGGCGCTTCCGGTACAGGTTGATGTAGGTGTTGGTGAGGATGCGGTACAGCCAGGCCTTCAGATTGGTTCCGGGCTTGTACTGGTGGAACGCGGAAAACGCCTTCGTGTACGCCTCCTGGACCAGGTCCTCGGCGTCGGAGGGATTCCGCGCCATCCTCATGGCCGCCGAATATAACTGGTCCACATATTGCATGGCGTCACGCTCAAAGCGCACGCGGCGCTCTTCCGCGGACTCGGTGGAGACGTCCAGGGGCTTTCCGTCCACCTCGGTTTCCAAGGCGGCAGAACTTTTCGTGGGCGTGGCGTCGTTTCCGGCAACCTCGTGCATGGCCGCAACGGCCGGGTCCATGGTGCTCATTGCGTTCAAGTCTACTGTTACCTTCTGCCGGGCACCCGGAACAGCCGGAAGCGCGAGGCCCCACGTTTGTCCCGAACCGGTTTCCAGTTCCGCCCTGTCCAACACCCGCGTCAAATGTCCGCCTTCCTGAGCCTGCTGGGATCTGCCTTTCACAACCACGCGCTGCGGGCAAATATTCCGCAAAAGTGCAAGACTAGAACCGGTTCTCCCGCAGTGAAGCCGCGGTTCGTCCATCCAGGAGGAAATTCATGTCGTTTGTCCGCTTTCTCGCCCGGCCCATGCTCGCCTCCAGTTTCGTGCTCGCCGGCATGGACAAGCTCAAGAACGCGGACGACACCGCCACACAGTTGTCCCCTTTGGTACGCCGCGCGGCCGACTCGCTGCCGTTCCAGCCCAACGAAAAAGTCCTGGCCCGGGTGATCGGCGGAACCCAGGTCGGCGCCGGCGTCTGCTTCGCTCTGGGCAAGTCCGCCCGGCTGGCAGCCACCGTGCTCGCCGTGATTTCGGTCCTTAACACCTACGTCGAATGGCGCAGCGCGGACATCACGTCCAAGGAGGCCCGCAACGCCCGCCGCAAGCAGCTCCTGAAAAACGTCTCCCTCACCGGCGGCGTCCTCCTCGCCGCGGTCGATACCGCCGGCAAGCCCAGCCTGGCCTGGCGGGCCGGACACCTGGCCGCGGACGCCCGGAAGACAACCAACAAACAGCTGAAAAAGGCCGACAAAGTCGTCCGCAAGGCCGTCGACCACACAGCCGGAGCCTAAGACGGTAATGACTGGCACCACCCCCTCCGCAGCGGCCCCTTCCCACTCTGCCGGCCTGGATACTCCCGACACCGGTCCGCACTGGCCTGCGCCCTTCGCGGCACGGCCGGTCGATGCCACCGTCACCGTTCCGGGCTCCAAGTCCCTGACCAACCGGTACCTCGTGCTCGCGGCCCTCGCGGACGGGCCGTCCCGTCTCCGCGCTCCCCTGCACTCCCGGGATTCGGCCCTGATGATTGAGGCCCTGCGGCAGTTGGGAGCCACAGTCACCGAGGTTCCCGGCGACGGCGCCTTCGGCCCCGACCTGGAAATCAGTCCGATCAGCCTGGACGCCGCGGCGATGGACTCCGCGATCGACTGCGGCCTGGCCGGCACCGTCATGCGCTTTGTGCCCCCGGTCGCGGCGCTGCGCCGTGGCGAATCCCGCTTCGACGGCGACCCGCACGCCCGCAAACGCCCGATGGGCACCATCATCGAGGCCCTGACCGGATTGGGTGTCGCGGTGAGCGCGCCCGACGGCGGAACGACGTCGTCGTTGCCTTTCACCGTCCACGGCACGGGCGAAGTGCGCGGCGGACACCTCGTCATCGACGCCAGCGCGTCGTCCCAGTTCGTCTCGGCCCTGCTGCTGGCCGGTGCACGCTTCACCGAGGGACTCCACCTCGAACACGTCGGAAAGCCCGTGCCAAGCCTGGACCACATCAACATGACCGTGGCCGTGCTGCGGGGCGTGGGCGTGGCGGTTGATGACTCCGTGCCGAACCACTGGGTTGTCGCGCCGGGCCCGATCCGCGCCTTCGACCAGCGGATCGAGCAGGACCTCTCCAACGCCGGACCGTTCCTGGCGGCTGCCCTCGCTACCCGCGGCACCGTGCGGATCCCGAACTGGCCCGCGGAAACCACCCAAGTGGGCGACCTCTGGCGCGGCATCCTGACCGCCATGGGCGCGGGCGTGAGCGTGGAGCGCGGGACCCTGACCGTCACCGGCGGGCCGCAGATCAAGGGCGGCGACTTCGACGAGACCAGCGAGCTCGCCCCGACTGTTGCGGCGCTCTGTGCACTGGCCGCGGGTCCCTCGCGGCTGACCGGGATCGCCCACCTCCGGGGCCACGAAACGGACCGGCTCGCCGCCCTCGTCGCCGAAATCACCCGCCTCGGCGGCGACGCCGAAGAGACCGCCGACGGTCTCATCATCCGCCCGGCCACGCTGCACGGCGGCGTGGTGCACAGCTACGCGGACCACCGCATGGCCACCGCCGGCGCCATCCTTGGCCTTGCCGTGCCCGGCGTGGAGGTCGAGGACATCGCGACCACGGCCAAGACCATGCCCGACTTCCCGCAGCTCTGGGAAGCGATGCTGGCACAGGGACCCGCCGCAGATGAGGACACCGCCGGTGGCACGCAGCACTGATTCCTGGGACGAGTCCGACGTCCGGATCCGCCCGAACAAGAAGGGCACCCGGCCGCGCACGAAGGACCGGCCCGCCCACGACGACGCCGTCACCGGACGCATCATCACCGTTGACCGCGGCCGCTACACGGCCGTCGTCGATGAAGGGACCCCCGGCGAACGCAAGATCATCGCGGCGCGGGCCCGGGAACTGCGCCGCAATCCTGTGGTGGCCGGCGACTTCGTCTCCCTGGTGGGGGACGTCACCGGCGAGCCGGACACCCTCGCGCGGCTGGTCAAGATCCAGGACCGCAAGACGCTGCTGCGCCGCAGTGCCGATGACACCGATCCGATCGAACGCGCCGTCGTGGCCAACGCCGACCAGCTGGTGGTGGTGGTCGCCGCCGCCAACCCCGAGCCGCGGACCGGTTTCATCGACCGCGCTCTGGTGGCCGCGTACGACGCCGGCATTGAGCCGCTGCTGCTCGTCACCAAGGCAGACGTCAAGGATCCCGCAGAGCTGCTGTCCAATTACCAGCACCTCGACTTCCCCGTCATCATCTCCAAAACGGCGGACTCCGCCGCTTCCGGCATTGACGCCCGCTCCGACGACGGGCTCTCCGCCCGGCTGGACAAGGACGCGGTGTCCCAGCTGCGCGGCTATCTCGATGGCAAGGTCACCGTGATGCTGGGCCATTCCGGCGTCGGCAAGTCCACCATGGTCAACGCCCTGACCGGGGCCGAGCGGGCTACCGGAGGCGTCAACGCGGTGACCGGCCGCGGCCGCCACACTTCCTCCTCCGCGCTGGCACTGAAGGTCAACGACGCCCCGGCCGGCAGCTGGATCATCGACACCCCCGGCATCCGGTCCTTCGGGCTGGCCCACGTGGACCCCGACCGGATCCTGCGTTCCTTCCCGGACCTGGAACCGGGCACCGATGACTGCGAACGCGGCTGCAAACACGACGCCACCGCCGTCAACTGCGGCGTCGACAAGTGGGTTGCGGCCGGGCACGCGGGACCCTCCGGACCCGCCCGGCTCGCGTCCCTACGCCGGCTGCTGGGCACTGACCCGCGGATGGAAGCGCAGGAAACCAAGGAACTGGGCACCGTGTCCTAGCCAGCCGGGTTCGCGGGCGGCGGCGCAGTGCCGCGGCCTCCCGGCGGCCGGGCCGCTTTGACGGTAGTTTGGAACCATGAGCCAATCCGCTTCAAGCTACAACGATGACCTGCGCCTTGCCCATGTACTGGCAGATTCCGTCGATTCCCAGACCATGAGCCGCTTCAAGGCGCTCGACCTTCGGATCGAGACGAAGCCGGACCTCACCCCCGTCACCGATGCCGACAAGTCGGCTGAAGAGGCCATCCGCGGCCAGCTCTCCCGCTCCCGTCCGCGCGATGCGGTCCTGGGCGAAGAATTCGGCAGCTCGGGCCATGGCTCCCGCCGCTGGATCATCGACCCGATCGACGGCACCAAGAACTTTGTCCGCGGCGTGCCCGTCTGGGCCACCCTGATCGCCCTCGTCGACGAGGGCGAGCCGGTGGTCGGCGTCGTCAGCGCGCCGGCACTGGGCAAGCGCTGGTGGGCTGCGAAGGGAGCAGGCGCCTACACGGGCCGCTCGCTCGCCGCCGCCACACGGCTGAAGGTCTCCAACGTATCCAAGCTCGAGGACGCCTCACTGTCCTACTCCAGCCTGGGCGGCTGGAAGCAGCGCGGGAACCTGGACGAGTTCCTGGGCCTCACCGAAGAGGTCTGGCGGACCCGCGCCTACGGCGACTTCTGGTCGTACTGCCTCGTGGCCGAGGGTGCCGTTGACATCGCCTGCGAACCCGAACTGAACCTTTACGACATGGCCGCGCTGGTGCCGATCGTGACCGAGGCCGGCGGCCGCTTCACCTCGCTCGAGGGCGAGGACGGCCCCTTCGGCGGCAACGCCCTGGCCACCAACTCAATCCTCCACTCGGAAGTGCTCAAGCGGCTCAACCCAGGGCTCGACGACCTCCTCTAGGCTCCACCCTCAAGGATTCCCAAGGGCCCCTGTACGACTCTGTCCCCAGCTTCACTGTCAGTCATGGCGCTGTCAGTCATGGCGCGGAGCGGGCATCGAGTGGCAGGAGGGCAGCCATGTCTGGATCGGTTCACCCCGCGGATCCCGAAACCCCCGACCCCGGCGTCGGTCCGGTCCTGCTGGTCCTCATTGCGAAGTACCGGGACCTGGACATAGAGTCCGCCGCCAGGCTCCACGCCGTCTCCCCGGAACTGGGCCAGCATCTGCTCGCCGGCAGTTCCGCCGTGTCCGGAGCCGTCATCGTGTCCACCTGCAGCCGCTTCGAGATTTACTGCGAGGTGGCGTCCGGGGAGCACGTAGCAGCCGCCTGTTCCGAGGCCCTGGGTACGGTCCGCCTCTGCGCGAACCTCCCCGCGGCGCGGCTTGCGTGCCTGTTCGAGCACTTCTCCGGGGCGTCGGCGGCGGAACATCTCTTCTCCGTTGCAGCCGGCCTGGATTCCGTCGTGGTGGGCGAGCGCCACGTCGCGGGCCAGGTCCGGCGCGCCCTCGCTGAAGCACAGGCTACGGGTACTGCGGGCGGGCTTCTGGTCCGGCTGTTTCAGGAGGCGTCCCGCACCGGCAGGGCTGTGGGGGCCCGGATCGCGCTCGGCAGCACCAGCAGGTCCATAGCATCCGTGGCCCTTGATTTGGCCACCGCCGGAGGAGCACAGCCGTCCCTGGCCGATGCGTCCGTGGTCCTCTTTGGCACCGGCTCCTACGCCGCGTGCGTCGCGGAGATCCTCAGGAGCAAACGATGCCCCACCATTTCCGTCTTCTCCCAATCCGGCCGGGCGGAGTCGTTTGTGGCAAGCCGGGGTGGCACGCCGCTGACGGACCGGGAGCTGCCCGCCGCCGTTGCGCGGGCAGAAATCATCATTGGCTGCAGCGGCACGGAGAAGCGCATCGGGGCAGCCCAACTGGCGGATTGGCGGGATGGCACCGTCCATCCCCTCACCGTCATCGACCTCGCTCCCAGCCATGACTTCGACCCCGGTGTGGCGGATCTGCCGGGCGTTGAACTGATCACCCTGGACTCTGTTGGATCCGCCGCTCCCCCGGCGGACGCCGAGGCGCTCCGCCTCGCCCGCGCCATGGTCCGGCAGGCGGCGCACCGCTTCGAAAAACGCGAGGAACTGCGCGCAGCCGACGCCGCAATCGTGGCCCTGCGCCGGCACGTCCACCAGGTCCTCGAAGCTGAAATGGAGCGCGTCCTGCGGCAACACGGCAGCGCCGCCCAGGCTGAGGATGTGAACCTGGCGATGCGCCGAATGGTCCGCCGGCTGCTTCACCTTCCAACAGTCCGCGCGCGGGAACTGGCCGCGGACGGCCGGCAGCACGACTACGCGGCAGCAGTGGAGGCCCTGTTCGGCCTCAGTGTCCAGCCCGCCGGCGCCCGCACCTTGCCTCCCCTGACGCGTGTTGCGGCGGATCCGCGTGCTTCGTAGGCCTGGTCCGTAATAATCCGCTTCACAATCGCCGGCGCCTTTTCCCCGGCTGCGCTGATGTCCTACGCTCGATGCAGGTCACGAGTGCCAGCGCTAAACCCCGGTTTGCTGGCCGGCAACCCTCCTTTCGCGGTGGGGTGCCCCGGGTGACGACCTGGCCGGTCCGGAACGGACCCGGCAAGCGCGGATTCCCACCATGTGGGGTCCTGGTCGAGTGAGGTCCCATGACAACTGCCATTTTCCCCGCAGCCCCCGAATTCCACGCCGGCTCCGACGCAGCGCGCCCTGACGGACGCCGCGCCGTCGCGGCCCGGCCGCTGGCCGCCGTCACCGGGGCCGAAATCCAGGCCCCGCTGATCACAGGCGGCCACGCCCGCTACGCCAACCTCGACTACGGCGCCTCCGCACCGGCCCTGTCCGTCGTCTCGGCCTACCTGAACGAAATCCTGCCGTACTACGCGAGTGTGCACCGCGGCGCCGGCTATGCATCGCAGATCAGCACCTCCGTCTACGAGAACGCCCGGGACATTGTGCGGGACTTCGTCGGCGGCCGTGCGGACGATTCCGTGATCTTCACCCGCAACACCACCGATTCACTGAACCTGCTGGCCGGCTGCCTGCCGCTGCGCGACGGCCGCCCCGCCGGTGAGGTCCTCTATCTCGACATCGAGCACCACGCCAACCTCCTGCCCTGGCAGAACGTCCCGCACCGCAGCGTCGTGGCCGCTCCCACCCTCGCAGCCACGGTGGACCGCCTCCGGGACGAACTCGCCCGCGGCGGCGTCAGCCTGCTCGCCGTCACCGGCGCCTCGAATGTCACCGGGGAGATCCTGCCGATCCGGGCCCTCGCCGCACTGGCGCACGAGTACGGCGCCAGGATCGTCGTCGACGCCGCGCAGCTGGCCCCGCACCGGCGGATTGACATCGCCGCGGACGACGTCGACTACCTCGCCTTCTCGGGGCACAAGCTGTACGCCCCGTTCGGCTCCGGCGTGCTGGTGGGACGGACCGACTGGCTCGACGCCGGCACCCCGCACCTGGCCGGCGGCGGCGCCGTCCGTGACGCCCGGCTCGACTCCGTCAGCTGGACCACCGGGCCGGCCCGGCACGAGGGCGGCTCGCCGAACGTCCTGGGTGCTGCCGCCCTGGCCCGCGCCACCCAGGTCATCGCGGCACTGGACCCGGAGCAGTGGCAGGCCCACGAGGACGCCATCCGGTCCTTCCTGGTCGAGGGTCTCGAAGGCATCGAGGGCGTGACCGTGCACCGGATATTTGCCGATTCCGAAGCGGGCGATCAGACCGGCACCATCGGCGTCGTGAACTTCTCGGTCGAGGGCTACGACGCCGGGCTGGTGGCCGCCTACCTGTCGGCCGAACACGGCATCGGCCTGCGCGACGGCCGCTTCTGCGCCCACCCGCTGCTCAAGCGGCTCGGCCTGCCCGCCGGCTCCCTGCGCGCGAGCTTCGGCCTCGGCTCACGGCTGGAGGACGCCGAGCGCCTGCTGGCCGGCCTGCAGCAACTGCGGCAAACCGGACTCGGCTGGGACTACGTGGTGGATGCCGGCCGCTGGGTACCGGCCCACGACACCCGCACCTACCCGCATTGGGCGCCGAACACCCCCGGCACCGCCGGTGCCGCCCCCTGCAACCTGGACTAGCGGCGTCGAGCTGGCCGTGTGGACTACCAGGCCTGCGGAATTAGGGCCCGGCGCGGGTGCGGTAAATTCGAAAGGTATCTGAACCAACAGGACCTTTCCGAAGGAGATCGCACGTGCCACGCGGCGAACCCAAGCTGCCCAGCGCATCGAAACTGCATAGCGGACCGAAACTGCACAGCGCATCGAAACTGCACACCGGTCCCAAACTGCGCGGTGAACGGCGCCAGGAACTCGGCCAGAGCTTCCAGGACGGCGGGGAGCACTATGAACGTGTCCGCCCCGGTTATCCGCAGGATTCGGCCGACTGGCTGATCCCGGCGGGAGCCAGTGACGCGGCAGACATTGGCGCCGGCACGGGCAAGTTCACCGCGCTGCTTGTCGCCCGGGGACTGCACACGGTTGCCGTTGACCCCTCCGCCGACATGCTCGGGCAGCTGCGCCGGACCCTGCCGGCTGTCACCGCCGTCGAAGGCCGCGCCGAAGACACCGGACTTGAACCGGAGTCCTTCGACGTGGTCACGGTTGCCCAGGCGTGGCACTGGTGCGACCCCCGTGTGGCCAGTACCGAGATCGCCCGGATCCTGCGGCCGCACGGCGTCCTTGGCCTGGTCTGGAACCAGCTCGACACGGCGGTGCCGTGGGTGCACCGGCTCTCACGCATCATGCATGCCGGGGACGTCCACAAACCGCACTTCCGGCCGCCTGTGGGCCCTGAGTTCACGGGCCTGGAGAGCCATCTGACACGGTGGGAGGATCCGGTCACCACGGAGGACATCCAGGAGCTGACCAAGTCCCGCAGCTACTACCTCGCGGCATCGGAGCCGACCCGGGCAAAAGTCATGGCCAACCTCGACTGGTACCTGCACGAGCATTTGGGGCACGCCCCCGGCGACGTCCTCAAACTCCCCTACCTGACCCAGACGTGGCGGGCGACGCGGACCTGACGCCCCGGATTGCATGCAGGGCCTGCTGGGCTTATTGTTTCGGTATGCCTAATAATTACTTGTAGGCATCCGTAACTTTGATGCCGGCCCCTGCCGGTGCCGATCATCGCGTCAACGCCGACGCACCAACCACAGGAGCAGGCAGTGCTGGACGTCAAGGGACACGAACAACCGCCGCAGGACGCACGCACCTACAAACATCCGGGTGCCCGCAGGGCGCTGATCGGACTGCTGGGGCCGGCATTCGTGGCGTCGATCGCCTACGTGGACCCTGGCAACGTGGCCGCCAACCTGACCGCCGGCGCGCAGTACGGCTACCTGCTGGTGTGGGTCCTGGTGGCCGCCAACATCATGGCCGTACTGGTCCAGTACCAGTCCGCCAAGCTCGGGATCGTCACGGGCAAGAGCCTCCCGGAGATCCTGGGCGAGCGGCTCAAACCGCTCGCCCGCCGCGCCTTCTGGCTGCAGGCCGAAATCGTGGCAGCCGCCACCGACCTCGCCGAAGTGGTGGGCGGAGCAATCGCCCTGAACCTGCTTTTCGGGCTCCCCCTCCCCCTTGGCGCCGTGATTGTGGGCGCGGTGTCGATGCTCCTGCTCGCGGTGCAGGCCCGGGAAAAACAGCGGCCCTTCGAATTCATCATCATGTTCCTGCTCGGCATCATCACCATCGGCTTCCTGGCCGGGCTGTTCATCAGCCCGCCGGATCCGGGGGCCGCCCTGGCCGGCCTCGTGCCCGGCTTCCAGGGCCCGGACACCGTCCTGCTGGCCGCCAGCATGCTCGGCGCTACCGTGATGCCGCACGCCATCTACGTCCACTCGGCGCTGTCCCGCGACCGGCACCGCCCGGACCAACACCTGCATGTCCCCCCGTCGGCCATCGACCACCTGGTCCGGGCCACACGACTCGACGTCGGGGCCGCGCTGGCCATCGCCGGAGTCGTCAACATCGGCATGCTGCTCCTCGCCGCCTCCACCCTCGGGGGCGAGGACGGCACGGACACGATCGAGGGCGCCCACGCCGCCATCACCGCCAACCTGGGCCCCATCGTCGGGGTGGTCTTCGCGGTCGGGCTCCTCGCGTCCGGCCTGGCATCCACCTCCGTGGGCTGCTACGCAGGCGGAACCATCATGCAGGGCCTGCTCAAGATCCGGATCCCCGTCATGGCCCGCCGCGTCGTGACCCTGATTCCGGCCATTGTCCTGCTGGCCGTCGGCTTCGACCCCACGTGGGCGCTCGTCCTGAGCCAGGTGGTCCTCAGCTTCGGGATTCCCTTTGTCCTGGTCCCGCTCGTGGTATTGACCAGCAACAAGGCCCTGATGGGCCAGTTTGCCGACGGCATGGCCCTCCGAATCGCAGCCATCATCAGCGTCGTGCTCGTCGTGGCACTAAATCTGGTCCTGCTGTGGCTCACGTTCTCCGGGAAGAGCTGACGGTAGGCTTAGGTCTGTGAAGACCAGTACGCCCTCCTCCTCGATCGAGGACTACGTCAAGGTCATCTATTCCTTCACCGAGTGGCAGCGGAAGCCCATCACTTCCTCGCAATTGGCCCAGCGCCTAGGCGTCGCCAACTCCTCGGTCTCGGAAATGGTCCGCAAGCTCAAGGACCAAGGCCTCGTAGACCACAAGCCCTACAGCGCCGTCACGCTCACCAGCGACGGCGTCCGGCTCGCCCTGTCCATGGTCCGGCGGCACCGGCTGATCGAGACGTTCCTCGTCCGGGAGCTCGGGTACCGCTGGGACGAGGTCCATGACGAAGCCGAGCTCCTGGAGCATGCCGTCTCCGACACGTTCATTGAACGGATGGCGGCCAAGCTGGGGAACCCTACCCGGGACCCGCACGGCGATCCCATCCCGGCCGCTGACGGCTCCGTCCTGGTGCCGGCCGCCCACCGCCTGAGCGACCTCGACGACGGCCATACCGGCCGGATCACCCGGATCAGCGACGAAAACCCCGAGCTCCTGCGCTACCTCGCGGCCGAGGACATCGTCCTCGACGCCGAAGTGGAAGTGGTGGGCCGCCGGCCCTTCGGCGGCCCCATGGTGGTACGGATCGGTTCAGCCGCGGCACCGCGCGAATTCGATTTGGCCGAGGAAGTCGCCTCCGCACTCTGGGTCCACAGCGATGCCGCGCACTCGGGCTGCAGCGTCCCCGCCCATGACTGAAACGTGCGCTGAGTGAGGAGTGCCCTGGACCAGCGCCACACCGTGCCCCGCCCCGGCGTTCCGGGCTGGAAGGCCTGGTCCGCCGTCGCCGTCGGCGGGCTGATCGGAACGGAACTGCGCTACGGCGCCGGCCTGGTCTTCCCCGAAAGCACCGGCGCGGTCCCCTGGACCACGCTGGCGATCAACGTGGCCGGAAGCTTCATCCTGGCCACCCTGACCACCCTCTGGATCGCCCGGCCACAGACGGCCTTCTGGCTGCGTGCCGGCATCGGTCCGGGCATCCTGGGATCCTTCACCACTTTTTCGGCGCTGGTGATGGCCATTGACCAGCAGATCATTGCCGGCTTCCACTCCACCTGGCTGGCCTACCTCGCGCTCTCGCTCGTCCTGGGCCTCGGGGCCGCCGCTGTCGGCTGGAAAACCGGCAAGGCAATTGCGGACCTTCGCGGAGGCGCCCGATGATGACGGCGCTCCTGGTCGGTGTCTTCGGGGTGGCGGGAGCGCTCCTGCGGTTCGCCGTCGACTCCTGGTTCGCGCACCACCAAGGCTCCCGTCCGCACTGGCCGTGGGCCACGTTTGCGGTCAACGTCGCCGGCTCGTTCATCATCGGCTTATCCGTGGGACTGACCGGCCACCTGGAGCTGGGAGCCGACTGGCACGCAGCCATCGCGACCGGACTCGCCGGCGGGCTGACAACCTTCAGCTCATGGAGCACCGCGACGGTTCGCCTGGTCAGCGAAACGCGTTACCGGGCGGCGGCGCTGAACATAGGCTCCAACCTGCTCGCGGGTCTCGCCGCCGCGGCGCTCGGCATCTACCTCGCCGGCTGAGGACCCTCTGCCGGCTCCCGGTGGCTACGGGCCGCCGTCGTTCCCGTAAAGTTGAAGGATGGTTACCCGACGTGAAGCAGCCCAGATCCTCGACATTCCGCTGGAAATGGCGCACCGTCACGGCATCCCTTCACGACTGTCCGAGGCCGAGCTCGGCGAGCTGCTGGACAATCCCCCTGCATGGCTGGTCCAGTCCAAGGCGAACCGGACCGGCAAGCGGCCCGTCTGGGTCCAGCTCACCTGCGCGGTCTGCGGGTTCTCCGAGGCTGCCCGGCCCAAGAAGTGGTGGCCGGACTTCACGTATGTCTGTTGCGCCCACCACGAAGCCCGCGACATCCCTGTCCTGGGGCCGGGGCTCGTGCGCAGTGTCTACGACGGCGTCGGCAGCCGCTTCGCGGGCATCGTGGACGCCGCCGTCCCCGAGGCGTAGCGTAAAAGGCGGGGCTACTCCGGGCCCCTGCCGTGAGGGAGAGCACCATGCCTGACAAGACGCCGCACCAGAGTACGACGAAGAAGTCGGTCAAGACGATCAAAGAGAAACGGGCGGAGAAAAAGGCGAAGCACATCGTCGACGCCCACACCGATCAGGTGTCGCACATCAAGAAGCGCTGACACAGCGAAAAGGCCGGAAGCCGTTGCTTCCGGCCTTTTTTGCTGTGTTGTGGGCTCACCCGAAACGGATGATGCGGCGGGACTCCCGGTGGCGCTTTAGTGGACTTGAGATCCTCGTCGGGAAAGCCGGGATCCTGCCCCACAGCAAGAGAGAGGCGCGCTGGACGGTGCGCACGAAACAGACCGGAGGAAAGCCAGTGACTACCACACCGGAGACCGAGGCCCACGGGCCGGTCGACTTCGTACTCCTCGAGTTCCCCATTGCAGGATTGACGGGACGGGCCAGCGAAGAACTCGTCAAGCTCGTCGAGCAGGGCGTGGTCCGCCTCTTCGACCTCCTGGTCGTCATGAAGAACGAGGACGGCACGGTGGAGGTGCTCGAACTGACAGACCCCGGCGGTCCAGCGGCCGGATTCGCCTACTTCGACGGCGCACGCTCCGGGTTGCTTGGCGATGACGACATTGCGGAGGCCGCGGCCACGCTTCTGCCAGGCACGGTGGCCGCGCTGATTGTCTACGAGAACACCTGGGCGGCACCGTTCGTCGCCGCCGTTCGAGAAAGCGGAGGCGAGCTCATCGCGAGCACCCGGATCCCCGCACCGGACGTGATGGAAGCGCTCGACGCCCTGGAGGCCGTCGACGCCGCGCCGCCGGTGGCCGACGCGTAACACTGACGCACAAGACGAGACGTGACAGGAGCAGAATAATGGGACTTCTTAGGGGCATGGCGAGGACAGCGGTGGTTGCCGGGACGGCATCGGCGGTCAGCGGCCGCGTCCAGCGCCGGCAGGCCAATAAGTTTGCCGAGAAGGACGCCGCGACCGCGGCCAAGCAGCAGGAGGCCTACGACGCGCAAATGGCCCAGCAGCAGCCACCCCCACAACAGGTCTACCAGCAACCTGTCTACCAGCAGCCGCCGCCGCCTCCACCGGCAGCCGCTCCGGCCCCGGCCGGAGGCATCACCGACGACGCCATCCAGCAGCTCAAGGAGCTCGGCGCGCTGAAGGAACAAGGCATCCTCACCGAGGAAGAGTTCGTTGCCCAAAAGGCGAAGATCCTCGGCACGTAGTTCCGATCACACAGGGTTCCGGTCAAACGGGTAGGGAGGCGCCGGGAGGCGCTTCCCTTTCCTTTGTCACGATCGTTCTAGGTGTACTGCGCCGGGACGACGAATCCTGCCGGGTGAACCGCGATCCTGATCGCCAGGCCATTGCGCGGCTCGGCGGCAACCAGCGAGCCCACCTTGGTGGCGTCGGTCGAATAGAGGCACTGGAACCATTTGATCGGAAAATCGGTCAATCAGCAGGAATTGGATCACCTGGTCCTCCCAGTCCCGCGGCGACGGGTGGAAATGCTTCTGCTTCAAAATTTCCGTCCACGGAATGTCATTGATGCTGGAAAACACGATGCCCTTCCTTCACAAGTGCGTGCCAGCTAAGTAGGGAGAATCCGTCCGCGAGCCGTAAGGGGCCTTCGGATTCTGGCCCGCACCAATCACCGCGGGTACTACGTTGCAGGCCCGCGACCAGGGCGGCCGTGTTAACGCACAAAACTCCCCGCCAACCGAAGTCAGCAGGGAGTTTTGAGTTCTCGATACGGGGTGGAGCACCCTTGTCGGGGCTCCCATGTGGAGATGGGGGGAATTGAAAACCCGTTATGCCACTTTTCTGGACAATCGTTGTAGCTAGGCTCCCTCTACATTCCGCAGTTCTTGCCTAGGTTTTGTCCACGTCGTTCTAGGTTGTGTTGGCGAGGCCAACAAAGATTCCAACCCAAAGAGAGCCCCACATTCGGATCATCCGAGTGTCGGGCTCTTTTGTCGTTTACTCAGCTGCGCGGCCGGCGGCCGGTGCCGCCGGGGCGTGACGCCAGGACGGCGGCGCGCAACACTTCAAGCAGATCCTCGCCCAGGGCCGCGCAAATTGCTTCGACGTCGTTCGCCGTGAACGCGACCTCGTCACGAAGGCGCTTGGACAGGTATCTTTGCGGCGCTCACCAATGCCGCGTCGACTCCAAGCACGGCAGCAACAATATCGGCGAACGGCAATATCCCATTCGCCTACTTGTCCTAAGAGCCGTAGGAAGCCGAGTGCCCCTGAGCCTCGTTGCGGGCTGCCGATAGTTCTCTCCGGTAGTCCGCAACGGTCAGGACACCGTTAGTGTCCAACACATTTTGGATGCGCTCGATCAGCGGCGGCATTTCGTAGTGCTCAACGAGCCAGTCGTATTCCCCATCCAAGTGTTTGCGCTGGTCAGCCACGGTTCCCCCAAAGAATTACGCTCCGCGCCCCATGCGCGGTGACGTGAGTCTACACGCATGTTTTCCGCAGTTTCTGCGCACCGTAACATTCACCTGCCGTCCAGGAGGCGCACATGAAAGTCCCCCATGATTGACGGCATCCCCGCATGGGTGGGCATCTCGTCGCCCATCGCGACGGCGCTCTCCATGTTTTACCTGGTGTTCACGGGGTGTCTCATCCCGAGGGCTTCCCACAACGACGTCGTCAAGGTGCTCCCGGGGCACTGGATCTCATATTGTAGGATGATTTGGCCCCGGCGTGTGGCCGGTGGTCACCTGGGGGAGGTTTTGCGGTTGAAGTTCATTGAGCAGTTAAGGGCACGTGGCGAACATGAAGAGGTACCTCCGCCGCCGTGGTACCTCCACGACAAGCTCAAATGCTACGACTTCTGTGAGGCGGTCGGGCTACCCACGGTACGGGTTCTGAAGAAGTTCGCCCACCCCAGCGACATCACCCTTGACGGGCTGCCGGACGAGTTCGTGCTCAAGCCGGCGTACCACTCTTCCTCCATCGGCGTTATGGTTCTCGCCCGGAAGGACGACGATGTCTTCTTCGACGCCATGACGAAGAAGGATTGGACCTTCGATCAGATCATGGAGCACCAGCTCCTGATCCACGACGATCACCCCAGAACTCAGAAGTTCACCATCGTGGAAGAGAAGATCCAGGACCTTTCCGGGAAGGTAATCCCGGACGACTTCAAGGCGTACGCCTTCCATGGTGACATCGCTTTGATCCTCCAGATTGACCGCAACGGCGGCAGACCATCCCTCGCCTGGTACGACGGCGATTTCATGCCCGTCACGGACGACCGGGTGTGGACCAACGAAAAGTATTTCAACAAGAAGGAACATGATCAGCCTGCCGATTGGGATCGCCTATTGGATCTGGCCCGTCGCGCCTCGCTGGCGACCCCGACTGCCTTCGGCAGCTTTGACATGTACTCCTCCACCCGAGGCCCACTTCTGGGCGAGGTGACGCTGGTGCCGGGAGGGTTCTACTTCGGCAAATACTTTGTCCCGTCTCAGAAGCAGGACATGCTCATGGGCCAAATGTGGGAGAGGGCACTCATCCGCCTGGGCCGCAGCCCGCTGAACCGCTGAGGGACACCGCAGAACAACTGCGGTGTCCCACCGTACTCCTCAAGACCCGCTACCGGGTCTTTTTTTGTGCCTAAATTCGTGTGGCCCGGGGCTGCACCCATGCCCCCAAGGAGGCGCATATGAAAGTCCCCCATGATTGACCGGGCCCTGACCCTCGGCGCTACGCTCTGGCGATCGCTCGGCAGGCTGACGCGCACCGACTGGGCATTCATTCACGCCAAGGTGGCCCTGGGCTTCCTACACATGATCCCTCTCGTGCAGCTCAATTCCGTTCGGGACAACCTCACGCAGGTATTCGTGCCCGTCTGGTTCGCGACGACCTTCGCAGGGTTTTGGGTGAGCGTCGTCGGCCTCGTGATGTCCGCGCAGAAGTATGAGACCCGACGCCGCGGCTTCCGCTGTGAGGTGAGCGGCCTGATCCTCCTGCTGTCCGGGCCCGTCGTGTTCATCCTCATGCAGGCCGGGATCTGGTACACCACCGGCCAGCAGCGCATCGTCACCATCGCCCTCTACTACGTAATCGCCTCATTCATCCTGGCGCGCATGGTCATGGTCAAATCCGCGGCGAAGTCACGCACCGTGATCTTCCGATACCTGGAGGAAGGCGATGACTGAGCCTCCTTCGCCCCTGACCCTCGCGCTCGGCCTGGACAGCATGGCCGACGACCCCGTAGACCCAAACCTTCCACTCCCCCTGCCGCTGCTGCTATCCATCGTGGGGTTGGCCGGCGCGGTCCTGACCGCACTCATCGCCGCCATCGCCAAACGCTGGCGCACCCCCGCCGACGTCCGCGAAGACCGCAAGATCGGCTTCGAAGCAGACCAACGCCTCCTGAAACGCTTCGAAGACATGCTCAAAGAGCGCGACACCAAGATCACCGCGCTGGACACCCGCCTGGAGCAACTCAACGCGAAAGTCGAGGGCTACCAGCGAGAGCGCACCATCCTCATCGACTTCGTGTACGAGCTGGTCCGCATCTTCCAATGAAGGAACCGGCTCCCAGACTTCCTGCCTGCCTAGGAAGGGGTGCCCTTGATGCCAGTGGGACCCTTGTGGTTATACTCAGGGCTTGGGGGCGCCTTAGACGGTGTATGTCGGAAGCGTTCAGCAGCCAAAACTATCTGCCAACCACCGACAGGAGGTGCGGGGAACCGTGCCAGCATTGAAACGATCGATCCTCCGTAAAGCAGCAGCCGCTGCCGCCCTATCCGTCGCCCTGGGAGCCGGAGCGCTCACGGCGGCGGCCCCGGCCAGCGCCGCAACCTGTCCACCGGTATTCAATCGGTGCCCCTCGTCATGTGCCGAAACTACCGCGAGTTGCACAGCCGGCGCGTCCACCGTGTACGTCACCCCGGGAACAATCCTGGGGGCGAACAAGTACGGCTGGCCTAAGGGCACCAAGCTGGAATACCGCTGGTTCTTGAACGGCGAAGTCTTCGCGGGCGGCTGGCATGAAACCACTAGGGTCTGGGGGCCTCCGGGCCCTTACGGCAAAGGCGATAAGTACGTGGTCCGCGTCAAGGGCACATTGAACGGCAAGGTCAGCTACCGGTTCAGCAGGACGTACATCGTCCGCTACTAACGACCACGCACAGAGAACCCCCGCCAGTTCATCACGACTGACGGGGGTTTTCGTGTTCAATCAGTCCCCCGACACGGTTGATAGTCGACCGCGCTTCAAGAAGGTCATTGTCCGCCATCGCCCATACCCAGCGCGTCCGCAGCTGCGGCGTCAGAGGCTTTGGCAAGGGGGCGTAGACACGGAGTGTGGTCTGGGGGTCCTCATGCCCGAGCCGGGCCTGCACGACGTGCACGGGCACGTTGGCGTCGAGCAGGTGCGTGGTGTGCGCGTGCCGGATCTCGCGAATCCACGGTTTGCGCTCCAGCTCCTTGCCGACCAGCTCCCCAATAAGCGGCTGCCACACCTCCTTGTGGAAGCGCGAGTTCTTGATGTAGTCGCCGTCTGGCCAAACGAAGTCGTCGAGCTCGATCTCCTGCAGGCGATCGGCCAGGGCGGCGGAAAGACTCGCGTTGCACGTGACAGTGCGGTTGGCTTTCTTGGTCTTCGGGCGCCCGATCTCTTCGCCCTTGCCCTTGGACTTCCATGCCCGGTTGACGCGCACGGCGGCGCGCCCGTCCCTGATGGTGATGTCCCGCCGGCGGAGCGCTGTGGCCTCGGAGTAGCGGAGGTCCGTGCCGCCCAGGAATCGGATGAACAGCCAGTAGTGCGGGTCGATGCGGTCGGCGAGCATGACGAGATCTTCGGGCGAAAGGTAGACGGCCTCGCGAGCTTCGTTGAGGTCTGCCTCTGCGACTCCCTTAGCTGGGTTGCGGGTCATGGTTTCGGCGTCCATGGCGGTGACGAACGCGGCGGAGAGCAGCGCATGGATGTTCTGCTTGGGTCTTCCGCGAGAGTGGCTGATCGACTGTCTGGTTGGCGCCCTGCTTGACCGTTAGCCCGTCCAGCCAGTCGATCACCGCGGCCTTGTTGACCTTGCCCACGGGCGTGCGGCCCGGGTCGCTGGACGCGATTTGCGCGGCCGCCATGTTCCGGTATTTCGCGATCGTGCCCGGCTGGGGTTTGCGCAACAGGTCGATGTGGCGGACCACGACTTCATAGACGGTCGGCGCGGTCGAGTCTTTCGGACCTTCGCAGTGGCTGCCAGCTTGTAGCTGTTCCCGTTGGCATCAAGGAATGCCTTCAGCTCGAGCGCATTGTCGCGCGCTTCCCCGGGCCCGTAGTCCTTGTCGGAGAATGTGCGCGTCTTGAGGCCTGTCCCTGGATCCCGCCACGTGACTGTGTGCGAGGACCCGCCCTTGGTGAGCTCGCGCGTACGGATGCTAGCCACGGCGCGCCCCCGCTGCTGTTGAGTGCCCGGCACAGAATGTCGAACCCGTCGGCGCCGGGGCCGGGCACTCGTATGCGGACGCCAGGCCGATCCAGACGTAGTCAGCGCAGAGTACGTCGCGCGATTCCGTTCTATGCTGTGTCGCTTCCATGCCTGTCCCCTAGCAAAGTCGTTTCTCGCCAACAAAATCGGGGTTCTCGCCAACAGGCAAAAGAAAACCCCTAGATCACAAGGATCTAGGGGCTAACTTAGGTGGAGATGGGGGGAATTGAACCCCCGTCCGATGTCGTGTTGTCAGGGCTTCTCCGGGCGCAGTTTGCGTTGGAGTTTCTCGGCCCCAGCCATGCTGCAAACAGCTGGCTGATCCGGGCCCAGTCATCTAAGAGTCCCGCTTACCCCGATGACGGAGGTAAACAGCAGTGGCTATCTAAATGACGCCAGGATCCGGGGCAATAGCAACCTCGGGCTGACGGACTGGTCTTACTGCTTAGGCAGCGAGAGCGAAGTCAGTGCGTTTTGATTCGGCACTTATTGGTTTGCAGACAGCGTTTACGAGATAATTCTGCATCCTCGGCCCGCTTCACCTGTCGCGACTTACATCGTCGAAACCGATCATCCCCGTATTTTTTTATCAAACCCGGACCTGACACTTTCGTATCCTTCCCGGACTACCAATCATAACGCACGGCCTCCAGGAAACATTCCCCTGCGGGCCCGTGGCCGCTAGCGGCGGTTGCGTTCGCGCATGACCCGCTGCGCCTCGCGCTTGTCCTGCTGCTCGCGCAGCGTCTGGCGTTTGTCGTATTCCTTCTTGCCGCGGGCGACGCCGATCTCGACTTTTGCGCGACCGTCCACGAAGTACAGCTGCAGCGGCACGATCGTGAACCCGGACTCGCGGATCTTGTGCGAGATCTTCGTCAGCTCCTCGCGGTGCAGCAGCAGCTTCCGACGGCGGCGCGCGGCGTGGTTGGTCCAGCTCCCCTGGTGGTACTCGGGGATATGGATGCCCTCCATCCACAGCTCGTCGTTGTAGAAGGTGCAGAAGCCGTCCACCATCGAGGCATGGCCTTCGCGCAGGGACTTCACTTCCGTGCCCATCAGCGCAATGCCGGCCTCATAGGTGTCAAGGATGAGGTAGTCGTGCCGGGCCTTGCGGTTGGTGGCCACTACCTTACGGCCACTTTCTTTGGGCACGGTAGTACTCCTAGGTTTGTTTGTGGTTCACTCCGGCCAAATGGTGCGGAGCCTTTCCAGTTTACGGCAGGGCAGACGCCGCAGCCGCGGACCCTCGCCGGGCAGGGCCGTTCTACAGCAGGTTCATCGGGTCCACGGCCCGGCCGTTGAGCCAGGTCTCGAAGTGCGAGTGGCATCCGGTGGAGTTGCCGGTGGTCCCCGAATAGGCGATCAGCTGGCCCCGCTCAACGTGCTGGCCGACCGAAACCGCCACGGACGTGTTGTGGTAATAGATCGTGGTCAGCGAGTTGCCCTGGATGACACCGTGGGAGATCTTGACGTTGTTGCCGCCGCCGTCGTTGGCCCAGCCTGCCGAGAAGACGGTGCCTGCCGCCGCGGCGTAGACGGGCGTGCCGCAAGGGGCGCCGAAGTCAATGCCGGTGTGCATGTAGCCGCCCTGGCCGTAGAAGTCGATGGTGCCCGGCGGCGTCGCACGCCAGCCAAACCCGGAGGTGATCGGGATATTGCCCGGGAACGGGTGCTGCAGGCCAAAGGCCGACGGTGAGCCCTGCGCCGGCGGGACGTAAGGCTGCACGGCCTGGCCCTGCGCACGGGCGGCGGCCGCAGCGGCCTCGGCGATGCGGCGCTGCTCGGCCAGCCAGGCCTCCCGCAGTTTCCGGTCGCGTTCGGCGATTTCGGCGGCGACGGCGTCCTGCTGCGCCTTGACCTGGGCGAGCTGGTTCTGGATGCCCGGTTTGGCGGCCTGGAGCTCGGCGTCGAGCCGCGTGGTGTCGGCGATGAGCTTGTCCACCGCGGCCTTCTTGGCCTGGGCCTCATCCCGGGCGGCCTTCTCCCGTGCCAGCGCGGCGTCGGCCTTGGCCTTGAGGTCGGTGATTTCCGCCTCGACGGCCGCCAGGCGTGCCTGGGCGTTGACGTTGGTGGCGTTCTGCTGGGTCAGCTTGTCCATCGCGGAGTTCTGGCTGCGAAGGGCCTGGTCCGCGAGATCGATCGTGTCGGTGAGGCTGCCGCCCTGGTTCGACCCGAAGAACAGAGACAGGTTGGACGGGACACCGCCGGACTTGTACGCCTGGGTGGCGATCTGGCCGATCAGTTTCCGGGTGTCCGCGATCTTCTGCTTGTCCGATTCGAGCTGCTGGGTGATTTTTGCCTTGTTCTGCTGTGCCAGGTCCACGCGGGCCGCGAGGGCCTCCACTTCCTGGACCGCTCCGGCCACCCTGCCCTGGGCATCCACGAGGGCCTGCTGGGCTCCGGGGAGCTGGCCCTGGTACAGGACCAGGTCCGCCGCAGCTTGTGCGATCTTTCCGTCCACGAACTCCAGGGAGTGCTGGACCCGGGCTGCCTCGTCGCGGAGCGCGGCCTGCTGGTCCTCGAGGCTGTCGGCGAAGGCCACGGGACTGGAGGCCCCCATGGTCCCGGCCAGGACCAGCGCCAGGGTGGCGCTGACCATCCGGCTGCGGCGTCCCACCAGGCGAAGCCGGAGGGACTGCCGGAGTGGGCGGCGGGCCATCGGTGTCATGAGCATTCCCTTTTCGTTGCGCAAAGCTAGACCCGCAAGTACCGGCGGAGGGTCAGCAGGGAGGAAATTCCGGCCAGGACGACGCCCAGGCCAATCAGGGCAGGTGCCAGGATCAGGGTCTGCCCGGGCGAGATGAACGCGGTGTCCGGATACTGCTTGGACATGACCTCGCCGAGGAAGAAGTGGGCCACGGCCCACAGGGTGCCGGAGGCCAGGGCCGCGCCGATCACCGCGGCGATGACGCCTTCGAGGATGAACGGCAGCTGGATGACCATCTTGGACGCGCCCACCAGGCGCATGATGCCTGTTTCGCGGCGGCGGCTGAAGGCGGAGAGCCGGATGGTGGTGGCAATCAGCAAGATGGCGCAAATGATCATGACGCCGGCGATGCTGACGGCCACCAGGGACGCCGCGTTCATGGCCGAGAACAGCCGCTCCAGCAGCTGCCGCTGGTCGATCACGGTCTCCACGCCGGCCTGGGAGGAGAAGGTCTCGCTGATGATCTCGTACTTCTCCGGGTCCTTCATGTTGATCCGGAACGAGGCCGGAAGCTGGTCCGGGGTCACGGAGTCAACGATCGGGGAATTGGAGAACTGTTCCTTGAAGTGCTTGTATGCGTCGTCTTTGGACTCGTACTGGAAGTCGTTGACGTACTGGGCCACCGCGGGCGACTGCAGGAGCTTGCGCAGGTTGTCCTCCTGCTCCGGCGTGGCCGGGCCGGTGGCGCAGCCGGGCGCCGTCGAACCGTCACTGCAGAGGAAGATGGCCACCTGGACTTTGTCGTACCAGTAGCCCTTCATCTGGTTGATCTGCAGCTGCAGCATGCCGGCGGCGCCGACAAAGGTCAGCGACACGAAGGTCACCAGGATCACGGAGATCACCATGGACAGGTTGCGGCGCAGGCCGCTGCCGATCTCGCTCAGGACGAATGCAAGCCTCACGCCTGGGCCTCCCCTGCGGCTCGGACCTCGGCGCGGGCTTCGGCGCGCGATCCGGCGCGTGGCGGCGCGGCGGGCGCAGGTTCATCCCGGCCGCTGGCGTCGCGCAGGCGGCGCGACTGGCCGACCACGGGAATCATGGATGTGTAGAGGGCCTTGGCCTCGTCGCGGATCACGACGCCGTTCTTGAGTTCGACCACCCGTTTGCGCATCTCGTTGACGATGTCGTCGTCGTGCGTGGCCATCACCACGGTGGTGCCGTTCTGGTTGATCTTGTCCAGCACGCCCATGATGCCCATGGAGGTGGTGGGGTCCAGGTTTCCGGTGGGCTCGTCGGCCAGCAGGATGCCGGGACGGTTCACGACGGCGCGGGCGATCGCCACGCGCTGCTGCTCGCCGCCGGAGAGTTCGTGCGGCAGCCGGTTTTCCTTGCCTTCAAGGCCCACGGTTTTGAGGACCTCGGGGACGGTGTCTCGGATGACGCTGCGGCTCTTGCCGATGACCTGCATGGCGAAAGCGACGTTGGCGAAGACGGTCTTCTGCGGCAGCAGTCGGAAGTCCTGGAAGACGACGCCGATTCCGCGGCGCAGCCGGGGCACGCGCCAGCTGGAGATGTTGGCGACGTTCTGGCCGGCGACGTAGACGGCGCCGGAGGAGGCGCGGTCCTCTTTGAGGACCAGGCGCAGGAACGTCGATTTGCCGGAGCCGGAGGCGCCGACGAGGAAGGCGAATTCGCCACGGTCGATCTCAAGGTTGATCGAATCCAGCGCCGGCCGCGCCTTCTGGTCATAGACCTTGGTGACATTTTCGAAACGGATCATGGCCCTAAGTACCCTGCAGGAGGAGGCCGTGGAGGCCCGATTCTGCCGCCGGGGCAAGGGCTTTCGTTTGGGGGAAGTAGAGCTCCGGCCCCTCGACTATACGCACGGGCCCCGGCGGAACCGCCGGAGCGGCGGGGCGTGTCGCGCGATTGTCAGGGACCTCCCAGCAGGGGCGCCAATCGACTCGTGGGCCTACTTCTCGGCGTTGCGGTTATCCGTCCGCCAGCGGATGCCGGCGTCAATGAAATCGTCGATTTCGCCGTCGAACACGGCCGAGGTGTTGCCGACCTCGTGCTCGGTGCGCAGGTCCTTGACCATCTGGTAGGGGTTCAGGACGTAGGAGCGCATCTGGTCGCCCCACGAAGCCTTGACGTCGCCGGCGAACGCCTTCTTCTCGGCGTCCTCCTGTTCCTTCTTCAGCAGCAGCAGCCGGGACTGCAGCACGCGCAGGGCTGCCGCGCGGTTCTGCAGCTGCGATTTCTCGTTCTGCATCGACACCACGGTGCCGGTGGGGATATGGGTCAGGCGCACCGCGGAGTCGGTGGTGTTGACGGACTGGCCGCCGGGGCCGGAGGAGCGGAACACGTCCACGCGGATCTCGTTGTCCGGGATGTCGATGGAGTCCGTCTGCTCGATCAGCGGGATCACTTCGACGGCGGCGAAGGAGGTCTGGCGGCGGCCCTGGTTGTCGAACGGGCTGATCCGGACCAGGCGGTGCGTGCCGGCCTCGACGCTGAGCGTGCCGAAGGCGTAGGGCGCCTTGACTTCGAAGGTGGCGGACTTCAGCCCGGCCTCTTCGGCGTAGGAGGTGTCCATGATGGTGGTCGGGTAGCCGTGGCGTTCGGCCCAGCGCAGGTACATCCGCAGCAGCATTTCGGCAAAGTCCGCCGCGTCCACCCCGCCCGCGCCGGCCCGGATGGTCACCACGGCTTCGCGCTCGTCGAATTCGCCGGAGAGCAGCGTGACGACTTCGAGGTCGGCCAGGGCCTTGCGGACGGATTCAAGCTCCGCGGCGGCTTCGCCCATGGAGTCGGCGTCGTCCTCGTCCTGGCCGAGTTCCACCAGGACCTCGAGATCATCGATCCGGGCCACCAGTTTGTTGAGCCGCTCGAGCTCTGTCTGCTTGTGCGAGAGCTTCGAGGTAATGACCTGCGCCGCGGCGGGGTCGTCCCAGAGGTTGGGTTCACCGGCCCGCTCGCTGAGCTCGGCGATGTCTTCCTTGAGCGCCTCGACGTTCGAGACGTTCTCGATGGACGCATAGGTGGCCCGCAGCGCGCGGATTTCAGCGGGAAAATCAATGTTTGCCATGGTTTTTTAAGCCTACGCTATGTGTCCTAGCCCCCTGACCCGCCCGCGCTGCCCTGTAGCCGGTTGCCCTATCACTTTGGGTTGCCAAAAGGCCGTTTGGCAACCCAAAGTGACAGGGCAACAGGGGGTGATGGGGCAGTTCAGCGGGAGAGGCGGGACCGCGCCGTCGACATCGCCTCGATCCGGATGCCGTCGGGAACCAGGAAGTTCACGACCGGCGGGTGGACGGCTGCGCTGAGCACCACGACGGCGGTGGCGCCGTCCGGGCTGCCCGTGGACGGCGCCACGGTGAGGCCGCTGAAGTGTCCGAACGAGCCGTTGCGGCCCAGATAGTCGACGGCGGCGCTGCGCACCCGGGCCCCGCTCAGGACCGCGGACGGCGTTCCGCCGGCGTTGCCCAGCTGGCCGAGAGTGAAGCTGTCCGCGGCGGCCACCGAGGCCCCGTCCGCGAGGGAGAGCAGCTTCTTGTGTTCGAGGTAGACGCTGGAGGCGGCCATCACGACTGTCGCGACCAGCAAGGCAATCAGGATGAAGCCGATGCTCAGCACGAGCACCTGGCCCTCCTGCCGGCGGATTTCGATCCTCACCGGAACCTGCCCACCAGCTGGGTTGCCGACGCGCTGAGCTCGCTCGCATTCAGATGCAGCGCGTCGCTGAAGGGCACGAAGGGCAGGGGAACCGTCAGGCGGACTGTGACCGTCACCGCCGAGCCGGGAGCCAGGCAGTCAGCAGGCGCGCAGCGGGTGTCGATGCTCGCATTTTCCGCCGGCTGACCGTAGTCGGCGAGCGCCAGGAGCACGGCCTGCTCGGCGGCGGCCCGGCCGGTTGCGGCATCCGGTTGGGCCACGTAGACCTTGGCGGCCTGGTCGGCGGCGCCGACCACCGCGAACGAGCCGCCCTGGATCTGGCCCACGGTGATGATGAAGTACACCAGCGGCACCATCAGCAGCGCGGAGAGGAAGACGAACTCGATCACGGCGTTTCCCTGTTCCGGCGACGTGCCGCGCTCAAGGTCAGGGCTGGATTGCCGCATGGCCCTTCACCTCCAGCAGCGCCCGGGGACCGATGAAGCCGATGACCGGCAATGGCGCCCGGACGGTCACCTCCAGCGTGCGGATGCCCTGGTACGTCGATTCGCTGGTAGCCACATCCCGCGCGAAGTCGGGGTTGAGCGCCGCCGTGATCAGCTGGACGGTCCGGTCCCTGGCGTCCCCGTCGTTGCGGTCGGCCAACGTTCCATATCGGGCGCCCGAGGCGGCCGCATCAATCAGCGTGTTACGGACGTGAATGACCAGAGTGAGCTGGACGATCGCGAGGAAGAGCAAGGTGAGCAACGAGCCGATCAGCACAAAGTCCACCACGGCGGCGCCGCGCTCAGCTCCTCGGCTGCCCTGAAGCTCGATGCCGTGGCGCCCGCTCCCCTCGCCCCGGGCTGCCACTGGCTACTGTCCGACCTTGTCCATGGCCTGGTTGAAGAGTCCCTCGAGTGCCGGGCCGGCGAGGGCCAGCAGGGCGGCCACGAGAACCGCCGACATGAGGGTGATCATCACCCAGCCGGGGACGTCTCCTCGCTGGGGATGATCGGCGCCCTTTTCGGAGTGGTCCTCCTGCCTCAACCGCGACGCAGGAGACCACCAGGTCAACATGCCGAGAGCGCAGGCCACCAGCGCCACCCGAGTTCCGAAGTTCTTCACCGTGTCCTCTTTCCTGGTTATTTGGTTACTTGGTTTTCAGTTTTCTGCAGTCCTGATATTTCGGATCCGATACTTCGTGATGCTTCGCTGGCAGAGCGTGCGCTTCAGCCCAGGCTTGCCCGTCCGGGCGTGCGGGACGTTCTCGTATCCTGTTCCCTCGTCATATGACTTTTCTTGGATCCGGCTTCCTAGAGTCCGAGACTGATCGCGGCCAGGCCAGGGAAGACCGCGAAGATGACCGTCAGCGGGAGGACCCCGAAGACCAGCGGCACCATCATGCCGATTTCCTTTTTGCCGGCGGACTCCATGAGCTCCCTCTTGGCTGTGTCCCGGACATCCTGTGCCTGCGCCCGAAGGACGTCGGCGAGGGGCGTTCCGCGCTCCACCGCGACGATCATTCCGTCAACGAAACGCACCAGCGCCCCCTGGTCGGTCCGGGACGAGAACTCGTGCAGGGCCTCGACGAGTGGTTTGCCGGACCGGGTCTCGGCGAGCACACGAGCAAACTCCTGCGCCAGCTCACCCCTGGCGCTGTGGCAGACCCTGTCCAGCGCGCCGGTGGCACTTTCGCCGGCGCTGACAGCCAGGGCCATGAGTTCGGCGATGCTGGGAAACTCCGCCATCATCCGTGCCTCCCGCCTCTTGATGTGCGCGCCCAACAAGTAATCCCGGAGCAGGAACCCGCCAGCGGCGCTCCCTATTACGGCCACGACCGCCACGAACGGGCTGAAGCGGCCGGCCGAGCCCGCGAGCGCCACGGCACCGACGGCGAGGACAAATCCGGCAGCAGCCCACAGGAGCTGCTCGGCCCGGAAGTCCACCGCCGTCTTGGCGCTGCCGGCGCGCGCCAGCCTGCGGTTCAACGCGGTGGCGCCAAGGTTGATCCGGCCTAGGGATCCTACGCCGTCCCGGATCGCCGGGCGGAGGATCCGTTCCAGCGGCCCAAACGGGGTGACATTCCTTGGCGCGGTCCGCAGGAGCCGGGATTCCAGGTTGTGGGTTCTCAATTGCGGGCCGATGCGTTCGACAAACGTTGTCGGGCGCATGAAGGGAAGCCGGACGAGGAACAGCCAGAGCCCCGCCCCGAGCACGGCCCCGCACACCGTTGCGCCCGCCATCAGCCCCGTCACCGGAGGACCCGCTGTTCTTCCGGCAGCGCACCAATTCGCAGCATGACCGCATAGGACACCAGGGAAACAGCAAGGCCGCCCAGGAGAACTGCCGCCCCGAGCGGGGTGTTGTAGGCCATCACGGCCTCGGGACGGCTGGCCAGCAACACCAGGACAATCCACGGCGCAGCCACGGCCAGGCGCGCGGCATTGACTGTCCAGGATTGCCTTGCCTCCAGCTCACTCCTGGTCCGGGCACTCTCCCGCAGGAACTCGGCGAGCGTGCCCAGCAGGCGCCCGAGGTCCGAGCCGCCCACCTCCCTGGTGAGCCGGAGGGCCTCGACGATCCGATCCGCCACGGGATCGGCCAGCCGGTCCTTGAGCCGGGTGAGCGACGGATCGAATTGGCCTCCCGAACGGTAGTCGGAACCGAAGTCCACAAACACCTGGCGAAGCTCAACGGGGCCTTTGTCGCCCAGCTGGATAAGAGCTTCGGGCAAGGACAGTCCGGCTCTGATGGCTGAGCGGAGGTGATCAACGACGTCGGGCCAGAGCTGGCGCAGGACAGCGGTGCGCTTCCGTGCACGCCACCGGACCATGGCCATCGGCAGCCAGCCGCCAAACAGGCCAAAGCATCCGGAGATCGCCCATGAACCGGTCACTGCGAAGAATGCGAGTGTCGTGATCGCCCCGACGCCAAGGCAGGAGGCGAGCAGCCCCGCCGCACTGACCTTTTCAATGCCCGCCGACCGCAAGAGGTCCTCGAGCCGGCTGGTCCGAGGCTTGCGCCGCGCACTCCCGGGCTTCTCCCACGCGGACCACCAGATCAGCAGGAGGCCTGCCCCGCCCAGCATCCCCAGGAGCGGCGCCATCAGCGCGGCTCCAGCAGCGCCGCGACGTCGTACCCGGAGCGGGCAAACTTTTCCGCGGCCGGCATGGAGTTGGCCTTGGGCAGCAGTTGCCCGTCCGACATCGTGAACACCATGGAAGACTCGATGATCCCGTTTTCCACCCGGCGGCCCAGTGAGAGGATCTCCGTGACCTGCCGGCGGCCGTTGGCGTGCCTGCTGCAATGGACCACCAGGTCGATGCAGGACGCGACCGTGGGTACGACGAACGCGCTGGAGATGTTTTCGCCGGCGAGCAACGGCAGCGTACAAATTTTCGTCACCGCATCATGCGCGGAGTTCGCATGGACGGTGCACATCCCGGGAAGCCCGGAATTCAAAGCAATCAGCATGTCCAGGCTCTCTGCCTCCCTGACTTCACCGACCACCAGCCTGTCCGGCCGCATGCGCAAGGCCTCCTTGACGAGCCGGCGCAGCGGAATCTCCCCCTGACCCTCCAGATTCGGCTGCCGGCACTGGAGACCGACGACGTCGCGGAGCGGCAGCTGCAGCTCGAATATTTCCTCCACTGTGATGACCCGTTCCCGGGTGCCGATGCTGGCGGCGAGGCAGTTGAGCATGGTGGTCTTGCCGGCCTGTGTGGCGCCCGAGACCAGGATGTTGAGCCCGCTGGCGACGGCCGCACCGAGGAACCTGGCCGCCTGGGGCGTCAGCGTCCCCAGCTCCACGAGATGCTCCAGCCGACTGGCTTTGACGACGAACTTGCGGATGTTGATGGCCCAGTGACGCCGGGTGACGTCCGGGATCACCACGTGGAGACGGGAGCCGTCCGGGAGGGAAGCGTCCACGAAGGGTGAGGACATGTCCAGGCGACGACCGGAGCTTTTCAGCATCCGCTCCACAAGGTCCCGGACCTGCTGGTCCGTCAGCGACACGGAGGTCAGTTCCGATTCGCCGTTGCGCGCCACATAGATTTCATTTGGCGCGTTGAGCCAGATTTCCTCGATGCCCGGGTCGTCCAGGAACGGTTGGAGTGCGCCAAAGCCCGCGACGGCGTCGAAGACAAATCTCCGGGCGGACTCCAACGGGCCCAACGGAGGCAGCGGCGCCAGGAGGGCCCGCTCGTCGTAGTCGCTGACCGCCGCCTCGACGAGGCGACGGACTTCTCCGGTCTGCCGCAGGGGGTCGAGGCCCCGCCGGCGGATCAGCTCGCGGACCTCGTCCTCGACAATGCGTACAGCCTCCACGCGGCCCCCCATATGACTTCCGCCCCAGTGCCAGGGCGGTGAAAGTGGCTTAAACCTAGGCGGCACAGACCGGCTGGGCAAGGGATTGATCGCCGTCTGTGGATAACAGCCGCCAATGGCCGCCTAACACCTGCCCCATTGGCCACAACAGGCCCACTGGTCCCAATCGCTCCAGCCAAAGCATCCGATCGCGCGCGCCGCGCTTTTGAGCCGCGCTTTAAAACTGTGCCCCTACCCTGCCTTTGATAGCGGCGCCTCATAGCCCTACGATCGACGGGGGACCGACTGGCCCCAGCGTCCCGGCACCGTGCTCTGCCAAATCCTGACCGGCAGCATTCCGCCGCGGCGTTTCGACGGCGCAGGACGCGTCTTTCATTGTGAAATGGTGCACTGAACCCATGAGTCTTCCCTTGCGCAGAGCGCTGCGGCCCCGCCCGACTGAGCCCGCGGAAACGGAGCCTGCGGACACTAAGCCCGTGCAGACCAGGATCCCCGCTCCGCTCCGGCGTTTCGGCGCGATTTTCCTGATCCTGTCACTCTTCAGCACCCTGTGGAGCCTCGCTTCGCCCCTGATGTCGATTCCCGACGAACCGGCGCACACGGTCAAGGCCGCCGCAGTGGCACGGGGGCAGTTCCTGGGAACGTCGGGCCAGAACCAGGGCGAACAACTGATGGTCGTGGTCCCCAAGTACATCGCCGACACCGGGGCGCTGACCTGTTTCGCGTTCAAGGTAAACGTCACCGCCGATTGCTCCCCCGGGCTGAACGCCGAAGACCGGCAGCCGACGCCGGGCGGCACATCAGCGGGCAACTACAACCCCCTCTACTACCTGGCTGCGGGCCTGCCCTCCCGGATCCTGAGCGGCGAGCCGGCCATCTATGCCATGCGGATCCTCAGCGGCCTGTTGTGCTCCCTGTTCCTGGCCGCAACGATCTTCGCGACAACACAGTTCGCCAACCGGCGCTGGCCTGTGGTGGCGGCGGGGATCGCCGTCACCCCCATGGTTCTCTACCTCAGCGGGTCGATCAACCCGAACGCCCTGGAGATCGTCACGACGTCGGCGGTGTTCGTCAACCTGTGCCTGGTCCTTGAAAATGTGCGGGACCTGTCCAGGGTCCGGTTCAACGTTGTTGTTGTGGGGATCTCCGCCGCCGTCCTAGCCAACACCAGGGCACTGTCACTGCTCTGGCTCGCGCTCGCGGTCATTGCCGCCCTGCTCATGGTCCCCGCGCGGGATCTGCTGCTGTTGCTCAAGGACAAGCTCGTCCTGGCCATGACTGGATTGATCGCGGTCGCAGCAGCCTGCGGCCTCCTCTGGCTCAAGTCGTCCAACACGCTCGCCAGCCTGCTGGGCACACCGAGCGCGGTCACCCCCGAGCAGGCCTTCGCCACCATGCTCGAGCGGACGTTCGACATCGCGGCCTCCTACGTGGCCCAGCTGGGATGGCTGGACACCAACGGCCCCACCGGAGTGTTCTATTGGTGGGCCTGCCTCACCGGCGCACTCATGGTTGCCGCGGTGTCCACCAAAGCTTGGCGGCCGCGGCTGGGATTCATCGTGCTGTTCGCCGCCACCATCATCATCCCGCCCGTACTTCAGGCACAGGTTGTCTCGGAGCTTGGCTACATCTGGCAAGGCAGGTATCTCCTGCCCGTGGTGGTTCCGATGCTGCTGGCCGCCGGGCTGGCCCTGCGCTCCCATCCTTTTCCGGACACGGCCTTCGCAAAGCGGATCGCCGCCTGGACGATCGGGCTCACCGCGGCCGCGCACACGGCGGTGTTCGCCAACGCCCTGCGCAGGTACGGTGTCGGAACGTTCAACGAGGCCAACTGGGGCGACATGTTCGGGGCGACCAAGTGGGAGCCCCCGCTGGGCTGGCTCCCACTGACCATTGCCTATCTGGGAGTGACCGCGCTGGCGGGATTCCTGCTCTACCGCCAGCTGTCCGCTGGCCAGTCCCGGCCCGAAGAACCTGTGACGGCCGGAGCAAGCCTGCGCTAGCGGCGGTTGTGGGCGCCGCCGGCGGGAGTCGCCGAGGCGTCCAGGTCAACCGTGTCGCCGCCGTTCGCCGGTGCGGCTTTGAAGATCCAGTGCTTGTAGAGCAGGAAGTTCCACACTGTAGTCACGATGGTCGCGATCACTTTGCCGAGCGCATAGGACTGGCCGGAAACCGCGATGAGATTGACAATCACGTCGGTGGCCACGACGTTGAACACCACGAGGGCGCCGTACTTGAGGAAGCTGACGTGTGCCCGGGCCCCGGACTGGAAGGTGAAGTTCTTCTGGACGAAGAAGTTGAAGACCAGGCTGGTCAGGAAGGCGATGGGGGTGGCGATCCACAGATCGACGCCGCCCACCTCGTGGAGGAGGGCCAGGAGTCCGAGGTCGATGGCGAAGGAAAGGCCTCCGACCACCAGGAACTTAACCAGGAAGCCGTCGCGCACGGATGTCCTTATGCGGCGAGCAAGGCTCACGGTTCCATCCACATTGTTCGAACATACCGCCTATAAACGCCAACGTGTCCGGGCATCGTATTTAGCGGGGACATCCGGCAAGTCTAGTCCAGTACCGCCCGCCCTGTGGACTGCCCTGCCGCATGATCTGATAACCATCGACACACCGGGACCGGTTAGGGTAAGAGGGAAGGGTTCTGGAGGCATTCCGGAACGGGAAGGGAAATTCTTTGCGCAATCGGTCCACTGGCGGAGCTCTCGCCTGCATTCTGCTGTTGGGAATAGGAGTGACCAGTTGCTCCAGCGGCGCGCCCGTCAGCGAGGTCCGGGGATCCCTCACCGCGATCGGCACGCCCGTGCAGAAGGACCCGATTGGCGCCTGGAGCAATGCCTGGAGCAAGGACCTCACCGCCACGTCGCTGAACTATTCGCCGGACGGATCCAACGTGGGACTGACCGCCCTGGCAACGCGCCAGGCCTACTTCGCGGCCTTGGACGGCCCCCTCACCCCGGACCAGCAGAACCAGACGAAGGACGTCTGCGGCCCCGAGGGCGCCTTTTCCGTCCCCGTTTCCGTGACCTCGATCGGCGTCGCCCTCAACAACCCCAGCCTTCGGAATGTCAGGCTCTCCCGCGAAGTCCTGGCCGGGATCTTCTCCGGCTCCATCAAGCGCTGGGACGCACCCGAAATCGCGGACATCAATCCGGGGACATCCCTCCCGTCCGATGACATCGTTCCCATCACGGCCACGGAACCCAGCATCGAAACCGAGGCGGCCACAAAGTACCTCAGCGCCGACGCAGCGTGGACCTCGGGAGTCTCCGCCACTTGGCCCAAGGCCGAGAACGCCGTCACGGTCAAGAAGCACTCCGACCTCGCAGACAAGGTCGACAAGACTGCCGGCGGCATTGCTTTCATGGACCTCGGTTCGATCGGCAGCCGCTTCGAAACCGCGCTGCTCTCCTTCGGCGGCGGCTACGTCCGCATGTCCAAGGACTCGGCCACGGTGGCCGCCCAGGAAGGCAGCACCCGGAAGCTGCCCACGGGAGTGGAGTTCACGCTGCCCGAGACCAGCGGGCAGGGCTACGCCCTCGGCGTCGTCAGCTACCAGGCGTTCTGCAGCGAGTATTCAAACCACCAACTGAGCACCCTCGTAAAGTCCTGGGGGGACTATGTCCTCAGCCCGGACGGCCAGGTCACCTCAACGTACTTCGCCAACGTCACCTCCCCCAGTGAAGAGGCCGTGCGGGAATCCAAGAGATTGATTGACACGATCGGGGACGCACAGTGATCGACGCAACCGAGGCGGAACGTCCCTCCCCCACAGGCTCCGCGGCGGGCACCCAGCCCGGCCGAAAGGCGCGGCGGTTCGCGCTGTCCCAGACCACCCGCGGCGGAAGGGGCTTCTTCCTCCCCGTTTTTGGGCTGCTCTCGATCCTCATCACCTTGTGGATCCTGGCCACGCCGCTCATGGCCTACCCGGACGAACCCTCGCACACCATCAAGGCGGCCGCAGTGGCCCGGGGCCAGTTCTTCCCGGGTCCGGGCGAATCCTATGGCCACGGCGTCCACGTGCAGGTTCCGTCCTACATCGCCAACGTGCAGTCGCAGATGTGCTTCCCCTTCCAGGTGACGAAACCGGCCGGCTGCGCCCCGGCGATCCCCATGGATGACAACGACCTCACGATCGGCGTGACATCTGCCGGGCTCTACAACCCCTTCTACTACTGGCTTGTCGGGCTGCCCAGCCTCTTCATGTCCGGTGCGCCGGCGATCTTCGCAATGCGGATCGTCAGCGGGCTGCTGTCCGCGGCTTTCTACGCCGCCGGTTTCACCGCGCTGTCCCGCATGCGGCACCCGAAGTGGCCGCTGATCGCCGCCACCATTGCGACGACGCCGATGGTCCTGTTCCTCGCCAGCGGCATCAATCCCAATTCCCTGGAAATCGCGGCCTCCATGGCCGCCTTCTGCGGGCTGGTGTCCGTGCTGGAGAATTCGCGGCACCTCGAGCGGGCCCGCCCGGGCATCCTGACCGTCGGCATCGCGGCCGCGACGCTCGCCAACACCCGCAATGTGTCCCTGTTGTGGCTGCTCTGCGGCGCAATCGTTGCCTGCCTCTTCTTCCGCCGCGCGGACCTCTTCGCCATCTTCAAGAACCGGGTGGTGCTGGCGGTGACGGCGCTGACCACCGTGGGAATCGTCCTGGGCATAGCGTGGAATTTCCTGATGTTCAGGGCGCCGGCCTCCGCCGGCGAAGCCCCGGCCGGGATCTCGAACGTCGCCGGCGAGGTGCGGCCCTACAACGCGTTCCTGACTATGATGGACAAGTCCTTTGACTTTGCCGGCCAGTACATTGGCGTCGCGGGGTGGCTGGATGCTCCCGTTCCGCAGGCTGTGCACATGTTCTGGAACATGTTGCTGTTCGGCCTGATCCTCACGGTGTTGCTGGTCCGGCCCTACCGGCTGCAGGCGGCGTTCTGGGTGGCGGTCGGGTTGCTGGCGGTGGTCCCCGCCGTGGTGCAGGCTGCCCTCATCAACACCGCCGGTTTCATCTGGCAGGGCCGGTACAGCCTGCCGCTGTTCACCATCGCGATCATCTCGGCCGGCCTCGCCATGCGGTTCCGCCCGTTTGGACGGCGCCCGCAGAGCCGGACCATCGCCCGGATCCTGTTGCTGGCCGGCTGCATCGCGCATACCTACGCCTTCGTGAACGTGCTCCGGCGCTACGTTGTGGGGCTGCAGGAGACGGCCAACTGGCAGACGATGTTCACCGTGCCCGGCTGGCAGCCGCCGCTGACGTGGGAGGTCCTCACCTTGGCTTTCGCGGCCGCGGTGCTGTTCTGTGCGTCCAAGCTGTTCAGCTATCTTTTCCCCGGCCATGCGCTGCTTCCGAAGCGGGCCCTGCGGTTCAGGACGAAGCGTTCAGCCAAGCGCTCCGTCGCCGCAACGGAAGCCGGCTGAGCCGAACCGCCCGCCGCAGCGTCGCCGGCAGAGCCGGCTAGGCCGGGACGCCCGGAGCGCCAAGAAGACCCGTTCACGCGAAGTGAACGGGTCTTCTTTGCATTCAGGGGTGATTCAGTTCTGGGTGCCTGCTCAGTGCTGGGAAACCGTTGCGCCCATGTACTGCTTCAGCCGTTCGGAGGACAGCGGCGGAACGAACCCGGCGGCCTTGATCTTGTCCAGCTCGAGGGCGCTGTTCAACGGGCGCGGCGAGACGGCCTTGCCTTTGAAGTACTCCTCCGTGCTGACACCGGTCACGGCGTCCCGCGACTTGCCGGCAAGCTCGTAGACGTCGGCGGCGATGTCCGCCCAGGACTGCGGCTCGCCGTCGTTGCTGAGGTTGTAGACCCCGTAATCGGCGCCCGATTCCAGCAGGTGCGCGATGCCGGCGGCAATGTCTTCGGTGAAGCTCAGCCGCCCGATCTGGTCATCCACCACCGAGGGTTCAATGCCGCGCTCCGCGAGCGAGGCCATGGTGCGGACGAAGTTGTTGCCCTCGCCGATCACCCAGCTGGTGCGCACGATGTAGTGCCGGGGCACCACGCAGACGACGGCGTCGCCCGCGGCTTTGGTCTGGCCGTACACGCCCAGCGGCGCGACGGGTTCCGCTTCGTCGTGCGTGGCGCGCGTGCCATCGAAGACATAGTCCGAGGACACGTGCACCAGCGTGAGGTCGTGCTCGACGGCGGTGCGGGCCAGCCGGGACACCGCCGTGACGTTGACCGCCCAGGCGGCGGCGCGGCCCTCTGCCGACTCGGCGGCATCAACGGCGGTGTAGGCCGCGGCGTTGATGATGGCGGAGTAGTTCTTCCAGTTCCTTCCGGCGAAGGCGTCTTCGCTGCCGAGGTCAAACGCGTCCCGGCCGGCAAACTCAACGGACGCATCGCCGTCGTACTGTTTGCGCAATGCCTTGCCGAGCTGGCCGTTGGCGCCGACCACCAGGACCTTTTTCGGAGGCATCGGGGTGACATCGGCCAGGCGCGGGTGCGCCTTGTCCTTCTCCGAGAGCTCGGCCTGGTCCAGCGGCACCGGCCAGCTGATCGCGGCGGTCTCGTCGGCCAGGTTCAGGAACGTGTACTGGCCCTGGGCGTCGGCGGACCAGTGGTCGTTGACCAGGTAGGTGTAGGCGGTGTTGTCCTCCAGCGTCTGGAAGGCGTTTCCCACCCCGCGGGGAATGAAGATGGCCTGGCTGGGATCAATCTCGGCGGTGAAGACCGCCCCGAACGTCGGGCCTTCGCGCAGGTCCACCCAGGCGCCGAAAATCCGGCCGGTGGCCACGGAGATGAACTTGTCCCACGGCTCGGCGTGGATGCCCCGGGTGGTGCCGGCCGACTCGTTGAACGAGATGTTGTTCTGCACGGGGCGGAAGTCCGGCAGGCCCAGCGCCACCATCTTTTCGCGCTGCCAGTTCTCCTTGAACCAGCCCCGGTTGTCACCGTGGACCGGAAGGTCGTAGAGGACGACGCCGGGAATCGGGGTTTCGTGTGCTGTGAGCTTCTTCGAGAACTCGATCGACATGATCTACTGGCCCTGTTCCTTGTACTTGGCTTCCGTCGCGGCCTTCTGCGGCCGCCACCAGTCCTCGTTGTTCCGGTACCAGGCGATAGTGTCCTCGATGCCGGCGTCGAAGTTGGAGAACTGCGGCTCCCAGCCGAGTTCGTCGCGGAGCTTGGCGGAGTCGATCGCGTACCGCATGTCGTGACCGGGCCGGTCCACCACGTGGTCGTACGCGTCCGGGGCCTGTCCCATGTGCTTGAGGATCAGCTCGACGACGTCCTTGTTGTTCTTCTCGCCGTCGGCGCCGATCAGGTAGGTCTCCCCGATCCGGCCCTTGGCGATGATCGCCAGGACGGCAGAGGAGTGGTCATTGGCGTGGATCCAGTCGCGGACGTTCTCGCCCGTGCCGTACAGCTTGGGCCGGATGCCGTCTATCACGTTGGTGATCTGGCGCGGGATGAACTTCTCCACGTGCTGGTACGGGCCGTAGTTGTTCGAGCAGTTGCTGATGGTCGCCTGCAGGCCGAAGGACCGCACCCAGGCGCGGACCAGCAGGTCCGAACCCGCCTTGGTGGAGGAGTACGGGCTGGAGGGGTTGTACGGCGTGCTCTCGGTGAACCGCTCCGGGTCGTCGAGCTCGAGGTCGCCGTAGACCTCGTCGGTGGAAATGTGGTGGAAGCGCTTGTTGTGCTTCCGCGCGGCCTCGATCAGCGTGTACGTTCCGATGATGTTCGTGTCCAGGAACGGGCGGGGATCGTGCAGGGAGTTGTCGTTGTGGGATTCGGCCGCGTAGTGGACCACGACGTCGGCCGCGGCCACCAGGTTTTCAACCACAGCGGCGTCGCAGATGTCGCCCTGCACCAGCGTGAAGCGGTCTGCAGCCAGGCCCGCCAGTGATTCCACATTGCCCGCGTAGGTGAGCTTGTCGAGGACCGTGATGTGGTGGTCTGTGTTCTCCAGTACGTAGTGGACAAAATTGGAACCGATGAATCCGGCACCGCCGGTGACAAGGAGTTTCTGCATTAAGCCAGCTTACCGGCTGCCAAAAATCTCCCTTCGCCGGGACTGACACACCAATCGCAACATTGGCCACAGTGGTATCAATGGGGGCAATTGGTTACTCTTTACGCACATGCGGGGGTGATCTTGGCCTCTGTCCAGACCCTCCGGAGTAATGGTGAAGACAACTAGAATCCACAAACTACGGACCGCGGCGGCACTCTGCCTTCCCTTCGCGCTGGCGCTGACCTGGGCTAATCCTGCTTCTGCGGCACCAGCGCCCAGCCCGTCCCCCGCGGCCAGCACTAAGGCCCCTGCGCCCGCCGCCACCCCCAAAACTGCCGCTCCCAAACCGGCCGCGACGTCGGCCAGCAGCACCGCTGCTGCCACGGCACCCGCAACCGCGCCGGCCAGCGCCCCCGTCACGGCCCCCGCAACCGCGCCGGCCCAGGCCAGCGCAGCTGCCACCGCCCCGGCGTCGCCGTCCGCCCGGGTGCAGGCGGCAACCGCCGCGGAGTCCGCGCCGGAACAGGGCCAGGCCCGCATGGGCCGGGCCGGGCTCAACCCGGCGTCGGCCTCGGCTGCCATGGCCAGGACACAGCAGGTCCCGATCACCCAGGCCACCGAGCCCTGGGTGGCGGAGCAGCCCTCCTTCACCCGCGGGCAGCCGCTGGGCCTGGATGTCAGCTCCTGGCAGGGAAGCGTCAACTGGTCTTCCGTGAAGGCCAACGGCGCCCGCTTCGCCTACGTCAAGGCCACGGAGGGCACCACCTACCGCAACAGCGAATTCGGGACCCAGTACACCGGGGCGAGTTCTGTCGGGCTGCTCCGCGGCGCCTACCACTTCGGCCGGCCGGATGTTTCCGACGGCGCCGCCCAGGCCCGGTTCTTCGTCAACAACGGCGGCGGCTGGTCCGCCGACGGCATCACGATGCCCCCGGTCCTGGACATCGAAGACAACCCCTATGCCGGCCTAAACCGCTGCTACGGCGCCTCGCCGGGGCAGCTGGCCACCTGGGTCCGCGACTTCACCCAGACCGTGTACCGCATGACCAACAAACAGGCCATGATCTACACCAGCTACTACTTCTGGCGCGACTGCCTGGGCAACACCAGCGAGTTCAGCCAGGTGAACCCGCTCTGGCTGGCCTCCTACTACACCAGTTCGCCCGCCGTTCCCGGCGGTTGGCCCACCTATACGGCCTGGCAGTACGCCAACGCCTTCGCTGACGCGTCCCAGACCACCAGGGCCACGTTCCCTGGCGACCAGAACGTCTTCAACGGCTCGATGGACCAGCTGCGGAAATTCGCCTCCACGCCTGACACCTATCCCATCGGCCTGATCCCGGGCGCTACCTTGCTGAGCGGCAAATGGGCAGGAGACGGCAAGTCCTACACCGGCTGGTTCAAGGACGGATTCTGGTGCCTGCAGATGCCCTCCGCGCCGCGGCGCTGCTTCAGCTACGGCAGCCCGGGCGACAAGCCCGTCGTCGGCGACTGGAACGGGGACGGCCGGGCCGGGATCGGGGTCTTCCGGAACGGCATGTGGTGGCTCGTGGACGACATCAACACCCGGGCCATCACAAAGGTCGTCGGCTTCGGCGTCGGATCCGACACACCCATCGTGGGCGACTGGAGCGGCTCCGGCCGGGACGGAATCGGCATCTGGCGCAACGCCAGCTTCCAGGTCAGCTACAACGTCAACAACCCGGTGGTCAATGAGTACACCGGCTTCGGCGTTCCTTCCGATACGCCGATCGCCGGCGACTGGGACGGGGACGGGAAAACCAGCATCGGGGTGTGGCGCAACGGAGAGTGGTGGCTGAGCAACCGCATCAAGTCCCCTGTGGTGTCCAACTTCATCGCCTTCGGGGTCGGCTCCGACCGTCCCATCACCGGGGACTGGAACGGGGACAAGCTGACCACTGTGGGCATTGTGCGCGGCAACAGCTGGCAGCTGACCAACAGCCTGACCAAGCGGACAGTGGACGTCTCCTACTTCTAGGAGGGCCGCCAGGCCCGGGCGGCTAGGACTGCCGGAGCCTCCGGCGGGCCTCGACCATGAGGCGCACGAGCACCACCCGGGCAGCCAGGATCACGCGGAGCGAGCGCCAGCCACGCGGGGTCGCGTTGCTCTCATGCAGCCGTCGCAGCAAGGTCGGGGCGTCCAGGTGGCGGATCGAGCCGGCAGTGTTGCCCAGGATCGCCAGCCACAGGTCGTGGGACTCGCGCAGGTAGGCGGGAACGGGGACGAAACTGCCGAGCACTTCCCGGCGGAAGGCCATCCCGCAGCCGTAGTACGCGCGGTAGCCCACCAGGATGCCCCAGAGATTGGCGCGGTGCCGGCCGCTGTCGGCGGCGCGGAGCCGGGGAATCCGGGGACGTTCGCCGCCGCCGAGCACATCGAAGTTACTGGCCACGACGGCGTGGGTCTGAAGCGCCTCCAGCATGGCGTCCAGCCGCCCTTCAATCCAGACGTCGTCCTGGTCCGCAAGGAAAATTGCCGCTCCACGGCTGGCCCGCACGGCCTGCTCGAAGGAACGGACGTAGCCCTGGTTGGCGGCGGCCTCGATCAAGCGGATCCGGGGATCTGTGAGCTCCCGGATGGCCGCCACGGTGTGGTCCTTGGAGGCGTCGTCGACGATCACGACCTCGTCGTCGGGGCCCAGCTGGGCCAGGATCGAGGCGAGCTGCTCCCCCACGAACTCCGCGCCGTTGTAGGTGGCCATGCAGATGCTGGCGCGGAGCGGAACGTCGGGCAACTGGTTCTGATCGTTCATCTGCACCATCCTAGGGGACCCCGGGCAGCGCCCCGGCATCCCGTAGGATCGAAGGACGATGTCTCAGAAACAAGGATTCCGGCTCGAATGAGAACCATACTGTTAAGACTTTCAGGGTTCACCGTTCTGCCCCTGCTGTCCTTGATAACCCCGCTGCTGCTGATCCCGGTCATCTCCGGATTCGTCGGCGGCGAAGGAATCTCCAGCGTCATCTCCGGACAGGCGATCGGCACTTTCGCCGCCACGGTGCTGATGTGGGGCTGGAACGTGGACGGGCCCGTCGCCGTCGCCCGGGCAGCCACCAGCACCGAGCGGGCCAGTGTCTACCTGCGCAGCATCCGGACCCGGCTGCTGCTGCTCGTCCTGACCCTGCCCGCCGCCGCCGTCGTCGCCGCATTCGTGGCCGTACCCGCATTCCGGTGGGACGCCGTGGCCATGGCCTGGGCGGTCGCCATCGCGGGGATGTCGCCGGCGTGGTTCTGCATCGGCCTGGGCCAGCCACGGCTGCTGGCCGTCTACGACACCGTCCCGCGCTTCATCGCCACTGCCCTGGCGGTTCCCGTCCTGCTGATCACCCATCAGCTGTGGTACTACACGGCACTGATCGCGGCCACGGCCCTGGTCTCGCTGATCTTCTTTCACCGGACCTACTCCCCCGGGGGCAACTGGTGGCCGCGCGATCTCCGCGGCGCCGTCCGCGAACTGGGAGGGCAGGGCCGGACTGCGGGGATCAGCCTCGCGGGCAATGCCTACGCCTCCACGCCCACCCCGATTGCGACCGCCACCACAGCCCCGGCGGCATCGGCTGCCCTGGCGACGGCCGACACCCTCTACCGGTTCGGCTTGTTCACGGTGGTGGCCCTCGGCAATGCCTTCCAGGGCTGGACCCTGGAGCGCGATGCGTCCGGGCGCAAGCGGCGCCACCTGGCAGCCATCTGGTCCCACATCGGCCTCGGCGTGATCGGCGCGGCGGTCCTGACGGCCGCCGGACCGTTTGTCAGCAGCCTCCTCTTTGCCGGGCAGGCCCAGGCAACTACCGAGTTGTGCCTCTACTATGGGCTCGCGTTCCTCTTCCTGAGCGCCAGCACGCCGTTCATCCGCAACCTGCTCATCCCGGCCGGCCAGCAGGGCCTGGTGCTGCGCTGGACGCTGATTTCGGCCGTGTTCGGGGTCGCGGCCATGATCTTTGCCGGGTCTAGGGGAAACGCCCCGGGCATCGCGCTGGGCATGGCCCTCAGCGAAGCCATTTTGTTCGTGACTCTACTGATCCCGGGGTCGAAAGTGCTTGCCAAAGAAAGTATGGACGCAGTTGCCGCCAAATAATCCGTCGCCAAATGATCCGTCGCAGACCGTTGTCGCCGTCGTCGCCGCCTATCGGCCCGATCCATCGCTGACCGACACGGTGCGTGCCCTCCAGCAGCAGGTGCAGTACGTCGTCGTGGTTGACGACGGATCTCCCGCCGGCTCCGAATCCGTGCTGGCCGGTCTCGCGGACGCCGGCGCCCTGGTGGTCCGGCAGCCGAAGAATTCCGGAATCGCTGCCGCGCTGAACGCCGGAGTGGCGGATGCCCGGACCCGCTGGAACCCGGACTTTTATCTCACCCTGGATCAGGACTCCCGTCCCACCGGCGAGTACGTCCGGCGGGGCCTGGCCACCTACGCGCAGGCCACCGCGGCCGGCGTCGGCGTCGGGTTCGTGACGGCCGCCTCGTACAGCGGACACCCCATCCCCGTGTTGCACGCCGATGGCCGGTTCGTTCACGCCTTCGATCCGATGCAGTCCGGATTCCTCATCCCGGCCGCCACCGTGGACCGGCTCGGCCCCTTTGAGGAGGCCCTGTTTATCGACGGCGTGGACTCCGAATTCACCATGCGCACACGCGCCGCCGGGCTCGCCGTACTCGTGGGCGAGGGCTGCGACATCGCCCACGACCTCGGACAGCGCGAACCCGGCCGGCTTTTCGGCCGCCCGCTGCGGGTCCTGGGCCGGGAAATTTCGTACAATTACCACTCCCCGAGCCGGGTCTACTACATCAGCCGGAACGGCACCCTGCTGACCCTGCGCTACCTGCGCAGATATCCGGGCTGGGTGCTACGGCGCCTGGTGGAGGAGCTGAAGGCGCACGTCCTGCGCTTTGCCTTCAGCCCCGGCCGCGGCAAGCTCCTGCGGGCTGCCGCCGCCGGATTCGCGGACGCGTTCCGGGGCTCGACCGGGCGCATTCCGGCCGAGCTGGAACGGCGCCTGCTCTGACGGGCTGGCCGCCCTGCCCCGCCTGGGCGGCCCCCGCCAGCAAGGAACCTGAACGCAATTGATATAGTTTGGACGATATGGAAGCCCTACCCTCCCCGCGCGTCTTGGTGATCATGCCTGCCTGGAATGAAGGCGACGTAGTCGGCAGCACCGTGCGGGAAGTCCTCCACACGAATGCCCGCTACGACGTACTGGTCGTCAATGACGGCTCAACGGACTCGACGGCGGACTCGGCAGCAGCTGCCGGCGCAACTGTCCTGAACCTGCCCTTCAACCTCGGCGTCGGCGGCGCCATGCGGGCCGGCTTCAAGTACGCCCAGCGCCTCGGCTACGCCCAGGTCATCCAGGTGGACTCGGACGGCCAGCATGATCCCCGGAACATCGACGAGGTCCTCGCGGGCCTCGAGCATGCGGACATCTCGATCGGCGCCCGCTTCGCCGACCGCGGCGAATACAAGGTCACCGGTCCCCGGAAGTGGGCCATGCAGCTGCTGGCGAAGGTCATTTCCGGCCTCGCCAAGACGCGCCTGACGGACGTCACCAGCGGCTTCCGGGCCGCCAACGAGCGCGCAGTCGCCCAGTACCTCGACCATTACCCCGCCGAATACCTGGGCGACACCATCGACTCCCTCGTCGTGGCCATCCGCTCGGGCTGCACGGTCACGCAGGTGCCCGTGGAGATGCGGGCACGCCAGGGCGGCAAACCCAGCCACAACCCGGTCAAGGCCGCCATCTATCTCGGAAGGTCCGTGTTCGCCCTGCTCTTCGCCCTCACCCGGAAGCCCACACGACTGGCCGCCCGGGCCGCTGAACCCGCAGGAGCCTAGGAATGGGAAATATCGCCGCCTTTTTGCTGGCGCTTGCCATCGTTGCCCTGGTCATCGAAATGCTCCGGCGCAAGAAGCTGCGGGAAAAGTACGCTGTCCTCTGGCTGATCGTCGGTGTCGCCACGCTGGTCCTCGCCGCCTTCCCTCGGCTCCTGAACATCGTCGCCGAATACGTCGGCGTCCAGATCCCCTCCAACCTGCTCTTCGCCATGAGCATCCTCATGCTGCTGGGCGTCTGCCTGCACCTGTCATGGGAAATCTCCGTCGTGGAGGACGAAACCAGGACCCTGGCCGAGGAAGTCGCCATCCTGCGCACCCAGCTCGAGTCGCTCGAGCAGCACCGCCACCTGGCAACCCTGGACACGGTCCGCCCGGCGCCCCATGCGGCGCCGCGGCCTGATCCCCTCCCGGCTCCCCATGCGGGCGCGCCCGCCCCGGCCGCCCCGGCCGGCACGCACACCACCGACCGTCCCGCCGAAAGCTCGGAAGCCTAAGATGCCCCTCGATATTTTCATTCCCTACTGGGGCGACCCCGATTTCATGAAGGAAACCGTCCGCAGTGTCCTGGCCCAGGACAACGGCGACTGGCTCCTGACCGTGGTTGACGACGCCTACCCCGGCACGGAAATCGCCGAGTACATGACCGGAATCCAGGACGAGCGGGTCCGCTACATCCGCAAGGACGTCAACGCCGGCATCACGGAGAACTACCGCACCTGCGTGGGGATGGCCAGCCAGGAAATCATGGTCATCCTCGGCTGCGACGACGTCCTGCTGCCGAACTACGTAGACGTCATCCTGGCCGCCCACCAGCGGTTTCCCGACGCGGCAATCATCCAGCCCGGCGTGCAGGTCATCGACGAACAAAGCCAGGTGGTGGCCACGCTCGCGGACTCCGTCAAGCAGAAGCTCGTCCGCCCCCGGGGCCGCGGCAAGCAGCTGATCGCCGGCGAGGCCATCGCCAGCAACCTCATGCACGGCGACTGGCTCTACTGGCCCTCGCTGGCGTTCCGGACCGACAAGATCCGCGAAGTGGACTTCCGCGACGGGTTCCCGATCATCCAGGACCTCGCCCTCATCATGGACATGATCTACAAGGGCGACCAGCTGCTGATCGAGCCCACGGTGTGCTTCCAGTACCGCCGGCACTCCAACAGCGCCTCCTCAACCAAGCTGGTGGACGGCTCACGATTCGCCGGCGAACGCGAGTACTTCGCCCTCTCCGCGGAACAGGCCGACGCGCTGGGCTGGAACCGGGCCAAGCGCGCCGCCCAGCTCAGGCTCACGTCCCGCGCCCACGCGCTCTCCCTGCTTCCGCAGGCCGTCCTGGACCGCAACTCCACAGCCGTCAGCGCCCTCGTGCGCCACTCCTTCGGCAAGTAAACGCCCCGCAACGAAAGGTCCGCTGTGACTTCTTCCGAAACCTCCGCACGCCCCGGCGGAACCGTCCTTGTCACCGGCGGCGCCGGTTTCATCGGCTGCGCCATCTCCGCCTCCCTCGCAGACGCCTTCGATTCGCTGATTGTGGTGGACAGCCTCCACCCGCAGATCCATGCCACGGGCGAACGTCCCGCGGAGCTCGACGCGCGGGCCGAACTGATCGTGGCCGACGTCGCCGAAGCCGGGACCTGGGACAAGGTCCTGGCCGCGCACACCCCCGACGTCGTCATCCACCTGGCCGCCGAGACCGGCACGGGCCAGTCGCTGGAAGAGTCGACCCGGCACACGCACGTCAACGTCGTGGGCACCTCCCAGCTCCTGGACGGCCTCAACCGCCACGGCAAGCTTCCGCGCAGGATCGTCCTGTCCTCCAGCCGCGCCGTGTACGGCGAGGGCGCCTGGAGCGAAGCCGATGGCAAGGCCTTCTACCCGGGTCAGCGCACCAGCGCCACCCTGGACCAGTCCCAGTGGGACTTCCCCGGCGCCACCCCGCTGCCCATGAAGGCCTCCGAGACGTTCCCGGCCCCCGTTAGCGTCTACGGCGCCACCAAGCTGGCCCAGGAGCACGTCCTGCAGGCCTGGGCAAAGTCCTACGGTGTTGAGACGGTCATCCTGCGGCTGCAGAACGTCTACGGTCCCGGCCAGTCGCTGATCAACCCGTACACGGGCATCATGAGCCTGTTCTGCCGCATGGCGATGGGCGGCAAGTCCATTCCGCTGTATGAGGACGGCGAAGTGCGCCGCGACTTCATCCTGATTGACGACGTCGCCTCCGCGATTGTCGCCGGCGCGCTCTCGGCCACGGTCCAGGGCGCGCCCATGGACATCGGATCCGGCGAGTTCCAGACCATCGGCACCGCGGCGCAGCTCATCGCAAAGCACTACAACGCCCCCGAACCGCACGTCACCGGCCAGTACCGGCAGGGCGATGTCCGGCACGCCTGGGCAGACATCACCGCGGCGAAGGCCGTGCTCGGCTGGACCCCGCAGTACAACCTGGCCCAGGGCATCGACCGGCTCGCCAACTGGATCGACGCCCAGCCCGACGTCCAGCCCGCCTGACCCGGACGGACACCCCAGTGCCCCAGACTGCCGCCGTCGTCTCGCTGTTCAACCCCGACGAGGGCGTGCTGGCCAACGCCGCCGCGCTGCTCGCCCAGGTGGATGCCGTGGTGGTGGTCGACGACGGCAGCCCCGAGGACCCCGCGCGGATCCTGGCCGAGCTGGAGTCCATGGGCTGCATACCGGTGCGGCTCAAGGAGAATTCCGGCATCGCCGCGGCGCTCAACGCCGGAATCTCCGCCGCCCTGGCGGCTGAGCCGAAGCCGGACTACATCCTGACCATGGACCAGGATTCGCTCCTGGGTGCCGGGTATGTGGGTGCGCTCCTCGCCGCCGCGGCGGCCGCCCGGCACGCCGGCGTCGAGGTCGGCATGGTCGCACCGGCGTCGGTCCGAGGCCTGCCGGTGCGCCGCGGCCCGGTCCTCAACGGCATCCAGCTCGGCGGCGAGCCCATCCAGTCAGGACTCCTGGTGCCCGTACCGGTGCTGGAACGGCTCGGCCTCTTCCAGGGCACGCTGTTCATCGACGGCGTGGACAGCGAGTTCTTCCTCCGCTGCGAGGCCGAAGGGCTGCGCACCGTACTGGCGCCGGACGCTTCGCTCAACCACGCCCTGGGCAGCCCGGCAGCGGCCAACGTCTTTGGCCGTGACGTGTCCGTCGCGGGCCGTCCGCTGAAGGTCAGGACGGCCGCGGACTGGCGCTACTACTACCTCTTCCGGAACCGGATCCTGCTCGCCCGCCAGTACGGCCGGCGCTTTCCGCTGTGGACGCTCAAGGGCCTGCTGGCCGACTATCGTCACCTGGCGATCGTCACGCTGCTGGCCCCCGGCCGCGGCATCCGGCTGGCAAATGCTCTCCGCGGGGTGGCCGACGGCGTGCGCGGCGTCTCGGGCCCCCGCGCGCGCCGCTAGCGCCTGGCGTTTCGGCAGGGGCTGCGTGCCGGTCAGCCGGCTTTCTTGGCCCGCCTCATGACCGGGCGCTCAATCAAGAACCAGCTGGCCGCTGCCAGCGGGATCGTACACAGCGTGGCCGCCACGGTGAACCACAGCACGCCCCAGTGGTACGCCCCGAACACGGCCAGCATCTGCTGGACGGGGAACGCGTAGATGTAGGCGCCGTAGGAAATGTCGTGACGGGCCACAATGGCCGGTTGGGGAAGCCAGGTGGAGATCCACAGCAGGCCGTAGGCGATGAAGGGGGCGGCGAGCTGGCCGCCGAATCCGTCCACCAAGAAGATCGACAGGCCAGCCAGCACGATCGCGACCGGCCCCGCGACCTTGTGGATGCCGATCTTGCTGCTGAGCACCTGCACCACCGCGCCGCCGAGGAAGTACGGGACCAGGCGTGCAGCGAGTTCAAAATCCAGGTTCGACTGGAAGTAGGGCTTCAGGACACCGATGTTGGCCCAGAGGACCACGCTGGCGATGAATGCGGCGATGATGGGCCACGGGGTCTTGCGGACCAACGGGATGAACCCCATCATCGCGACCAGCAGGTAGCACATGAACTCAAAATAGAGGGTCCACAGTGAGCCGTTCCACGCGCCCGGATAGGGCACCCCGGCCGGGGTGCCGGCAATGTCATAGCTGACAATCCGGAGGGACAGGTTCGCGAAGATGGAATTCAAAGGTGTGGTGGCCGTCTGCAGGAAGCCGTGCAGCGAACCGTGCTGGATCACGTAGGCGATCGGGGCGAAGACGAACGCCATGAAGACCAGGCAGACGATGAAGGCCGGGAAGATGCGCGCGACGCGGTGGACCAGGTACCGGCCGATCCCGCTGCCAAACCGGCTGGCGGTGATGAGATAACCGCTGATGCCAAAGAATCCGGCCACAGCCCAGCCACCGAGGTTTTCACCGCGGAACCCCCAGCCGTTGCCGGCGCCGACGACATGCCAGCTGTGCGCCAGCAGGACCGAAAACGCCAGAATCAGCCTGATGAGGTTCAAGCTGTTCTTCCTCGGGTCCAGCCGGCTCCCCACTGCCGGAGCCGGCTTTGCGTTGGGTGTCAGTACAGCTGAGCTCAAATCCCGGTATCCTTCGTTGCGTAGTCCAGACCCGTTACGTAGTCCAGACCCGTAATTCTACCTTGCGCGGCCTCCCGCGTGCCCCCGGCCCCGGCCGCCGAGCGCCTCCCCCGGGCCCACTGAAAGCGGTGCCGGGTTTGCTGTGACCGGCTAAGGTACGGGAGGATTGGGCCCATGCGTGGAATAATCCTGGCCGGCGGTACCGGCTCCCGGCTTCACCCGATAACCCTTGGCATCAGCAAGCAGCTGGTCCCGGTCTATGACAAGCCGATGATCTACTACCCCTTGTCCACGCTGATCCTCGCGGGCATCCGGGACATCCTCATCATCACCACGCCGCACGACGCGGAACAGTTCCAGCGGCTGCTGGGCGACGGGTCCAAGTTCGGCGTCAACCTGACCTACGTCCAGCAGCCCTCGCCTGACGGTCTGGCGCAGGCGTTCGTGCTCGGTGCCGAGCACATCGGGAACGAGACCGTGGCACTGGTCCTCGGTGACAACATCTTCTACGGCCAGGGCATGGGCACGCAGCTGCGCCGGCACGCCGACATCGACGGCGGTGCCGTGTTCGGCTATTGGGTCCGGGATCCCAAGGCCTACGGCGTTGTGGAATTCGACGACGACGGCAAGGCCCTCTCGCTGGAGGAAAAGCCCGCAAAGCCGCGCAGCCACTACGCCGTGCCGGGCCTGTACTTCTACGACAATGACGTCATTGACATCGCCAAGAACCTAAAGCCCTCGGCCCGCGGCGAGCTGGAAATTACCGACGTCAACCGGACCTACCTGGAACGCGGCAAGCTGCAGGTGGAGATCCTCCCCCGCGGAACTGCCTGGCTGGACACCGGAACCTTCGATGATCTCAGCGACGCCTCAAACTTCATCCGCACGGTGGAAAACCGCCAGGGCCTCAAAATCGGCGCTCCGGAAGAGATTTCCTGGCGGCTGGGCTTCCTGACCGACGACGAACTTCGCCAGCGCGCGGAACCCCTGGTCAAGAGCGGCTATGGAGCCTATCTGCTGGGACTGCTGGACCAGACCATCTGACGTGCCCGGCTCTCCTGACGCGCCCGCCTGCGGCGGGCCGCTACTTACCGGTGCCCGCATCTGTCCCGGACTGAAACGTTGAACTGGCTCCAGACGCTGCCGTATGTGCTTGAGGCGATGCTGTTCCTCCTGCTGCCCGGAGCCCTCGTGACTGCCAGCCTCGGCCTGAGGGGGCTCTCCGCGGCGGCCCTGGCCGGACCGGTCACGATTTCCATCGCGGCGGTGCTGGCAGTGCTCCTCCCGTTCGCGTCCATCCCGTGGACCCCTGCTGCCGTCCTCGCCGGCGGACTCCTGCTCTCCGCCGTGATCGCCGGGATCCGGCTCCGCGGAATCCGGCGCGCGGGCTGCAGTCTGCGGCAGGCCTTCCTCCCCTGGCGCACCGAGGCCTCCCAGTCTCCGGCGTCCGAGTCTCCGGCCACCCAGTCGCCGGCGAGCCGTCCACGGAGCGGGGCGTGGGTCGCCGCGGCGTTCGCCGTGGGGGCGGCGATGATCCTGGTGGAACTCGCGCTGGCCTTTGGTTCCCCGGAGAACTTCTCCCAGACCTTTGACAACGTGTTCCACCTGAACGGCGTGCGGTACGTCCTGGATACGGGCAGCGCCTCCTCTCTGACGATGTCCAAGATGACCAGCGGCGACGCGGCCCCCTACTTCTATCCGGCGGCGTGGCACGGACTGGCTGCGGCCTTTATCCAGCTGACGGGGTTGCCCCTTACGGTGGCCGTAAACGTCCTGAACATGGCTATCGCGGCCCTCGTTTGGCCGCTGGGCTGCATGATGCTGACACGGACTGTGGCGGGCAACCGGCCCGTGGCAGTGGGGGCCGCAGCGGTCCTGGCTGCCCTGTTCGCTCCCTTCCCCATCCTGCTGCTGGACTTCGGCGTGCTGTATCCGAATTTCCTGGCCATCAGCATGCTGCCGGCCGTCCTTGCCAGCATTGCCCTCCTGTTCCGGGTGGCGCGGCAGCTGGAATGGCCACCGGCGCCCAGGTTCACGCTTCCGCTGCTGGTCCTTCCGGGACTGGCCCTGGCCCACCCGAACGGTTTCATGTCGCTGGTGGCCCTCTCGGTTCCGATCATCCTGCAGGCGTACGCACGCCTCGCCGGCAACCGGGAATACCGGTCCCGGCACCGGACTCCCTGGATCCTTGCCACTGTCGGCCTCGGCCTCGGCGCAGTGGCCCTCTACGCGCTGTGGACCACGATCCGGCCGCCGGAGGACGCCGCGTTCTGGGAGCCGCTGCAGACACCCCGCGGTGCGGTCTGGGATGTCCTGGTGAACGGCGCCATTGACCGCCCCGCCGCGATCGGCGTCAGCGTCCTCATGCTGATCGGCCTGTTCCTGTGCTGGCGGCGCGGCGGCAGGACATGGATGATTGCCGGCTTTGTGATCATCGCCGTGCTGTACGTCGTCGTCTCCGGCACCATGAAAAGCGATCTGCGCAGCGCCCTGACGGGAATCTGGTACAACGACAGCAACAGGCTCGCTGCGCTCCTGCCGCTGACCGCGTTGCCGTTTGCCGCCGTCGGCGTCGATTCCGTCGCCTGCTGGCTCCGCCGCCGGCTGGACCGGCTGGCACAGTCACGATCGGCCGGGTCGGCGCGGCCCGTCAAGGATCATGCAAGCCCCGGCCACGGCAGCACGGTTGCCTACGCGGTCATCTGCAGCGCGCTCGCCCTGGCGGTCGCTGCTTCCCAGATTCCCTCGATGAGGTTCGCAATCGGCTCGGCCCGCAAAAGCTACCTCGAGACCGAGCATTCGCTGCTTATCTCAACGGACGAACAGAAGATCATCGACAAGCTGGACCAGATTGTTCCCGCGGACGCGGCCATCGCCGTGAACCCGTGGACGGGCGGGGCGCTGGCGTATGCCATCGCCCATCGAGAGACCACGGCAAAGCACATCCTGACGGCCAACACGGCCGACGTCGAGACCCTCAACCGGGACCTCCGGAACGCCGACACCGATCCGGCCGTCTGCGCCGCTTTGAAGGCGACCGGCGTCCGCTACGTCCTGGACTTTGGATCCAACGAAGTCCACTTCGGCGACCACCCCTTCCCGGGGCTGGAGAACCTGAACAACTCGCTGGCCGTCCGGCTGGTGCTGGCGGAGGGCGCCGCCCGGCTGTACGAAGTCACGGCCTGCCGCTAGCTGAGCCTTGCCACTTCGGCCAGTTTGCCTTTCATTGCCTCGGGTTCGGCCGCGTCCGCCGGGAGGGCAAGCGTGGCCCTGACCACGGACAAACCATCCACCATCTCCAGGACGTATTCCGTGGTCCCGGTCAGGCGGTTGACCGAATACCACGCCTTGGCGCCGGCCTCCGGGACCGGCTCCGGCGTCATCATCAGCCGCGGCAGCTTGAGGCTGTCCAGCCCCGCCTGGTCCGGGACCGTGGTCCTCGAGACGATCAGTGCGTTGCCCACGTCGGCGGCCTGCCCGGCACCGACCGGGGCCAAAGCGAAGGTGCACACGAGTTCGTCAACGCCGTCCTTGGTGGAGGCCTGAACGTCGGCCGGTTGAACGCTGCCAGCCACCGTGCCCAGTACCCGGCGGATCTCCGCCAGTGCCGGCTGCGCGCAGTCGGAGCCCGGCGCCGGCACCACGGTCCGGCCGTCGTGTGTCAATGGTTCGTTGCCGGGGGCGACGCCGGCGGTCCCCGTCGGGGTGGGGGCCGCGGCGGGGGCCGACGGTTCCGGCGTCGTGACCGCAGCTGAAGGCGCGGGAGCCGGAGCCGCTGTGCAGGCGCCCAGGGCCAGGGTTGCCGCGAGGGCGAGCAGGCAGGTGTTCCGCGCCGGGCGCCGGCGGCCCGGGGTGGTGGGCCCTGATGCAGCCGGGCTGGCTGGACTCATGGTGGCTGGACTAGTTGAAGATGTCATTCGCCACCCCCATAACAAACCGGTCCCCGGAATGGGCCGTCCGAAGGTACTGCAGGAGGTCGCCATCGTTGAGCGAAATGCATCCCCAGGTGGGGAGGTTGTTGCCGTGGAGGAAAATCGCGAATCCCGCATTCATGGTGATGGGCGCATCTGGTGGCCGGTTGTAGTTGATGACGACGCCCTGCCGATAGTCATGGGATGGCCGTGTTGCGAAGTACCACATGTTCTCGTCCGGGAAGACGTCCGAGCTCGACTCGAAGTATTTATTGTAGTTGGCGTTGAGTCGGCCGCCCCAGCGCGAATAGGGGTTGAGGGTCCGGTACGGCAGGGCCGTCCCGGGGTTGCCCAGGCCGAAGGCTTGGGTGACGGTGAAGGATCCGGTCGGGGAGAACATCTGCCAGGTGGGTCCGGTGGCGACGCCGGGCGCGGCGAAGCCGGACTCGCCGGCGTGGCCCAGCGCGCCCCACTCCTTGGCGTAGCTTCCGTCCGGCTGGCGGACGCAGGTGACGAAGGTGATCCGGGTGGACCTGTAGTCGTCGGCGATCGCGAAGGACACGCGTGAGGCGCCGGCGGTGCGGTACTTCACGGCCCCGGAATTGATGGCCGGGCAGTAGGCGGCCGAGGTCAGCCGGTAGCGGACTCCGGCTCCCGGGATCCATTGGAGGCGGCCGTACTGGAAGGACTGACTGCAGTACCCGCTCCGGTCGCAGGCTTCGGCCGTCACGGGATACCCGAGGGCGCCGTCCTGGGCCTTGCGGCCGGTATAGAACTGTCCGAGTCCGCCCCACACCGCCTGGGTTCCGGCGCCTGCCGCATAGTAGATGCGTCCGCGCTGGAAGGCCTGGGAGCAGCCCCCGCCGCGCAGGCCGCATTTTTCCATTCCCGTCGGGTAACCCAGGTAGCCGCGGCTGCCGTCCAGGGCAAGATACCGTGCATTGATGGCGCCCCACACCGGGAAAGTGCCGGCGCCGGGGGCAGAGTACACGGTGCCCCGCTGGAAGCGCTGCGAGCAGGCCCCGCCGGCCAGGCCGCACGTCTCGACCCCTACCGGGTAGCCGAGGTATCCCTTGAGGCCGCCGAGGGAGTCGTAGGTGGCCCTGATGGCGCCCCAGACGGGATAGGTTCCCTTCCCCGCGACGCTGTACAGGCTGCCGCTTTGGAACGCCTGCTGGCAGACCTTGGGTGTTCCCCCGCAGGCCGCTGCTCCAAGCGGGTAGGCCAAATGGCCGGTGACGCCGCCGGCGTTGAGCCACGCATTTTCGATGCCCCCGGTCAAGAGGTGGGCGCCGCTGGCTTGGCTCCAGGCAATGGTTCCGTGGGCGAAGCCCTGCTGGCAGCCGCCGCCGGCCAGCCCGCACTTCTGCCCGGCCGTGGCCGGGCCGACGGGTCCCGCCGAGCCGCCGAGGCGCTCGTATTCGACGCCGATGGCGCCGGGGACGCGGATGGCGGCCTCCGCAGCTGCCCTGGCGGCGGAAGTGGTCGGCGCCTGTGCCACATCAGGGGTCTTTGCTGTTGGTCCGGCGGCCGGCGTCGTCGCGGCCGGCGTCGTCGCCTTACCTGTCGGCTGGGGTGAGGGCCCTGGCGTCGGCTTCGATGCTGCCGGGCGGGTCGGGGCCCCGGTGGCCGCCGCCGACGGCGAGGTGGTGAACCGTGCGGCCGGCTCGGAGGTGCCGGCCGCGGGCGATGCTCCCGGCTGCCCTGTTGCCTGCGGGGACGGGGAGCTGTCCGCGGAGGCTCCCTGAGCGAGGCTTGCCGCCACGATTCCGGTTGCGGCCGCGATAGCCACTGCCCTGGTCATTGTCCGCAGCGGGCCGGCCCATGAGGGCCCCCGCCGCCTGTCTCGCCGCTCGCTGGACCCCACAGCTGTCATTTTTTGCTCCCCCGCGTCCCCCAGTACGGGGCTGAGCCCCCGTTCCGGGCTCATCCTAGCGGACGCCCGGTCCGGGAGCGGGGCGGGCTCGCCGCCACGCGGTGCGGCTGCGCAGTGACGCTGCACTGTGCAGTTACACCTAGCAGTTACACCCGGCAGCCACGGGGCGCCACAGGGCGCCACGGTGCCTCTACAGGGCGAGGGACCTGCGCCGGAGCTCGCCGACGACGTCGTGCACTTCGCCGTCCATGACAATTTCGCCGTGTTCCAGGAGCACGCCGCGCTCACACACGGTGGCCACCAGATCCAGGTCATGGCTCACGACAAACAGGGTCTTCCCCATCTCCGAGAGCTCCTTGATCTTCGCGATGCACTTGCGCTGGAAAGGTTCGTCGCCCACGGCGAGAATCTCGTCAATCAGGAAGACCTCCGGGTCCGTGTGCACGGCGATCGAAAACGCCAGACGCAGGTACATCCCGGAGGAATAGAACTTCACCTCGGTGTCGATGAACTCGCCGATTTCGGAGAATTCGACGATCGAATCGAACTTCTCATCGATCTGCTTCTCGGTCATTCCCAGGATGGCGCCGTTGAGGTAGACGTTGTCCCGGCCGCTGAGGTCATGGTGGAAGCCTGCGCCGACTTCGATCAGCCCGGCGACACGGCCGCGCGTGCGCACGATTCCGCCGTCGGGCTGCAGGACGCCGGAGATGAGCTTCAGGAGCGTCGATTTTCCGGAACCGTTGAGCCCCATGAGCGCGACGGTCTCGCCCTGCTTGACCTCAAGCGAGACATCCTTGAGGGCCAGGAACTTCTTGGAGAGGTCACCCTTGCGGCCCTTCACGAGCCAGACGAGGGCTTCCTTCAGGGAACGGGTGTGGCGGAGCACGAACTGCTTCCGGATGTCGGTGCAGATGATGGCCACGTGGCCGTGCGCGGTCATGTCAGAGCTCCTGTGCGAAGTGGACGGACAGCCGGCGGAAGGCCAGCTGGCCGAGGAACAGCACCGCCATTGTGATCAGCAGTGCCACGGGCAGCCAGAGGGTCAGCATGCCCGGAGGCGAGGCGTCGTTGACCATCTGGTCCGGCTTGAGCGTCGGTTCCCAGAAGGCCCAGTGGAAGACCTCGACGGCGACTGTCATCGGGTTCAGCTGGTAGATCCAGAACCAGTCGCCCATCACCTTTTGCACCATCGACCAGAGGTAGAGGACCGGGGAGGCCCACGTGACCACCATGACGATCATGTCCACGATGTTTTCGGAGTCGCGGAAATAGACGTTGACGGCACCGAAGAGCAGGCCGAGGCCTGTGCCGAGGACGGCCACCATCACGAAGATCAGGACCACCGCCGCCAGCTGCAGCAGCGAGGGTGCCCACCCCACGATCACGCATGCACCGACAAGCACGAGCAGCTGGGGCAGGAAGTGCGCAGCCGACACCCACACGGTGGCCACCGGGAACAGTTCCCGGGGCAGGTAGATCTTCCGGATCAGGTCGCGGTTGTCCACGATCGACCGGGTGGCGTTGGACAGCGATTCCGTGAAGAAGTTCACCAGGACTATGCCGGAGAACAGATAGATCGCGTAGTTCGGCGTCCCCCGCTGGAGGTTCAGGAAAATGCCCAGCGCCACGAAGTAGATCAGGAACTGCACGAGCGGCTTCACGTAGGACCACAGCAGGCCCAGCACGGAGCCGCGGTAGCGCACCTTGATTTCCTTGCGTACCAGCAGCTTCAGGAGGAAGCGGTCCCCGTAGACGTCCAGCAGCCCGTGCCCGGTTCCGGGCTTGATCAGCTGGTCGGTTTGGCCAGCCATCTACCTGCCGTCCTCGGAATTCGCCTCGAACGTCTTCTTCCACGCGTCGATCGAGCTGATCTCGGCCACCGCGCGGCGGTACTGCTCGGCAAGGCTGTCCCATTCCCGGAACAGCTTCGCGTGCAGCATGGTCGCCTCCGTCAGCATCGCCTTGAGCTTCTTCGGGTCGCGCTGGTACCACGAGGCGCCGGTGCCCTCCGCGTTGGAGACCACCACGCTGTCATAGTGCGCCACCCGGTACCACCGGTTGTCCCGGTGGGCCAGGAAGCCCTGGGGCCGCTCGGCGCTTTCCGGTCCCGGCGCCTTGATCAGCTGGCGCGCCACGGTCTTGATGCCCCACGGGATCAGCTGCTTCTTGCTGGGCAGCCCCACGACGGTCCCGCCCATCGGCCCGCGGCCGATCTTCGGCGCCGGGAAGTCATCGACGTCTTCCTTCAGCTGGGCATCCGGGTACTGCGCCTTCAGGGCGTTGATTTCCGGCAGCTTGGTGCCGAGCACCTTGTGCAGGTCGTCGGGGCCCTTCAGGAGGTCGCGCAGCGCGTCGATCCGGCCGTGCTCGGTGAAGTACTGCATCGAGACGAGGTGCTTGACGTCGGACTGGAACGACTCGCGCAGCACGCGGCCGCCCTTGGGGTACGGGCTGTGGATCAGCGTGGTGATCAGCCTGTTGCGCGCGTGGAAGTAGGCCTGCCAGCCGACGAGGTCGTCCTTGTCGATCCAGGACACGTGCCAGACGGCGGCACCGGGCATCGAGACCGTGGCAAAGCCGGCTTCCTGGGCGCGCAGGCCATATTCGGCGTCGTCCCATTTGATGAACAGCGGCAGGGACAGCCCGATTTCCTGGATCACCTTGGTGGGGATCAGGCACATCCACCAGCCGTTGTAGTCCACGTCCACGCGGCGGTGCAGCCACGGGGTCTGGCGCAGGTTCGCGACGGAGAAATCGTGCCGCGTTTCCATGTCGGCGTGGGGCAGGGCCGGGACGATCCGGTACGGGTCCACGACCTCGCCGAAGGTGTGCAGGACGCTGCGGTTGTAGAGGTCGAACATGTGGCCGCCGACGATCGTCGGCTTGCGGCAGTGGTCGGCGAAGGCCAGGAGCCGCACGATGCTTTCGGGTTCGACGACGATGTCGTCGTCGAGCAGCAGGGCGTAGTCACTGCCGTTTTCGACCGCCTCGAACATGCCGCGTGCGAAGCCTCCGGAGCCGCCCAGGTTTGCCTGGTTGATGACCCGGAGTTTGCCGCCGAGGGCGTCCCGGACGTCGGCGAAGCCTTCCTGGTCCTCGACCTTTTGCGTGCCCTGGTCAACGATCAGGATTTCCTTGACGTTTGCCAGGACGTCCGGGTTCTCCGCCAGGATCCGGGCGTTGTTCAGGCAGAAGTCGGGCTTGTTCATGGTGGTGATCTCGAGGGTCACCTGGCCCTTGGTCGCGGGACCGCCCGTGGCCTCCCACGCACCATTTTTCAGGACCAGGTCCCCGGTGCTGGCGGCCAGGTCGAACCAGTACCAGCCGCCGTCGCCGAAGGGCTTGAGGGAGAGCTCGAACGTGGAGGTGGCCTCGCCGTCGACGTGTTTGCCGTCGACGCGCTGGACCGACCCGCGGGCGTTCGACTTGTAGACCGTGACCGTTCCCGGGCCGCTGGTTTCAACGACCAGTCGGATGTCCCGCACCGAGGTCCACCGGCGCCAGTAGCTGGCCGGGAAGGCGTTGAAATAGGTACCGAAGGAGAGCTGCTCGCCCGAGCGCACCCGCATGGAGTGACGGCCCAGGAGGTCCTCGAAGTGCGCTACCCGGCTCTCGGAGCTGAACATCTGCAGCTTGTCTTCGAGCAGTTTCGGGTTGCGGGCGAACTCGTCGTTCTCCCGGAGCCGGATGCCGCTGGCGGTCCCGGCATCGGCGTAGAGGGGTACGGTGTCGGTCTGGTCCGTCGATGGCAGGATGACCCGCTGAATCGGGTTCCAGCCGGGTGTCGCTTCAGCGGCGCTCATGCGTCCACTCCTCCGCTTTCAATCGTGGCGCCGGCCTCGAAATGCGGCCGGATCTTGTTCTCGAACATGGTCAGGGCAGAGCCGATGGCCATGTGCATGTCCAGGTACTTGTAGGTGCCGAGGCGTCCGCCGAAAAGGACGTCCTTCTCGGCCGCCGCGAGGTCACGGTATTTGAGCAACCGTTCCCGGTCCGCGGCGGTGTTGATCGGGTAGTAGGGCTCGTCGCCCTTCTCCGCCGCGCGGGAGAACTCGCGCATGATGACGGTCTTTTCCGTCTGGTATTCGCGTTCGGGATGGAAGTGCCGCGGCTCGATGATGCGCGTGAACGGCACGTCGTCGTCGTTGTAGTTGATCACGGAGGTGCCCTGGAAATCGCCGACGTCGAGGACTTCTTCCTCGAAATCGATGGTGCGCCAGGAAAGGTCGCCCTCGGCGTAGTCGAAGTAGCGGTCAACAGGCCCGGTGTAGACCACGGGGATGTTGCCGACCACCTTGTCCTTGCTGTACTCGTGCGACTCGTCGAAAAAGTCCGTGTTCAGCCGAACCTCGATGTTCGGGTGCTCGGCCATCTTTTCGATCCAGGCCGTGTAGCCGTTGGTCGGCAGGCCCTCGTACTTGTCGTTGAAGTACCGGTTGTCATAGTTGTACCGGACGGGAAGGCGGGAAATGATGCCCGCGGGCAGGCCCTTGGGATCGGTCTGCCACTGCTTGCCGGTGTAGTGCTTGATGAACGCCTCGTAGAGCGGCCGTCCGATGAGCTGGATGCCCTTGTCGTTCAGGTTCTGCGGATCGGTGCCCGCCAGTTCGCCGGCCTGTTCCTTGATCAGGTCCTGTGCCTCGCCGGGAGTGAGGTTGGCGCGGAAGAACTGGTTGATCGTGGCCAGGTTGATGGGCAGGGAGTAGACCTCGCCCTTGTGCACGCCGTACACCTTGTGGACGTAGTTCGTAAACGTGGTGAAGCGGTTCACGTACTCCCACACGCGGTCGTTGGACGTGTGGAAAAGGTGCGCACCGTAGCGGTGCACCTCGATGCCGGTCTGCTCTTCCTTTTCGCTGTAGGCATTGCCGCCGATGTGGTGGCGGCGGTCGATGACGACTACCTTCAAGCCCAGCTCAGTGGCGGCCTGTTCTGCGATTGTCAGGCCAAAGAAGCCCGACCCTACGATGACGAGGTCAGCGGTCACAAACTCTCCTGATTCGAATGCGGGCAGCCCAATGTTGCGCATTGTCTGCTGAACAAGCCTACCCGAGGCTCCCTTGCAGTCGGCGCCCGGCCCTTGCCGCACGGTCCACGCACGGCTGCCTCCTGGTTATCCACATGGCGCATTTCCCCGCGCGCAGCCGGGCCCGGGCATCCCTAACGTGGAACCGGGCGGCCACGTTAGGAAAGGATGCCCGGATGATCTTGCACTGCACTCTCGCACGGTGCGCCCTCACGTCAGGTTCGACGCCGGACGGGCAGCTCATTGAGCTGGCCGTCCAGGTTCCCGACCGCTGTCCGGGCGCGGACCTGGAGGCCGCCATCGCACGGCGCTACGGGACCGGCGGGCTGTCCGTCCGGGGAGCGCCGGTTGCCGCCATGAGCGTTGGCGTGCCTCCCCTGGTCCAGGGTGCCGTGCTGGTTGAAGGCGCTGGAGCATCCCTCCCCCGTCAAGGCCGGCCGCGCACCGCCACGCTGCTGCTCACGGTGGACAGCGGGCCCGGCGCGGGGACGCTTGTTGCCCTGTACAGGGGGCGGTTCCGGATCGGTCGCAGCGGCACCGAGATCGTGATCCCGGATGCCACCCTCTCGCGGGAGCACGCCCGCCTGGACGTGTCAGACTCGAAGGTCACGATCGTGGACCTCGGGAGTGCGAACGGAACCAGCGTCGACGGCCGGAGAGTGCGGACCGCGGCGGTGAGCACGGCGTCCTCGATCAGGTGCGGCGACTCCACGATTTCGCTCCGCCTCGGGCCGCCGTCCGTGCCTGAGAATGCCGCGGACTCCGTGACGGCTCTCGCGGGCTCCAGCGTTGCCGCCCCGCTGGTTGTCCGCGGCGCGGCCGCCCCCGGCCACCGGGTCGCCATGGCCCTGGCCGCGGCGCTGCCATTGCTGGTCGGCGTCGGGCTGGCGCTTCTTACCGGCATGTGGATGTTTCTGGCCTTCACCGCCGTGTCTGCCGTCTCCGTCCTCGTCCCGTTGCTGTCAGGGCGCCGCCAGCGCCGCGAACTGATCGCCGCAGTTGCCCAGGCCGCGGTGCAGGACGGGGAACGCCGCCGGCAGGCCGCCCCTTCCGCGGCCGACCTGGCCGTGGCCTGCGCGGCGGGACTGATCGCGGCGGGCCGCACAGCCGAGGGGCAGTCATCGGACATCTGTCTGCGGCTCGGGTTGGCTGATCAGGCGGCGAATATCCGGATTGAACCACCGGATTCCGCGTTCCGGCCACCGCCTCTGGGGCAGGTGCCCCTGATGTTGGACCCGGCACCGGAGGTGGTATCCATCCTTGGTCCCGCGACCGCCATGGCCGGGCTGGTGCGCTCGTTCGTCTTGCAACTGGCCGCCTATCCGGCCTGCGGCAGCACCCGCATGCTCCTGCATGGCCCGGCGGATACGCTACCGCTGTCGGCGCGTTTTCTGCCGGGCGTCACGTTGTCGGCACATGACGCCAGCACCGTTGCCATTTTGACCGGCGGTCCCGGCGGAACTGGCGGTACCGGCGGTCCCGGCGGCGGATTCGACCGCGGAGTCCTCATCCTTTGGGACTCACCCGGACTGCCGGGGACAGCTGCGAGGACACGGGCGGCCGGTGAGGGGCCGGCGTTCCGGTCCCTTGCCACAGCACACGGGTGGAGAGTGATCGAGTGCTCGCCGGAGCAGCGCCCCGGAAAAGACCCTGGAATTGTCCTCGGCCGGCGCAGCTTCCTCGTCACAGCGGGGACTCCGCCCAGGGTCTTCATCCCCGATCTGGTCCCTGCCGTGGTCTTTGACCGTTTCTGCCGGGGCTTCGGTGCTGCACCGCGCACCACGGCGACTCCCCCGCCGGCCGTCCCGGATCGCCGCAACCTGGCTGACGTCCTTCCCCTCGGAGCGCGGGAAGTCTCCCGGCGCTGGTCCCGGAGCGGTCCGGACGCCGGACTCGGTGCGCCCGTTGGCGCAGGGATCCTCGGGACTCTGCGGATCGATCTGAAGGCGGACGGTCCGCACTTCCTGGTCGCGGGAACCACCGGTTCAGGGAAATCCGAGTTCTTGCGGACTCTGGCCGCGGGCCTGGCGGCCAGCCACTCACCGGACCGCGTCAACCTTCTCTTTATCGATTTCAAGGGCGGCTCGGGTCTTGGCCCGCTGGCAGGGCTTCCGCACTGCGTCGGCATGCTGACGGATCTGGGCGCCGCGGAGGTGGAGCGGACGCTTGTTTCGTTGCGGGCCGAGGTCCGGCGAAGGGAGGAGCTCCTTGCCCGGGCGTTGGCTCCGGATCTCGCGGCGTATGAGTCGTCGCAGGCGGCCGGGCCGCCCGTCCCCTATCTGGTCATCTTCATAGACGAGTTCAGGATCCTGGTCGATGAAGTGCCCGGCGCCCTCTCCGAGCTCATGAGGATTGCCGCCATCGGCCGGTCCCTGGGGATCCATCTGATCATGGCCACTCAGCGCCCGCAGGGAGCACTGAACGCCGACATCAGGGCCAATGTCACCTCCTCCATTGCCCTCCGTGTCCAGTCCGGGCCCGAATCGTTTGATGTCATGGGCTCTGGGCTCGCGTCCGCCATCCCCATCACCCGACCAGGACGGGCGTTCCTGAGCCGCGGCGCACAGGACCCGGAGGAGTTCCAGACGGCCACGCTGACGCCCGGGGTCGCCGCGCTGACGGACGGAGCGGTCACTGTCCGTACGGTCACGGAGCATCTGATGCGGCCGCAGGCCGTTGCCGGGCTTCGCCCCGGTGACTCCCCCGGCCACGATGCTCCCGGCGGCGGCCCGGTCATGACTCCGGCCCAGGGGGCGGCGCCGCTCATCGACACTGTTGTGCGCCTGTGGCAGGATTCCGGCGGGCGGCGGCCCCGCCGGCCGGTGGCAGATCCCCTGCCGCTGCAGTTGTCATGTCCCGATTCCTGGTCCGGCGACCGAAACACGGTCCGGCTGGGGCGGGTGGACCTGCCGGAACTCCAATGCGTCGCTGCGCTGGACTGGAGCCCTGCCGGGCATGGGCATCTGGGCTTTGTCGAGGCTGGCGCGGGCACCGCCGACCCCGCCGTGGTCCTCGCTGTCGATCAGCTCCTGAACCGCACCGTGGAGTCGCACTTATACATACTCGACGCCGCCGGTGCCTTCAGCGCCGCCGCAGCGGCCCCCCGGGTCGGCGCCGTGGCCGGCCTGCACGAAGTGCGCCGCGCCGCCCGGGTGCTGCGGCGGGTCGCCGAAGAGGTCACATCACGGTTGAGTGCACCCGAGGCCGGACCGCGGCCCGGGCTCGTTCTGGTACTCAGTGGCTGGGGTGCCTGGGTTTCGGCCTTCCGTTCCGGGCCGTTGGCGTGGGCCGAAGACCTGGTTCATGACATCGTGCGGGACGGTTCCAGGGCGGCGATTACGGTCATCGCCTCCGGCGGGCGCGAGCTCGTGACTGCCAGGTTTTTCGCTGGCCTGCCAAACCGGATCTACTTTCCCGCAGGTTCCACCGAAGAGGGCCGACTTGCATGGCCGCGGCTGCCGGCGCTGGAACCGGTCTCCGGCCGCGTCGCTGTGTTCGGCGCCTTTGTGCAGGGCCCCCTGGCGAGCGGCCACGCGGCCCAGCTGTTTGAACCAGCGGTCACCGGCGCGCCGTACCCCACTGGCGGGGCAATCGCGACGAGGCCCTTCCGTGTGGACCCGCTGCCTCCGTTGGTGACCGTGGACGAGGTGCTGGCCCGCGGCGGCAGCTCCGGCCCGGGCCAGCCGGCAGCACCGCTGCTCCTCGGGGTCGGCGGCGACGAACTTCGGACGGAGGCAGTTCGGTTGCCGGACGGTGGCGTTCTCGCGGTCCTCGGCGGCCCCGGATCCGGAAAGAGCAGCCTGCTGGCTGCGCTCCCGCGGATGAACCCTGGCCGCACCTGGCTCGCGCCGCAGCCGGGCACCGATCCCGGCAAGTACTGGCCCGATGTCCACGCCAGCGCGCTCAGGGGCGTCCTGGACCGCACAGCGATAGCGCTCGCAGACGACGCTGACTTGCTTTCACACGAGGCCAACAGCGCCCTGGCGGCCCTGAACAGTCTTGGGTGGAGCGTGATCCTCGCTGCGGGATTCGGCCCGGCCTTCGGGCAACGGGTGGTCCTCGCTGCCATCGCCCGCAGCCAGGGACGGGCGATCCTGATTTGTCCGCGGGGGCTCATGGATGGAGAGCCGTTTGGGGTCCGGTTTGACGCGGAAGACAGCCCTCCGCCGGGACGCGCCGTCGTCATTTCCGACGGCCGGGCGACCCCGGTCCAGTTGGCTGCGGCGTGGCCTGCCGGCGGGCAGCTCCGCTTGCTCCCCGGGCAGCATGCGGCCCGCGGCGGCCCACTAGAGAGCGGGCGGGGCTCCGGCGGCCCGTGAGGCGAAGGCTATGACCCGCTTGTCGAACAGGAGCACGATCGCGGTCACAGCGGGGATAAGCATAGCCAGACCGGCCACCGGATAGCCGCCTGTCAGGGTCGGGAAGCCAATGGTCAGTACGAAGAGCTGGGCCACCAGGGCACCTGCCCGCGGCCAACGGAACCCGCGCAGCAAAAAGCGTGCCACGGCAAAGAGCCATATGGAGAACGCCAGGAGCAGGCACAGCGTGAAGACTGCGCCCCAGAAGGAGTGGACAGGCGCGCCGGTCAGGAGCTGAGTTCCGTACCAGCCGCCGGCCACGAGCAGCGCCGCGGCCTCCAGCGCGACGACGACCGCGACGACAATAATTCCGCGTGGCCGCACAGAGATTCCGGCAGAGTCCCCGGCGGCGGCTCCGGCCGGCTCGCCGGCTGGGCTCGGGAGCGAATTTCCACCGGCATTTTCACGCGGGTCTTCACCGGCATTTTCACGCGGGTCTTCACCGGCATTTTCACGCGGGTCTTCACCGGCATTTTCACGCGGGTCTTCAGGGTTCACAGGGGGCCTTGACACACTGGCACACTACCGGACATAGTCGTCTAGATGTGAGGACGCCGCCACTGAATGTGATGCATCGCTCACGGTCTCGAGGCATCTTGACCTCTATTACCCCTTGTTTACACAGCGTTAACATGACACGCTTAATCCAGATGACCGAGGGGGCCCCAATGGGCCCTTTTCTTATGAAGCCTCTAGTGAATAATTTCACAAAGGCATTTAACGAGTTCCCAGGAATGGAGTGACTGATCAGCATGGATTGGCGTAATCGCGCAGCCTGCCTTGACAAGGACCCGGAGCTGTTCTTCCCCGTAGGAAACACCGGCCCTGCCCTCCTGCAGATCGAGGAAGCGAAAAGCGTTTGCCGGCGCTGCCCCGTCGTGGACACCTGCCTGCAATGGGCCCTGGAGTCCGGCCAGGACGCCGGCGTCTGGGGCGGCATGAGCGAGGACGAACGCCGCGCCCTGAAGCGCCGCGCAGCACGGGCACGGCGCGCTTCCTGATCCCGCTGCCGGAATACCGGCCGCCAAGCACCAAACCGCAGCAATGGCCGCGGACCCACGGGTCCGCGGCCATTGCCCGTTTAAGCCCTCAACGCGCCGTAAGGCTCAGGACAATCTGGACTGCGGTTCCCCCGCCCTCCCTGGCCTGCCAGTGGATGGTGCCGCCAAGCTCGCTCATGACCAGTGTGCGCACGATCTGCAGGCCAAGACCCTCGGTGTACGGTTTGTCGGGCAGCCCGACGCCGTCGTCCTCCACCCTCACGGTAAGAAGTTCGTCGCCGTCCTCGGTTTCTGAGCGGTCGGCCAGCAGCCAGACAGTACCGGTCCGGCCTTCGAGCCCGTGTTCGACGGCGTTCGTGACCAGTTCGTTGATGACGAGGGCCAACGGGGTGGCGAAGTCGCTCGGCAGGTCCCCGAAGAGTCCAGAACGCTGGGTCTTGACCTGCTGCGAGGGTGAGGCGACCTCGGCCGAAAGCCGGAACTGGCGGCCGATCAGCTCGTCAAAGTCAACGCTCTGGGTCAGGCCCTGCGACAGCGTCTCATGGACGAGGGCAATGGTCGCCACCCGCCGCATGGCCTGTTCGAGCCCCTGCTTGGCCTCGTCACTGACCATGCGCCGCGACTGCATCCGCAGCAGGGCGGCCACAGTCTGCAGGTTGTTCTTCACCCGGTGGTGGATCTCGCGGATGGTGGCGTCCTTGGTGACCAGTTCCATCTCCCGGCGACGCAGCTCCGAAACGTCCCGGCACAGGACCAGGGCGCCGAACCGCTGCTGCTCGTCGCGCAGCGGGATGGCCCGCAAAGACAGGCTGACGCCGCGCGACTCAATTTCGCTGCGCCACGGCATGCGGCCCGTGACGACGAGCGGCAGTGTCTCATCGACCATGCGCCGGTCCTTCAGGAGCCCGGCGGTCACCTCGGCGAGGGACCGGCCCTCGAGGGACTCCCCGTCGCCGAGGCGGCGGAACGCGGAAACGCCGTTGGGGCTGGCGTACTGCACGATCCCCTCGGCGTCGAGCCTGATCAGGCCGTCACCTACGCGGGGGGCGCCGCGCCGCGAGCCCGTGGGCGACGCGAAGTCCGGCCACAGCCCCAGGGTTCCCATGCGCAGCAGATCGTAGGCGCATTGGCGGTAGGTGAGCTCAAGGCGCGAGGGCATCCGCGAACTGGAGAGGTCCATGTGCGAGGTCACGACGGCAAGGGTGCGGCCGTTGCGGACCATCGGGACCGCCTCGACCCGCAGGGCCATGTCGCTGCTCCAGTTGGTCTCGTTGGAGCGCTCGATCGCGCGGCTCTCCCAGGCCTTGTCGACCAGCGGCTGCAGGTCCGACCTGATCCCCTCCCCCACGAAGTCGGCGTGGAACACCGTGTGCGTGGTGGAGGGGCGGACGTGGGCGAGAGCCACGTAGCCGAACTCAGGATGCGGGAACCACAGGGCAAGGTCGGCGAACGCGAGGTCGGCGACCATCTGCCAGTCGCCGACCAGGAGGTGCAGCCACTCGGCGTCCCCCGGCCCAAAATCAGCATGCTCCCTGATAGGGTCCGTAAAGATTGCCACAGCACCTCCATTTGCGACACTGGGGACGGCAGCCCCTAGCGTCGAACGATTGACCTCAAGAGCCTCAATGCTACCGACAGCGAGGCCATGTCATCGGCCTCGAGGGCATTGACCTCGTCAAACATGGACTTCGCCCGGCCGAGCTGCTCCACATTCTGGCCTTCCCAGGCCACCAGCCTCTCTTCCGCGGGTGTCCCGGCAGGAGTGCTCTCCAGGACCGCCATCGTCATGTCCGAGACGGTGGAGTAGAGGTCATCGCGCAGGGCTGCACGGGCCAACGCCTGCCAGCGGTCCGCCCTCGGCAGCTTGGTGATGCGTTCGAGGAGCGAATCTGCGTGGAAGCGGTTGAACACCGTGTAGTACACGTGGGCAATGTCGGCCACGGATTCCGGGCTGACATGGACGATCTTGGCGATGTCCAGGAGCACGAAGCTCTCGAACAGCTCCGCCCAGCGGTGCGCCAGGTCCTCGGGAAGGTCCCAGCCGCGCGCCTTCTCCAGCCATTCGGCCACACGGGCGCGGTCGTCGCCGCGGAGGTAGTCCAGCAGCCGGGCCCGCATGGGATCCATGAGCGGCTTGAATTCGGCCACGATGTCGGCGATGGGACGGGACGCGGAGCCCTGGCCCAGGAGCCACCGGACGGCGCGGTCCAGGAGCCGCCGGATGTCCAGGTGGACGGTGCTCCAGTGTTCGGTCGGGAACGACGCCGGAAGTTCGTTGAGTTCCTTGACCATGATGTCCAGCTCGTAGACCTCGCGGAGGGCCACGAACGCCTTGGCTACGGCAGATTCAGTGGCCGAGGTTTCCTCAATCGTGCGGAACGCGAAGGTAATGCCGCCGAGGTTGATCATGTCGTTGGCAACCACGGTCGCGATGATTTCGCGGCGCAGCGGGTGGGTGTCGAGTTCGGCGTCGAACCTCTCCCGCAGCTGCTTCGGGAAGTAGGCCCGCAGCGTCGTGCGGAACCACGGGTCATCGGCGAGGTCGCTGTCGCGCAGCGCGCTGGCAAGTTCGATCTTGGCGTAAGCGGCCAGGACCGAAAGTTCCGGGGACGTCAGCCCCTGGCCCTGTTCCAGGCGCTCCTGCAACGTGGCAGTGGTGGGCAGCGCCTCGAGGTCGCGCTTGAGGTCGGCAGACTTTTCCAGCCAGTCCATGAGCCGTTCGTAGCTGGGGCTCCATTCGGAGACCCGCATGCGGTCGTTGAGCAGGAGGATGTTCTGGTCGATGTTGTCCTCGAGCACCAGCCGGCCGACTTCCTCGGTCATGGAGGCCAGGAAGTCCGCACGTTCGGCGGGGTCAAGCTTGCCGGCCGCGACCATCCGGTCCACGAAGATCTTGATGTTGACCTCGTGGTCCGAGCAGTCAACGCCGGCCGAGTTGTCGATCGCATCGGTGTTGAGGATGACGCCCTGGAGCGCTGCCTCTATGCGTCCGCGCTGGGTCATGCCCAGGTTTCCGCCCTCACCGACCACCTTGACCCGCAGCTCGCGGCCGTCGACACGGATGGAGTCGTTGGCCTTGTCGCCGACCTCGGCATTCGTTTCGGTGCTGGCTTTTACGTAGGTGCCGATGCCGCCGTTGTAGAGCAGGTCCGCCGGCGCGAGGAGGATGGCGCGCAGGAGTTCCGGCGGGCTCAGCTCCGTGGTGCCCTCCGGGAGGCCGAGGGCGGCGCGGACCTGTGCCGACACGGGGATCGATTTGGCCTGCCGGGCAAAGACGCCGCCGCCTTCGCTGATGAGCGACTTGTTGTAGTCGTCCCAGGATGACCGGGGCAGTTCAAAGAGCCGCAGGCGCTCCGCGTAGGACGTTGCCTCGTCCGGCGTGGGGTCCAGGAAGATGTGCCGGTGGTCGAAGGCTGCCAGCAGACGGATGTGCTTGGAGAGCAGCATGCCGTTGCCGAACACGTCTCCGGACATGTCGCCGACGCCCACGACCGTGAACGGTTCGGACTGTGTGTCGAGGTCCAGCTCGCTGAAGTGGCGCTTGACCGACTCCCAGGCGCCGCGGGCGGTGATGCCCATGGCCTTGTGGTCATAGCCCACCGAGCCGCCGGAGGCGAACGCGTCGCCGAGCCAGAAGCCGTATTCCGCGGCCAGGCCGTTGGCGATGTCGGAGAAGGACGCCGTGCCCTTGTCCGCTGCCACCACGAGGTAGGAATCGTCGTCGTCATGGCGCACGACGTCGGCCGGCGGCACCAGGGTTTCGCCTTCCGGCGTCGTGATGAGGTTGTCCGTGATGTCCAGCAGGCCGCGGATGAAGGTCTTGTAGCTTTCGATGCCCTCGGCCATCCAGGCGCTGCGGTCAGCGGCCGGATCCGGCAGCTGCTTCGCGTAGAAGCCGCCCTTGGCGCCGGTGGGGACGATCACGGCGTTCTTGACGGTCTGCGCCTTGACCAGGCCCAGGATTTCGGTGCGGAAGTCCTCCCGCCGGTCGGACCAGCGCAGCCCGCCGCGGGCCACCTTGCCGAAGCGGAGGTGGACACCCTCGACCCGGGGAGAGTAGACCCAGATCTCGAACATGGGGCGCGGGAACGGCAGGCCCTCGATCCGCGAAGGATCCAGTTTGAAGCTCAGGTGGGCCTTGTTCTGGTAGTAGTTGGTCCGAAGCGTGGCCTGGATCAGGTTCTTAAACGTTCGCAGAACCCGGTCGGCGTCGAGGGTCGCGACCTGCTCGATCGCCTCATCCAGTCCGGCGAGGACCTCGATCTCCTTGAGCACGCGGTCGGCGTCGCTGAGCGCCGGGTCAAAGCGTGCCGCGAACAGGGCGCTGAGTCCCCGGGTGACATCCGGGTTCGCCAGCAGGGTGTCGGCCAGGAAGCCGAAGGAGTTGGTGTTGCCCATTTGCCGCATGTACTTGGCGTAGGCGCGGAGCACCACCACCTGGCGCCAGTGCATTCCCTCGCGCAGCACCAGCCGGTCGAAGCTGTCCGACTCCACGGCGCCGGTGACAGCGGCGCCGAAGGACTCGGCCAGCAGCTGGCCCGTGGCGCGGGGATCCACTCCGGCGGGGTACTTGAGGCCGAGGTCGTAGAGGAAGAAGTCCCGGTGGTCCGCGGTCTCGATCTCGAACGGGCGTTCGTCCAGGACCTCGAGGCCCAGGTTATGGAAGTACGGCAGGATCTGGCTCAGGCTCTTTGGCTCGAGCATGTAGAGCTTGACCCGGGCGTCCTCTTCCAGCGTGGCTCCGGCACCTTCGGGCAGGTACACGTGGACGCCGGGCAGCTCCTTGGCGGCCTCCGCGGCACGTTCGGCCGCGGCGCCGTACTTCTCGAAGCGGTCGATGTCCTCCAGCGCGTCCTCGATCTCGTAGTCCACGCGATAGCTGGCCGGGAACGCCTCGGCCCAGACAGCGGCCAGTTCCTTGGACCCGTCCTCCCTGACGCCGGACCCGCCGCTGTCGGCGCGGGCGCGCAGGACCTCGGAGATGCCTTCGCCCCAGGAACGGGCGGCCCGGACCAGGCGCTTCTCCAGCTCATCGCTGTTGACGTGGCTGACGTCGGCGTCCTTCGGCAGCCGGATCCGGAAGAACAGGCGGGCCAGCGCGGATTCGGTCATCCGCGCCTCGTAGTCGATGGACACTGCGTTGAACGTCTCCCGCAGTTCCTGCTCAATGCGCAGGCGTACGTTGGTGGTGTAGCGGTCGCGCGGCAGGTAGACCACGGCGGACATGAACCGTCCGTAGATGTCGGGGCGCAGGAAGAGCCGGGTCCGTCGGCGTTCCTGAAGCCGCTGGATGCCAGTTGCGATGGCGGCGAGGTCCGGGATTTCGATCTGGAAGAGCTCGTCGCGCGGATAGGTTTCGAGGATGCCCAGCAGGTCCTTGCCCGAGTGCGAATCCGGCGGGAAGCCGGCGTCGTGCAGCACAGCGGCCACTTTTTCCCGGACCACCGGGATGTCCCGGACGGATCCGGCGTAAGCGGTCGTCGCGAAGAGGCCGATGAAGCGCCGCTCGCCGTTGACGTTGCCCGCGGCGTCGAAGCTCTTCACGCCGATGTAGTCCAGGTAGGCCGGGCGGTGCACGGTGGAGCGCGAGTTTGCCTTGGTGATGACGAGGGCGCGCTTCTCGCGGGCCTTCTTCCTGCCGGCCTCGGTGAGGTGCTGGATTTGACGGGTGTCCGCGCCGGCGCGGAGCAGGCCCAGTCCGCTTTCCTCGCGCAGTTCCAGCACATCCTCGCCGGACTCGTTCACGAGGTCGTATTCGCGGTAGCCGAGGAAAGTGAAGTTTCCGTCATCGAGCCAGCGGAGCAGGTCCTGGGCCTGGCGGAGCTCGGCAATTTGCGCCCGGTTGGCCAGCCGGTCCAGGTCCGCGGCGATTTCAAGGGCCTTGGTGCGCATCTTCGGCCAGTCTTCGACGGCGGCGCGGACGTCGCCGAGCACCCTGGAGATTCCCTTGACGAGTTCCGCGCGCTTGTCCTCGCCGGCGAGGTCGATTTCGACGGCGATCCAGGACTCCATGTGCGAGGCGTTGTCGCCCTCGGCGATCAGGTGGGAGAGGTTCGGCATGGCCGCGGTGTCTCCGCTGGAGATGCCCAGGTGGGAGGGGACGCGCGCGACTTTGACCAGTTCGCCGGTCTCGCGGTTGCGGGTCACCACGAAAAGCGGGTGGAGCACGAGGTGGATGGGGGCGTTCTGGCGGACCAGTTCGGCATTGACGGAATCCACGAGGAAGGGCATGTCATCGGTGACGATGTACAGGACGGTGCAGTCGGCCTCGTCGTGGATGGCAATGTTCGCGACGCCGGGCAGCCGGGTCGCCGCGATTTGGCGGTGGGTATCGGCCCTTGCCGTCAGGACTTCCTCCGGATATGCCCGGAAGTCCTCCTCCGCGAGGTGCTCGTAGTAATCCCCGAGGTAGCTCTTGCTACCACTGATCGAAACGGGCTGATCCTCCACGCTGGACCCAGACGACATCGAAACGCCTCCATAAAAGAAGTTCACAGCCGCCTCTTTGCGGCCCTTACGATGACCCTAACTGTTTGTCCGGCGCCGTGCTGTGGAAGAAAAGACAAAGGATTTCGTGTTTCGCTGGTCAGGTGCACAAACCAGTTTGGCGATCGCCCGCCGCAGCTCGGATTCGGGGGCCGCTTCGAGCAAAAGCGCCCCCGAGAGCAGCGCCGCATCGCTCGCCGCCGGGTCCGACGGCAGGAACGCCGACAGGGACACCGCCGGGCCGTAGCGCTCCCACGCTGCCCGGAGTTGGCGTTCCGGCGACCGGCCGACGGCGGCGGCGCGGACTTTGTTCATGACCACCTGGGGTGATGCCTGCGGGACGGCTGCCTGAAGCTCGGCCAGGCCGCGGACCAGCCTCGGCACTCCTATGGAGTCGGCCGCTCCGACGGCAAAGACCGTGTCGGCCAATTCCAGGCTCCTCAGGGTCGCAGCATTGCGCCGCGGCGCACCCGCGTCAAAGCCCAGCTCGTCATCGGCTTCGAGGCAGAAACCGGTGTCCACCACAGTGACATCGGCGATCTCGCGTGCCCGCTCCAGGACTAGCGTGAGCGCCGCGGCACGCAGTTCGGTCCAGCGGTCCGCCCGCGTGATCCCGGTGAGCACGCGGAACGTCCCGGCCTTGGTCGCCACGGTGGTGGCGATCCTGAGCAGGGCCTCGGCGTCGAGCAGCCCCTGGTCCGCCAGCCGGCAGGCCTGCGCCAGCCCGGCAGCCTCATCGAGCAGCCCCAGGAGGGCGGCCACGCTGGCGCCGTAACTGTCGGCGTCGACCAGCAGCACGGATTGTCCTTCCGCGGCCAGTTCACCTGCGATGTTGGCGGCCACCAGGGTGCGGCCCGGCGCGCCGGCCGGGCCCCAGACCGCTATGATCCGGCCCTTCGCGGCAGCGCTGCGGGTGCCTGCGGCGCGCGCTCCGGATGGCCGCGCCGCCTGTCCAGCGGCTGTGGCTGCGGCGGAGGAGGCGGCGTCGACGTCGGCCGCGGCTGGCTCCTGGCGGTGTCCGTCGCCGCTGAGCTGGGCCACCGCTGCAGAAATCCGCGACGCCAGGGCTGCGGCATCAACGGCACGGGCTTCTGCGGCCACTCCGATGGTCCGCAGCCGGGACGTTTCCTCCGGATTGTCGGTCAGGGCGATGACCACCACCCCGACGGCAGACAGCCGGTCCACCAGCGAGGCCGTCAGCTCTTCACTTCCCGTCGCGACGACGGCGGCGCGGGCCAGCCCGCTCTGGCAGGCTGCCAGCAGTTCAGCCAGTTCGCCGCACCGCCGGACAACGGAGACGGGTCCGTGCAGCCGCTCCAAACCGCCGACCAGATCGTCGCGGGAATCCCCCACAGTCACGACGGGAATGCTCATCGGGCGGCACCGCCCGGATTCCACACGACCGCGATCTTTGCTTTGTTGGCCTGGGCTCCCAGCAGCTTGGGCATCTGGGCGTCCGGCACGAGCACCATCACCACTGTGGACCGGGAGGACCCCAGGGCACTGCTGCCCACGGTGACCTGCGCAATTTCTGCGCCGGACAGGAGCAGGGTGGGCTCGCTGAAACCGTTGCGGGTGTCCGGCAACGCCACCCAGACGTCCACGCGGGAGCCCGCCACGGCCTGGGCGGGGAGATTATCCTCAACGGTGACGGCGACGGGCTTGCGGTCCAGCCCATCGAGCCGGCCGACGCTTTCGCGCGGCAGCAGCTGGTCCTTGCCGATCCTCTGCACGGCCACGAGCCCGGATTCCAGGCCGGCCTCCGGGGTCAGATAGTGCTCCTCCACGTCGCCGAGCCGTACTTTGACCCGGTGCACCTTCTCGAGCGTCAGCGTCTCGCCGACGGCGATCGGCTCGCGCGCCGCGTACGCCTCGGTGGTCTGGTCCGCGGCGCCGACCAGCGAGACAACGCCCACCACGGATGCCAGGACCAGCAGGATTCCGACGAGGAGCCGGGGGTCCTTCCAGGACGGCCTCTTCAAACGGGCCCCTTCGGCTGCCGCGCTTCCACTCATGCGTCCGCTCCCCCTGTCGTCGCCGTCCGTTCCCGGGATGCCGGACATCCCCTATTGTTACGCCCGGGCGGTCCGGGCGGAAGATCCACGGCCAAACAGACGCAAACTGTGGATAACGGCACCAAGAGGCATCAACGGTGGCAAAATGGACTCATGCCCCGATTCCTGACTCTCGCAGATGTTGCCGAGCAGCTCCAGATCAACTCCCCAGCCGCTTACGCGCTGGTTCGCAGCGGCGAGCTGAAGGCCATCCAGGTGGGCGGACGCGGCCAGTGGCGCGTCGAGGAGAAAATGCTGGAGCAGTACATCCAGGAACGCTATGCCGAGGCCAGCCGGATGATCGAAGAGGCGAAGGCGAAGTCTGCCGGGAGTTGAGCCCACTGCCCTTGCTGGCGACCGGCTAGCCGCCCGCGGCTCCGGCGGACCTGATGCCCGCGAGGGCGCCAAAAGGAATGCTCACCACCTGCCGGGCGCTTGCCGGAGCCCGCTCCTGGCCCTCGCGGGTCACGGCCAGGTCCAGGAAGTCCCGGCCCACCGTTTCAATGGCGCCGTGAAGCCCCGCCTCTGCCCGCCCGCGCGCAACAAAAACTGTTACCCGTGCACGGTTCCTGGCGAGCCCGCGCAGGGCGCTGCCCAAACCGAGCCGCCGGCGGACGGCGGACGGCTCGGTGACCGCCACCCGTGAAAGACCCACATACTGTGCGGCCGCCGCGTAGGGAATGAGCACCTGATGCTGGGACTCATCAAGCACCAGGGCTTCGCTGCCTGCGTGGCTGAGCTCGCCCTCGAACGACGCCCCTGAGGACACCTGCACGCGGATCCTCAGCCCGAGGGACCCGCGGAGCCGGTCCGCGAGCTCCACCCCAGCCGAGTCCACGAGTGCGCGTTCGGCAACTTCCGCCTCAAAATCCAGCCGCTGGCGCGCAGCCAGCTGTGCCTCCATGTCGTCAAACAGGGCGTCCCACCGCATGGCGCCAGCGTAGGCGCGCCTACCGCACCGGTCAATCGGCAGGTGAATCCAGGGGTCAGTCCACCGCTCAGTCCACCCGTCAATCCACTGGTGTCCACCGCTCAGCCCACCACTCAGTCCACCGCTGTCCGGGATTCCACAGCTGGCCGACAATCCACAGGCAATGGAAAGCATCTAGACAAACGGATCCTTACGGGACCAGACTTCCCTCAAGAGCATTAAAAGTAACCAAACAACATCAAATGATATCAAACGATGTTGAACGAAAGGAGGCAGGAGCCATGGACCGGACAGGAGGAACGCATTCCCAGTCCCAGTCTCAGGCCGGGGCCGTGGGGGTGGCCCTGCCCGGGGTCCGGCAAACGGTTCGGGCCGACGCGGCCATGGCCGCGGTCATTTTGTTGCTGGGGATCTTCCTCGCGGCCACGGGAAGTTTCCTCGTCCAGCGGTGGCAGTCGGCTTCGGCGCGCCAGCAGTCGCTTTCCTTCGAGGACCAGCTCGGGATCGCGGCAAATACCGCCGGGCTGATCGTCATCACCTGGTGGGTGATGTCCTTCGGCATCGCCGTCGCAGCGGCAATGCTCGACCGACTCGGCAGGACCCGCGCGGCGGCCGCCACGGGCCGGTTCAGTCCGGCGTTCATGCGACGGCTGGTTCTCGCCGCCGTCGGGCTGCAACTGCTGACCGCACCTTTGGCCACCGCGGCCACCGCACCCGACGGGTCCGGCCCGGGCGGGCCCGCCCAGGCAGCGGTATCGGCGTCGTGGACACCGTCACCCGGGCAGGCTCCAGTGCCGGAGCCGCAAGGTCCAGGCGCCACTACGGGGGTGGATCCACGATGGAAGCCGCTGAGTCCGATCGTGGATGCCGGCCCTCTCACCGCACGCCCCGTGCGGTCGCAGGACACTCCTGCCGCCCGCAGGGAGGTGACGGTCAGGTCCGGCGACTCATTGTGGAGCATCGCCGCGGCGTCGCTGGGGCCGTTCGCGTCCGACGCCGACATCGCCCGGGAGTGGCCCCGGCTGTATGCGGGCAACCGCCAAGCGATCGGACCCAACCCGCATCTGCTGCGGCCCGGACAGGTCCTCATCCTCCCGCCGGGAGGCTAAGTCACCGGCCGCGCCGCGACAAGGCCGGCCGAACACCCAGAACCAGCAATCCGCACGAACATCAGCACCCGCACCCGCAGGAGCCTCACCCCCAGAAGAATCGCCTCCATCCGTCACCCGCTATAAGCAAAGGAACCGTCATGAACGCAGTCACCGGGATCCGCCCGGCCGCGGCTACCCCAGTCCCGCACGTCCCTGCCCTCCGGGTTGTGTCCGGCACGGCAACGCCGGCCATCCACGCCGCCGCGGCCGCTCCGCCGCTGCAGGTCGTTGACGAAGCCCGCGAGATTTGTGCGATCTCGCGCAGCACCGTGCAGGCCGCCATAGAGGTGCTGGCCGGCACCCGGCCGGCCCAGCAGCTCTCCCGCCGCCTGGATCCGCGTTGCCTGGCGGCCCTGCAGCACCGCGCCGCGCTGACCCGCCGGGTCGCCTCCGGCAGCTCGCCAACAGCGGGCCGGCTGCACCGTAACCCTTCCGTGCGGACCGTCCGGGCCTGCCGCGTGTCTGATGGCATCTACGAGGCCAGCGCTGTGGTGGTCGAGGAAGCACGGGTCCGCGCCGTCGCGCTGCGACTGGAGCGAGGCACGGTTGCCTGGCGCGTCACCGTGCTGGAAATCGGCTGAACCGCGGGGACGTAATCCAAGGCAGCGGAGCCGAGGGCAGAACCAGCCCCCAACAGCCAGCAACAGGCAGGAACCGGGCCGTCCCTGACCGGGCCGGGCCTGTCAGGAAAGGAGGCGGAAATACGGGAGGACCGGAGCAGTTGCTCCGGTCCTCCCGTGCGTTGGCTTCGTGCCTAGCGCCGCTTCTTCTTTGCCGCGCGGCGGCCGATGTCCTGCGCGGCGGCCTTGGCCGGGTTTCCCGATCGCCCGGAGCTCTTGGCCTCGATCCGGGTCTGGGCGGCGCCGTCCTCGCCGGGGGCGGTGTACTGCAGCTGCGCGGGTTTCTCCGGGGCTTCGAGTCCGGCAGCGTGGATCTGCGGCTCGTGGTGTTCGGTGTGCTGGCCCTCGGCGTCCGCGACAACAACGTCCTCGGCCGGCGTCACTTCGACGTCGAGGTTGAACAGGAAGCCGACGCTCTCCTCGCGGATGGCCTCCATCATGGCCTGGAACATGATGAAGCCCTCGCGCTGGTACTCGACCAGGGGATCGCGCTGGGCCATGGCGCGGAGCCCGATGCCCTCCTTGAGGTAGTCCATCTCGTAGAGGTGTTCCTGCCACTTCCGCCCGATGACGGACAGCACCACCCGGCGTTCCAGTTCGCGCATGCTCTCGGAGCCGATCGCCTGTTCCCTGGCCTGGTAGACCAGGCGGGCATCGGAGAGGATCTCTTCGCGGAGGAAGTCGACGGTGATGCGGGACTTGCCGCCGGCTTCGTCAATGACGTCGCGCGGCGTGAAGCTCACCGGGTAGAGGGTCTTGAGGTTGGACCACAGCAGGTTGAAGTCCCAGTCGTCGCCGGTGCCCTCGGCCGTGGCCGCATCGATGAAGGCGTTGATGGTGTCTTCCAGGAAGTACTGGACCTTCTCGTGGAGGTCGTCGCCTTCCAGAATGCGGCGCCGGTCACCGTAGATGGCCTCGCGCTGGCGGTTCAGGACGTCGTCGTACTTCAGCACGTTCTTGCGCTGCTCGGCGTTGCGGCCTTCCACCTGGCCCTGGGCCGAGGCAATGGCACGCGAGACGAGCTTGGATTCGAGCGCGACGTCGTCCGGCACCGAGCTGTTCATGAGCCGTTCGGCCGCGCCGGAGTTGAACAGGCGCATGAGGTCATCGGTCAGCGAGAGGTAGAACCGGGACTCGCCCGGGTCACCTTGGCGTCCGGAACGTCCGCGGAGCTGGTTGTCGATGCGGCGGGACTCGTGCCGTTCGGTACCCAGAACGTAGAGCCCGCCCAGGTTCAGGACTTCCTCGTGCTCGTCCTTGACGGCCTGCTTGGCAGACTCGAACGCCTCGGGCCATGCGGCCTCGTATTCCTCGGAGTTTTCCTCCGGGTCCAGGCCCCGCTTGGCCAGTTCGGCGACGGCGGTGAACTCGGCGTTGCCGCCGAGCATGATGTCGGTACCGCGGCCGGCCATGTTGGTCGCGACGGTGACGGCGCCCTTGCGGCCGGCCTGGGCCACAATGGACGCTTCACGGGCGTGGTTCTTGGCGTTCAGGACCTCGTGCCGGACGCCTTCCTTGGCCAGCAACCGGGAGAGGTATTCGCTCTTCTCGACGCTGGTGGTGCCCACGAGGACCGGCTGGCCGTTTTCGTGGCGTTCGGCGATGTCCTGGACCACGGCGTCGAACTTGACGGTCTCGTTCTTGTAGACGAGGTCGGCCTGGTCAATACGCGTCATGTCGCGGTTGGTGGGAATCGCGACGACGCCGAGCTTGTAGGTGCTCATGAACTCGGCGGCCTCGGTCTCGGCCGTGCCGGTCATGCCCGCGAGCTTGTCGTACATGCGGAAGTAGTTCTGCAGTGTGACCGTGGCGAGGGTCTGGTTTTCGGCCTTGATCTCGACGCCTTCCTTGGCTTCGATGGCCTGGTGCATGCCCTCGTTGTAGCGCCGGCCGGCGAGGATGCGGCCGGTGTGCTCATCGACGATCAGCACCTCGCCGTCGAGGATGACGTAGTCCTTGTCGCGTTTGAACAGTTCCTTGGCCTTGATGGCGTTGTTCAGGAAGCCGATCAGAGGCGTGTTGGCGGACTCGTAGAGGTTGTGGATGCCGAGGTAGTCCTCGACCTTTTCGATGCCGGCCTCCAGGACACCGACGGTGCGCTTCTTCTCATCGACTTCGTAGTCGGTCTCGGCGTGCAGGCGGGTGACCACCTTGGCGAATTCGCTGTACCACCGGTTGGTGTCGCCCTGGGCGGGGCCAGAGATGATGAGCGGGGTGCGGGCCTCGTCGATGAGGATCGAGTCCACTTCGTCAACGACGGCAAAGTGGTGGCCGCGCTGGACGAGTTCGGAACTGTCCCACGCCATGTTGTCGCGCAGGTAGTCGAAGCCGAATTCGTTGTTGGTGCCGTAGGTGATGTCCGCGGCGTACTGCTCGCGGCGCAGCGCGGGGTCCTGGTTGGAGAGGATGCAGCCGCTGGTCAGGCCTAGGAAACGGTAGACGCGGCCCATGAGGTCGGACTGGTATTCGGCGAGGTAGTCGTTCACGGTGACTACGTGGACGCCCTTGCCGGAGAGGGCATTGAGGTAGGCCGGAGCAGTGGCCACCAGGGTCTTACCTTCACCGGTCTTCATCTCGGCGATGTTGCCCAGGTGCAGGGCGGCACCGCCCATGAGCTGGACGTCGAAGTGGCGCATGCCCAGGGTACGGGAGGAGGCCTCGCGTACCGCAGCGAACGCTTCGGGCAGCAGATCGTCGAGCTTTTCGCCGGCCTGGTGGCGTTCGCGCAGACGGTCCGTCTCCTCGCGGAGCTCGGCGTCCGTGAAGGTCTGGAAGGAGCTCTCCAGGGCATTAATGGAATCGGCATAGTTCCGCAGTTGCCGCAGGGTTTTTTTGTCACCCGTGCGGAGAAGTTTTTCGATAAGTGATGCCACGTGAAATTGCTCCCAGTCTCAATCTGCCGAATTCTGGCGTGTTCAGTCTACGGGAGAGACGCAGGGCCGGTGGCGCCTGTTCCCTCACAGCGGATACTGCTGTTTACCGGGCAGCCACGGCTTCGGCGAGCGCCGGCGCGAGGTCCCCCGTTGGCGAGACAACAACCCCGGCCAGTCCCAGCCACTCTGCCATGAGGTGCAGTTCCGCGGCCAGTTCGACGGCGGTGTCCGCCGGCGCGCCGGGTTCGGCGTGGGCGGCCCTGACCAGGAGCCGGCCGCCGGCCCGGTCCGCCTTGAGGTCCACCCGCGCGACGATCCCGTCGCGGAGCAGGAACGGCAGGACGTAGTAGCCGTACTTCCGCTTCGGCTCCGGAGTGTAGATCTCGATCCGGTAGTGGAACCCGAACAGTTCCTCGAGCCGGCGGCGTTCGAACACCAGGGAGTCGAAGGGGCTCAGGAGCGCCCGGCCGGTGGCTGAACGCGGAAGTTTGGCCTCTGCGTGGCGGTACAGCGGCCGGTCCCAGCCGGCGACCTTTACCGGCTGCAGCCGGCCGGTGTCCACGAGGTTCGCGACTGACACGGCGGCGGCTTTCTGCGGCGTCCGGAAATAGTCCGCGAAGCACCGCACCGTCCCAATGCCGTGGGCCTGGGCCGCGGCGTCGATCAAACGGTCCATCGCGACGGCCGCGTCCGGTTCGGGCTCCGGCGTTCCTCCCGGCCCGGGCAGCACCCTGGCGGTGAGCATATAGCGCCGTTCGAAGGAATCGGTCCGCGACGATGCGGAGACAAGGCCCTCTTCGAACAGATGTTCCAGCACCCTCTTGACCACATTCCAGTTCCAGCCCCAGTTGTCCTGCTGCCGGTCCTCCACGTGGCCGAGCCTGGCCGTCAGTTCGCCCGCTGTCATTGGTTTGCCGGCCGCCAGGGTTTCCAGCACCCGGGCCGCCACGCCGTTGCGCAGTTCCGGGTCCATGGTGTGCGCGCCCACCCATTTGCGGTTCTGCCACTGCACGAGATCCTGGAAGTGGTCCGGGCGGATGAAGCACGCTTCGTGGGCCCAGTACTCGATCATCCGGCGGGGGTGGGTCCCGGCCATCCGCTGCAGGATGGTGCGGTCGTAGTTGCCCAGCCGCGAGAAGAATGGCAGGAAGTGGCTGCGGGACACCACATTGACGGAGTCGATCTGGACCAAGTGCAGCCGGGCAAAGGTACGGCCCACCGCCCGTGCGCTCACGGGTCCGGCGGGCCGTACTTTGTCCAATCCCTGGGCTGCCAATGCGATCCGCCGTGCCTGTGACAGGCTCAGCGATGCTTGCACGTTAGTCCCTTCGTCGGATGTTTTGCCCCAGCTTATGCGCTGGCGGGCTCATCCTCTGAACGGTAGGCCAGGATTTTCTCTTCCAGACTCGAATGTCCGGGCTCGCACGTCTGGTCCAAGGAGATGACCCCGTAGGTCCAGCCCTCGCGCCGGTAAACGACCGACGGCGCCTTGGTTTCCTTGTCCACGAAAAGGTAGAAGTCGTGACCCACAAGTTCCATGTTGTCGACGGCGTCATCGAGGGTGATCTGGGCCGCGGGGAATACCTTCCGGCGGATCAGCACGGGCGAATCGCCGGCCGGAATATCGTTCTCGACATCGTAGGGGGACTTCTCGGCCGCCGGCGTTTGGGTCTCCTGCTGGTGCGCCGCCTCCACGTAAAGAGGTTCGCTGGGGCTGGCCGGTTCGAGGGCTGCTGTCGCCTCGGTGACGGACTTCGGGGTGTGCCGGCCGTGGTGGACCTTCCTGCGGTCCCTGGCCCTGCGCAGGCGTTCAAGAAGCTTGTTGTAGGCGAGGTCGAACGCGGCGAACTTGTCGGCGGCACTCGCTTCTGCGCGGATAACCGGGCCGCGCCCCAGGACTGTCAACTCAACCGTGAGCGATTCGGCGGTCTGGCGGGCTTTGGTCTCCTTGGTGACCTTCGCGTCTACCCTCTGGACCTTGTCTCCCAGCGACGCGATCTTTGAGATCTTGTCGTCGGCATATTCGCGGAATCGGTCTGAGACCGTCAAGTTGCGTCCGCTAATCATGAACTCCATGGTGCCCTCCAAATGACTTCGGTGACACGACGGCGGTACTTCCCGGGGCCGATCTGACTGACAGTCGAGCCCCTTTCCGAGCCGCTATCGACAGGTACATCTGTTCTTGGTACCCATCATCGACGTTAGTTCATAGACACCTGTTATTCATCCTTTTACGGTTTATTTTTTTACGTCCCGCCCTTTACGCCCGCCATGTCGGGCCTGGCGACGCCGACGTCGGCAGGGGCAGGCGGGCGTGTCGCGGCCACCACCACGGCACCGCTGACAATGGCCCCCGCAGCCCGCAGCGCGCGGGCCGCCTCCGCCAGGGTCGCGCCGGTGGTCAGCACGTCATCGACGATGATGCAGGGCCGTCCCCAGACCTGCGGCGACCAGGGGCCGGCTCGGGCCCGCATGGACCCGCGGACCCGTAAAGCGCGGGCACCGCGGTCCAGTCCTTTCTGTCCGCCGCGCAGGTACCGCTCCCCGTTCCGGCGGGACCGCAGCAGTTCGAGCGGCATCCAACTCACCGCCGGCGGCCGCGTTTTTCGCAGGGCATCGGCGACGGTGAAGCTCGGGATTCCGCCGCCGCGGACGAGCCGGCGGAGCAGGAGATGGACGGGACTGAAACCGCGTTTGCGGTACGCGGCGGAGCTTGTGGGCACCGGGACGAGGACGAGACCCTGCGCCTGCCCGGCCGCGGCGTGCAGAGCCCGCGCCAAGCCCCGGGCCAGCTCGCCGGCCAGCCGCTGCTGCCCATGGCTTTTGAAGGACAGCAGGCACTGGGCCAGCTCTGCCCGGTAGGCCCCTGCAGCCACCACGGGCAACAGCACCGACCCGTCCATGTCCATCAGGGCCGGGGCCTGGGCCTCGGCCCGGAACGGCTTCAGCGTCAGCAGGCGGAGCTGCCGGGAGCAAGCGCCGCAGAGCGCCGAGTCTTCCGCGCCGCAGCACACGCAGTCCACGGGAATGGCCAGGGCGACCACCTCCGCCGCTGCCTCGGCCGTCCGGTCGCACAGTCTCGCCAGCGGCCGGGCGTAACTGCCGCGGTGCCGCGCCGATGTGGCTGCGGCCGGGGCAAGGTCCGGATCCGCGGCCGGCCGCCCGTGCCCGATGTCCTGTCCGGTGTGCGGGGTTGTCTGCTGGGCTGTCCGCCGGGCTGCCTGCCGGGCTGCGTGGCTGTTCATCGTCCGATCCTGGACCGGGGACGGCGTCGGTGGCAGCGCCGCGGGCCGCTATGTGGACAACTCCCCGGTCAGCCGGGGAACGACGGGTCGATCGGTCCCTTGAGCTGCGGTGACCAGCCGTTGCCCAGCCGCTGGAAGATCCCTTCCGCTGACTGGCCGTAGATCTCGGATGTGCCGTTGCCTGCGCTGAGGGCAGTGAGACCGGGCCACGGCGCCAGCTGCTGCGGCTCCGCTGAAGTCAGGGACAAGAGCTCGGGGGTGACGGCATCGCTGGCGGAGGCCTTCATGACCGCGACCGTGGTGTCATCCACCCAGACCCCCTGGTCAGGATCCCGGGGGGTGAGCAGCGTCAGGGGCACGGTCAGGTCCCTTGGCGTGCCGTCGGCGTTACGGATGATGCCGGTGATCTGGACTTTGCTCTTCCCGTTCTGCTCCGAAATGACCAGCGCGCGCGTGCCGTCCCGGGAAATCCGGAACTCCTTGACGGTCCTGCCGGCGAGCCAACCCGGCGTCAGGGTGACGGTGGGCACGGTGGCGCTCTCCGCCACGCCGACGGGCCGGTAGGCCACCACTTCCGTGGCTCCGGCCGCGCCCGGTCCGGCGGTCCAGACCCAGTCGTACCGGCCGAAGGACGGCCTGGACAGCGAGGCCCGCGTGGTCAGTGCCCTGGCAGGCTGGCCCGGAACGATTGAGTACAGCGTGGTGCGGGCGGCGTTGAGGAACGCGGCGGCCTGCGACTCGGTCGACTCCGCAGGTGCCCGCGGCGAGAGGGCCGCGACGGACTGGATGTCTGGCAGCGGTGAGAGCCGGTTGTTCTCGTACCGGACCAGGTCGTTGTTGCTGACGGCGATCTGGTAGGCGGGGATACTTTCATCCCGGACAGGGGGCAGGACCGTGCCGTTGTCCTCGACACGCACCAGGTCCTGGTTTGCCCGGAGCTCGACATTGATGACATCCGGCTGGCTGCGGAACGTCAGGGCCAGCTGGGTCTGCATCCGCAGCCGGTCCTCGTTGGAGGCGTCGACGAGGTCCTTGGCGGTGAGATCGACCTGCGCTGCGCCGGAGACCACGGGCACGGACTCGCGGGCCAGCTTGATGCCGGACGGGAACGCACTGACGACGGCGCCCTTGAGGTACGGGGCAGGTCCGCCCAGCAGGGCGCTCGTCATGGCCTTGACGGTCTTCTTGCGGATGAACCACCGGACGTCCGGCACGGCGTACGTGAACGTGGGGTCGTAGAAATAAATCGGGTACGCGCCGTAGATGACCTTGAAGGTCTCTTCCGGAATGGCCGTCCCGTCCGGGAGATCGGAGATCCGCCACTCGCCGTCCACCTGGGTCAGCGTGACCGGGATGCTCTCGGTGGTGCCTTCGGGAAGCTGCGTGGCCACGCCGTCGGCGTCCACCGAATAGGCGACGTCGAGCTGGTAGTTGAAGACGTTTTCGACGCCGGTGGCCACCACTGTGGCCTTTCGGAAAACGAGGGCCCGCTGGTCCGGTTTCCAGGTCACCGACGAACCCTGGGTGAGGTACTGCCGGGCCACGGCGTAGTCGTCCTCATAGCCGCTGCCGGCCAGGTAGAAGTCCTCGATGACAGCCTCGGGTCCCGCACCCGGACGCGGCGCGGACGGGAAGAAGACCGGGGCGTTGGGGTTTCCCGCGCTCTCGTCAGTGCTCTTGCCCACCGGCCCGGAGCGCGGAATCTGGGCGCATGAGGTCAACAGCAGCAGGAGCACAGCAAGCAACGCTGCCCCCACCCGGGTGAATTTTCCCGACATGGAAACACTGCTCATGCCCTGCCCTCCGTCCCAGTTCCCCGGGGGCCGGCCGGTCCGCCGTCCGGGTTTGCCCCGCCGACGGCGCCGCCGTCGCCGTCGCCGTCGCCAGTGAAGTCATCTGTGAAGTCGCCAGCGAAGTCATCAGCAATATCATCCGCAGAGCCGTCTGCCTCCGCCCCGCGGGCGACGCCGGTCTCCGCGGTCCCCGGCGAGGCTTCCGCGGTTCGCGGCGGGTCCAGCAGCACGACGGTCCGCTGGGTGCCCGCCGCCGGGAGGCCGACATGCACCGGCTCGAGCTGGAGCGGGGACTTGGTGATCGGCTCGTCGCGGCGCAGCGGAAGGGTCAGGCGGAAGTTCGAGCCGTGGCCCTTGCTCCCCCACGCCTGCAGCCAGCCGTCGTGGAGCTTGGTGTCCTCCGCGGCGATGGACAGGCCCAGGCCGCTGCCGCCCGTGGTGCGGGCCCGGGCGGGATCGGCGCGCCAGAAGCGGTCGAAGACGCGGGCGGCCTCAGCCGGGGTCATGCCGATGCCGTGATCCCGTACGGCCACGGCTACCGAAGTGCCGTTGGCGGCCACGGAGACGTTGACGGGCCGGCCCTCGCCGTGCTCAAGGGCGTTCAGGATGAGGTTACGCAGGATCCGATCGATCCTGCGGTCGTCCATGTCGACAATGATGCTGCCGGCCGGAGTGTTGAGGGTCACGGCTGAGCCATATTCGGCGGCGACCGGCGCCACCCCCTCAATGACGTGCGCCACGAGCTGCACAATGTCCGTCGGTTCGGCGTCGAGGGTGGCCGCGCCCGCGTCAAAGCGGGAAATTTCCAGGAGGTCCGCCAGGAGCGATTGGAAGCGCTCCACCTGGTTGTAGAGCAGCTCTGCGGACCGCTTGTTGATGGGGTCGAAATCCTCGCGCGCGTCATAAAGGACTTCCGCGGCCATGCGCACCGTGGTCAGCGGCGTGCGGAGCTCGTGGGAGACATCGGAGACGAAGCGCTGCTGCATTTGCGAGAGCGTGGCCAGCTGCGTGATTTGCTCCTGGAGGCTTGCCGCCATGTGGTTGAAGGAGGCACCGAGCCGGGCGACCTCGTCCTCGCCCTTGACCACCATGCGTTCCTGCAGCTGTCCGGCCGCGAGCTTCTCCGAAACGACGGCGGCATGGCTGACCGGGCTGACCACGTTGCGGGTGACATACCAGGCGACGCCGCCGATCATCAGCACCAGCAGGGCACCGCCGGCCAGCAGGACGTTCTGGATCTCGTCCAGTGTCTTCTGCGCCGTGTTGAGGTCGTAGATGAGGTAAAGCTCGTAGACGGTGCCGTTGAAGGTCACCTTGTTGCCGACGGCGATGCCGGGTCGGTCCTCGGTCCCCACGGGGAACTGCGTGGAGGCCCAGTACTGGTCCTTGCCGGAGTCCTGCACGGCTTTGCGCAGGTCCGGCGGGATGACGCCGATGGTGAGCTGGTCGGAGGCCCGGGATTCAACCCAGCGGTTGCGCGGCTTGGTCTGCTCCGGCATGGCCTCGAAGACGTAGCGACGCTGGATCACGGACCCGCGGCCCTCGACGGCGTTCAGGGTGTCGTAGACCAGCGTGATGACGCTGGACTGGTCCGTGACCTGGGCGCCGTCGAACGTGTCCTGGACCTGCTTGACGTTGTAGCGCGTCTCCGATTCGGCCTGGGCGAGCCGCTCCTGGAACAGGTTGTTGGCGATCTGGTTGGACAGGTAAGCGCCAACGACCGCGAACGAGCCGATGGCCAGCAGGAGCGTGGTCAGGACGGTCCGGAACTGCAGCGAACGCCGCCACTTCTTCTGCACCGAGCGGAGCAGGTAGAGGACGCCGGGCCAGAAGCGCCGTCCCCCGGTCCGGACCAGGCGTGCGACCCGGACGCCAACGATCCTCGCGCGCTTGGCCCACAGCCGGGTACGGAAGGCGAATCCGCGCCAAAGACCCGGTCCGCCGCCGGCAGGGGGCGTCCCGGGCTCGTGCAGGATCTCGGGCACGATGGCGGGCTCGCCGTCGAGGTCGACGGTGGGCAGGGCGGACGGCTCAGCGGACAACTCTGCCGGCGCCGTGTCTTGCGTCATTTCCGGCGTCATTTCCGGCGACTCCGCCGTCGCTATGCGCTGCGGGACACTGCGGTCCGCAGGCTCAGGAACCTGCTTTATAGCCGACACCACGGACCGTCAATACAACTTCGGGGGCTTCTGGATCGCGTTCAATCTTGGACCTCAGCCGCTGGACATGGACATTGACCAGCCGGGTGTCGGCGGCGTGCCGATAGCCCCAGACCTGCTCCAGGAGCAGTTCACGCGTAAACACTTGCCACGGCTTGCGGGCCAGGGCGACAAGGAGGTCGAATTCCAGCGGCGTCAGGGAAATCCGGTCGTTGCCGCGGCTGACCAGGTGGCCAGCGACGTCGATCGTGACGTCGGCGATCCGCAGCGTTTCCGGGGCCTTCTGGTCGCCCGGGCGGAGCCGGGCCCGGACGCGGGCGACCAGCTCGGCGGGTTTGAAAGGCTTCGGCACGTAGTCATCGGCCCCGGACTCCAGGCCGCGGACCACGTCCGAGGTGTCCGCTTTGGCGGTCAGCATCACGATCGGGACGTCTGACTCGGCACGGACCTGGCGGCACACTTCAATGCCGTCCATGCCCGGAAGCATCAGGTCAAGCAGGACGAGGTCCGGTTTGGAGGAGCGGAACACGTCCAGCGCCTGTGCTCCGTCGGCGCAGAAGACGGGTTCGAAGCCGTCATTGCGCAGCACAATACCTATCATCTCGGCGAGCGCCTCGTCATCGTCCACTACCAGAATGCGTGCCTTCATAGTTATATATTCCCCCATTGAATTGGCTTTGTCGTATCGGGCGGCCCACCGGCATGGCGCAGGCGGGCGTGCCGTGGCGGCCCGGACCGCGCCGAGGCGCCGGAAAGTTGTGACAATTGCCGCCATGTCCTGCATGCTGTGGAAAAGCCCCTTACACCGGCCCGGACCGCAGGAGGAACCCGTGAACACCCCCATCTACAAGCGCGCCCTGGGCCCTGACTTTGCCCGGCTGCAGCCGGAACTCCAAGAATACTTCGCGTTGGCGCCGGGGTCCGGCCACTATGGCGTCGGCGAGGGGGTCTTCGACGTCGTCGGCTGCCGGCAGGCCTGGCTGAGGCCCCTGCTGCGGCTCACCGCCGGCGAGCAGGCCTTCTTCCCCGAATACGGCGAGGGCGTCCGCTTCCGGATCGAAAACCACGCCCACCTGGACCCGTTCGGCAGGTCAAGCCTGACGGCCCGGCGCGAGATCTTCTTCCCCGGAACCACCCGGCTGTTCCACGACACCACCAGCCTTGACGAATCCGGGGGCCGGCCGCGGCTCGTGGATTACGTGGGCAGGTTCCGGCGGCTCACCACCGACCTCAATCTCAGCGTGACGCCCGAGGGCAGGCTCCGCGGCGTGTCCGAGGCCTCCCGGCTGTTCCTGGGTCCATTGCGGATTCCGCTGCCGACGGCGCTCGACGCCAAGGCCTATGCCGAGCAGTGGTGGGAGCCGCAGGACGGCGGCCGCCACCGGATCCAGGTCAAGGTGATCCAGCCCCAGCTCGGCCTGGTCCTGGTGTACGCCGGCCGCTTCGACTACCGACTCGAGCCCTATCCCGGCGGTGTGGCGACGCCGGGCTACCTTCCCGGGCACGCACGTCCGGACGGTTGGGAGAGCAGGATCTGAGTCGGGACGCCGGCGTCACCGGCGGACCCGGGCGCTGGCTAGCCGAGGGCGAGCTGGTTGAGTCCGTCCGCCACCTGGGTCAGCCGGGTCAGGACCGCCCTCGCCGCGGCCGGTGTGTGCAGCGCCAGCCCCTCCGACGGCGTGACCCTCAGCGCACCCAGCGTGGACGCCGGCAAACCCAGCTGCCGCCACGGGCGCCACACGTTTTCCACGACGTCGCCAACCCTTGGCAGCCTCGCGCCGGGATCCGTCACGTCCAGCGCGCCGGCCCAGAGCCGCTTGCCGGCCTCCACCGCGCCCGCGAGTTGCTCCCACTGGCGCGAGGTCAGGGCCCGGAGCGGCACGGCGATTCCGTCGGCGCCTGCCGCCAGGATCCACTCGAAGGGCGCCTCGACCTCGGAGACGGCCACGACGGTTTCCACGGCGCCGGCGGCCCGGAGCGCGTCGATGACCAATTGCCAGGACTCGGTGACTTCCCGGCCCGGCACCGAGCGCAGGGTCCGGTAACCGCTGGAGGTGGGAATGGTGCCGGCCAGCACGGAGGAAATCTCAGGTTCGTCGATTTGGACCACGATCCGGGCACCGGGGGCAGCCTCTGCCACCCGCTTGAGGTAACCTTCCACACCCGCTGCCAGCGAAGCCGCAATCTCGCGGCGGGCACCAAAGTCGATCAGGGCCCGTTCCCCGTTGTGCAGGTGCAGGCCGGCGGCAAGGCTGAGCGGCCCGCGCAGCTGGATCTTGATATCCTCCGACGGCGCTTCCTCGGCCCCGATCACGTCCGCCAGGATGTTGATGTCGGTGGACAGGGCGGATTTTGCCCGCTGCAGGTCCTTGCCGGGACGGTCCACGAACCTCCAGCCATGCGGCTGGACGTCGACTGCCAGCTCCACGAGCAGGGACGCTGTCCGGCCCAGTGCATCGGAGCCGACGCCGCGGTCGGGAAGTTCGGCAAGGAACGGCAGGTGCGGGGTGCCCAGTTCACCGCGGATGATGCGGGCGGCCTCAGCCGGGTCCTCGCCGGGCCACGGGCCCAGGCCCGTCGCGGTCACTTGCCCCGGAGCGGGCGAGTCTGTTCCGGCCATGGTCAGGCGTCTGCGGTGCGGGCTGCGTCCGCGGAGCCGGAGGCCTGGGCGGCCTGGTGGTCTTCGGCAATGGCCTCGTGGTGGCGGATGACCTCGCCGATGATGAAGTTCAGGAATTTCTCCGCGAATGCCGGGTCGAGGTGGGCCTCGGCGGCGAGGTGCCGCAGCCGGGCGATCTGGGCCGTTTCCCGGCCGGGGTCCCCGGCGGGAAGTTTGTGTGCGGCCTTGAGGAAGCCGACCTTCTGGGTCGCCTTGAAGCGCTCGGCCAGGAGGAAGACGAGGGTGGCATCGATGTTGTCGATGCTGGAGCGGATCGACAACAGCTCCGCCATCACCGCGGGGTCCACGGAACCGGCCAGGGAGCTTGCCGCCGGGTCGTAGGAATCGGTTTCAGGAAGATTGAGGTTCTGCTCGGTCATTGATCCAGTCTAGGGGCACGGCGGCTAATGCCTTCGGCTGTTAAGCGCCGTTGCAGGGGCCTGGCCCGGCACGCAAAAGGGACATGCCCACCGTTCATGGTGAACGGTGGGCATGTCCCTTGGCGGTGGGCCTAGCTGTGAAGCACGGCCTTGAACGCCTCGCGGCGCCTGGCCTGCTCGTCGGGATCCGGAACAGGCAGCGAAGCGATGAGCTTCTTCGTGTAGTCGTGCTGCGGGTTGCCCATCACCTGGTTACCGAGGCCCTGCTCCACCATCTTGCCCTTGTAGAGCACCCCGACCCAGTGGGAGAGCATGTCCACCACGGCGAGGTCATGGCTGATGAACAGGGCCGCGAAGCCGAACTCCTGCTGGATTTCCTTGAACAGTTCCAGCACCACGGCCTGCACGGACACGTCCAGGGCCGAGGTCGGCTCATCCGCGATAAGCAGCTTCGGGTTCAGGATGAGCGCCCGCGCCAGGGAGGCACGCTGGCGCTGCCCGCCGGAGAGTTCGTGCGGGAACCGGTCAGCGTACGACGCCGGCAGCTGCACTGACTCGAGCAGCTCACCGACCCGCTTGCGCGCCTCAGCCGCGGTCGGGTTCGAGTGGATGATCAGCGGTTCCGCCACACAGTCGCCGATGGTCAGCTGCGGGTTGAACGAGGCCGCCGGGTCCTGGAATACGAAGCCGATCTCCTTGCGGAGCGGCTTGAAGGTGCGCTCCTTGAAGTTCAGCATTTCGTAACCCAGCACATTCAGGCTGCCGCCCGTGGTCCGGTTGAGTCCCGCGATCGCCCGGCCGATGGTGGTCTTGCCGGAACCGGACTCCCCCACGAGACCGAAAACTTCGCCTTCGGACACGGTGAAGCTGACGCCGTCAACGGCCTTGAAGGCCGGGCTGCCCAGCCGCCCCGGGTACTCGATGGTCAGGTTCTTGGCCTCAACCAGCACTTTGCCGCCCTGGTGGGCGCGCTCCACCATACCCTCCGACGCGGAGTTGCGGCCCAAGTGCGGCACAGCGGCGAGGAGCTTCTTGGTGTAGTCCTCCTTGGGCTGGGCGAAGAGCACCCGTGAGGATGCCTCCTCCACAACGTCGCCCTGGTACATGACCACGACGCGGTCGGCGAGGTCGGCGACAACGCCCATATTGTGCGTAATCAGAACGATGGACGTTCCGTAGTTGTCGCGCAGGTCCCGCAGCAGTTCAAGGATCTCGGCCTGCACGGTGACGTCCAGGGCAGTCGTCGGCTCGTCCGCCACGATGAGGCCAGGGTTCAGGGCCAGCGCTGCGGCAATCACAACGCGCTGTTTCTGGCCGCCCGAGAACTGGTGCGGGTAGTAGTTGACCCGCGTTTCCGGGTCCGGGATGCCCACTTTGCGGAGGGCTTCAATTGCCCGCGCCTTGGCTTCCTTGGCCGAGACCTTGCTGCGGCCGCCAGTGCCGGCGTGTGCGCGGATTCCTTCGGCGATCTGCCAGCCCACGGTGAAGACCGGGTTAAGGGCGGTGGATGGTTCCTGGAACACCATGGCCACATCGCGGCCCCTGATCTCCCGCAGTTTCGCCTCGCTGACGCTGATGACGTTGTTGCCGTTGATCAGGACCGCGCCCTGACTGATAGCCGTCTCCGGCAAGAGTCCCAGGATGGTCTTGGCCGTTACAGTCTTGCCGGATCCCGATTCGCCAACGATGGCCACAACCTCGCCGGGGTTGACCTGGAGGCTGACGTCCTTGACGGCGTACACGTCCCCGGCATCAGTGGCGAACGTGACCTTGAGGCGGTCGATGTCCAGGACCGGGCCCGCGCCCTGGCCAGGCTTGTCGATGTTGATGGTCATAGAACTCTCGATTCTGCTTCGAGTGCAGCCTGGGCACCGGCGGTGGAGTCAGGTCCGCCCTTGCCTGCCACAGCCTTCTTCCGGCCCCGCAGGCGGGGATCGTTGAGGTCGTTGATGCTCTCACCGACGAGGGTCAGCCCAAGCACGGTCAGGACGATCGCCGTACCGGGGTAAACACCGGTCCACCAGATGCCCGAGGAGGCGTCTGCTATGGCCTTGTTCAGGTCGTAGCCCCACTCGGCGGCAGAGGTCGGTTCGATGCCGAACCCGAGGAAGCCGAGGCCCGCCAGGGTCAGGATGGCCTCGGACGCATTCAACGTGAAAATCAATGGCAGCGTGCGGGTTGCGTTCTTGAAGATGTGCCGACCCATGATGCGAACGCTTGAGGCACCCACCACCTTGGCTGACTCGACGTACGGCTCCGCCTTTAGCCGGATGGTCTCGGCCCGGATGACGCGGAAGTACTGCGGGACGAACACCACCGAGATGGAGATGGAGCAGGCAACAATGCCTCCCCAGAAACTGGACTGGCCGTGGCTGATGACTATTGACATCACGATGGCCAGCAGCAGGGACGGGAATGCGTAGATCGCATCGGCGATCACCACGAGCAACCGATCGAGCCAGCCGCCGAAGTACCCGCTGACGAGGCCGAGGGCTACGCCGAGGAAGATTGACATGGCCACGGCGACGATGATGACCACCGCGGCCGTCTGGGCGCCCCAGAGCACTCGGGAATAGACGTCATAGCCACCCACCGTGGTGCCCCAGATGTGGGCCGGACTGGGGGGCTGCTGTGTCGGGAAGGGACCCGCTGCGTCGCTGAGCTGGGCAAACCCGTAGGGCGCGATCCACGGCGCAAACACGGCGACGAGCAGGAAGACGACGGACAGGACCAGGCCGGTGACGAGCATGCCGCGCTGCAGCCCGACGCTCGAGCGGAAATGCGAGATCACCGGCAGCCGGTAGAAGAGGGGCTGCTTGCGCCCGCTTACTTTGGTTGCATTCATGGTTAGTACCTCACTCGCGGGTCGATCAGGGCTGCGACGACGTCCACGATGAAGTTCGTGACGGCAACGATAACCGCCAGCATCACGACGATTCCCTGGACGGCGACGAAGTCGCGGGCGTTCAGGTATTGCACCAGCTGGTAGCCGAGGCCCTTCCACTCGAAGGTGGACTCAGTGAGAACGGCGCCGCCGAGCAGGAGGGCAATCTGGAGCCCCATGACTGTGATGATCGGAATCAGGGCAGGCTTGTAGGCATGCTTGGTCACGAGCCGGAAATTGCTGACGCCGCGGGACCTGCCGGCCTCGACGTAGTCCTTGCCCAGTGTTCCGATGACGTTGGTGCGGACCAGCCGCAGGAAGACCCCTGCCGTCAGCAGCCCCAGAGTGAGTGCGGGGAGGACTGAATGGGACGCGACGTCGCCGAACGCAGCCATGTTGCCGCTGCGCAAGGCATCCAGCCAGTAGATCCCGGTCGGTGCGGCCAGGCTTCCCATGGCCAGTTCGGTCCTGGTGGAGGCCCGTCCTGCGACGGGCAGCCAGCCGAGCCAGACGGAGAAGGCCAGCTTCATCAGCAGGCCGGCGAAGAATACCGGGGTGGCATAGCAGAGGATGGCGAAGAACCGCAGGACGGCGTCGGGCGCCTTATCGCGTTTGTAGGCGGAGATGAGCCCGAGCGGGATGCCGACCAAAAGCGCCACGATGAGGGCATTGATGGCCAGTTCCAGGGTTGCCGTGCCAAAGGTGATGATCATTTCGACAACGGGCCGGCGGTCGGTGATGGTGGTGCCGAAATTGCCGGTCGCCACCTGGCCAACGTATTCGAGGTACTGCACGAGGATCGGGCGGTCGTAGCCGGCGTCGTGGATGCGCTGCGCGAGCGCCTCCGGGGGAAGCCTGCCGCCCTGCGCTGCGGTGATGGGGTCGCCGATGACCCGCATCAGGAAGAAGACCAAAGTCACCAAAATGAAAATGGTCGGAATGATCAGGAAGAACCGGACCAGGATGTAGGTCCCCAAGCCCCCACCCGAGGATTTTTTCTTGGACGGAAGAAGTCCGTCGGCGTCGTTTAGCGGCGCCTCAGTCAATGTTGTCATTGGTACCTAAGATTGTGCTGTCGCGGCCTTGGGCGGGCCGGCGTGAACTGCGGGGTGCGGCAATGACCAGCAAAGGCGGGGCGCCTTCAGGGCGCCCCGCCTCGCAGGCTGGTCAGGACAGCACGGATGCAGCCTTACTTGGAAATAGTTCCCAAACGGAACTTGAAGGAGGCATCGAGGGTGGAATCGACACCCTTGACACCGCTGCCGGAAATGGCAACCTGCGCGCCCTGGAGCAACGGAAGCGTGGAGATGTCCTTGGCGAGGGCATTCTGCGCATCCTTGATCGTGGACTCGCGTTCAGTCTTATCAACGGTGGTGAGCTGCTTGCTGATCAGGTCGTTGACGGTCGGGTTGTTGTAGTGGTTCTTCAGGAAGCCGCCCTCCGGGAAGAACGGGGTCAGGTAGTTGTCGGCGTCGCTGAAGTCCGGGAACCAGCCAAACTGGAACAGGGGGTACTCATCGGCCCGGCTGGCCTTGCTGTAGGTGACCCATTCCGTGGACTGCAGGTTGACCTTGAACAAACCGGACTTCTCCAGCTGGTCCTTGATCATGGCGTACTCGTCGCCGGAGGACTTGCCGTAGTGGTCCGGGTTGTACTGCAGGTTCATCGAGACGGGAGTCGTCACACCGGCGTCGGCCAGGACCTTCTTGGCCTTGTCCAGGCTGGGCTTGCCGGCGTCGCCGTAAGCGTCCTTGAACGATTCGTTGGCGCCGAGGAAACCGCTGGGAACGTTGGAGTACAGCGGCAGGTAGGTGCCCTTGTAGACCTGGTCCGCGATGGACTGGCGGTCAACGAGGTTCGCGATGGCCTGGCGGACGGCGAGCGCCTTGGCCGGATCTGCATCCGGAGCCTTCGCGCCGAACGGCATGGTGTCGTAGTTGAACGTGATGTAGCGGATTTCGCCGCCGGGGCCAATGTTGACCTTGACCTTGGAGTCCTTCTTCAGGTCATCGACGTCGGTGGCGCTCAGGCTGCGGTTCGCGACGTCGATGTTCCCCTGCTGGATGTCCAGCTTCATGTTGGTGGGGTCGGCGTAGTACTTGATCGTGGCGGCATCGTTGGCCGGCTTGCCGAGGACTCCCTGGTAGTCAGGGAATGCCTTGAAGCTGACCAGCTCGTTCTTCTTGTACGTGTCGATCACGTACTGGCCGTAGAACGCCTTGGCCTTGACGATCGAGTCGTCGTCAAGCAGTTTGTCGGCCGGGAAGACTTCATCGTCTACGATCGGCGCGGCGGGGCTGCTGAGGATCTGAGCGAACGTCTGGTCGTTTGCCTGCTTCAGCTTGAAGACCACGGTGTTGGCATCGGGGGCGGTGATGCTGTCGATGTTGGTCAGCAGGCTGGCGGGGCCGGCGGGATCGTTGATCTTGGTCTGCCGGTCGAAGGAGAACTTGACGTCCTTGGAGTCGAGCGTGTGCCCGTTGGCCCATTTGAGGCCCGGCTTGAGCTTGACCGTGTACTCGGTCGGCGAGGTGAAGGACGCAGACTCGGCCAGGTCCGGCACGGGATCTGCGCTGCCGGGCTTCGAGTTGAGGAGGAAAGAGTAGATCTGGTTCATCACCATAAACGAACCGTTGTCATACGCGCCCGCAGGATCCAAGGCGGTGACCTTGTCCGTGGTGCCGTAGGCGATCGGACCGCTTGCTGCGGCTGATGACCCGCCAGCGCCGCCGGTCGGCCCTGTGCAGGCCGTCAGTGCAAAGGCGGAAACCCCGGCCAGCGCGATGACGCTCTGCCAGGCCTTTTTGTTCATTGCCATCTGTGAACTTTCTGTTCGATGCGTTCTAGCGCAGCCCAAAGTGAAACGAATGACTCGATGGGCGGCACGCTTTGCTGATTCCTAGATTCAACCAGACAACCATTCGGTGAATCGTTGCATTTTGTGAGTTGAGACACAAAATTTACACGATTCGAAGGTTTCTCTCATTTTCTTCAGGATTCTGCCCGGATCTTCGACAGGTAGCGGGCGCATCTGCAACGCCCGCGGCAAGCCGGGGCAACGCGACGAAGGGCCCCGCCACGTGGCGGGGCCCTTCGTTTGATTGCGTGGGGACTGGGTGTGGCGGGCGCCTAGAGCGCGGCCCGCTGCAGCGAGCGGGCGGCATCGATCGTGGCCTGGCCCAGCACACGGCTGCCCTGGTAGAGCACCACAGTCTGGCCGGGGGCCACGCCGCGCAACGGCTCGGCGAGGGTGACCACGAGCTCGTCACCGGCCATGTGAGCGCGGGCGGGGACCGGGTCGCCATGGGCCCGGACCTGGGCGTAGCAGTCGAATTCCTCGCACGTGGCCACTTCTGCGATGGGCAGCCCCGCCCAGGAAACCTTGATGCCGCGGATCTCATCGATGGCGAGCAGCGCCTCCGGGCCCACCACTACCTTGTTTTCCTTGGGCCGGATCTCCAGCACGAACCGCGGCTTGCCATCCGCGGCCGGCGTGCCGAGCTTGAGCCCCCGGCGCTGGCCCACGGTGAATGCGTTGGCGCCCGGGTGCTCGCCGACCTTCGCGCCGGACTCATCCACGATGTCACCGGTGGTCATGTCGATCTTCTCGGCGAGCCAGCCGGCGGTGTCGCCGTCGGGGATAAAGCAGATGTCGTGGCTGTCGGGCTTGTTGGCCACAGAGAGTCCTCGGCGCTCCGCTTCCGCGCGGACCTCGGCCTTGGACGGCGTCTCCGCGAGCGGGAACATGGAATGCTTGAGCTGTTCGTGGGTGAGCACGCCGAGCACATAGCTCTGGTCCTTGGCCCAGTCGGCGGCGCGGTGCAGCTCGGGATTGCCGTCGGCGTCGGTGATGACCTTGGCGTAGTGGCCGGTACACACGGCGTCGAAGCCCAGCGCGATCGCCTTCTCCAGCAGAGCCGCGAACTTGATCCGCTCGTTGCAGCGCATGCACGGGTTGGGGGTGCGCCCGGCGGCGTATTCATCGATGAAGTCCTGGACCACATCTTCCTTGAAGCGCTCGGAAAAATCCCATACGTAGTACGGGATCCCGAGGATGTCGCAGGCGCGCCAGGCGTCACGGGAGTCCTCGATTGTGCAGCAGCCGCGGCTGCCGGTCCGCAGGGTGCCCGGCATCCGGGACAGCGCGAGGTGGACGCCGACGACGTCGTGCCCCGCCTCGACGGCGCGGGCGGCGGCAACGGCGGAATCGACGCCGCCGCTCATGGCTGCAAGAACTCGCATCATGTCTTTCTTTAGGGTTCAGGGGGTCGCAGGCACCCACTGTCACTGACGCTGGGTCCGCGGAGATAGCACAATGCCTGCCACGCCATTCTATCGCCACGCCGAATCCTCGCCCAAAAGCCTTGACGGCGCAGCTTCGCGCTTCTAGCGTCAGAGCAAGCAGTTTTAGAAACAGAAGCCGGTTTAGAACCTGATGCGCACAGACGCGGAATCGAGCAGACCATGGCCAATGACGACATCGTGATCGTGGGCGGCGGCCTCGCGGGCGCCACGGCGGCCAAGACGCTGCGCGCCGAGGGCTTCTCCGGCCGGGTTGCGGTGCTCGCTTCCGAGTCCCACGCGCCGTACCTGCGGCCGCCGCTGTCCAAGGAGTACCTGCTCGGCAAGGCGGGCGAGGATGCCCTCCCGGTGGTGCCCGCGGACTGGTACGCGGAGAACGACGTCGAGCTCCGGCTCGGTGCCCACGTCACGGAGGTAGACCCGGGCGGCCGGGCCGTGGTCCTGGGCGACGGCGGGCGGCTGGAGTACGCTTCCCTGCTGCTCGCCACGGGAGCGCGGCCGCGCAGCATCCCGCTGCCTGGCAGCGGGCTCGACGGCGTCAGCACGTTCCGCACGGTGGAGGACAGCCGCCGCCTGCGTGCCCGTCTGGCCGAGGGCGGCCTGAATGTGGTCATGGTCGGGTCCGGCTGGATCGGGATGGAACTGGCCGCCGCCGCCAGCAGCTACGGCAACACCGTCACATTGATGGGACTCGAAGAGGTGCCGCTGGAGGCGGCGATCGGCCCGGACCTGGGTGGCTTCTTCCGCGGGCTGCACGAGGCCCACGGAGTGCGGTTCCGGCTGCCGGCCTCGGCCGCGGAAATCACGGGGACGTCCGGACGGGTGACCGGTGTCCGCACCAACACCGGCGAGCTCCTCCCGGCGGACCTTGTGGTCATTGCCGTTGGCGTGGTGCCCGAGGTGGGGCTGGCCGAGGCGGCCGGGATCGAAGTTCGCAACGGTATCCTCACGGACGCGTCCCTGCGGACCTCGGCGCCCGGGATCTTCGCCGCAGGTGACGCCGCCAATGCCCTGCACCCGTTCACCGGCGAGCACCACCGCAGCGAGCACTGGTCCAACGCCCTCAACGGCGGCAAAGTCGCCGCCCGGGCCATGCTTGGCTTGGATGCCGCCCTGGATACGATCCCGTATTTCTATACGGACCAGTTCGAGGTCAGCATGGAGTACTCGGGTTTCCCGACGCTCGTTGCCGGGGCGCCGGTGATCCGTGGCTCGCTGGCGGACAGGGAGTTCCTGGCCTTCTGGCAGCGCGAGGGCCAGGTGGTGGCCGGGATGAACGTGAACTGGCCCCGCGCCGCCAAGCCGCAAAAGGCAATCAAGGCGCTCATCGGCGCACGCGCTGCCGTCAGCCCGGAGCTACTCGCGGACGCCTCTACCCCGCTGGACCAGCTATTGGCTTAGCTGCCGGTGGAGGCCTGCCGCGCGGATTCACGGGCAACCGTTCCCGCGGTCTGGATGCTGGATTCGTGTCCGGCCATGCCGGCCTGGCGGGCCCGGGCATAGGCGCCCGGCAGCGCGGCAAGCAGGGCATCGACGTCGGCGTCGGTCGAGGAATGCCCGAGGGTGAATCGCTGGGCACCCCTCGCCGTGTCCTCATCCAGGCCCATGGCGAGCAGCACGTGGGAGGGCCTTGGAACACCTGCGGTGCAGGCGGAGCCGGTGGAGGACTCGACGCCGGCAAGATCCAGCAGGAACAGCAGCGAGTCTCCCTCGCAGCCGGGGAATGTGAAGTGCGCGTTGCCAGGCAACCGCCCTGCGCCCGGGGCGCCCCGCAGCACGGCCTCGGGCACGGCCTGCAGGACGCCCTGGATCAGACGGTCCCGAAGGGCCCCGATCCTGGCGGCCTCGTCGGGGAGTTTCGCGGCGACGGCCTCGGCGGCCGCGGCAAAAGCGGCGATCGACGCAGTGTCCAGGGTCCCGGAGCGCACGTCGCGTTCCTGCCCGCCGCCGTGCTGGACCGGGGTCAGCTTCACCGCTCGGCCCAGGATGAGCGCGCCGACGCCGACCGGGCCTCCGATCTTGTGCCCGGAGACAGACATGGCATCGAGGCCAATCGCGCGGAAGTCCACGGGCACGGACCCGAACGCCTGGACGGCGTCGGAGTGGACGGGCACGCCGGCGGCGTGTGCCAGCTCCACGATCCGGGCGACCGGCTGGATGGTTCCGACCTCATTGTTGGCCCACATGACGGTCACCAGCGCGATCGTCGCGGGGTCCCGGGACAGCTCGGCCTCAAGCACGGCGAGGTCGACGACGCCCGCGGCGTCCACCGGGAGCCAGCAGACCTCGGCGCCCTCGTGGCGTTCGAGCCATTCGACGGTGTCCTGCACCGCATGGTGCTCGACGGCAGAACACAGGATTCGCGTGCGCGTCCGGTCCCCGGCCCGGCGGGCCCAGTACAGGCCCTTGACCGCCAGGTTGTCCGCCTCGGTCCCGCCCGAGGTGAAGATGACTTCCGAGGGATGTGCCCCAGCGGCGGCCGCCAGCACCTCCCTGGCGTCCTCCACAGAGCGCCGGGCACGGCGGCCCGATCCATGCAGCGAGGAAGGGTTGCCGGTCCGGGCCAGCTCGCGCGTCAGGGCAGCCAGCGCCTCCGGGGCGAGCGTGGTGGTGGCGGCATGGTCGAGGTATACAGGCACAGCCCAATTCTACCCGCGGGTCCTGCACGCGGCGTTGCGTGGCCGTCGCGGCCGCACGGGGCGGAGGCGCCGGGACGGGCACCCGGAAGCCTGGCCGGCAGGGCACCTGGAGGGGGCGCCTGGGGGTGTAGATTCGTGCGGTGAAAGCGTCCCTCTACCTGGTGTTGGCCACCTTGTTCTGGTCCGGCAATTTCGTGGTCGGACACGCTGCGGCCGCCTCGATGACGCCCCTGGAACTAACCTTCTGGCGCTGGACCCTGGCCGCTGCGCCGCTGCTGCTCCTGGCCCACTGTGTCGAGAAGCCGGACTGGCGCGCGGTGCTGCGCCGCTGGCCCGCGCTCCTGGTGCTGAGCGTCCTGGGCATGATCGGCTACACACTTCTCCTTTACGGCGCGCTCGGGTACACGTCCGCTATGAACGCTGCCCTCATTACGGCCGCGAACCCGGCCCTGATCGTGGTGATGGCGTTTCTCCTGCTGCGGGAGCGGACCACCCGACTGGGCTGGCTCGGCATCTGCCTTGGCCTGCTGGGTGTGCTGACCGTACTGACCCGGGGTGACCTGGCACGGGTGTTCAGCCTCTCCATCAACACCGGCGAACTCATGATGACCGGCGCGATCCTCGTCTGGAGCTTTTACACAATCATTGCCCGCCGGCTGGATGTGCCGGCCATCTCGGCCACCGCCGTGCAGGTGGTGATTGCGGCCGTGACGCTGGCGCCCTTCGCCCTCGCCCTGAACGTGCGGTTCCCCGATACCTCGGCCGAAGGCTGGTCACTGGCGTATATCGCACTGTTCCCGTCCCTGGGTTCCTACCTTTTCTGGAACCTGGCGCTGAAGACCACGCCGCCGGGAACCGCGGGAAACTACCTGAACCTGATGGTTGTCTTCACAGCCATCATTACCGTGATGCTGGGGACACCGCTCAGCCTGGCGCAGATCGCCGGCGGCCTCATGGTGGTCGCCGGCGTCCTGCTGACCGGAACCAAGGGCACGCCATCGGTCACGCTGGAAGAATCCGGGCACAGCACTGCCCGGGCTGCGCGCCCCCCTGCTTCCTGAGATCTTCGATGGCCAGCGCCTCCACCCGGCCCGGGTCGATTCCCAGGGCCGCAGTGGCCCCACCGAGGAAGGCCCCGTTCATCGCGCAGACCACGTCCGCGTGGCCGGCGGCGAGGCGGTGGAACGGGCAGTTCAACAACACCAGTCCCCCGGCGCCGTCGTCCGCCGGGCAGTAGCCCTGCCCCGCCAGGAAGTCCGCGAACGGGGTGGCACCGCCCTGCGGGCCGGCGGCTTCCGGCGCCGCCCCGTCTCCGGTTGCGCGGGCTGCCTCTTCACCCGCCGACTCCCCCTTGGCGCGGGCCGCCCGCAGCAGGGCATCCCGGGCAGATCCGCCGTCGCTGCCCGCAGCCTCGATCGCCGAAACCAGCAATTCTGCGGCGAGGTCATAGTGGCGGTCCGGGACGGAGGCCGCCACCTCGTCCACGGCGGCCCGGTACAGCTTGGCGGGCCGGCCCGAGCCGGGGCCCTCCCGGCCCCCGAGCTTGCGGAACTCCACGGCCAGCAGCCCGTCCTTCACCAGCCGGTCCAGGTGGAACGACGCTGTGCTCCGGGCCAGGCCTACGGCCTTGGCGGCGTCGTCCCGGCCGACGGCTCCTGCCGCCGAGGTGACGAAGTCGAACAGCCTCCTGCGGGTCTCGTCGCCCAGGGACGCGACCGCCGCGAGCCGGATATTCCACGGAAGTTTGGTCATGAACCAAGAATATCTCTAAAAACAAGAATCATTGCTTAATCATCAGGCAGGGTTCTAAAATCTAGATATCAACTTTTAGAAGGAGCGTGCCATGAAAGCTTCCCCAGTCCTCGCCACGTCGGCCCAGCAGCTCAAGGCGGACCCGCACCGCCAGGCCTTCCTGCTGCTGCGGACCGTCTTCACGGTGGCGCCGATCCTGTTCGGCCTGGACAAGTTCACGAACCTGCTGACCGACTGGACCATGTATCTGGCTCCGGTGGCGACGTCGGTAGTCCCGCTTCCGGCCCAGACCATCATGTACATCGTTGGCGTGGTCGAAATCCTCGCCGGGGTGATGGTGGCGCTGCGCCCGCGCTTCGGGTCGGCGCTCGTGGCCGCCTGGCTGCTGGGCATCATCATCAACCTGATTGTCCTCGGCAGCTTCTATGACGTCGCGCTGCGTGACTTCGGGCTGCTCGTGGGCGCCCTGGCCCTGAACAGGCTGTCCCCGCGCAGGTCCGCGCAGGCGGCTGAGTAGGGCAGGTTTGCCCTGCTGCTACGCCAGGATACAGACGGCGCGTGGAACGACCTCGATGGTCATCGGGAGCGCCCCGATCCGCTCGCCGTCGGCGTAGGCCACAATATTGCTGGCCGCGAGTTCCACCGTTCGGACCCGGCGAATGTGCACGGCGGGGTGGCCCACGTGCCTGCCGGAAAAGACCTTGGGGAACACGGCTAGCAGGCCGGCCCGGGACAACCGGCTGACAACAAACAGGTCCAGGTGGCCGTCATCGAGCACCGCCTCCGGAACGATCTTCATCCCGCCGCCGATCGACTGGCCGTTGGCCACGGAAATCAGCATGGCCCGCTGCCGCCACCGCTCGCCGTCGGCAGTCACCGTGTACTCGATGGCCCGGAACGAGGCCAGCTCGCGAAGCATGGCGAGCTGGTAGCGGATCTTGCCGCGCGGCCAGCGCCAGTCATTGGCCCGTTCGTTGACGGCGGCATCGAACCCCGCCGAGACGGCGCCCGCGAACCAGCAGGAAGTTCCTCCGGCGGTGATCCTCCCGGCGTCGATCATCCGGCCGCCGTCGGCCAGGGATTGCAGCACCCGTTCGCAGGCCGCCTGGAGGTTGCGCAGCGGTAGTCCCAGCGCCCGTGCCATATCGTTGCCGGTCCCGGTGGGAATGATGCCCAGCGGAACCCGGCCGCCGTCCCCCGCACCGGCGAGCGCGTTGAGCCCGAGGTGGACCATGCCGTCGCCGCCCACCACCACCAGGGCATCCGCTCCCGATGCCAGCGCTCCCTCGACCGCCTGCGCCAGCTCTGAATAACTCTCCTCGCACAGCAGCAGGACATCCGCTCCGGCGGTCCGGAAATGCGCCGCCGCTTCCTTCCCGGCATGCCGCCCCCGGCCAAAGGATGCGCGCGGGTTGACGGCGACCGCGATTATCATGCGCGCAATTATGCCAGCCGCCGGGAACCATCCCGGTGCGCGCGCTCGTTATTCCTCCAGCCGGTTAAACTGGGCACGCCGGGCGCCCGCGAACGGTCCGGCATCCTCAGCGCCGGCACCAACGATGAAAAGGATCTCTGTTTGACGCAGGGCAGCAGCTCGCATTACCAGGTCCTAGGGATCCCCGTGACGGCGACGGAGAAGGACATCAAAGTGGCGTACCGCAAGGCCGCCCGGCTCGCCCACCCGGACCACGGCGGCGATCCCGCAGCGTTCCGGCGCGTCACCCTGGCCTACGAGACGCTTATCGATTCCAAGCGCCGTGCGGACTACGACCGTTCCTATGGCAGCGCATATTCGGCTCCGGCCGGTGACGAGGGCGCCCACTTCGACGCGCCGGCCGCAGGCAGCCGCGCCTCGGCCAACGTGCGCCGCCCCAACACGCCGCGGAATACGGCGGCGGACCCGCCCGTCTATGTTCCCCCGTTCGAGCAGTTCGACGCGTCGGCCGCGGTACCCCTGATTCCCGCCGGCGTGGCCCGGCAGCAGGTCCACGGAATGCCCCGAAAGCGCGGGATCTTCGGGGCCGAGGCCCGGATCCAGCGCGAGATGCGCACCGTGCAGCTGATCAGCAGGCAGATACTGGCCACCATTCCGGCGGCGCGCCTGATCAACGGGCTGCAGTCCCCGGCGGACAACAGCCACATCGACCACGCCGTCCTGGCGGGGTACCGGCTCGCGATCATCGGGTCCATGCTGCTGCCGCCGGGCGCGTACGCCTGGAACGGCAGCACGCTGACGCACGGCGGACGATCCGTCGCCCCGCCCCAGCTGGCCCACGTGGTGCGCCGGATGCAGGACATATTTCCCGAGCTCAATGTCACGGGCTGGATTGTTGTCCACAGCACGGACGGCAATCTCCACCAGCCGGTGATCGACCGGCACCGGCGTACAGCCGGGGGCCAGGGCGGCGGGTACGCAGAGGGTTCGGGGCTTGTCGAGGTGGTCAACGCCGCGGGACTGGCCCGCGGCCTCAAGCAGTTCCTCAGCTCGGGACCGGCACCCAACACGGTCAACGTTCCCGTGCTGGCGCGCCTGCTGGGTGGAATGCACTAGCCGGCGGCTCGCTAGGATGGACAGGTGTTCCGCATCCTCTTCCACACCCCCGAAATCCCCGGCAATACCGGAAACGCCATCAGGCTGGCAGCCATCACGGGCGCCGAACTGCATCTGGTGGAGCCACTGGGCTTTGATTTTTCCGATGCCAAGCTGCGCCGGGCCGGCCTGGATTACCACGACCTCGCCGTCGTAACCGTCCACCCGGACATAGACGCGGCCTGGGCGGCGCTGCAGCCGGAGCGGGTCTTTGCCTTCACCTCCGACGGCGAAACGACGTACACCGACATCCAATACCGCGCGGGCGATGTTCTTCTGTTTGGTCCTGAATCCGTGGGCTTGCCCGAGGAGATCAAATACAGTCCGCGGGTGACGTCCCGCGTCCGCCTGCCGATGCTGCCGGCTCTCCGCTCGCTGAACCTGGCCAACGCGGCGTCCATCGCTGTCTATGAGGCGTGGCGGCAGAACGGGTTCGCGGGCGCCAAGCTGTAACGGGTCCACCGCGGGGAGCCGGCAGGACCGTTGGCCCCCCGGGTGAGGAACCCGCGGCAAAGAATCCTGCAGGCACCGCCCATCCGGGTTCAGGGTCGCACCGAATCACTTCTGAAGGCGGACACAAGACCGTCAACTCAGCACGTTTTTTGGGGACAAAACGGAAGGAAGCGAGGAGAGGCGGGTGAGAACAGTACATCTGGAACGAGCCCCGGTGGATAGACACCCTGAGCGGGAGGCAGGGCCCGGCCCCTCGCCGCATGCAGCACCTCTTGGCCCGCGGGTTGGCCCGCGGGCGCCCATTGGCGCCTTATGCTTGGGGGTGATGGATACTCCGAATGCCCCGAACCCCGAGGCCGCAGCACCTGCGGGTACCTCAGCCGACATCAACGGCCGGCTCGGCAGCCTGCTCGAACTGATTGCGCAGGGCGACCAGGCAGCGTTCGCGGAATTCTACAGCCTCACCTCGAGGCGCGTATTCGGCATGGCCCGCCGGGTCCTGATCGACACCGAACTCAGCGAGGACACCACGCAGGAAGTCTTCCTGCAGGTCTGGCAGAACGCTTCCAAGTTCAATCCCGCGGCCGGCAGCCCGCTCGCCTGGCTGATGACCATCTCCCACCGCAGGGCCGTTGACAAGGTCCGCTCATCGCAGTCCGCCACCGACCGCGAAGCCAAGTACGGCGCCAGCAGCCAGGAAATCGACCACGATTCCGTCTCTGACGAGGTCGGCAGCCGGCTCGAGGCCGAGGCCGTGGTCCGGTGCCTGGAGACGCTCACCGAGACGCAACAGGAGTCCGTGCGCCTGGCATACTACGGCGGCCTCACCTACCGCGAAGTGGCCGAGCGCCTGAACGCCGCGGTTCCTACCATCAAGTCCCGCATCCGCGATGGACTAATCCGATTGAAGACCTGCTTGGGGGTGAGCTGAATTGACCGACATGAATCCGAATGACAACAGCCGCCTCCCCGGCGGCTTCACCGCAGAGATCTCCGCTGATCTGGCTTCCGGCCGCCTCGTGGACCTTGCCGAGGTATACGCCCTCAACGCCGTGGACGACGCCGAACGCGCCGCGATCGAGCACTTCCTCGCCTCCGCACCGGCAGCAGAGAAGAATGCCTTCAACGAGCGTGTCCGGCAGGCCCGGGAGACCCTGGCCGCCAGCTTCACCGCCGAGGAAGAGCCCCCGCCGGGCCTCTTGGACCGGATCATGTCCACCTTGCCGGCGCAGACATCGGTGCAGTCCCCCCTGGTGGTATCTTTGCCCGGCACGGGACCGGGGACCGCGCCAGTGATGCCGAATCCGGCTGGCGAGAGCTCCGGAGTGCCCGCCACTGACGAGCTCGGTGCTGCCCGCAAGCGCAGGGAAGAACGCCGCCGGCCGCAGGGCATGCGGAACTGGCTTGTCGGCGTCGCCGCTGCCGGCGTGATCGCACTCGGCGGGGTGGGAGTGAGCGCGTATGTGGCCAACCAGAACGATCCGCTGAACCAGGTGATGCAGGCCAGCGATGTCCGCCAGGCCACCGTTGAGGTCAACGGAGGCGGTACCGCGACGGTCACGATTTCCGCGTCCAGGGACGCCGCCGTCGTCAAAATGAACGGCGTCCCGGCTCCGCCCGCGGGCAAGGTCTACCAGATGTGGCTGATCCCCAAGGACGGCTCGGCACCGATATCGCAGGGCCTCATGGACGCCAAAGCCCTGGCCAAGCCCGCCGTGGTCAAGGGCATCGGTTCCGCCGCAGCCCTGGGCATTACCGTGGAACCCGAGGGCGGATCCGCGTCGCCAACGCTGCCGACCGTGGCAGCAGCGCCGCTGAACGCCTAGCAGTCCGGCGGGATACCCGGAGCCGCACGGCTCCAGGTATCCCTGAGACGACAATGCCGCCCGGCCTTGGCTCCTTCCGTAGAAGGGTGCCAAGGCCGGGCGGCTTTGTCGTCTTTAAGGCATCAAACGACGGCGTCGCTGCCCCGCCCCTACAGCTATAAGACCGTCGAGAGCAGCATGACCAGGCCGAAGCTGATCACGGAGATCAGCGTCTCCATGACCGACCAGGTCTTGAACGTCTGGCCCACGCTGAGTCCGAACAGCTCCTTGACGAGCCAGAACCCGGCGTCATTCACGTGCGAGAAAAAGAGCGAGCCGGCGCCGATCGCGAGGGCCAGCAAAGCGGCGTGGGTCGGCGTCAGTGAACTCGCCAGCGGTGCCACGATACCGGCGGCGGTCACGGTCGCGACGGTGGCCGAACCGGTCGCCAGGCGCAGGGCAACGGCCACGATGAAGCCCAGCACAAGGACGGACATGTTGGTCCCCTCCGCCCAGGCCTTCACGGAGTCCCCGACGCCGGCGCCGATCAGCGTCTGCTTGAAGCCGCCGCCCGCGCCGACGATCAGCAGGATTCCCGCGATCGGGCCGAGGCTGGCGCTGATCTTTTTCGTGATCAAGGCACCATTGAGTCCCACGGCGTAGCCAAAGGTCACCATGGCCAGCAGGACGGCCAGCGTCATGGCCACGAGCGGCTGGCCGACGAAGTCGAAGAACATCCGGATGGCGGGGGCCGTCTTGGGGTCCGGCCAGATGATGTCCACGACCGCCCTGAGGAGCATGAGCACCACCGGGAAGAGAATGGTCAGCAGCGTGACGAGGAAGCTCGGCGGGCGCTTGACGCCCTCCATGTCCGCGCCGTGCACGGTGTCGACGCCGCCGGCGACGGCGGGGGCGCCAACCGGCACCCACCTGGCCGCGAGGCGCGAAAACAGCGGACCACAAATGATCACCGTGGGGATGGCAACCAGGATGCCGAGGGCCAGCGTGGTGCCGAGTTCGGCCTTGACGGCGCTGATCGCGATCAGCGGTCCCGGGTGCGGGGGCACCAGGCCGTGCAGCACGGACAGGCCAGCCAGCGCCGGGATGGCGATGCGCATGAGCGGCATCTTCGAACGCTGCGTGACCAGGACGATCACCGGCAGGAGCAGGACGAGCCCGATCTCGAAGAACATCGGCAGGCCGATGATGACTGCGACGAGGGTGATGGACCAGACCAGCTTGTTTCCGGTGGCCTTGGCCAGGAGGGTGTCGACCACCCGGTTGGCGCCGCCGGAGTCAGCGAGCAGCTTGCCCAGCATCGCGCCGAGCGCGACCAGCAGGCCAACTTCCTTCAGGACGCCGCCCACACCGTCTTCGAAGTTGACGATCACCTTCGCAGGTTCCACGCCGGCGGCGAGGCCGACGAAACCGGACCCCAGAATCAGGGCCAGAAAGGGGTGGAACTTGAACTTGGCGATCAGCACAACGAGCAGGGCGATGCCCAGGCCCGCGATGATCAGTAGTTGGGTGTTGACGCCGGACCCGGCTTCAACGGCAGCCGGAAGCTGCATTGCTATCAGAGATTTCACAAAAATTCCTTGGTCGCGGCAGAACGCGGGAAGGCTCAGGGCCTGGCGTCGGCAGCGTCGAGATTAAGTCGGGTGATGATTTCCTGGGCTTCTTCCGCAGGCGTTGCGGAGACGGACAGGGAAATGGAGTTTTCGTCCGGCGTGGGCGCTTCGAGCGCGTCGAACTGGGACTCCAGCAGGGCCGGGGGCATGAAGTGCCCGTGACGGGAGGCCAGCCGGTCCGAGATTTTGTCCCGCGACCCCTCGAGGAACACGAAGACCACCCCTTCGCCGCGCAGGATGTCCCGGTACCGCTTCTTAAGCGCCGAGCAGGTCACGACGCCGGGAGTCCCGGCCTCTGTATGGGCACGGATCCAGTCGGCAATACTTTCCAGCCAGGGCCACCGGTCCTCGTCGGTCAGCGGCTGGCCTGCGTGCATCTTCGCCACGTTTGATTCGGGGTGGAGGTCGTCGCCCTCGGCAAGGTCCCAGCCCAGCCGGCCGGCCAGCAGTCCGGCGACAGTTGATTTGCCGGATCCGGAGACGCCCATGATCACAAGAACGGGGTGTTGCGCAGTCTTCGCCATCAAAGTCTGCCTTCCATCAAATAAATATGATTTAAACAGAGGCCAGCTTATGGCAGAGGTTGCGCTGCGGCAACACTAGAACCCGGCGATGGTCCCCTGGCCGTTGACTGTTACGACGTGGAACGCCTCGGCGCTGCGTCCGGCGGGAAGTCCGGCGCGGGCCCCGGTGCCGAGCATCAGGCCGCGGACCGTGCGCTCCATGGCGTCAACGTCGGGGTGTTGGCTGACGTGGATATGGATGGCGGCAAGCTTGCTGTCCACGTGCTCCGAGACGTCCACGAAGTGGTTTTCGCGCTCCTGCGGCCCGGCGAAGAGCCACAGCCAGGGCAGCTTGTAGGCCTCCAGCCCGGCTTCGGCCAGCTCCGGGTACGCGAAGGGGTTTTCCAGCGCGGGGTACACGGCCCGGGTCACAGCCTCCCCCACGGCCAGGTGATCCGGATGGCTCTTCTGGATCCGGTTCCAGTTCCGTTCCGGATGCATGGACACCACGACGTCGGGCTTCAGCTGACGGATCAGGCGCACCACCTCGCGCATCACCTCATGCGAGGGTTCGAGGTAGCCGTCCCGCTGATGCAGGTAATGGATGTCAGTGACGCCGACCAGCGCAGCGGCGCGCTCCTGCTCCGCAATGCGCAGCCGCACGATTTCCTCGCGCTGCCCGGGATCAAAGCCCCCGGCGTCGCCGTCGGTCATGATGCAGTAGCTGACCTGGACTCCGGCGGCGGTCCAGGCCGCCACGGTGCCGGCGGCGCCGAAGTCGATGTCGTCAGGGTGGGCCGTGAAACAAAGCACCCGCTCGATCCGGGAGGTTTCCGGGTCGAACGGGCTTTGCGCCGGAACGGCGTTGGTGTTCATGCGGTCAGCCTTTGCGCTTATTGATTTCCGCGGTAGCCTGCGGCAGGACCTGGAAGAGGTCGCCCACAACGCCGAAGTCCGCGATCTCGAAAACCGGCGATTCGGCGTCCTTGTTCACGGCGACAATCACCTTCGCGGTCTGCATGCCGGCTTTCTGCTGGATGGCGCCGGAAATTCCCGCGGAGATGTAGAGCTGCGGCGAGACCGTCTTGCCGGTCTGGCCGATTTGCGCGTCGTGGCCGATCCAGCCGGCGTCCGTGGCGGCCCGCGAGGCGCCGATGGCCGCGCCCAGGGCGTCGGCAAGCTCCTCCACCGGACCGAAGTCGCCGTCCACGCCTCGGCCGCCGGCCACGACGATCCGGGCCTCGGTCAGGTCGGGGCGTCCGCTGGCGGGCTTTTCGCTGCGTGCCGTGACCCGGGCGGCGGCCGCGGTGGCATCTGCAGGAACCTGCACGGTGATGCTTTCCGGCGCCGTGGCGGTGACCGCGGGCTCGGGCGCGACGCTGTTGGGCTTCACGGTCAGCACCGAAACGGGCGTCGTGGCCTTCGCCGTGGTGGTGTAGGAGCCGGCAAGCACCGATTTATGTGCTGTTCCGTCCGGGTCCACGGCCACGACGTCGGTGATCACACCCGCGCCGAGCTTGATGCTGAGCCGGGCGGCGATCTCCTTGCCCTCGGCCGAGTTCTCGGCCAGGACCACGTCTGCCCCGGCAGCGCCCACGGCGGCAGCCAGGAAGGATGCCTTGGGGCCCACGAGGTAGTCATCGAGGTCAGCCGCGGACGGGACGTACAGCGCCCCTACGCCGTAGGCCGCCAAGGCCGAGGCGGCGTCGTCGTGCAGTTCGCCGTTGACGGCGGCAACACTCTCACCCAGGGAGCGGGCGATCGTGAGCAGTTCCAGGCTGGACTTCTTCAGCGCCTGGCCGGGGTTGTCGATGAAAACGAGTACTTTTGCCATATTCGGTTAATCCCCTTAGAGCAGCTTCTGGGCGGCCAGGAACTCGACCAGCTGGATGCCGGCGTCGCCTTCGTCCGTGATGATGGTGCCGGCCGTGCGCGGCGGGCGGGCCTCTGCGGTCTCGACGACGGTCCAGGAACCGGACGCGCCCACCTGGGCCGCGTCAACGCCGATGTCGGCCAGGCTCAAGGTGGTGATGGTCTTCTTCTTCGCCGCCATGATGCCCTTGAAGTTCGGATACCGGGGATCATTGATCTGGTCGGTGACGGACACTACGGCGGGCAGGTCGGCCTCAATGGTGTCCGCGTGCGTGTCGCCGTCGCGGCGGGCGGTGAGCTTGCCGGCGTCGAGCTCCAGCGATGCGGCAAAGGTGACCTGCGGAAGCCCCAGCCGCTCAGCGAGCTGGGCAGGGACCAGCGAGGTCTCCCCGTCCGTGGAGGCCATGCCGGTGATGATGAGGTCCGCCGGGGCGTCCGCGCCAAGGTGGCGGATCGCGGCGGCCAGGGCCAGCGACGTGGCCGCGGCGTCGGAACCGGCAAGGGCCTCATCGCTAAGGTGCACGCCTTCGCTGGCGCCGATCTGGAGGGACTTCTTGACCGCATTGACGGCCCCGGCCGGGCCCATGCTCAGGGCGATGACCTTGTTGCCGGCAGCTTCCCCGCCGCGGGCCTCGGTCAGCTGCAGCGCAGCCTCCAGGGCGTACTCATCCAGCTCGGACAGGATGCTTTCGGAGCGGTCCACGGTGTTGGCCCCGCCGGTGAGGTGGCGGTCGAACTGCGCATCCGGGACGTGCTTGACCAGCACAATGATTTTCAAAGTTTCTTCCACTGTGTCTACAGCAGCCTTCCATGCGGGTGGATAGCCGCCCCTGGCGGGGTCATGGCCACGGAACGCCCGGCAGCCGGGCTGTTCCTAGCTAACCATATAGCTGCCCTGCAACGCGGCCACGGTTAACGCCTGTGTCAGCGCCCCGACGGGCAAGCCGGACCACCAGTCCCCACCGGCAGAGGACCGGCACGCAAAAAGGCCGGGCCGCACCATTTCACATTCGGTGCGGCCCGGCCTTGCTGTCACTGCCTGCCGTGCTTTTTACTGCAGTGGTTCTACTTTTCTGGTTCTACTGCACTGGTTCTACTGTTCTGGTTCTACTGTTCTGGTTCTACTGTTCTGGTGCAGTGCCGAGGGTAACGTCGAGATCCTTCTGCTGGCCGCCGCGCAGGACCGTGACCTTGACCGTGGCACCGGCCGCCTGTTCGCGCACTGCTGCGGTCAACTGGTTGGGATCGCTGATGGTCAGGTTCTGGAACTTCGTCACGACGTCGCCAACCTTGACGCCGGCCTTGTCAGCGGCCGAGCCGGACTCGACGGTCGCGACCTCGGCGCCCACCGAGAACCCTGAGGAGGACGAGCCTGCGGCCTTGGCCTTCACGCTGACGCCGAACTGCCCGTGCGAGGCTTTGCCGTTGCTGATGATCTCCTGGGCCACGCGCTTGGCGTTGTTGATCGGGATGCTGAAGCCCACGCCGATGTTGCCGCTGCTGCTGCCGGTGGCCGAGTCGCCGCCGGCGGAGGCGATCGCGACGTTGACGCCGATGATTTCGCCCTTGGTGTTCACCAGCGCGCCGCCGGAGTTGCCTGGGTTGATGGCCGCATCGGTCTGGATGACGTTGATCGAAATGGATCCCTGATCAGCGGTGCTGGGGGTCTGGCCGCCGCCCGGAGGCGCGAACTGGAAGCCCTGGTCACCGCCCTGGGAATTGTCCGCACCGTTCTTCGGCGCGGCCGAGGACGCCACGCTGATGGTCCGGTTCAGGGTCGAGACGATGCCGTCCGTGACCGTGCCGGTGAGTCCAAGCGGCGATCCGATGGCGACGGCGGTGTCCCCGACGTTGAGCTTCCCGGAGTCGCCCAGCGTTGCCGGGACCAGGCCCGAGGGATTATCGATCTTGATCACGGCGAGGTCAGAGAGCGGATCAGTGCCGACGACTTTCGCGGAGAAAACCTTGCCCTCGCTCGTCCGGACCTCCACGGTGGCGTTAGCGGCCTTGCCGTCGAGGGTGACGACGTGGGTGTTCGTGAGCACGTGGCCCTCGGCGTCGAGGATGATTCCGCTGCCGGTGCCGCCGTCACTGCCGCTGGTTGCCTTGATGGTCACAACACTGGGAGAAGCCTTGAGGGCGGCGGCGGTGATGGCGTTGACGTCTTCGCGGTTGTTGACGATCACCGGCCCTGCCTGGGTGGTGCTGCTTGTGGCCGCCGTGGACGAACGGTCCGCCAGCAGGGCGTTGCCGCCGGCCACTACGCCGCCGCCGATCAGGCCGGCCGCCACGATGCTGGCCACGAGGGTCGGCACGCCGAAGGCTGCCTTGCGCTTGGGGGCATGCGCCGGGTTGTTCGCAAAGCTCGAGCCGGAAGGATAGGACGGCCCCTGCGGCGGCTGGCCACCGGAGTGGGCAACGTAGGGTGCAGGACCGTACTGGGACTGGCCGTACTGCGGCTGTCCGTACTGGGCCTGGCCGTACTGGGCCTGGCCGTAAGGCGGGTGGGTGGGCTGGTCGGGCTGGCCGTGTCCCTGGCCGGGCTGGGGCGATCCGCCGTAAGGGCCCGTCTGCTGGGCCTGATTGATCGGGGCCTGAGTATTCTGGGCTGAATTTTGCTGGGCGGGTGCGCCGAACTGCTGGGTATCCGCGGCGGAGCGCTGGGGCTCGGAGGGCTGCTGCTGGTAGACCGGACGCGGCGCGCCGTCCTCGGCGCGGTCCAGCCGGAGGGTCGGGTTCTCAGGTGCCGGGCTCGCCGGGCTACCGGGCGCCGCCTCGGACGCACCAACAGCATGCGTCTGCTCCGGTGATCCCTCCTGCGCTGCCGCCGGTTCCCGGTTCTGTGGTGTCGGCTCCGGTGACGCACCCGGCACTGGGTTCTCAGTCATGAGACTTCCTTTCATCCTCGTCTGCCTATAACTATGGACGCTCTGGCTGACACTAGAGCGGACATTTGCTGGGAGGTTCCTGAACGGATAGCTTGCGGCCTGCAGGCCTGTGTTTCCCAGTTTAGGCGCGTTTCGCTGGTGGCATATTCCCCTAGGTGGACTGCCATTTGGGTGCACCATAGAATCAAATGGAAATGCCACAGCGACCTGCGGCTTTACATCTGCGTGGGGGCGCTGCTGCTTTCTGTGACGGCTGGTTCGACCGAACCGGTCCCAGAAGTGCTGAAGGGTTGCACATGCGGTCTAAGTTGAATCGTTTCCTCGCCGTCCTCGGCGTCGCTGGATTGCTGGCGCTCCCCGCCGCTCCAGCTTTGGCCGAAGATCCGGTGACTATTCCGTCCGGGCAGAACATCGTGGACAGCGGCAACGTGCTCGGCGGCCGCAAGGCCGAGGTCCAGGACGCCATCCAGAAGCTCCTGAAGGACCACAAGTACAACCTCTATGTCATTACGGCAAAGACCTTCGAGAACCCTGCCGACCCCACGGCGTGGGCCACGGCCGTTGCCACGAACAAGGGCATGGGCAAGGCCGACGTCATCCTCACCATGTCCGACGACGGGCACTACTACTTCTCCCCCGCCAAGACCAGTGCGATCTACCCCAAGACGTCCAACATCACCCAGAACGCCATAGTCCCGAACCTGGCCGGCGGGAAGCGCGACTTCGCGCAGGCGGCCATTGATACCGCTGGTGCGGTGGGCGACGCGGCGGGCGGCGGCAGCGGCACTGTGCCCTCCGACGCCGGCGCGGGCAGCGCCGTCCTGGTGGGAGTCGGCGTCGTGGCCGCGGCAGGTGGCGGAGCTTACCTGTACTTCCGCAACCGCCGGAAAAAGGCCGGCAAGGGTGCCGGAGCGTCCTACGGACCCCAGGGTGCAGAGCTCGATCCACTGGCGGGCCTGACCGTTGCTGAACTACGCCGCAAGAGCGATTCGCTGCTGATCGAGGCCGATGACGCCATCAAGTCCAGCGAACAGGAACTTGGATTCGCCCAGGCCCAATACGGTGACTCGGCGGTGGGCAACTTCACCAAGGCGCTGCAGGAGGCCAAGGGGCACATGACGGAATCGTTCAAGCTGCAGCAGCAGCTGGACGACCACATCCCCGACACCGAAGAGCAGCAACGGAGCTGGCTTGGCGAAATCATCCGCCGCTCCGAGGCAGCCCTGGCATCGCTGCAGGAGCAAAAGGCGGACTTCGATTCCCTCCGGGAGCTGGAGAAAAACGCCCCGCAGGCCCTTGCCGCCGTCGGTGCCGGAGCCGCCGAAGCCGAGGCCAAGATCGCCAGCGCCGAACAATCGCTGACGGACCTGCGCGCCAAGTACGCCGAGAGCGCCCTGGTCCAGGTTGCGGACAATATCAAGCAGGCCAAGGAACGCCTCGAATTCGTGCAGAACGCCTCAACCGCGGCGCAGGAAAAGCTCGCCGCCGGCGAGAACGGCCTTGCCGCGGTGGCTGTGCGTGCGGCCGAGGAGAGCCTGCACCAGACCAACGTGCTGATCGGGGCCATCACCAAGGTGGCTGGCAGCCTCGATGAGGCACGCAGCGGCCTGGAATCCGCCGTCGTCGACACTGCCCAGGACCTGGCCCAGGCGAAAGCGATGCTCCAGTCGGGCGCCCATCCGGAGCTTTCCGGTCCGGTGGCCGCAGTGGAGGCAGCGCTGGCCCAGGTGAAGGCAGAAATCCAGGGCGGCAAGATCGATCCCATCGCCACCCTGGAACGCGTCGAAGCGGCGCACCAGACACTCGACCAGTCGCTGGGCGGAATCCGCGACCAGCAGGAACAGGCGCGCCGCGCCCAGGCGTCACTGCAGCAAAGCATCATGTCGGCCCAGGCCCAGATCAGCGCGACGTCGGACTACATCACCGCCCGCCGCGGCGGCGTGGGCACCGACGCCCGCACACGCCTGGCGGAAGCCCAGCGCAACCTGGACTATGCGCTGTCCATCTCCCGCACCGACCCGGTCACCGCGTTGCAGTACGCCCAGCAGGCCTACGCGCTGGCGGCCCAGGCCGCGCAGCTGGCCCAGTCCGATGTTGACCAGTTCGGCGGCTACACCAACCAGGGCTATGGCCGTGGCGGGATGTTCGGTGGCAGCGGCGGAGGCGGGCTCGGCGGGGCGATCCTCGGCGGAATCCTCATCAACTCAATCCTCCACGGCGGAGGCGGTGGAGGCTGGGGTGGCGGCGGAGGTAGCTGGGGCGGCGACGATTCCGGCGGAGGCTGGGGTGGCGGCGGCGACTTTGGCGGCGGCGGCGACTTTGGCGGCGGCGACTCCGGGAGTTTCTGACCCCGTTGCCGCCCCCGGACCTGAAACAGCAACGGGAAACAGGAATGCGATTCACCACAGACCACGCGCCGGCCACAACCGGCGGACAGCGACTAGAAGCGACACACATCATCTGATCACTGGATTCAGTGAAATATCGGAGCAGGACGAAAGGTAACACCATGGTTAAGCAGTCCATTTTCGGCCGAATGGCCCAGCTGGCAAAGGCCAACATCAACTCTTTGCTGGACCAGGCCGAGGATCCGCAGAAAATGCTGGATCAGATGGTCCGTGACTACACGAACAACATCGCGGAGGCCGAGTCCGCCGTGGCCCAGACCATTGGCAACCTGCGCATGCTCCAGGACGACTACAACGAGGACGTCCGCAACGCCCACGACTGGGGCAACAAGGCCCTCGCCGCGTCGCGCAAAGCCGATGAATACCGCGCCAAGGGCGACGCCGGTGACGCCGAGAAGTTCAACAACCTGGCCAAAGTTGCGCTGCAGCGCCAGATCGCCTCCGAGAACGAGGCCAAGGCCGCCGAGCCGAACATCGCCTCCCAGTCCGAGGTGGTGGACAAGCTCAAGCAGGGCCTGGACCAGATGAAGGGCAAGCTCAACGAACTGACCAGCAAGCGCAATGAGCTGGTGGCCCGGTCCAAGACCGTCGAGGCACAGAGCCAGGTCCACGACGCCCTCAAGAGCATCAACATCATGGACCCCACGTCCGAGGTGGGCCGCTTTGAAGAGAAGATCCGCCGCGAGGAAGCCAAGGTCCGCGGCCAGCAGGAGCTCGCCGCCTCGAGCCTGGACGCCCAGTTCAATTCACTGGAGGACCTGGGCGAGCAGACCGAGATCGAAGCCCGGCTGGCGGCGCTGAAGTCCGGCGGCTCCCCCGCAGCCATCGGCACGGGCGCCACCCAGGCTGCGTCCGACTCCACGGTGGACGAGGCAGACTTCGACAAGCTCTGACCTGAACCCTCCGGCGGACTTTGCCGGAAGTGCCTCCCGCACGCACGTTAGACCCAGGGCCGGTCTCCGACGGGTGAGCCTGACTCCAGGTTCGCCCGCCGGGGGCCGGCCCTTGCCATCGCACCGTTACCGCCATTGCACGGTACCCGCGGCCGCGCGTGTACCGTGGTTTCATGTCTTCGACCCTTGTCTGGCTCCGCGACGACCTCCGGCTGGACGATAATCCCGCACTGTCGGAGGCCGCGTCCCTGGGCACGCCACTGACCGTCGTTTACGTCCTGGATGAGGAGTCTCCCGGCGTCCGGCCCCTGGGCGGGGCGGTCAAGTGGTGGCTCCACCACTCCCTGGCCGGGCTCGCCGCGGCGCTGGAGGCCTTGGGGTCCAGGCTGGTGCTCCGTCGCGGCCCGGCCGAGGGGATCATCAAAGACCTCGCCGCGGACACCTCTGCCGACACGCTGCTGTGGAACCGCCGGTACAGCGAGCCCGAGCGCAGCATCGACGCCGGCCTGAAGAGCTGGGCCGCTGAGGAGGGCATCAGGGCCACCAGCTTCCAAGCCAACCTCATGTTTGAGCCATGGACCGTCCGGACCGGCAGCGGGGGGCCCTACAAAGTCTTCACGCCGTTCTGGAAGGCCTGCCTGGCCGGCGCCGAGCCCCGGCAACCGCTGGCCGCCCCGGACCGGCTGCCTGCTCCGGCAGCCAGCGGTGCCGGCGGACCACCGGCCGGTGACACGCTCGAGCACTGGGGCCTGCTCCCCCGCGACCCCGACTGGAGCACGGGGCTGGCTGGCACCTGGACACCCGGAGAAGCCGGCGCCCACGGCCGCCTGATGGATTTCGTGGAGGGGCCGGCAGCGGAATATGGCACCGGCCGTGACATTCCCGGGGTCGAAGGCACGTCCCGGCTCTCCCCGCATCTGCGCTTTGGCGAAATCAGCCCCTTCCGGATCTGGCACACGCTGCGGGACAGTTTTCCGCCGGGCGCACCGGCCGACGTCGGCGTCTTCCGCTCCGAGCTTGGCTGGCGGGAGTTCTGCTGGCAGCTGCTGTACGAGAATCCTGACCTGGCGACGCGGAACTACCGGCCGGAATTCGACGGCTTTCAGTGGCAGCCGCCGTCGGGAGACGAGATGGAAGCCTGGCAGCAGGGCCACACGGGATATCCACTGGTTGACGCCGGCATGCGCCAGCTCTGGCAGACCGGCTGGATGCACAACCGCGTGCGCATGGCGGCCGCGTCCTTCCTGGTGAAGAACCTGCTGGCGGACTGGCGGCTGGGCGAGGCCTGGTTCTGGGACACCTTGGTGGACGCCGACGCCGCGAGCAATCCGGCCAACTGGCAGTGGGTGGCGGGCTCGGGTGCCGACGCCTCGCCGTATTTCCGGATCTTCAACCCGGTCACGCAGAGCAAGAAGTTCGACGCCGCCGGCCGTTACCTCCGCGGATACATCCCCGAGCTGGCCGGCCTGGACGACAAGGCGGTCCACGAGCCCTGGAAGGCCCCTGACGCCGCCAACGGCTACCCTGGACCCATCGTGGACCTTGCTGAGACCCGGGCACGTGCCCTGGCCACATATCAGCGGCTCAAGGACGGCTGACGACGCTGACGACCGGCAGACGACCGGCAACCCGGGCCCATGAGTTCCGGACCGGGTTGCGCCGCGCGGAAGAAGTGGCCACCTGCAGAGGTAGCAGTCCGCGGGGGCAACAGGAAAGGCCCGGATCATCAGATCCGGGCCTTATCCTTTATCTTCCAGTTTGTCCTGCTGGTGTTCCTTGGTTGCGGGGACAGGATTTGAACCTGTGACCTCTGGGTTATGAGCCCAGCGAGCTACCGAACTGCTCCACCCCGCGTCGCTTGATCAACTCTACCCTAGTTTCCGGGCCGCCCTGACCACTGCCCCATTCCTAGCCCTGGTGGGCGCAATCGGGGATGGCCGCCGGCCGACCGGGGCTCCTTTGGACACCATTCCGGCCCCTGCGTCCAGCCTCCTCGGCGCGTCCGTGCCAAAAGTGCCCCCGGACCGCATCCGGGGCGGGCCCACGGCGCTTAAAGCAAAAGGTCCGGAACACTGTTTCCAGTGTTCCGGACCTTTTCTCCAGTTGCGGGGACAGGATTTGAACCTGTGACCTCTGGGTTATGAGCCCAGCGAGCTACCGAACTGCTCCACCCCGCGTCGCAAGATCAACTCTACCTGCCGGTGAACTTGAGGCCAAATCGAGGTGACGTGATGTGCATCTCGCCGCCCGCGGTAGCCGCCGTCGAACGCCACAGGCCGGGCCTGCCCTCTCTGTGGAGGGCAAACCCGGCCTGTGGTCTGCGTACGGCCTGGGACCGGCTCCGCGCGGGGCTAGCCGCCCGCCGTCGCCGACGGGCTGGCGGACGGCGCCGGCGTGGCTGTACCGGCCGGCGCAGGGGTTTCCAGCTTCGCCTCGGCCTCGAGCGCCTTCTGCAGCGCCGCGGCCAGCTTCTTCTGCTGGTCGCCGTAGGTCGCGAAGTCACCCTTCGCCAGGGCGTCCTGGCCGGCCTTTATCGCGGCGCTGGCGTCGTCCAGGGCGGCCTTCAGCTCCGCCTTCGCGTCGGTGGTGCCAGGCGCTGCCGGCGTGCCCCCGGGCGTGGTGGGCGTGGCCGGGGTCTGCCCCTTGTTGGCCGAGTCCCCTGCCGCGGCACCTGAGTTTCCACCGAACAGCTGGTTCAGTGCCTCATCCAGCGTGGGTGCGAACCCGATCTTGTCGCCGAACGCCACCAGGACGCGCTGCAGCGTCGGGTAGGAGGTTTCACCCGTAGAGCGCAGATAGACGGGCTGGACGTACGCCATGCCGCCGCCTACCGGCAACGTCAGGAGGTTGCCGTTGAGCACCGCGGAGGCACCCTGGCGCAGCAGGTTCAGGGCCTGCGAAACGGTGGGGTCGGAGTTGAACTTGTTCTGCGCCTGGCCGGGGCCGGGGACCTGGGTTTCCGGCGGGATTTGCAGGAGCCTGAGCTGGCCGTAGCTGTCCGCCTTGACGCCCTTCTGGTTGCCTGCGTCGGAGTCCGCGGCCAGGAAGCCGTAGAGCACGTTGCGGGCGTTGCCGTTGACCACCTGCGGGATGAACGAGGAGGTCAGCTGGAACGCGGGCTTGTCCTGGTCGGGCATCTTCAGTGACATGTAGTACGGCGGCTGCTTGACCTCGTCCTTGACGGTCGGGTCGTTCGGAACGGACCAGGCATCAATGTTGGTGTAGAAGCTGTCCGGATTGGTCACGTGGTAGCGGCCCAGGAGCTCGCGCTGGACCTTGAACAGGTCCTCGGGGTACCGCACGTGGCTCATGAGCTGACCGGACATCTCCGAATACGGCTTCACCGACGTCGGGAAGATCTTCTCCCACGCCTTCAGCACCGGGTCCTGGTCATCCCAGGCGTACAGGGTCACGGAGCCGTCGTAGGCATCCACTGTGGCCTTGACCGAGTTGCGGATGTAGTTCACCGTGCTGTTCGGCAGGGCTACCGTCCGGTTCGCGGCGGTCTGGGAGTCGGCCGTGGCGGCGGAGAGCTGCTCCTGCTGCGAGTACGGGAAGTACGGGCTCGTGGTGTATCCGTCCACGATCCACTTCACCCGGCCGTCGACGACGGCGGGGTAGGGGTTGCCGTCCACGGTCAGGTAGGGCGCTACCTTCTCGACGCGGTCCCGCGGGTTGCGGTCGTAGAGGATCTGGGATTCTGCGTTCACGCCGTCCGAAAGCAGCAGGTCCGAGGACTGGAACTTGATCGCGTAGAGGATCTTGTTGAAGAAGCTGCCGACGTTCGGGCCACCGTTGCCGGTGAAGGTGTACTGGGTTTCGGCGTCGCCTTCCTTGCCCGCGGGCCGGTCCTGCTCGCGGTGCGCGGCGCCGGCCGGGGCGCCCACGATCGAGTAGTCGGGTGAGTCCTGGCCGAAGTAAATACGGGGCTGGTACGTCGAATCGTTGCCGAGTGCGCCGTTGGACGGGATGCCGGACTGCAGGAAGTCCGGTTTACCGTCCACGGTGAACTTGTTGCCCTTGGCCGCAACGACGCCATAGCCGTGGGTGTAGACGACGTGGCGGTTCAGCCAGGACTGCTGGTTGGTGGCCAGCCCGTCCGGGTTGAGTTCACGGACGGCGATGACCGTGTCCTGGATCTTGCCGTCGATCTCGTAGCGGTCCACATTCAGGGCGCTGGGGAACTGGTAATAGGGCCGGTACTGCTCCAGCTGGGAGAAGGCATCCGAGATCAGGTTCGGATCCAGCAGACGGATGTTGGCGGTGGTTTGCGCATCGGGGGCCAGCGCGCCGGTGGTGGCGGCAGTGGTGGCGTTGTACCGCTTTTCCTGGACCTTATCCAGGCCGTAGGCGGCTCGGGTCATGGCGATGTTCCGCTGGATGTATTGGTTTTCCAGCGTCTGCTCCGAAGGCCGGACCTGGAATTGCTGGATGACCCACGGGTAGACGCCGCCGGCCAGGATGGCCGTGATGATGAGCATGGCGGTGCCGATCACGGGAAGGCGCCACTTGCCGATCACCGCGGCGACGATGAACAGCACGGCGACGATCGCAGCGGCCACTGCCAGGATGGCCTTGGTCGGAATGACGGCGTTAACGTCCGTGTACAGCGCGCCCGCCCAACGCCCGCTGTTGTTCTGCACTGTGGAATAGCGGTCCAGCCAGAAGTTGACGCCCATCAGCAGCAGGAAGGCTGTGCCCGTGACAGCCAGGTGGATCTGGGCGGCGCGGCTGGTGAAGATCCCGCGTTCCATGATCCGGATGCTGCCGTAAAGGTAGTGGGTGAGGATGCCGGCAAGGCCCGCGACCACCGTGACGCTGATGAGGAACCCGGTGACGAAACCGAGGAACGGAAGGGTCATGAGGTAGAAGCTGATGTCCAGGCCGAACTGGGGATCGTTCTGGCCAAAGGGCTCCTGGTTCAGGAACAGCAGGACTTTTTGCCACTGGCTTGCGGCGGCGCTGCCGGCGAACAGGCCAAAGAGGATGGGAAGTCCAACCATCACCACGCGGCGGACCGGTTCGAGCTGGGCCTGATAGCGGTTCAGGTTGTCCCGGATTTCCGAATCGGGCGCGTACACCGGCCGCGCATGGTACGCCACGCGGATGGCGAAGAAGACGGCGGTAAACATGACGGCGAACCCTGCCAGGAAGATCCCGATCCTGGCCAGGTTCTCGGTCATGAACACTTCGAAGAAGCCCAGCTGCTGATACCAGAGGACATCCGTCCAAACGTTGGCGAAGAAGATGAACCCGACCACTATCAAGGCCACGATGATCAGCGTCGGCGTCAGGGCGCCGCGTCGTGTCGGGGGTCTTCCGGGCGGGACAGTGCTGGCGGGACGGGACAAACTCGGTACCTCATAGCTGGTCGTCTACTGCTGGTTTTTAGTTATTAGTCGCTGCTGTAACTCAGTCCTGCGACTAAGTGCCGGCCGTGCCGGGTTGATGCATTCTAGCGGCCGCCGCTGCCGTTCCGTCAGGGCCCTGCAGCAGGGTCCCGGCGGGACGGCGGCGACCGTCATAAGTGCCACGACTGGGGCCGGTGCTTAGTTCCGCGGCCAGTCTAGTTGCTGGTGCAGACCGGGAGGCCCGATGTGTCGCCGCCTGACGCGGCCAGTTCCACCGCTTTGCGGGCCTCGGTGAGGTTCTCGACCCTGACCACCTGCAGGCCGTCGGGAATGTGGCCCACGACGTCGTCGCAGTTGGCCGCTGGGGCCAGGAACATGGTGGCGCCGCCGGACCGCGCCCCGTGCATTTTCTGGGCGATCCCGCCGATGGGACCCACGGCACCGTCCGGGGTGATGGTTCCGGTTCCCGCGATGTGCTTGCCCCCGGTCAGGTCACCGGGGGTGACGGTGTCGATGATGCCGAGCGCGAACATCATGCCAGCGCTGGGGCCGCCGACTTTGTCGAGGGAAATCGTGACATCAAAGGGGAAGGTGAACTTGTACTGCAGCAGGACGCCGAGGATATAGCGGCCCGCGCTGTTTTTGGCCGGGGTGATAGTGACGGGCACCTGCGCGCCGGCGCGTTCCGCGACGACCTTGACGGGCTTTCCGTTCCCGGCGGCCAGTTCGGCCTGGACGACGGCCAGCGCCGTGATGGGTTTGCCGTTGATGGAGACTAGAACGTCTCCGTCCTGCAGCAGGCCCTTCGAGGCGGAGTCGTCCGGGAGGCCCGCGACCTGCAGTTTCTGCCCGAACGGAATATTCAGTTCCTTCATTGCCGAGGCGATCGCGTTCTCCTGGGAGGTCGTCATCGCGGTGGCGCTCTCCTGCTGGGACTGTTCCTTGGTGACGCCGGTCGGGAACAGGAGCTCCTGGGGGTAGACGGCCTTCGTGCCGTTCAGCCATGCCGAAAACGCCTCGAAGACGGTCACCGGACCGTTCGGGCCGCCGTCGACATAGACGGTGGTGAGGTCCAGGCTGCCTTTGGCGGGAAACGTCTCATGGCCGGTAACGCTGATGACCGGTTTGCCGTTGTCCTGACCGATGGTGTTGAAGGTGGGCCCGGGAGATTCGACCACGTACGGCACCGGCAGGCTTACCGCAGTGATGCCAAGGGCCACGGTTAGCAGCCCCGAGACCAGCATGGCCGAGGACCGGTTGTTGCGTTTGCGGGGCGCACGAATGCCAGCCAGCCGCGCCCTCCTGCCCCGGACGGGGCCGGCCGCGGGGTCGCTGGCGGGCTGTTCACCTTGGGTGACTGTCATTGAACGACCTCTCCGTGCCGGCACGAGGGGGCGGCCCTGACAAGCCTGACAGGACACCGCGACCACGCACCAAGGCCACAGCCTACCGCGAGGCTGCCGCGTGCAAATATTCCAACTTCCAAGCCTACGCGCTTAGCACCCCGGACCGCTCTTTGCCTACAGCGAACGTGGCGCGGTTTCGGCAGACAGCCGCTCTCGCCGGGGGGTACCGTGAAAGTTGAGAAGCAGCCACACCGACGATCGGCGGGATCATGACCTCCAACCCACTCAATCCGTCCAATGGCGACGAGGAACCCAAGGATCCCCTGGCCGAAATGCTCAAGAACCTGATGGGCGGCCAGGGCATGGGCAACATCGACCCCGCCGAACTAGCCAAGGCCGCCGGCCTCCCGGACGATCCCAACCTCCTGGCCCAGATGTTCTCCCAGGTCCAGGCGATGATGAGCGCCCCCTCCGAAGGGCCCGTCAATTGGCAGCTGGCGCACGAGAACGCCCGGCGGGTGGCCGCCAGCGGATCCGATCCCTCGGTCACCGCCCAGCAGTCGAGGGAGGTCGATGAGGCCCTCCGCCTGGCCGAACTCTGGCTCGACCAGGTCACCGGGCTTCCCGCCACCGGCCTGATCGGCCGGGCGTGGTCCCGGGCCGAGTGGGTCGAGGAAACCCTCGGAACATGGAAGCGGCTGACCGAGCCCGTGGCCAACAGCATTGCCAATGCGCTCTCCGCCGCCATGACCGAGCAGATGCCCGAGGAAATGAAGTCCATGATGGGCGGCCCCTCCTCCATGATCCAGAACATGGGCGGCGCGATCTTCGGCATGCAGCTTGGCCAGGCGATCGGCGCGCTCTCGGCCGAAGTGGTCAGCTCCACCGATATCGGTGTGCCCCTGGCAGACCTCGAGATGGCCCTCCTGCCGGCCAACGTGGCGAAGTTCGGTGAGGGTCTCAGCCTGCCGGAGAACGACATCCGGCTCTTCCTCGCCGTGCGTGAAGCGGCGCACGCCCGCCTGTTCGTCCAGGTCCCCTGGCTGCGCGGACACCTGCTGGGCGCGATCGAGGCCTACGCCCGCGGTATCCACATCGACACGTCCAAGATCGAAGAACTCGCCCGGGAGATCGATCCCAGCAACCCCGAGGGCATCCAGGAAGCGCTCTCGCAGGGTGTCTTCATGCCGCAGCGCACGCCCGCCCAGGAGCAGGCCCTCGAAAAGCTCGAGACGGCCCTCGCGCTGGTGGAAGGCTGGGTGGACGAACTGAGCTGGGGCGCGACGGAAAAGCTGCTGCCTAACGCCGCTGCCTTGCGCGAAACGGTCCGGCGGCGCCGGGCTACCGGGGGCCCCGCGGAGCACGCGTTTTCCTCACTGGTGGGGCTCGAACTGCGGCCGCGCCGGCTCCGGGAAGCGGCCACGCTGTGGGCCTCGCTCAAGAACGAGCGCGGCGTAGAGGGCCGCGACGCCGTCTGGCAGCACCCTGACCTGCTGCCCACAGCCGAGGACCTGGACGATCCGCAGGGCTTCAGCGAACGCCGGAAACTTGCCGAGGCCAGCGACAGCGAAGTGGATGACGCCCTGCAGAAGCTCCTTAACGGAGGATTCGACGAGCCCGCCGGCACCGAGCCCGCCGGCACCGGCCAGGAACCGGCAGCCAACGACGACGAGGCGGCCAGCGACGAGGACCGCCCCGACGGCGAAACAGAGGACAGCGGACCAGAGGACGGCGAACCGGACGACAGCGGACGGAACGACAGCGGACCGGAAGAGGGCGGCAAGCCCAAGGCCTAGTGCCTGAGGCGGTTCGAGCGCTAGGGGGCCCCGGCCGGGACTTCGGTTCCGTCCGGGGCTTCGTCGTATCCGCCGCCGGCAGCGTCAGCGGGAGCCAAGCCGCGCGACGTCGCAAACGAGACCCCGTCCAGGAAGGCCTTGGCACGCTCCGTCTCAGGGTACGCCTCCAGCAGCCGCCAGAATGCGGCGTCGTGGCCCGCCACCAGGAGGTGGGCGAGCTCGTGGAGCAATACGTAGTCGATGACCCACTGCGGCATGGGCTGCAGCTTCGCCGAGAGCCGGATGGTTCCTTCGGACGGTGTCGCCGAGCCCCACCGCGAATTCTGGTTCGTGACCCAGCGGACCGAGGAGGGCACTGCCCTGCCGCCGAAGTACTTCGTTGACAGTTCGGCGGCGTGGGCGGCAAGGTCGGCGTCACTGCGGGGCCGCCGCCGGCCGGTGCCGCGCGCGCCCCGGGCCCCTTGGAGCCGCAGCTTTTCGAGCATGCGGTGCACCCATTCCCGTTCCTGGGCCCTGCTGAAGGACGCGGGGATGGCGACCACGGCGGTGCCGTCTTCCCAGAACGCGGCAACGGTCCGGCGTCGGCGGGCGGACCGGCGGACCACCACCGGGGCGCCGTCGGCGGTGGTCAGCGGCGTGGCCGCCGGAACGGCGCCGGAGCCCGACGACCCGGATTGGCCGGACGTTTTTGCACCGGACATCACTGCACCGTACTCTCGGCCAGGACCGCCAGGACGGCCTCGCCATACTTCTCCAGCTTGGACGGACCCACGCCGGCGAGTTTGGCCAGCTGTTCCAGCGAGTCGGGCCGCGCCTCGGCGATGGCGGTCAGCGTGGCATCGGTGAACACGACAAAAGCCGGGACGTCCGCCTCGAGGGCCACCTCTTTCCGCCACTGCCGCAGGGCGTCAAACGTCTGTTCCTCGTAGGTGGGCGGGCACTGGTTGCAGCGCCCCACCTTGCGCTCCGCACCGCTGGAGAGCATGCTGCCGCAGACCCGGCATGACGCCGGAACGGCCGCCTTCCGGCGCGGCGCCGCCCCCTTGCCCCGGAGCTGGGAGCTGGCCACCGAGTCGGGCCGCAGTCCGTCCAGGAAGCGGGAGGGCTTGCGGTTGGCCCGGCCGCCCGGCGTCCGGGCGGTGGACCAGGACAGGGACAGGTGTTCGCGGGCACGGGTGATGCCCACATACAGGAGCCGGCGTTCCTCGTCCACCGCCTCCGGGCTGTCCGCGAACGAGATGGGCATGAGCCCTTCGCTGAGCCCCACGAGGAAGACTGCGTCCCATTCCAGTCCCTTGGCGGCGTGCAGCGATGCGAGGGTGACTCCCTGAACGGTCGGTGCATGCTGTGCCAGCGACCGCTCCTGGAGCTCGTTGACGAAGTCCGAGAGTGAGAACTGCGGGCCCCTGCTGATGACCAGTTCGTCGGCCAGCGCCACGAGGGCGGCCAGCGATTCCCAGCGCTCCCGGAGCGCACCGCCACTGTGCGGCGCCGCGTCGGTGTAGCCGAGGGAAGCGACAATGTCGCGGACAAGCTGCCCGAGCGGCTCGGGCGAGGCGGTTTCGGCGACCGCCCGGGTGGCGGCCCGAAGCTGCAGGATGGCGTCCCGGACCTCCTTGCGGGCGAAGAACCGCTCACCGCCGCGCAGCTGGTACCCGATCCCGGCCGAGGCCAGCGCCTGTTCGTAGGCTTCGGACTGCCCGTTGGTGCGGAAAAGCACGGCGACCTGGCTGGCCGGGGTTCCGGCGTCGAGGAGTTCGCGGATCCGGGCGGCCACCGTGGCGGCCTCCGCCTCGTCGTCCGAACATTCGGTGAACCGGGGCACCGGGCCCGCCGGCCGTTGCGCCACGAGCTGCAGCGGCGTGGCCCAGGCGGCGTCCGCCGCCGGGCCTCCGCTGCGCCGGCCCGCGAGGAGGTCGTTGGCGAGCCTGACAACCTGGGGCGTGGAGCGGTAGTCCCGGATCAGCTTGACGACGTGGGCCTCGGGATACATCCCCTTGAAGCCGAGCAGGTGCTTCGGGGAGGCGCCGGTGAAGGAGTAGATGGTCTGGCTGGCGTCGCCCACGACACAGAGCTCGTCGCGTCCGCCCAGCCACAGCTCCAGGAGCCGCTGCTGCAGCGGCGAGACGTCCTGGTACTCGTCCACCACGAAGTGCCGGTACTGCTCCCGGACAGTCGCCGCCACCTTGGGATCCTCCTGCAGGATACCCACGGTGATCAGCAGCACGTCCTCGAAGTCGATGACGTTGCGGTCGGTCTTGACGTCCTCGTAGGACTGGAAGACCCGGGCCACGGCCGTCAGGTCGAAGCCGCCCGGGTTGCCGCGGCCCTGGGCGTTTTCCAGGTAGTTCGCCGGGGTCAGCATGGACACCTTGGCCCACTCGATTTCGGAGGCGAGGTCGCGGATGGAGGCGCGGTCGGTGCTGAGCCGGAGCCGCCTCGCGGCCTCGGCGATCATCTGTGCCTTGTGGTCCAGCAGGTTGGGCAGGGCACCTCCGACGGCCTGCGGCCAGAAGAACTGCAGCTGGCGCAGCGCCGCGGCGTGAAAGGTCCGGGCCTGGACATTGCCGACCCCGAGGTCACGGAGCCGGCTGCGCATCTCGGCGGCCGCCCGGGCCGTGAAGGTGACTGCCAGGAGCCGCTGCGGGCTGTACACCCCGGAGTGGACGCCGTAGGCGATCCGGTGCGTGATGGCGCGGGTCTTGCCGGTGCCGGCACCGGCCAGCACGCACATGGGTCCCTGCAGGGCGCTGGCGACCTCGCGCTGCTCGGCGTCGAGGCCGCCGAGGATCCGTTCCTCCAGCGAGCGGGAGTCCGGTTCGAGGGCGACGTCGGACGTGCCGCCGGGGGCGCCGGATGCGGCGGTGTCGGATGTCTCCAAGCCGGGAACAGTGCTGAAGTTCAGTTTCTCTGGGGTCACTTTTTCTGGGGTCACTTTTGCTGCTCAGTCGGTAGTCGGTGTCCTGCGGTTGGGGAGGCAGGCAGTGTCAGCCTGAAAGACAATGTCAGGCGCTGTCCGCGGCGTCCGCTATGATGCCGCCGTACCAGTGTTCAATGAGGGACCGGGCGATGGAGAGCCGGCTGGAAATGACGATCTCGCCGCTGAGGATGGCGGCCTGCAGTTCGCTCCGGCTGAACCAGCGCGCCCTGGTGACCTCAACGCCGTCGGGCCGGGCTTCGGTGTCCTCCGTGGTGGCCGTGAATCCGAGCATCAGGGACGCGGGGAAGGGCCAGGACTGCGATCCGAGGTACTGGGAGGCTGTCACCCGGACGCCCACTTCCTCGGCGATCTCGCGCTTGACCGCCTGTTCAAGCGACTCCCCCGGTTCGACGAAGCCGGCGAGGGTCGAATAGTTCTTGGCGTCAAGAGGGCCGCCCCCGCCGAGGAGCAGCCTCCCGTCGGCACCCACCACGGTCACGATGATGGCCGGATCCGTCCGGGGAAAGTGCTCGGAGTTGTCCGCCGGGCAGCGCCGGACCCAGCCGCCGGCTTCCGGCTGCGTGGGCGTCCCGCAGCGCGGGCAGTGGGTGTGGGTGGCGTGCCAGTTGGCGATGGCACTGGCTTCGATGAACAGTGCCGTGTCCGTGGCGTCCAAGCGTGCGGCGACCTCGCGGAACCCCGCCCACTGGGCATCGCCGGGGATGCCCGCCACGTGGGCCTCGAACTCCTCGGCCCGGACTTCGAACTGGGCCGGGAGGACGAAGAGGACGAGCTCGGTGCCCGCGTCGAGGTCCGAACCGGGCAGGGCCGATCCCAGGTAGATCACGTGTTCCGGGGCGTACGGGGTGTTCGCCAGGTGCCCGGAGAGCTCGGCCGCATTCAGGAGTACCAGGCTGTTGCCGCTGACCAGCGCCTGCCGTCCGGAGAGCACCACGGCCTGCGCCGAGCCCGCGCCGACCAGCTCCTCCAGCATTCCGGGCTTCTGCCGGGCGGCGGATCCGCGGTCGATCAGCGCCGGGAGCACCGGCAGGACCGTCTCCATCAGGTGGTTTGCCGGCAGGAGCTGCACGGGCGACGCCGCTTCGGGTGCCGGTGATTCGGAGGGGGTTTGCCCTGACGCTTGTGACGATCCTTCAGAAGGTGCCGGTGACTCCGCAAGACTCATGTACCCACCGTACTGACTCGGGCAGACAATTGACATTTGCCGCCCACGCGGCCGCGCGCTGGAAGGCCGGCGCGGAAGGGGCCCTTTGCCGCTGATTTATCCGACATTTGCCCCTCATTTGACGCAGATCTCAAGACTCGCCGGAGTGCATCGCCGTCTTAAGCGCCGCTCAATCTACCGTGGAAGGGTGAGAAGGAAACCTATCGAACTGGCAGCCGTGGCAACGGCGGCGGTACCCGGCCTGACCCCGACCGCCGTCAGCTCTGCGCCCGACGATCCGGCGGACTTCGACGCTGCCCTCCTGCTGGACTCCGAGGGCAAGCGTTGGCGCGTCCGCTCCCCCCGGCACGCCGAAGCCAGTGCCCGGCTGGAAACCGAATTCCTGGTCCTGCGGGCCTTCGCTCCCGGCATCCGCGCCGAGCTGCCATTCCTCATGCCCACGGTGGCGGGAACAGTCCGGCAGGGCCAGCTCAGCACCTTTGTCTACTCCCATCTGGCCGGCGCCACGCGCTCCCTGGACGAGCTCAGCAGCGGATCGCCCGGCGTGGCCCGTGAAATCGGGGCGGCGCTGGCCGCGATCCATGACCTGCCGCGGTCGCTTGTGAGCAATGCCGACCTGCCCAGTTACACGCCCAACGAATTCCGCCAACGGCGCCTCAATGAACTCGACCAGGCCGCCACGACCGGAAAAATCCCGCCGCTGCTGTTGCGGCGCTGGGAACACGCCATGGAAGACGTCTCGCTCTGGCGCTTCAATCCCTGCGTTGTCCACGGCGACCTCCACGAGGACAACCTGCTGGTCGACGGCGACCGCGTGACCGCAGTGACGGGCTGGACCGACCTGCGGATCGGCGACCCGGCGGATGACATGGCCTGGCTGGTCGCGTCCAACGAGCAGGACTTTGTCAACGCGGTCCTGGATCACTACACCTCCAGCCGGCGCGACGTGCCCGATGCCCACCTGCTGCGGCGGGCGGCACTGTCCGCCGAATTCGCCCTGGCGCAGTACCTGGTCAAGGGCCTGGCCGCCGGCAACGAGGACATGATCGACGAGGCAGAGTCCATGCTCGCCGCATTGGCCGACGACGTGGCCGAACACGGCGGCCAGCCCATCAGCGTTGAGCCGCTCCCGCAGCCGGTCGCGGCCCACGAACCCGGGGCAGGCCAGTCCGGTGACGGTGACGAAGCGCCGACGGTGGCTCCGGCGGCCCCTGCAGCCTCAGCCCCCACAGCCGCTCCGGCCGGGGGGACACCGCCCGCCGTCGGTAAGGTCACGCTGCTGCCCATGGAGCCGGTCCCCGATGCCGTACCGGCAGCCGCTGCCCCTGCCGCTGCCCCTGCGGAGATCAGTGCCACGCCCGCTGTGCACGTCACGCCCATCCCCCGCGAGGCGGAGGCTGACGCGACGGAATCTGAAGCGACGGAGGCTGAAGAGACTAGGCCTGACGCAGCGATGGTTGCCGCTGACAACTCCGAATCCAACTCCGCTGACCCGGCGGAGGACGCCCCGCAGGCCGCGGCCCAGGACTCTGACCCCGAGGTTGCGGCTCCCGCCGTCGACGACACCTCGACGCAGTCGATCGCGGTGGTGCGGCCTGGTTCCGCAACTGCGCCCGATTCGGGCGAGGACACCTCGACCGCCGCCATCACGGTGGTCGACACCTCGACCCGCTAGGAGCCCGTCGCCGCCGCCGGCCTCCCCAGCGCCGCGGCCACGATTTCCTCCAGCTTTTCTGCTGATCCGAGGTCATGAGGACGGACCACCTGGTTGTCGGCCACGTAGTAGAACGCGGCCCGCACGTCCTCCAACGGGACCCCCTTGAGCCGGGCCCAGGCCAGGCGGTACACGGCGAGCTGGACAGCCTTCACCTTCAGCTGCGCCGCCGAGGGGCGGCGCCCGGTTTTCCAGTCCACGAGGTCCCAGCCGCCGTCGGCGTCGCGGAACACGGCGTCGATCCTGCCCCGGACCACGACGTCGCCAATCCGGGTCTCGACCGGGACTTCAACATGGGCGGGGGCGCGGTGCGCCCATTCGGACTGGCGGAACGTCTCCACCATGGAATCCAGGCCATAGGCCTCATCGATGTGGTCGTCAGCGCCGGCAGCCTCGCCAAGGTCCAGCATGCCGGCGGCGCCGAAGTATTCCTCCACCCAGGCGTGGAAGGCCGTGCCCTTGCGGGCGGACATCCCCGGTTCGCGCGGGACCGGCCTCCGCAGGCGGGCCACGACGGAGCCTGCGTCATCTTCCAGGTCCACGAGGGTGGACGCCGAGATATGGCCGGGCAGATGCACGTCCTGGACCACCGAACGCCGGGACCGGCGTTCCAGCAGCGTGGCTGCCTCCTTTGCCCACCCGGCTGCGGGGCCGCGCAGGACGGGACGCCGGACGTCGTCGACACTCGGATGCGGCAGGGCCGCAGCCGGGTGGCCGTCCGGCGTGGGGTCCATGTGGCTGTCCGGGTCTGCGTCCATCGCCTGCAGGACACGGGCCGCGGCGGATTCCATGGCGGCCCGCCGTCCCGGAACAAGCCGAAGCCGCTTCCCCGTCCGGGGGTCCTGCGGGCCTTCGAGGGGATCATAGGGCCACGCGGCGACTTCGAGTTCGCAAGTCAGGGGGCTTTCCGCCGGCAGCGCGTCCTCGCTGACGGACAGCGGGTGGATTTCGGCTCCGCCGTCCGCGGTGAGGCCCTCGAGCTCGGCGAGGAAGGGCGACATCTCGGCCAAACCGGCCCGGGATCCCACCCAGGCGGCACTTGAAATCCACAGCACGTGTTTGGCTCGCGTGTACGCCACGTAGGCCAGACGCCGTTCCTCGGCTTCACCGTGCGTCTGGACGGCGGACTTGAACTCCTTCTCGGCGTCGAGCCAGCCCTTCTGGTCCGGCTGGTCCAGGTCCCACTGGGGCAGGTCGGCGCGATCACCGCGCAACGGCCACGGCAGGGCCGCGCTGCCACTGCTCCACCGCGAGTCCCTGCTGCTGGGGAACGCCCCGGAGTTGAGTCCCGGAACGAACACGACATCCCATTCCAGGCCTTTGGAGGCATGCACCGTCAGGAGCTGGACGGCCTCGTGGTTCACCTCGGGCGCGGCGGCGTCCAGGCCGTTCTCCTCGGCCGCGGCGGCTTCCAGCCACGCGTGGAACGCCAGGACGTCGACCCGCTGGGAGGTGTGCAGGAACCCGGCGGCAGCGTCCTGGAAAGCGTCCAGGTTGCGGCGCGCCTGGTGGATGCTGATCCCGGGCCGCGCCGCAACTTCGATGTCCAGGAGCATGGCCCGTTCGACCTCGCCCAGCAAGGTGGTGAGGTCATCCCCCATGTAGCTGCGCAGCTGCCGCAGCTCCTCCGAAAGCCGCTGCAGGCGGTCCCGGGCCTCGGGGCTCAGCCTGCGGCCGTGCGCCGAAGTCCAGCCGTCGCGGGGCAGCCAGTCCAGGGCCTCGACCAGGCTGGCGGCGTCCGTGATGTCGCCCTCAACCACGGCGTCATCAACTGTGTCCTCCGCGTCGTCGTCGTCGTTGCTGCCGGGACGGCCCCGGCGGCGGGCGAGGTAACTGGACCAGTCCCGCAGGGCCATCAGGTCCGCCGGGCCGATCCGCCACCGCGCGCCAGCCAGCAGGCGCATGAGGGAGTCCGAGCGGCCGGGGTCGGCCAGGACCCGGAGCGTGGCGACAAGATCGATGATTTCGGGGGTGTCCAGCAGCCCGCCGAGCCCGACGATTTCATAGGGAATGCCACGGAGTTCGAACTCCCGGCGAATGCATTCCATCTGCGCGCGGCGACGGCAAAGGACGGCCATGGCAGGCGGCACAGGATCGGCTGCCGGCCGGGCGTCGAAGTCCGTCACACGGAATTTCAGCACGTCACCGGCGATCGCCGCGGCCTCAGCCTCGTCCGTGGTGAACCGGCCCATCACCACCCTGCCCTGGACCGCGACCGGGCTGGGCTGCAGGGGCGGGACCTCGACGGCATCGGCATTGTCCCTCGCCCCTGCGGCGCCGAGGGTCGCCGCGGCCTTGCTCAGCGGCGCCGAAATGAGGTTTGCCGTGGCCAGGATGTTGCGCCCGTTGCGCCACGCGGTGGTCAGGTACGAGGTCGGCGCCACCGCATAGCGTCCTGCCGCCGCGGCCTGGCCGCTTCCCTGTTCATCGCCGTCGCCCTGGCCTGTGTCGGTATCGTCGCCGCCGACGCGGACGGGGAATTCGCGGACGAAGTGGAAGAGCTGTCCGGCGGACGCTCCGCGGAATCCGTAGATGGACTGGTTCGGGTCGCCCACCGCGGTGACGGCATGGCCGTCGCCGAAGAGTCTGGAGAAGAGCACCAGCTGGGCGTGGGACGTGTCCTGGAACTCGTCAAGCAGCACCACCTTGTAGCGCTGGCGTTCCGTTTGGGCGGCGACCGGAATCTCGTTGGCCACCCGCGCCGCCAGGGCCACGAGGTCGCCAAAGTCCAGGGCACCGCGGGCGCGCTTCGCCACGGAGTAACGGCCCACCATGTCCGCGACGCTGGCCCGGGTGCGCAGCATCGCGCCGAGCTCGCCTGCGGCCTGGGCGGGGTTCTTCTTGGCGTCCGCGACGTACGGTAGGGAGTCAAACTCGGCGATCCGCTCCAGCAGCCAGGCACGGACCTGGGCCGGGTCCTGCAGGTGCTCCGCGCATTCTCCTGCCAGCTGGATCACGGCCTTGACGAGGGTCGATTTGGCGGACCGGAAGTGTTCGTAGTCGCCGTCGAAGGCTTCCACGACCTCGCTGGCGAGCTGGAACGACTGGGCGCCGCCGAGCAACACGACGTCGCGTTCGACGCCGAGGCGGAGGCCATAGTCGGACACGATGCCGCTCGCATAGGAGTGGTAGGTGGAGACTTTGGGTTCGAGCGCGTCCGTGCTCAGCAACCCTGCGGGGAAGACGGTGTTGCCGGTGTCCGCCGCGGCGATGCGCTGCAGCGAGGCAAGCTTGGCCCGGATCCGCGAGGCGAGTTCACCGGCGGCCTTGCGGGTGAAGGTGACGCCGAGGACTTCCTCCGGCCGGACCCAGCCGTTGGCGACAAGCCATACCACCCGGTCCGCCATGGTGGCAGTCTTTCCCGAACCCGCGCCGGCGATCACGAGCCTCGGCGTGAGCGGCGAGGAAATGATCAGGGACTGCTCGGCAGTGGGGCTGTTGCTCTCCCCCAGCATCGCGGACAGCTCTTCCGGGCTGAACCGTGGTTGGGGAGGCAGTTTGGGGAGCGGCTCGGGAAGGGGGCCGGCGTCCGGGGCGGGATGCTGGTCGGCCGGGCCGTTCGCCGGTGCCTCGGGGGTCATTCAGTAACCTGCTTTCCCCGCACGCACAGCGGGCACACTTCCGGGAGCCGGCAGCCGTGGCCGCCGTGGCCTCCCTTGGACGGGTCATGGCGGGCCTGGAAAGTGCTGCCGGACATGACGCGGGCAGCGTCACCGACCATCTCCAGCGCCCAGTTCTCGTTCGGGTCCAGTGGAGCCTGGCTTTGGATGCCTGGGCTCTTGGTGGTGGTCCCAAGCTGGGCCAGAACGGCCCCGCCGGGAAGCGGCGGGGGTCCGTCGTCCGGACCGGCAAAACCACCGGCCAGCACGGCAGCCTGGTAGGCGCCGAGCTGCGGGTGACGGTCCAGATCCGCCTTGCCGGGCTGGCGTTTGCCGGTCTTGAGGTCCACGATCACCAGCCGGCCCTCGGCGTCGATCTCCAGCCGGTCGACCTGGCCCCGGAGCACCGCGGGCCGCGCCGGCCCGATGCCCTCGCCGGCCTCGGCGCCGGTGGGCACCGCGGGCCCGACCGGCACGGCGGAGGCGACCGCCTCCGCCGTGACGTCCGGGAGCTTGACCTCGAAGTCCTGTTCGACGCCGACAAGGCTTCTGCCCTCGCTGCGCATCACGAGGACGTACTGGGCGAGTTTTCGGACCATGGATTCGGCACGCTGGAAGTCCAGTTTGCCTTCCCAGTTGTCCTTCATTCCCAGTGTGGGCCAGCGCCGGACAAGCTCCGCGACGTATTCGCCGCCCGAGGCGTCCGGGAGGTCCTGCGCGATGGCGTGGACCAGGGTTCCCAAACTGCGGGCAAAATCCGTCGCGGCTTCCCCGCCCGCGGCCTGGACGAACCAGTCCAGCGGCGATTTCTGAACTGTTTCGACCTTCGAGGGCGACACGAACACGGTACCGCCCGGCGGAACGACCGGCTCTTCGGAGGTCAGCTCGGCCAGCCCCCACCAGCTCGCGGGGTGGGCGCCGGGAACGGGCGGCCGGGCGGTGGCCAGGACTCCCAGCACTGCCGCGGCCTCGGCAGATTCGGCAGCCTTGGGGTCGAGCTGGGCGTGCTGGCGCAGTTCCGCCACCAGGGCCCGGAGGGTCAGCGGACGCTCCACCGGGGTAAAGCCCCTGCGGTCCTGTCCGTGCCGCAGCGGCGCCACATAGTCCAGGAACGAGGAGGGCTGCTCATCCTCGGAGGACACGGCCGTGCAGATCAGCACCTGCCGGGCCCGGGACACCGCGGTCGAAAAGCTCCGGAGCTCGTCGTAGCGGATTTCCCGCAGTCTGCTGAGCGGATCCAGCCGCATGGCATAGTCCACGCCGTGTTCGACGGCATCGGCGAACAATGTGCTGCCGAGCAGCTCGCCGCGCAGCCGCGTGTTGGGCCACACGCCTTCCTGAAGCCCCGGGACAATCACTACCGGCCACTCCCGGCCGGCGGCGCTGGCGGGGGTCATGAGCTCCACGGCGTCTTCCAGCTGTGCCCTGGCTGCCAGGGTGTCCATGGGAAGTTCCTGGCTCAGCAGGTATTCAAGGAACTGCTCCGGTCCGGAACCGGGGAGCTGGTCCACGAAGCGTTCTGCGGTATGGAAAAGCGCCATCATGGCATCGAGGTCACGGTCGGCCCGGGCGCCGGCCGATCCTCCGGCGAGGGCGGCCTCGGTCCAGCGGGAGGCGAGGCCGGTGGAATGCCAGAGCGCCCAGAGCACCGTCTCGGCGTTCCCGCCGGGGGCCTCTGCGGCGTCCCGCCCCGCCCGGATCATCCTGGCGATCCGCCGGGCCGAGTGACCCTCGATGCCCAGGGTTGCCAGCGCCCCGGGCTCCAGCAGGGCCTCGACGAGGAGGGTGTCGCTGGTGCGCCCGCCGCCGCCCAGGAGTTCCTCCCGGCGCAGCGACTGCCGCAGCCTCCTCAGTTCAATCGACGTGGCGCCGCCGATCCGGGACGTCAGCAAGGACACGGCTGACTCGGGCGTGAGCGCGGCGGGGTCGAGGGCCACCGCATAGGCGTCCAGCAGTGGACGGACCGCGACCTCGTCACGGACAGCGGATTCAGCGACGGGAATCCGGACCGGAATCCCCTGTCCGGCCAGATACCGCTGCAGCTGGCTGAGCTGGCCGCCGTTGCGAACGATCACGGCGATGTCCCCGAGTTCCCGGGCGTCGTTCAGCTGGGCTTCGAGGATGCGCTGCGCCACGTACCGCAGTTCGTGGACCGGCGACGGCAGCAGGTGGGCTTCGACAGTCCCGCCTCGGCCGTCAGCTGCGCTGTTTGCAAGGCCGTGGGCTGGGCCGTCCACGCTGTCCGGCCCGTCCGGCGTCGGGACCGATCCGGGCTGTTCTAGCCGGCGCGCGGACTGCCCGCCGGATCTGCGGGAGATGCGCCCAGCGACCGACAACCAGGCCTCCGCCACGGCCGGTGCCTGCCGGTGGGTGGTCCACAGCGGACGCTCCAGAATTGCGCCGTCGGCCGCCAGGAGGCGGGGAAGCTCCGCCACGAGATCGGGGCGTGCCCCGCGGAAGCCCTGGACCACGGTGTCCGGCGAGGCGGTGACGATGACGTCCTTGCCTGCGGCGATATCGGCAAGCAATTCAAAGACGGCGGGGTTCGCCTCCTGGATGTCATCCACGAGAATCAGCTGGAGGCGGTCGCGTTCGGCGGCGAGGAAATCCGGGAAGTCCTGGAAGATCTGGCGCGCGGCGGTGATGATGCCGGCGGGGTCGAAGGCCTCGGGCATGCGCAGGTCCAGGACGTCGCGGTACTCGGAGTAGAGGGCGGCCGCCGGAATCCAGTCGGGCCGGTTGCACCTCCTGGCCAACGCCACGAGATCTTCGGCCGTCCGCCCGGACTCGATGATCCGGTCAAAGAGCTGGCGCACTTCCTGCCGGAAGCCGCGGGTCTGCAGGGCGGCGTCGAGGTCCTCCGGCCACGGCAGTTCGAGGCCGGGCAGCGCATGCCCCTCCAGCAGTTCCTTGATGATCAGGTCCTGTTCCGGGCCGGAGAGCAGCTTCGGCTGGCGGGGCAGCGGGAGGATGCCTTCGGCCTTGGCGCGGCGGATCAGATCGAAGGCATATGACGCCCAGGTCCTGGCCGGCGTCGTGCTCAGGCTCCGGTCCAGGCGGGCCGTGAAGCGGTCACGGAGGGTATCCGCGGCCAGCCTTCCGGGAGCGAGGATGAGCATCCGCTCCGGGTCCAGGCCGTCCCGCAGGGTGCGGCGGACGGCAGCCTCGACGAGGACCGTCGACTTGCCGGTGCCGGGTGCGCCGGGCACCAGCACAGGCCCGGAGCCGGGCGGGACCTCGACGGCGTCGAGCTGGTCCGGCGACAGCACGGGGATTGCGCTGTGGTGGGTCCGGGGCGGTAGGAGGCGCAGTGCTGTGCTGGAGGTACTCACACAGTCATTTCATCATCGGGGACCGACAACTTATGGGACGCCCGCTCAAGGCGCTCGGCGATCGCGTCGATCCGGTCGAAGTCGGCGTCGGTGGGCGCCCACCGGCCGGAGGCCAAGTCAACGCGCCACCGTCCATCTCCGGTACGGAGGAAATCCTGGTACCTGCCCAGCAGGGGCGTCCCTTCCTGCAGGTAGAGCGCAAGCGCCTCGTGTTCGAGGCCGGGCGGGGCGTCCCCGCTGGACCTCAGGACACGCCACCAGGGCACGCTGCTTCCATGGTGGCTCATGACCGAACCGACCTGGCGCGGGCCGCCGGCGCCGAGGAGTTCCGCGACGTCGCCGTAGGCCACCGCTGCGCCGGCCGGGATCAACGCCACGAGCTCCAGCACCGCCTCCACATACTCCGTCCGCATCGATCCAGCCTAGCCGCTGCAGGCCCGTCCCCAAGCCTTGAAGGCACGCCGACACGGTGGTCAAGAACTGTCGGAGGCAGCAGGTAGCGTTGAAGCATGAGCACCTGGAACAGCCTTCCCCGCGCAGCATTCGACCTCGAAACGACGGGCCGCAATTCCCGCTCGGCGCGGATCGTCACCGCCTCGGTCACCGTCGTGGACTCCAGCGGCGAAGTGATCAAGGAACACGAGTGGCTCGCCGACCCCGGCGTGGAGATTCCGACCGAGGCCAGCGACGTCCACGGGATCACTACTGAGCAGGCCCGCCGCGACGGCCGGCCCGCCGTGGAGGTGACGCGCGAACTCGCCGCTGTGCTGCAGGAGCTGTTCGACACCGGCGTGCCCGTCATCGCGTTCAACGCCAGCTACGACTTCACCGTGCTCGCTGCGGAGTCTGCCCGCTACGGCGTTCCGCAGCTGAGCCGGTTCCCCGTCCTGGACCCCTACATCATGAACAAGCAGGTGGACCGGTACCGCAAGGGCAAGCGCACGCTCACCGCCTTGTGCGAGGAGTACGGCGTCAGCCTGGACAACGCCCACACATCGGCGGCCGATGCCCTGGCAACGCTGCGCATGCTCGATGCCATGGCCGGAAAATTCCCCAAGCTCAGGATGCCGGCGGGCAACCTGCACCAGTTCCAGGTCGAATGGGCCTCGTCGCAGGCCGCTGATTTCCAGAGCTACCTGCGCAAGACGAAGCCGGCTGCAGTGATCGAAGGCGATTGGCCCGTCCTGCCGCCTGAGGACGCCAGCCGCGGCGACTTCTAGATTTCTACGCCCCGCTTCCGGACGCCCGGAAGCGGGTGCGGGCACACTTCCTGTGGGTCCGGACGCACTTCCCGCGCGTGCGGGCTGACTTCTTAAAAGGAAACGTTCGCCTTCGGTAAGACCCAACTAGCCCCCCGCTGCACGCAATTCCAGCAATTGGGACCGAAGTCACACCGGCCGGCGCTCCCGACTGCCGCATGATCCCGCGCCGATGATTCCGCCCGGCCCTTCCGCCGCCACCCGGATCACCGTCGATCACGCCGCTTCCTGAAGATACTTCGCAAAATGTGCACCCGATCCCCGATTCATTCGAATTGAAAAGGCGTCCATGTCGGGTGACACAATTATATTTCGCGGTGTGCCTGCTCCACCCGGCGCCCAAGCCAGCAGCCTGGGGCCCGATGAGCCTCCCGCGACCCACTGAATTTCAGACGAAAGTGATTGCGTGATGAAAAGCAAAGCCTTGAAGTGGCTGACTACCGTTCCCGTGGCCATCGCCGTGGCGGTCTCCCTTGCAGCGTGCGGCGGCGGCGCGGCGCAGACAACGGCGTCACCGTCCGATGCCCTCCAGGGCAGCGACCAGAAATCCACGGACAAATACACCACCAAGGACGTCACTCCCCTGGACAAGATCGACAAGTCCAAGCTGGGCCTGATCAGCGATGGAACCCTCACGGTAGGAACCCTGTCGGACGCCCCGCCGAACATCTACATCGACCAGTCCGGCAAGTTCACGGGCTACGACAACGAGCTCCTGCGCGCCATTGCGGACAAGCTGGGCCTCAAGGTGGAGTTCAAGGCAACCGGCTTCGCGTCGCTACTTGCCCAGGTCCAGAACAAGCAGTTCGACCTCGGGTCCTCGTCGATCTCCACCACTGACGCCCGCCGCAAGACCGTCGGCTTCACCAACGGTTACGACTTCGGTTACATGGCCGTGGTGGCCAAGAAGGACTCCAACGTCAAGGGTTTCAAGGATCTGACCAAGGACACCCGCATTGCCGTGGTCCAGGGCACCGTGCAGGATGACTATGTCACCAACACGCTCCAGATCGAGCCCGTCCGCTTCGAGGACTACAACACCGCCTACGCCAACCTGAAGAGCGGCCAGGTTGACGCCTGGGTTGCACCGTCCCAGCAGGCCACCGGCCAGGTCAAGGAAGGCGACGGCACGGTCATCGCCGAGTCGGTTGTGAACACGCAGAACTTCACCGCCTACGCCGTCAACAAGGAAAACCAGCCGCTCATTGACGCGCTGAACTCCGGCCTCGACGCCGTCATCGCCGACGGTACCTGGTCCAAGCTGACCAAGGAGTGGTACCCGGACCGCGAGACCCCGGCCACGTGGTCCCCGGGTTCCAAGGCCGTCACCGTTCCGAAGTCCTAGTCCATGGATGCACTCGATCAACTCGCGAACACCTTCTTTGACTGGGGGGCGATGGCGGCCGTCCTGCCGAAAATGATCATGGTCGGCCTGCCAAACACGCTGATCCTGGCGGTTTCCTCGGGCGTGCTCGGGTGCATCCTGGGCATGGTCCTGGCCATCATGGGCACGTCCCGCGTCACTGCCCTGCGGTGGCTCTCCCGGATCTACACAGACGTGTTCCGCGGCGTCCCGGCGATTGTTGTCATCCTCCTGATCGGCCTCGGGCTGGGGCCCGTGATCCGGGTAACGACCGGATCCACCAACCCGTTCCCGCTCGCCATCTTCGCCCTGACGCTCATGGCGGCGGCCTACATCGGCGAGATCTTCCGTTCAGGCATCCAGAGCGTGGAAAAGGGGCAGCTGGAAGCCTCCCGCGCCCTGGGCTTCACGTACAACTCCTCCATGCGCCTCGTGGTGATTCCGCAGGGCATCCGACGCGTGCTTCCGGCCCTGGTCAACCAGTTCATCACCCTGATCAAGGACTCGTCCCTGATCTACCTGCTGGGCCTGGTCGCCAGCCAGCGCGAGATCTTCCGCATCGGTAACGACGCCGCGGCCAACACGGGGAACCTGTCGCCGCTGGTTGCCGCGGCGATCATGTACCTCATCCTGACCGTTCCGCTCACGCACTTGGTCAACTACATCGACAACCGCCTGCGCACCGGCCGTCCGGAGAAACGGCAGCCCGACGACGCCGCGGCCCTGATCGGAAAGGGAGCACAGGCATGAGCCAATTCGCTTCCGGTTCACTCTCCGGCAAGAACCTGCACCTGTCCTTCGGCTCGAACCACGTCCTGCGCGGCATCGACCTACACGTCGAGACGGGCACCACCGCGTCGGTGATCGGCCCCTCCGGATCCGGCAAGTCCACCTTGCTGCGGGTCATGAACCGCCTGATCGAACCGGATCAGGGCGACATCCTGCTGGATGGCCGCTCGGTCCTGAAGGACAACCCGGACGAGCTGCGGCAGCGGATCGGCATGGTGTTCCAGCAGTTCAACCTGTTCCCGCACAAGACCGTGGTGGACAACGTATCCCTGGCGCTGCGGAAGCTGCGCAAGCTGCCGGCCGACCAGGCCCGGGCCGAGGCATTCGAGCAGCTCGACCTGGTGGGGCTCAAGCACAAGGCCGAAGCGCGTCCTGCCAATCTCTCCGGTGGCCAGCAGCAGCGCGTCGCCATTGCGCGCGCCCTGGCCATGAAGCCGGAAGTGATGTTCTTCGATGAGGCTACCTCGGCCCTGGACCCGGAGCTCGTCAAGGGTGTCCTGGCGCTGATGGCCGACCTCGCCAAGGGCGGCATGACCATGGTGGTGGTGACCCACGAGATGGGCTTCTCCCGCAACGTCTCGGACACGGTCACGTTCATGGACGCCGGCGTGGTGGTGGAATCCGGTCCGCCGGAACAGATCTTCACGAGCCCGCGGACCGAACGGCTGCAGGGATTCCTCTCCGACGTCCTCTAGTTCGCCGGCTGCCCTGGCAGCGTTAAATGACTAATGGCACCCGCCGCGGCGGGTGCCATTAGTCGTTTAAGGACCCGGCTACGGCTTTGCGCCGGCCGCCGCCTTCGCCGCGGCCGGCAGGGCGTCGAAGATCCGGTTCATCGCGGCGTCGTCGTGCGCGGCCGAGAGGAACCAGGCCTCGAAGACCGACGGCGGCAGGTAGACCCCGGAGTCCAGCATGGAGTGGAAGAACGGGGCGTAGCGGAACACTTCCTGGCCCTGGGCGTCGTCGTAGTTGTGGACGCCCCGGGCGGCCGTGCCGAAGGCTACGGAGAACAGGTTGCCCGCGCGCTGGATGGAGTGGTCCACGCCGGCCGCATCGAGCGCGGAAGACAGCGCCGCGGAGAGCTCCAGGGAGCGGGCGTCCACGAACGAATACACCTCAGGTGTGGCGTGGGTGAGGGTCGCGACGCCCGCTGCCATGGCCACCGGGTTACCGGACAGAGTTCCGGCCTGGTAGACCGGGCCCACGGGCGCAAGGTAATCCATGACGTCGGCGCGTCCGCCGAGGGCCGCCGTCGGCATGCCGCCGCCAATCACCTTCCCGAACGTCAACAGGTCCGGCGTCCACGGTTCGGCGGTGTCGGCGGCACCTCCGGTCAGGCCCCAGTAGCCGGAGTAGCCGGTACGGAAGCCGGTCAGGACCTCGTCGAGGATCAGCAAGGCACCGTGCTCGCGGGTGATCCGGGCAAGGCCGGCGTTGAAGCCCTCGCCAGGGGTCACCACGCCCATGTTGGCGGGAGCGGCCTCGGTGATGACGGCGGCAATGCTGTCACCATGCTTGGCGAAGGCGGCTTCGACGGCGTCGAGGTCGTTGTAGGGCAGCACGAGGGTTTCGGCGGCGGTCGCGGCCGTGACGCCGGCCGAGCCGGGCAGCGCAAGGGTCGCGAGGCCGGAGCCTGCGGCGGCGAGGAGGCCGTCGAGGTGGCCGTGGTAGCAGCCGGCGAACTTGATGATGAGGTTCCGCCCGGTGAAGCCGCGTGCCAGCCGGACGGCGGTCATGGTGGCTTCGGTGCCGGTGGAGACCATCCGGACGCGTTCGGCGGCCGGGACGCGCTCCTTGACGATGGCGGCGAGGTTGGCCTCGTCCGGCGTCGATGCGCCGAAGGACAGTCCGCGGTCGACGGCGGCATGTACGGCGGCGAGGACCGCCGGGTGGGCGTGTCCCAGCAGCGCCGGGCCCCAGGAGCAGACGAGGTCGACGTAGTCGGCGCCGTCGGCGTCGGTCAGGTAGGCGCCCTTGGCGGACACCATGAACCGCGGCGTCCCGCCCACGGAGCCGAAGGCGCGCACCGGCGAGTTCACGCCGCCGGGCATCAGCTGGCGGGCGCGATCAAAGAGTTCCTCGTTGCGAGGCATGCTGGAAGTCATGGTTCCTATTCTTTCAGTTCGCCGGCCCGGTCAGTGCGCCGCCGGCGAACCGGCAGACGGCCCGGCCAGCAGCGCCGCGACGCGGGGCGCCACTTCGGTGCCGAACAGTTCGATGGAGCGCATCATGGCCGCGTGCGGCAGGGTGCCGTTGCTGTACTTGAGGTCAAACCGGTCCACGCCCAGGTTCTTCTTGAGCAGCGCGATCTTCGCGGCCACGGTCTCCGGCGAGCCCACGTACAGGGCTCCCTCGGGCGTGCACATCGCGTCGAATTCGCCCCGGCTCGCCGGACCCCAGCCGCGTTCGGCCCCGATCCGGTTCCGCTGGTCGAGCCAGTGCGGGAAGAACTCTTCCCGGGCTTCCTCGTCCGTGGCGGCGACGTGGCCGGGTGAATGCGTGGCCATCTGCTGCATCGGGTGGCCGTACTTGGCCATCGCCTCGCGGTAGAGGTTGGCCAGGGGCGCGAAGGACCGCGGCTGGCCGCCGATGATCGCGAAGATGATCGGGTAGCCGTACTCGGCGCACCGAAGCACCGACTCGGGAGTGCCGCCGACGCCGATCCAGGTCGGCAGAAGGTGGTGTTCCAGCGGCGGATAGACGCTCAGTCCGCTGAGGGCCGGCCGGGTGCGGCCCTCCCAATGGACCGGTTTCTGCGCCCGGACCTTGTCAAAGAGCTCAAGTTTTTCCTCGAAGAGGACCTCGTAGTCGGCCAGGTCGAGGCCGAACAGCGGGAAGGATTCGATGAACGATCCGCGGCCCAGCATCACCTCGGCGCGGCCGTTGGAGATGGCATCCACCGTGGCGAAGCGCTGGAAAACCCGGATCGGGTCATCGGAGCTGAGGACCGTCACGGCGGAACCGAGCCGGATGTGCTTGGTGCGGGCGGCCGCGGCGGCCAGGAAGACTTCGGGTGCGGACACCGCAAAATCGCGGCGGTGGTGCTCCCCCACGGCGAAGGCGTGCAGGCCGACCTCCTCCGCGAGCTCGGCCTGTTCCAGGAGCTGGCGCAGGACCTGGGCGTGCGGGACGGGGTGCCCGTCCGGGAAGACGCCGACGTCGCCGAAGGTGTTCAGGCCCAGCAGGATGCGGTTGGGTCCCACCGGGGCCGTGGGCGTGGAAACGGGAGCGGAGACCCGGGGCTCGGGGGCCGTGCTCACCGGGACTCCTTCAGCCAGCCGGCAAGCTCGCTCGCCCAGTACGTCAGCACCATGTTGGCGCCGGCGCGCTTGATGCCCAGGACAGACTCGGTGATCGCGGCCCGGCGGTCGATCCAGCCGTTGGCGGCGGCGGCCTCGATCATCGAGTACTCGCCGGAAATCTGGTAGGCGGCCACGGGGACCGGGCTCATGGCGGCGACGTCGGCGAGGATGTCCAGGTAGCTCATGGCCGGCTTCACCATGACCATGTCGGCGCCTTCGGCCAGGTCCAGGTCCACCTCGAGGATGGCTTCCCGCCGGTTGGCGGCGTCCATCTGGTACGTGCGGCGGTCGCCGGTCAGCTGCGAGTCCACGGCCTCGCGGAACGGGCCGTAGAACGCGGAGGCGTACTTCGCGGCGTAGGCCACAATGGCGGTGTTGGCGTGCCCGGCGTCCTCGAGGGCCTGCCGGATCACGGCGACCTGGCCGTCCATCATGCCGGAGGGGCCCAGGACGTGGGCGCCGGCCTCGGCCTGCGCGACCGCCATCTGGCCGTAGATCTCCAGGGTGGCATCGTTGTCGACGTAGCCGTTGGCGTCGAGGACACCGCAGTGTCCGTGGTCAGTGAATTCGTCCAGGCACACGTCGCTCATGACCACGAGCTCGTCGCCGACCTCGGCGCGGACGTCGCGGATGGCTTTGTTCAGCACGCCGTCGGGGTCCAGGGAGGCCGTCCCGCGCGCATCCCGGACCGCGGGGACGCCGAAGAGCATGATGCCGCCGACGCCCAGCTGCACGGCCTCGGCGGCGGCCCGCTTGAGTGACTCGGTGGTGTGCTGCTGCACGCCGGGCATTGAGGCAATCGGGTTGGGCTCGGTCAGGCCCTCACGGATGAAGGCCGGCAGGATGAGCTCCGAGGCCGAGAGCCGGTGTTCGGCCGTCAGCCGGCGCATGGCCGGGGTGGTGCGGAGCCGGCGTGGCCGGTGGGTCGGGAAGCTCATATGGTGTCCTTTGCTGAGGGCTCTGCGACTGACGGATGAGGTGAGGGGGGCTGGTGGTCAAGGGACCGGACGACGGCGGCGACCAGGCCCGACGCCGTCGGTTCCTGGGCGACAGCGGCGACGGTGAGTCCGAGGGACTCCGCCTCGGCCGCCGTCGAGCGCCCGATGGCGACGAAGCGGCAGTTGCCCAGCGGGGCGAGGTCCGCGTGGATGCGGCGGGCGGCGCTGGGCGAGGCGGCGACGACGGCGTGCAGCCGGCCGGCACCGATTTCCACCTTCGCCTCGGCCGCAGTGAGCACGGGTGCGTCCTCCCCGGCTGGACTGCCCTCTTGTGCCAAGGCCTGGGGCACGGCCACCGGGCAGGCGGGCAAGGCGCGGCGCGGGTCGGCCGGATAGTCGACAGTGTTGTAGGCGGTGACGGCCTGGACGGAGGCGCCGCGGGCCTCGAGGCCCTTGCGGAGCCGCGGGTCGGCAATGTCCGCCTGGGGCAGCAGTACGCTGCCCTGGTTCTCGGGCCAGATGTCGAGCAGGCCGGTTCCGGATTGCTGTCCCCTGGGTGCAAGGTCGACGCTGATGCCCCGGGATTCCAGGACCCGGCGGGTCGCCGGGCCGATCGTGGCCACGAGGAGGCGGCCGGGCAGCCAGTCGCTGAGCGAGGTGCCGCGTTCGGCGGCCTTCGCCTCGAGGGCCTGGACGGTGGTCACGCTGCTGATCACCAGCCACGTGTAGGCCCCGGCACCGAGGGCGTCAAAGGCGACGTCGAGGGAGTGCTGGTCGTTGGCCTGCTCGAAGTCGATCAGTGGCAGGAGCAGGGGTTCGGCTCCGACACCGCGCAGGGCCGTGACGAGCTCCCCCGCGCGGTCCGGGCCGCGGGCAACCAGCACCCGGGCACCGTCCGGCACCCTCATGCCTGATGGCCCGTCCGTGTGGTTGCGGTCGCTGTGCCGTCCCATGAAGTCGTGGAATCCGCGGTTCAGGAAGCGGCCAGGTCCGCGATGTCGGCGGCGCCGCGGGCCAGCAGGACTTCCGCCAGCTCGATCCCCAGCAGCGTCGCCCCGACTTCGGTGAGCCCGTCGGTGGCTTTCTTGTCGCGGACCGTTGCCGTGCCGTCGACCGCGCAGACTACGGCTTCGAGGTAAAGCATGCTGCCTTTGCGGTAGCCGTAGGCTCCCACGGGGGCGGCGCATCCGGCTTCGAGCCGGGCCAGCAGTGCGCGTTCGGCCGTCACGGCGAGCCGGGTGTCAAGATCATCGAGGGCCGCGAGGGCCTGCGCCAGCACCCCTTGGGAGCCCGCCGTGGAACCGGCCCGGCGGGGCGCATCGGCGGTGCGGCATTCGATCGCCAGGGCACCCTGCCCTGCGGCGGGCAGCATGACGTCGGTTTCGAGGTACTCGCTGACGGCATCGAGCCGGCCGATCCGGTGCAGCCCGGCGGCGGCGAGCACGACGGCGTCGAGGTCGCAGGACTTGCCGTCGACGACGGCGTCGGTCGTGTTGCCCGGCAGCCCGGGGACGCGCCCCAGCCGGGTGTCCACGTTGCCGCGGATGTCCCGGATGTCCAGGTCAGGACGCGCGGCGCGGAGCTGGGCCGCGCGGCGGGGAGACCCAGTGCCGACGCTGGCACCGTTTGGCAGGTCGGCGAGCTTGAGCCCGTCCCGGGCGCACAGGACGTCCCGGACGTCGCCGCGTTTCGGCGTGGCCGCGAGGCTCAGGCCGAGGGCCGGACCCGTCGGGAGGTCCTTGAGCGAATGCACGGCGACGTCGCATTTGTCCTGGAGCAGGGCATCGCGCAGCGCGGCGACAAAGACGCCGGTTCCGCCCATCTGGGACAGCGAGCCTTTCAGGACATCGCCCTCGGTCCGGATGTGGACCAGTTCAACAGGGAACCCGCCGACGGCGGCAAGCTGGTCCGCGGTCTGCTGGGTCTGGGTCAGGGCAAGCTTGCTGGCGCGGGTGCCGATCCGGACGGTCATGGGGTCCCCCGGCCCGCCGCCCGTGCACCCATGTCCTCAGCCGTGTCCTCAGCCGCGGGTGTGGCCGGGTAGGGCGCGTGACCCGTCCCCACCGTGGTGTCGGCTCCGGCGATGGTGGGCTTGTCGCCGCGGAAGTTCGCGCAGCAGCCGGGGCGGCAGATGTCGTACCACGGGCCGAGATCGGTCAGGTGGGGCCGTTCGGCGATGTTGTTCGCGGTGGTCCGTTCGCAGATCAGGTCCACGAGACCGGCCACAAACTTGCGGTGCGTTCCGGGGGTGGGGACGCGGGTGGCGGCGAGGTCCAGTTTGGCGCAGGTCTCCAGCGCCTCGGTGTCCAGGTCCCAGACGACTTCCATGTGGTCGCTGACAAAGCCCAGGGGCACAATCACGATGCCCTTGACGCCCTGGCCGGCGAGCTCCTCGATGGCGTCGTTGATGTCCGGTTCCAGCCACGGCACGTGCGGGGCCCCGGAACGGGACTGGTAGACGAGGGACCACGGCGCGGTGAGGCCCGTCCCGGCCTCCACCCGGCGGATGATCTCGCTCCCGTTGGCCAGGTGCTGCGCGGCGTAGGCGGAATCTTCCTCGAACTGGCGGGGCTCGCCCTCGGACCGCCCGGCTGCCTCGGCGTCGCGGGTCGGGATGGAGTGCGTCGCGAACACGATGTGCACCGGAGCGTCGGGGGTGCCGGCCGCGGCCAGCTGGGCGCGGACGTCGGCGAGTCCGGCGGCGGTGCCCTCGATGAACGGTTCCACGAAGCCGGGGTGGTCGAAGTACTGGCGCACCTTGTCGACCTCGAGCTTGCCGTCGAGACCGGTTTCCGTCAGCGCCAGGCCGATGTCCTCACGGTACTGGCGGCAGCTGGAGTAGCAGGAGTAGGCGCTCGTGGTGAGCATGAGGACCTTGCGGTGGCCGGCGTCGTAGATCTCCTGCAGGGTCTGCGGGATGTACGGGTCCCAGTTGCGGTTGCCCCAGAACACGGGCAGCCCGATGCCGCGGCCGGCAAGTTCGGCCTCGAGGGCGGCCTTGAGCTGGCGGTTCTGTCCATTGATGGGGCTGATGCCGCCGTTGGCCCGGTAGTGGTGCGAGACCTCCTCGAGCCGTTCGTCGGGGATGCCGCGGCCGCGGGTGACGTTGCGGAGGAACGGGATAACGTCCTCCTGGCCTTCGGGCCCGCCGAAGGAGGCGAGCAGGACAGCGTCATACTCTTTGGGGGCCATCCGGCCGGCATCGGTGACGGTGTTCGTGGCGGTTACTGAGGCGGCGGATTCCTGGGGATCCAGCGGACTCATGCAAGGACCTCGGCAATCTCGGCGGCGGTGACGCGGCGGCCCGTGTAGAAGGGGATCTCTTCCCGGACATGGTGGCGGGCTTCGGTGGCGCGCAGGTGCCGCATCAGGTCCACGAGGTCGACGAGTTCGGGCGCTTCCAGTCCGAGGATCCATTCCCAGTCGCCCAGGGCGAAGGAGGAGACGGTGTTGGAGATGACCTGGGGGAAGTCGCGGCCCAGCATGCCGTGGTCGCGGAGCATGGCGCCGCGCTCGGCGTCCGGGAGGAGGTACCACTCGTAGGAGCGGACGAAGGGGTAGACGCAGAGCCACTCTGCGGGTTCCACGCCGCGGGAGAATGCCGGGGTGTGGTTCTTGGCGAACTCGGCCTCGCGGTGCACGCCCATGGCGGACCAGACGATCTCGGTGCCGGCGAACAGCTTGCTGCGCCGGATGTCCCGGACCGCGCGCTGCAGCGCTTCAGGCCGGGGGCCGTGCAGCCAGACCATGATGTCCGCATCGGCGCGCATGGCGGAAACGTCGTAGCTGCCGCGGTGGACGACGCCGGCTTCGGCGAGACTCTTCATGAGGGATTCGAAGTCCTCGGCTGCGTCGGCGCCGCGCAGGACGTCCGCGGACCGCTTGAAAACGGTCCAGAGGGTGAAGAACTGCTCAGTTGAATCTTGGGACGCCGATGCCCCGGCGACTGATTCTCCGGGGGCTGACATTCCGGTTTTAGTGACAGATTCGGCAGAAGTGTGGCTCATGCATACCAGTGTGCCTCCTCTCTCCAGCTAAGTCGAAAAAAAGCACTTCTACGAGCTGTAGAAGTGCTTTATTTCACACGGAGGCGGGTGCGGTGCAGTGGGGAGCGCGGTGCTTGGTGTGCGCGGTGCAGTGGGCTGCCGGGTGCGGTGTCGTGTGCGCGGCAGGCGGGCGGTCAGCTCCGGCGCATCCGAACGGCTGCAACGCCGGCGCCGATCGAGACCGCCACCAGGCAGATGCCCCAGCCGATCAGCGGAGACGGTCCTGCGGGTTCCACTGCTGCCGTGGCCTGCAGGGAGGAATTCCCCGAATGCCCCTTGCCCGTGGTGCGCGCACTGGTCGATTCCGCCGTGGTTGAACCGGTCGAGGAAGGCCGCGCTGCGGCCGAGGTCGACGCCGGGGTGCCGGCGGCCGGCGCAGCGGCTCCGGGCTGGGACCCGGACGCCTGTTCGGCACCACTGCCACTCCCGGCCGGCTGGCCGTCAGCCTGTCCGCTGCCCGGCAGCGTCGGAACGGATCCGGCCGCCCCGCCTGCGGCGGGCACACCCGTCTCCGGGGCAGTCACCGGCGCGCCGGGGCCCTGCGGCGCCGACGGCTGTGCGGCTGTGGCGGACGGAGTGCTGGCCGGCGGGGCGCCGGTGCCCGAGGCCGTGGGTTCCGGAGTGCTGGGCTGGGGGCTGCTCGGGGCGGGGCTGGAGGACTCGGGGATCGTGGGCTGAGGGCTGCTGCTGCGCGAGGGCGACTTTGACGGGGTGGACTCCGACTTGGCAGACGGCGAGGAGCTCGGCGTCGTCGAGGAGCCCAGCAGGCTGTCCAGCACGTCGTCCAGGCCGAGGGTCAGCGAGCCCTGGGCCGTCGGCGGAGTGGACGCCGCCGCGGACAATTCCGTGGCCGCATGGGAGGCCGGAACGCCCGCGGTTGCAGCCAATACCGCCCCGAGTGCGGCTGCCACTGCGCCGCGTCGGAGGCTCCTATGGCCTCTGGTCTTCGTTGTTGACACCTTGGACCTGAAAATAACCATGGTCATCGAGCCTAGCCGGAATCCACGGCGAGGGAAAACCTGCCAAAAACCGCGGAATACCGGCAAGTAACCCATGGGGGCGGAGTGGTTCAGGGTGTCTTTGGAGCCGTTGTGGTTCCTGTGGCTGAGGGTGCGCCAGGGGCTGGCAGAAACGCCTCCGCGGCCGGCAATTTCACGTCAACAGGCGTCTGACCTGCGCCGGTGTGTCGGCGACGATCGCGGCCAGGCCGTTCCCCGACAGCCAGCCGCCCACGACGGCAAGCGTGCCGTCAGCGGCGCAGATGCCCCGGACGGCCGCGACGCGCTGCCTGTGGCCGAGGGACGCAAACGGCAGCGCCCCGGCCCAACGGACCACGTCCCAGCCCGCCACATCGTCCGCGCTGACGGGCACGCCCAGCAGCGCGGAAGCGTCAGCCAGCGCGGCCCGGAACAGTTCCTGGTCCGTGCGAGGCGCCGGCGCGGCTCCCCCGCCACGGGATTCGGGCGTGGCACGGGGAACAACAGCCCGGGGAGTATCAGCCCGTCCGTAGGAGAGCCGAAGCACGTGCCTTCCGGGCCCGGTCCGGTCCGCCAGCCAGGCCCACTTGGCGGTGGCGTGCGTCAGCGCCTTGGCCTGCAGGCCAAGGATCTGCGGGGCCACGAGGACGCCGGTGCCACGTGGCGCCGCGTCCAGGGCCGGGAGATCCACCACGAGGGTGACCAGGCTGACGTCGGGTCCTGCATCGGGGCGAAGCCGGTCAAGTTCGGGCAGGGATCCGGCCAGGAGCGCGACGGCGGCGGGACCGTCCAGCGCAACGGCCAGGAGACCGGCGTCGAACGTGGCCCCGTCCGTGACGACCTGCCAGCCGTCGGCGGTGCGCCGAACGGACCGGGCGGGTGTGCCGCTGAGCAGGGTGACGCCGCGCTGGCGCAGATCGGCCAGCAGCGCGGCCACGAGGGTATGCATTCCGCCGCGGAGGCCCGCGACGGCGGAGCCGGCCTTCCGCAGCCCTGCGGACTCGGTCTTTTGCAGCCCTGCGGGCTGGACCTGCGCTCCCCGGCGCTGCGCCGCGACGGCGGCGGCGAGGGAACCGTGCTGGCGGATCCCGGCCCGCAGCCCGGGGGCCACCATGTCGACGTCGAGCACTGCGGGGTCGGCCGAGTGGACACCGCCGACCACCGGTGCGACGAGCCGGTCCAGCACACGCCTGCCCATCCTGCGGCGGACAAGCTCGGACACGCTCGTGGCCTCGGCCCCCGTGCCCAGCGAGGCCGGCAGTACGGCGTCGACGGAGGCGCGGAGGGAACCCAGCAGACCCAGTGACCGGCGGACTTCCGGGTCCCACGGGCTGGCCGGGATGCCCAGCACCCCCGTCTTGGGCAGTTCACGCGGGCCGTCCGGCAGTTGGACCCAGGCTCCGCCGGGGTTCGGCGCGACGATCTCGCCGGCAATCCCAAGCTCCGCGGCAAGATCGGCCACCGCGGACGTGCGGGTCGCGAAAGACTCCGCCCCGCTGTCCAGGGTCAATCCGGCCACGGCATGGCTGCCGACGCAGCCGCCCCAAACATCACTGGCTTCCAGGACCGTGGTGGGTACGCCGGCGCGGGCGAACTCCCGGGCCGCCAGCAGGCCGGAAATCCCGCCCCCGATCACGACGGCGGTACGCTGCGTGGGCGCCCCGGCGGCGCCTGCGTCCACGCCGTTACTCCGGAGCGATGGAGTGGATGAGTTCGACCACGCGGGTCAGCACGTCGGGATCGGTCTCCGGCGGCACGCCGTGACCGAGGTTCACCACGTGCCCGGGCGCGGCGGAACCGGCCGCGATCACGTCGCGGACGTGCGCTTCGAGGATCTCCCATGGTGCCGAGAGCAGGGCCGGGTCGATGTTGCCTTGCAGCGGAACGGTGCCGCCGAGGCGGCGGTTGGCTTCGTCCAGCGGCAGCCGGTAGTCGACCCCCACGACGTCGACGCCGACGTCGCGCATCGCGACGAGCAGTTCCGAGGTGCCTGTGCCGAAGTGGATCAGCGGTGCGCCGAGGTGGCGCACATGGTCCAGGGCACGGGACGACGCCGGCGCAACGAAGCGCTGGTAGTCGGCCAGTCCCAGTGAACCGGCCCAGGAGTCGAAGAGCTGCGCGGCCGAGGCCCCGGCCTCCAGCTGGGCGCGGAGGAACATGCCGGAGGCGTCGGCGGCCCAGTTGGCCAGCGCAGTCCAGGTTTCCGGATCGGCGTGCATCATGGTGCGCGGGCCGAGGTGGTCGCGGGACGGCTTGCCTTCGACCATGTAGGCCGCGAGGGTAAAGGGCGCGCCGGCGAAACCGATCAGCGGGGTGCTCCCGAGCTGGGCCACGGTGAGCCGGACGGCTTCGCGGATGGGCTCCAGGGCCTCCCAGGTCAGCTGCGGCAGGGCGGCGACGTCCGCGGCCGTGCGGATCGGCACGTCCAGGACGGGGCCCACGCCGGGCACGATGTCCACGCCGACGCCGGCCAGCTTGAGCGGGATGACAATGTCCGAAAAGAAGATGGCGGCATCGACGTCGTGGCGGCGGACCGGCTGCAGCGTGATCTCGGACGCCAGCTCGGGGCGCAGGCACGAGTCCAGCATCGCCACGCCCTCACGGATCTTGAGGTATTCGGGCAGCGAGCGGCCGGCTTGCCGCATGAACCAGACGGGGCGGCGGGAGGGCTTGCCGCCGCGGTAGGCGGTGATCAGCGGCGAATCCGCCGTGCGGCCGTCCATCAGCGGGTGGCCGGCATCGAGGCCGCTGGCGCCACCGGCGACGGCGCCCTTGTTGGCAGCACTGTCTGCTGCACCGGTCTCGGACGTACTGGAATTTGTCGTGCCGGCACGTGCCGCAGCGCTTGGAGTCATGACTTCGATTGTGCCCAAATTTGTGTCCAAAAGATAACGACAGCCTGTCACGCCGACTCTCACACTGGCCACGAGTGCTGCGCCGTGGCGGGAATCACAGGCCAGCGTGCCTGAGCCCACTCCCGGACAGTTGTTCTACACGGGCACGAAAAAGCTATGATGGTGATGCTGTGGTTCTTTTTTCATTGGTGGCTACACACGCCGACATCGACCTCGAAACCGTTGCTCAGTTGAGCACCGGCGCTTCAGGGCTCGCCACATCCGCCCTCGCCGGATCGCCGGCCGTGGCGGGTGCCGTTGTCCTTGCCACCTGCAACCGCCTGGAAATCTATGGCGAGGCCCCCCATGCCGACGCGGTCGGCGCAGCCCGGGCAGCCCTCATCACGCAGATCAGCGGTGCCAGCGGACTCAACGATCAGCTCGTCTCCCGCGCCTTCAGCACCCGGACCGGCGCCGAGGTCAGCCAGCACCTCTTCGCGGTCAGTTCGGGGCTGGATTCCGCCGTGGTCGGCGAACGCGAAATTGCCGGCCAGGTGCGCCGCGCCCTGATCACCGCCCAGCACGAGGGCACCGCCAGCTCCGGCCTGGTCCGGTTGTTCCAGGCCGCCTCCAAAACCGCCAAAGACGTCGGCGCCCAGACGGCGCTGGGTTCGCGCGGCCTCTCCATCGTCTCCGTGGCGCTGGATCTGGCCACGGACCTCTCGGAAAACCCTGACTGGTCCGCCAAGAAAGCCGTCGTCTTCGGGACCGGCGCCTACGCCGGAGCCACCATGTCGCTGCTGCGCGAACGCGGCTGCACCGATGTGCATGTCTATTCCTCCTCCGGCCGCGCCGCAGGTTTCGTTGCCACCCGGGGCGGTACTGCCCTGGACGAGGCGACGCTTCCGGTGGCCGTGGCCGCGGCCGACGTCATGATCGGCTGCAGCGGCTCCGACAGCCGGGTCGAAGCGGACGTACTCGCCCGGATCCGGGCGAACTCGCCCCAGCAGCTCATCGCGATCGACCTCGCCCTGACCCATGACTTTGACCCCGCCGTGGGCGACCTCGACGGCGTCGAACTCCTCACGCTGGAATCCGTACGCCTCGCGGCGCCGCAGGAACAGGCGGAGTCGCTCGAACAGGCCAGCAGCATCGTGTCCGGGGCGGCCAGCGCCTTCGAACAGGAGCGCGAGGCCCGGTCGGTGGACTCGGCGATTGTCGCGTTGCGCCGCCACACGATGAACGTCCTGGACGCGGAAATGGAAAAGGTCCGCGCCCGGCACGGCTGCACCGCCGCCGCGGAGGAAGTCGAGTTCGCCCTGCGCCGCATGGTGAAACAACTGCTGCACGTCCCCACCGTCCGGGCACGCGAGCTGGCTTCCAACGGTCAGCAGGACGCCTACGTTGCCGCCCTGGAGGCGCTGTACGGCATCACGGTGGAGCCCTCCGCCGGTGCTCCCGGTACCGCGGCCGCGTGCCCCGTGGATCACACCGATGCGGGCCCCGGCACCGCGGACCACAACCCTGGGAACCACGGCGCCGGCGACATCCGCGAAACCGCGTAGCCGGTTCCCGCGCCTCCACGGCCCACCGGCTCCCGCGCCTACCCGGTTTAACTGGTTTACCCGCCTACGCTGTTCAACTGGTTTACCCGGGGAAAGCGTTGATCCCGGTCATTTCGGCCGACACCTGCCACAGCCGTGCGGCGGCTTCCGGGTCCACGGCATGGGCATCCACGCCCCTGATCCTGGCTGCGGGCGATCCCGTCACCGTGGGTTCGGCAATCTCGCAGTCCTCGCAGTAGACGCCGCCCATCCCCTCCAGGGCCGGCGCCGTCGCGGCCCAAACTGAGGTGGCGGCGCCCTGCGCCGGTGTCTTGAACCGGGGGTCGAGCGTGCCGTGCTCGTCCATCCAGCCTGCAGCGATCATCTCCTCGCGCGGCAGGTGGCGCTGCAGTTCGGTCATGATCCCGCCGGGATGCACAGCGAAGGCGCGCACGCCGAAGTCACGGCCCAGGGCGTCGAGCTGGACGGCGAAGAGCGCGTTGGCCGTTTTGGCCTGGCCGTAGGCCCGCCACTTGTCGTAGCCGGCGTCGAAGTTGATGTCATCGAAGCGGATCGGCGAGAGCTTGTGGCCGGTGGAGGACAGCGAGACCACGCGGGCTCCCGGCGCTGCGGAGAGTGCCGGCCACAGCAGGTTGGTGAGGGCAAAGTGCCCAAGGTGGTTCGTGGCGAACTGCGCTTCCCAGCCCGGACCCACCCTGTGCTCCGGGCTTGCCATGATGGCGGCATTGTTGATGAGGATGTCCAGGCCGCGGCTCGTGCCAGGCGCCGCGCCGGCCAGGAAGCCGGCGGCGAACTCCTTCACACTGGCCTGGTCGGCAAGATCCAGTGCGGCGACGCTGACATCGCCGCCGCCGGTTTCCGGCGACAACCCGGCCTCTGCCAGGACATCGCGGGCGTGCTCCGGCCGCCGGGCCGGCACCACAACGCTGGCGCCGGCGGAGGCCAGGGCCCGCACGGTCTCCAGGCCCAGGCCCGAGTAGCCGCCCGTGACTATCGCGGTTTTCCCGGTCAGGTCGATGCCGGCAATGACCTCGGCCGCCGTCGAATCCCGGCCAAAGCCGGAGCCAATCTTGCGCTGGGATGTCATGGTGGGTTCCTCGCTGTTGTTCTGGGTCATGGTCTCAGTAAAACGGCTCAGTACACCGGCTCAGTACACCGGCTTCCCGGGTTCGACGTCGCGCACCCAGGCAAGGATGCCGCCTTCGAGGTGGCTGACGCGCTGGTACCCGGCGGCACGGGCGGCGGACAGGACGGCGGCGGACCGTGTTCCGGCCTTGCAATGGAAGACGATATCGGCATCCTGCGGCAGTTCCGGCCACGCTTCCCCGGCCAGGATGCGGCCCTGCGGGATCAGCACCGAGCCGTCGATGCGGACGATCTCGTACTCCCCCTGCTCCCGCACGTCCACGAGCTGGAAGTCCTTGAGCCCGGCCTTGCGCGAGGCCAGCATCGTGGCGAGCTGGGTGGCCGTGACAGTGTGCTCGGTTCCCGCGTCCGCCGTCGGGGTGATCCCGCAGAACGCCTCGTAATCGGTGAGTTCGGTGATCCGCTCGGCCGCGGGATCCCGGGCCACTTTGATCTCGCGCCAGGTCCCGCCCAGCGCGTCATAGAGGGCCAGCCGGCCCAGCAGGGACCGGCCGACGCCGGTGATCAGTTTGACGGCCTCGGTCACCATCAGCGCTCCGACAGCGGCGCAGAGCATGCCGAACACGCCGCCTTCGCCGCAGGAGGGCACGGATCCGGCCGGGGGCGCCTCCGGGTAGAGGTCCCGGTACGTGGGCCCGAACTGTTCCCAGAAGACGCTTACCTGGCCGTCGAAGCGGAAGATCGATCCCCAGACGTAGGGCTTGCCGAGGATGGCGGCGGCGTCGTTGACGAGGTAGCGGGTGGCGAAGTTGTCGGCGCCGTCGAGGATGAGGTCGTAGTCGGCGAAGAGTTCCAGTGCGTTGGACGCGTCGAGGCGGACGTTGTGGAGCCGGACGTCCACCAGCGGGTTAAGGGCCGCAATGGCATCGCGGGCGGACTCGATTTTGGGCCGGCCCACGTCCGCGACGCCGTGGATGATCTGCCGCTGGAGGTTGCTGAGGTCGACGTCGTCGTCGTCAACAATGCCCAGTGTGCCGACACCGGCGGCGGCGAGGTACAGCAGGGCCGGGGATCCCAGGCCTCCTGCCCCGATCACGAGGACTTTCGCGTTCTTGAGGCGTCGCTGGCCGATCGCGCCGATCTCGGGAATGATCAGGTGGCGCGAATAGCGTTCCACCTCCGCAAGGCTGAGCTCCGATGCCGGGTCAACCAGCGGTCCTGGCAGCGGATCCAGCTGCGTCGGGGGCGTTGCGGGGGCACCGGGGGCGGTGAACTTGGAAGCCATACTTCAATCTATGCCCGAAGATACCGCCAGGTCATATTACCCGCGCGTAAAGTGTAGTTGAATGCAGTGCACAGCAGTTGAGTGCTTTTCCGTAGGGTTCTTTTCAGTTGAGTGTTTTTCAGTTGAGTGCCCTGCGGGCAAGTGGATGTAGAGGGAAAGAAGGCCGACAGTGGTTCATCAGGCACCGGTGGAGCGGGACGAGACCGGCAAACCGCCGGCCGGGCAAACGCGGAGCGGACAGCGCTCGGCACGGCTCCCCCGTGATGAACGCCGGGCGCAGCTGCTGGCGGCAGCGCAGGAGGTCTTCGTGGCGAACGGCTACCACGGGGCCGCCATGGATGAGATCGCCGAGACCGCCCATGTCAGCAAGCCGGTGCTGTACCAGCACTTCCCGTCCAAGCGGGACCTCTACCTGGCCCTGCTGGACAGCCACCTGAGCAAGCTGATCGACCTCCTGCTGGGCGCCCTGAACTCCACCACGGACAATGACGAACGCGTCCAGGCGGTCATGCGCGCCTACTTCCGCTTCATCGCCCACGACGACCAGGCGCACCGGCTCGTCTTCGAATCTGACCTGATCAACGATCCCGACGTCAGCGCACGGCTGGAAGCCTTCAACAAGACCTTTGCCGACGCCGTCGCGCGCGTCATCGCCGAGGACACCAAGCTTCCGGAACTGGAATCCCAGCTTTTGGGCCGCGGACTGGCCGGGCTGGCCCAGGTGAGCGCCCGGTACTGGCTGGAAACGGACGGAAACCTGGACCTCGATGTGGCCAGCGACCTGATCTACCGTTTAGCTTGGCGCGGAATCTCCCGCTTCCCCAAAGAGACCTAGAGTACAACTAGAGATTGACCTTAGACGTTTATTCGGTTTTGACTGGCTGGGAGGCCTTGCTGTGGAAGTAAAGATTGGTATTCAGAACATTGGCCGAGAAATTGTCCTCGAATCGGCCCAGGACGCCGACGCCGTCGCCAAGGTGGTGGGCGACGCGATCGCCAAGGGCGGCGAACTTCGTCTGAAGGATGACAAGGGCCGCCTGGTGATCGTCCCCGCCAACGTGTTGGGCTACGTTGAAATCGGGGCAGAAGAAGCCCGCCGCGTCGGTTTCGGCGCACTCTAGGCTCAGCCCGGCCGGCGTTGGAGCGGCTTCACAACCCGTTCACAGCCGGTTTTCCAAACCGTTTCACAGCCGTTTTCTTGACTAGCGCGAGGTGTCCTGAATGCTTTCCCTGATTGTGGTCGCCATGGTGACCGTTGCTGCGGGCTTTGTGGTGTGGGCCAACGACAAACGGCACACGAAATACGGGATCAGCGTCCCGGCGGGAGTTGCAACGGCCGTCGGCATGCTGAGCTGGATCATCTTCATGGCGGCCGGGTTTGGCTACCAGCCGGGCCTGACCTGGATCCCGTGGATCCTGCCGATGGTCTTCGGCGCGGCGGCGTCGATCGCGGCCGTTATCTACCTGGGCAAATCCCGGACCCGGCAGGACACCGATCGGCTCACCGCCATCCTGAAGCTCTAGGCGCTACGCCGGCAGGTCCGGCCCGTGGCCGTCCTCGGTGCACAGGCACAGCCGGTTACCCTGCGCATCCGTGACCACCACCCACTTGGGTGCGTGGTCACGGTTCATTAAGGCCCCGGTCGCCGCAGTCTTTTCCAGGACGGGCCCGGATTCGGCCTTGCTCCGGTGGATGTCCAGGTGGATGCGGTTGGCGTTCGGGGTGGAGGTCTCCTGGAACCACAGTCCGGGCCCGCGTCCGTAGGGGTCCACGAGGTCGCCGAACCGGCCCTTGCGGTAGCCGAGGGCGATCCGCCAAACCTCCGAAACTCCGGCGGGGTCCTCCGAATCGATGGCGATGTCCACCGTCCGGTACAGGCCCGGCTCTGCGGCGGCACTGACGCCCTGGGCCGCCCCGCTGACTGCCGCCGCGGCCCGGACGTCCCGGGACGTGACCTCCGTGCCCGCGTCGTGCGAGGTGAAGCGCAGGAACACGCGGTTGTAGCGCCAGTCCAGGTCCGGGTGGTGGTTCTGGTCCTCGGCCACGCGCCCGACGGCGGCAACAAGCTCCAGCGCCGCGGCCGACGTCGGACATTTGTAGACCGTCACCAGGCCGCCCAGGCGGTACCGCCAATCCGGAAGGCCCGCCAGGGCCTGATCGATCTGTGGCCGGGTAAGGACGTCGTCCGTGGCTGCCACTGCAGGCTCCTGTGCTGGTTGGGCGAATGAACTGGATCGGCGAATGAACTGGCGGCGAATGGGCCGGAGGCAAAGCCGGACCCTGTCCTACAGGAAATCGCCTACAGGAACTCGGCCCGGCCCTCCATCGCCGAGGACGCCAGGGCGTGCTCGCGGCGCGGAATCCTGCCGGCCTTTTTTGCCAGCCTACCGGCGATGACAGCGTGTTTGAAGGCCTCCCCCATGAGCACGGGGTTCTGGGCCCGGGTCACGGCCGTTGCCAGCAGCACGGCATCGCAGCCAAGTTCCATCGCCAGCGCCGCGTCCGAGGCCGTGCCGATTCCGGCATCCAGGACCACCGGCACGGACGCCCGCGAGACGATCAGCTCGATATTGTGCGGGTTCAGGATGCCCAGGCCGGTACCGATCGGGGCGCCCAGCGGCATCACGGCCGTGGCGCCGAGGTTTTCCAGCCGGAGGGCAAGCACGGGGTCGTCATTGGTGTAGGCGAAGACCTTGAAGCCGCGGGCGACAAGCTGTTCGGTTGCGTCCACGAGTTCGACGGCGTCCGGCAGCAGGGTGTGCTCGTCGGCAATGACTTCGAGTTTGACCCAGTCCGTTTCCAGGGCTTCGCGGGCCAGCTCGGCTGTGAGGATGGCGTCCTTGGCGGTGAAACAGCCGGCCGTGTTGGGCAGCACCCGGATCTGCTGGTCCTCGAGCAGCTGGAACAGCGAGCCCGTCTCCGCCGGCGAATAGCGGCGCATCGCCACCGTGGTCAGCTCGGTTCCGGAGGCAACAAGCGCCGCACCCAGCCCGTCCAGGCTCGGCGCGCCGCCGGTGCCCATGATGAGGCGGGACCCAAGCGCCACGCCATCGATCACCAATGGATCGGCCACCGCCCCGCGCGCCTGCACGGCCGGTGTTCCTGCCAGTGTGGTCTCGTTCATGCTGGTCATCCTCCCTGGACTGCCGTGACAAGTTCGACGTCGTCGCCGTCGGCGAGCGCCGTGGCGTGCCACTGGCTGCGCGGCACCACTTCGGCGTTGCGGGCCACGGCGACACCGAGTTTCCGGCCGTCGGCGGCCTGGCCGTCGGGGCCGATGCTCCGGCCCGTGAGCTGGCTGACGAGGGTGCTGACGGAGGCGCCGTCGGCGACGCTTTGCTCCGTTCCGTTCAGTCTGATGTTCATGCTGCTTCCTTCTTGGGACTGTCCCCGGACGTGTCCGGGATGCGGGAAAAACGGTCGGGGCGGAAACCGGCCCAGCGCGGGTCCGGCGTCCCGTCCATGAGTTGGCGGCATACGGCGGCAGCCGCCGGGGTGAGCAGGACGCCGTGCCGGAAGAAACCTGTGGCGATGATGAGTCCGGGGACATCCCCGCCGTCCGGGCGGGCAACCCGGCCCAGCAGCGGGGCGTTGTCCGGCGTGCCTGGCCGGGGCCGCGCCGTGGCTTCCAGGAGCTCGAGTTCGGCGACGGCGGGCACCAGCTGCTGGGCGTCCCGCAGCAGCTGGTAGACGCCGCCGGCCGACACGGCCTGGGGATCCGACGGGCCGTCCTCGCGCTGGGTGGCGCCAATCACCACGGTGCCGTCCTGGCGGGGCACGATGTACACCGGGACCCCGCGCACCATCCCCCGCACGGTGGCAGTGAGCAGCGGCTGCAGGTGCGCGGGCACGCGGAGCCGGAGGATGTCACCGTAGACGGGCCGCAGCGGCAGGGTGAGCCCGGCGGGCAATTCATCAAGATCGGCGGCGCCGAGCCCGTTGGCGACCACGGTTTCCGCGGCGCGTACGGTACCGCCGCCATCGAGGCGGACCCCTGCAACGTTGCCGTCCTGCCACAGCAGCCCTGCAGCGCGCCGCCGGATGAAGCTGCCGCGGTCCTCCGCGGCCAGGACGCCGGCAATCCGGGCGATCAGCAGGCGGGGATCCACCTGGTGGTCGGCCGGGATGTCGAAGGCACACGAGATGCCGGGGCTCAGCAGGGGCTCCCGGCCCCGTGCCTCGCGCACTGTCAGCGGTTCCACGCTGAGGCCGGAGGCTTTCTGGACTTCCCTCAGGTCCGCGAGCGCGCGCCGGTCCGCCGCGTCCGCCCCGACGGCGAGGGTCGGGGTCGTCAAATACCCGGTACCCGTCCGGGAGTCCTGGCCGGCGGGACCGGCGTCGAGCCCGGCCGCGAATCCGGGCCACAGCCGGGAAGACTCGAGCATCAGTTCCAGCAGCTGCTCCTCCTGGTAGTGCAGCTCGCTGACAGGGGCGAGCATGCCGGCCGCGGCCCAGCTCGCTCCTGTACCGGGAACATCATCGATCAGGACCACGGACCGGCCCGCGCGGCTGGCCTCGAAGGCGATGCCGTGGCCGATCACCCCGCCGCCGATCACGGCAACGTCTGCGGTGACGTCCCCTGCGGTGATTCCGTCAGTGGATACGGCTCCGGTGTAACAATCCCGGGCGGTGGCGTCATCTGCGGCCACGGCTTCACGGCCGGCTTGTGAGCCTACTTGCGTGCCCATGAAAAATTCCTTCCCTACGCCGGTACTAGCCGGATCAGGTCAAGCGGTCGGCTCTGACGCCCTCTCAGCCGGGCAGCGGCTCCATGGCTGCTGCGGGCTCCCGCGGTATGCGCCCAGTTTAGAGGAACTAGGCTGGTCCCATGAGCCAGGACCACCTCCACACCACCGCCCGCCTCTACTTGTGCACCGACGCCCGCAGGGACCGCGGCGACTTCGAGGACTTCGTGGACGCCGCCTTCGCCGGCGGAGTGGACATCATCCAGCTGCGCGACAAGTCGCTCGAGGCGGCCGAGGAACTGGAACTCCTCGAAGTCCTGCACGCCGCGGCGCAGCGCCACGGACGGCTGTGGGCCGTCAACGACCGGGCGGACATCGCCTCCCTGTCCGGGGCCCCGGTGTTCCATATCGGCCAGAAGGACATTTCGCTGGACGCAGCCCGCGGCTTCCTGGGCAAAGACGCCGTGATCGGCCTGTCCACCCACACCCCTGAACAGGTGGACGCAGCCGTGGCTGCTTCTCCCGGCCGCAAGGGACTGGACTACTTCTGTGTGGGGCCAGTATGGGCGACTCCCACCAAGCCGGGACGCGCCGCCGTCGGCCTCGACCTGGTGCGTTACGCCGCCCAGGCGACCGGCCAGGCGAACGCCGAGGGTGCCGGAAACCCCGACGGCCCGACGGAAAGCCTGCTGCCGTGGTTTGCCATCGGCGGGATCGACCTCGGCAACGTGGAGCAGGTAGTCGACGCCGGCGCCCGGCGGATCGTGGTGGTCCGGGCCATCACCGACGCCGACGATCCGGCCCACGCGGCCGGTGCACTGCTGGCGGCGCTGGACGCCACTGACTCCTGAACGCTGATTCCTGAACGCTGACTCCTGAGCAGGTTCCCCGCCATGAACCGGGCCGTCCCGGGCAGTGAACCTAGCCGGGGAGCCCCAGTCCCGCCATCCTTCGCGCGTGGTTCGCTGCGAGCTCGGCCGTCAGGCCCACCACCAGCGCCCTGGCGTCCGCGTCGTCCAGTCCCGACAGCCCGCCCAGGAATGCGTGCTCAAGGCTCACCCGCTGGGCATGGGTCAGGACCTCGCCCAGCAGGCGCCGGGCCCACAGCGCCAGGCGTGACGCCAGCCGGGGGTCATCGGCCAGGGCCGCCTTGAGTCGCTCCTGCAGCACACCCGTGGACTCGCCGGTGGAGCGGACCTGTGCGATCAGCTCCCGGGTCCCGGCGTCGACGTACACGCCGACGGCGCTGTAAAAGTCCGCGGAGACAGTGTCGATCACGTAGGCCTTCATGAGCGCTTCGTACCAGTCCGCCGGGCGTGTGCGCTCATGGAAGAAGTCCACCGAGGGCTGGAACGGCAGCATGGCAGCCTCCGTGTCCAGGCCCATATCCTCGAGCCGGGCCCGGATGAGTTCGTAGTGCTGGAACTCGGCCACCGCCATCCTGCCCAGCACGGCACGGTCACGCAGCGTGGGCGAATATCCGGCACTGGAAGAGAGCCGTTCGAAGGCGGAAAGCTCGCCGTACGCCATCACTCCCAGCAGATCCGCCAGGAAGCTGTTGTAGAGGGCAGGATCCTCCGGAGTTGCGCTCATGATCCAAGACTAATGGCGGAAATCGGGCTACCCTGATTTTCGTGTCCCATCATCGCCTGACCCCCAGTGTCCACGAGCAGCAGAACCAGCTGGCCGGGGCCCTCAAGGCGTTGCGCACCACGCTGGAACTGCCCGGCCCGTTCCCCGAGGACGTGCTGCGCGACGCCGCGGCGGCCGTGGCCGAGCACAAGCTCCCGGACCTGGACCTCACGCATGTCGAGTTCGTGACCATCGACCCGGCATCGTCCACCGACCTCGACCAGGCCCTGTTCATCGAACGGGATGACGAGGGCTACAAGGTGTTTTACGCCATCGCCGACGTCCCGTCGTTTGTCGCCCCGGGCGGGGCGCTCGACGCCGAGACCCGGCGCCGCGGGCAGACCTTCTACACCCCCGACGGAAGGATTCCGCTGCATCCGGAGATCATCAGCGAGGCCGCCGGCAGCCTGCTCGCAGGTCAGCTGTGCTCCGCGTTCGTCTGGGAGTTCGGGCTCGACGCCGCGGCAGAGGTGACATCGGTCCTTGTGCGCCGGGCCCGGGTCCGCAGCCGCGCAAAACTCAGCTACAAGGCCGTCCAGGCCGACCTCGACGCCGGCACGGCCACGCCCGTGCTGCAGCTGCTCAAAGAGGTAGGCATCAAGCGGGTGGAACTCGAACGCCTGCGCGGCGGGGCAAGCCTGAACATGCCCGAACAGGAAATCCAGCAACTGCCCGACGGCGGCTACCGGATCGTGGCGGCCCCGCCGCTGCCGGTGGAGGACTGGAACGCCCAGATTTCCCTCATGACCGGAATGGCGGCCGCCGCGCTCATGCTCCAGGGCAAGGTCGGCATCCTGCGGACCATGCCCGCCCCGGACGAGGCGTCGCTGCGGCATTTCCACCGCCAGACCCACGCCCTTGGCAAGCCCTGGGACGGAGAAATGGGCTACGGCGAGTACCTGCGGACCCTGGACCCCACCGACCCCCGGCAGCTGGCCATTGTGCATTCGGCCGGCATGCTTTTCCGTGGCGCCGGGTACACGCACTTCGACGGGACGGTACCCCAAGCCGCCGTACAGTCAGCCATCGGCGCCGCCTACGCCCATTCCACGGCGCCTTTGCGGCGGCTGGTGGACCGCTTCGTGCTGGTGATCTGTGAAGCCCTGAGCAGCGGCACCGAGGTTCCGGACTGGGCCCGGGCGGCCCTGCCGTCCCTTCCGGCGATCATGGGCACCTCGGACCAGCTCGCCGCAAAGCTGGAGCGGCTGGCATTGGACACCGTGGAGGCTGCCCTGCTGGTCAACCACATCGGCCAGGAATTCGACGCCGTGGTCATCTCCGGTTCGAAGCCGGCGAAGAGCACCACCGGCGGCGACGGGAACGGCAATGGGAACGGCGGCACGGCCGGCAAGGCGAACGGCAACGGGAACGGGGGCAAGTCCAACGGAAACGGCAACGGCCCGTCCGGGATGGTCCAGATCGCCGAACCTGCCGTGACCGCACGCTGCCCCGGCGACCTTGAACCGGGCACTCAAGTCCGGGTCCGGGTGGTGTCCTCGGACATCGCCACCCGCGAAATCCAGCTGGAGCTCGTGGGCTGACGGTCCACTGCCTGCGCCCTGACCGTCCCGTGCCGGGCGGGCTCCCGTGGTCAGTCCACGGGTCCGTTCATGGGTCCAGTCGAGGATCCGCCCGTGGTACAGCTAGACTGGAGAGGTAGAAATGGATGCCCGGTCGTTGATTTCCATGATTTTTGAATTCAACAAGCCCGCCCCTACGCGATCTTGAGATCCACCCGCTGGTCCCCAGTGCCAGCATTTAGATAGCCCGCGATCGGCTTCCACTGGATTTGCTTGCGCGCCCGAGCGTGCTCCGGAACGGCCAATGGCCGGCCCCGTTGAGCAAGCAGCGCAGCCCAAAATGAATAAGGAAACTCCCCTGTGAGTGAATTGCACACGCACCAGCTTCTGATCGATGATTCCGGCACGGAGACCATCGAGCCCGAAGAAACCATCATCTCGGACGAAAAGCCGCACGAGATTGCCGAAAAGACCTTCGCCGACTTCAACGTCCGTGCGGACATCGTGGAATCGCTGGCCGACGCCGGCATTACCCACCCCTTCCCCATCCAGGCCATGACGCTTCCGGTCGCACTGGCCGGGCACGACATCATCGGCCAGGCCAAGACCGGTACGGGTAAAACCCTCGGCTTCGGCATCCCGGCGCTGCAGCGCGTCGTGGGCCGTGACGACGCCGGCTTCGACAAACTGGCCGTTCCCGGCGCCCCGCAGGCCCTGGTGATCGTGCCCACCCGCGAGCTCGCCGTCCAGGTGGCCAAGGACCTCGAGAACGCCGCCAAGAAGCGCAACGCCCGCATCGCCACGATCTACGGCGGCCGCGCCTACGAGCCGCAGGTCGAGTCGCTGCAGAACGGCGTCGAAATCGTTGTCGGCACCCCCGGCCGCCTGATCGACCTGTACAAGCAGAAGCACCTGAGCCTGAAGAACGTCAAGATCGTCATCCTCGACGAGGCCGACGAAATGCTGGACCTCGGCTTCCTGCCGGACGTGGAAACCCTGATCGCCGGCACGCCCGCCGTCCGCCAGACGCTCCTGTTCTCCGCCACCATGCCCGGCCCGGTCATCGCCATGGCCCGCCGCTACATGACCCAGCCGACCCACATCCGCGCCGCGGACCCGGACGACGAAGGCCTGACCAAGCGCGACATCCGCCAGTTGATCTACCGTGCGCACAGCATGGACAAGGTCGAGGTCGTAGCCCGAATCCTGCAGGCCCGCGGCCGTGGCCGCACCATCATCTTCACCAAGACCAAGCGCACCGCCGCGAAGGTGGCCGAGGAACTCGTGGACCGCGGCTTCGCTGCGGCCGCCATCCACGGCGACCTCGGCCAGGGCGCCCGCGAACAGGCACTGCGTGCCTTCCGCAACAACAAGGTGGACGTCCTCGTGGCCACCGACGTCGCCGCCCGCGGCATCGACGTCGACGACGTCACCCACGTGATCAACTACCAGTGCGTCGAAGACGAAAAGATCTACCTGCACCGCGTGGGCCGCACGGGCCGCGCCGGCAACAAGGGCACGGCCGTGACCTTTGTCGACTGGGACGACATGCCGCGCTGGGGGCTCATCAACAAGGCCCTGGGCCTGAGCTACCCCGAGCCCGTGGAGACGTACTCGTCCTCACCCCACCTCTTCGAGGAACTCGACATCCCCGAGGGCACCAAGGGCCGGCTGCCCCGCGACAAGCGTGTGCTGGCCGGCGTCGACGCGGAGGTCCTCGAGGACCTTGGCGAGACCGGCAAGAAGAACTCACGCCCCAGCACAAAGGACAGCGGACGCTCCTCCCGCGACGGCGCACGCTCCGGCAGCCGCGACTCCCGTGAAGGCAGCCGCGAGAACCGCCGCAGCGGCGGCGCCCCGGCCGGCGAAAACGGCGGACGCCCGGCTTCGCGCCGTCGCCGTCCGGCCGCCACGGACTCCGCTTCCGCCGCCCCGGCTGAGGCTTCGGCCCAGGCCCCCGCGTCGGCCGCGTCTGCGCGGGCCGCTTCGGCCAGCGCTCCCACCGAGGTGGACCGTGCAACCCGTGCCCGCCGCCGGACCCGCACCCGTCGGCGCAACGGCGAGGTTGTTGCAGGCGGCGACGCACAGCCGAGCGGCGCCGAGGCCTAATCCCCTCCATGACTGACACCGTCTGGGCGCCGGACGGCAGCAACCTGGTGGTTCACGCGGACAACGCGGAATACCTCCCCACGCTGCCGGACGGCGCCTTCACACTGATCTACGTGGATCCGCCCTTCAACACCGGGCGGGTCCAGAAGCGCCAGGAAACCAAGATGGTGCTCAATGCCGGCGGCGAGGGCGACCGCGTCGGATTCAAGGGCCGATCCTATGACACGATCAAGGGCGCCCTGCACAGCTACGACGACGCCTTCAGCGACTACTGGTCCTTCCTCGAGCCCCGGCTCGTGGAGGCCTGGCGGCTCCTGGCCGACGACGGCACCCTGTACCTGCACCTGGACTACCGCGAGGTGCACTACGCGAAGGTCATGCTGGACGCCATCTTCGGCCGGGAATCCTTCCTGAACGAGATCATCTGGGCGTACGACTACGGTGCCCGGGCCAAGTACCGCTGGCCCACCAAGCACGACAACATCCTTGTCTACGTCAAGAACCCGGCGAAGTACCACTTCGACAGCGCCGAGGTGGACCGTGAGCCGTACATGGCGCCCGGGCTCGTCACGCCCGCCAAACGCGAGCTCGGCAAGCTTCCCACCGACGTCTGGTGGCACACCATTGTTTCGCCGACCGGCAAGGAGAAAACCGGGTATCCCACGCAAAAGCCGGAGGGGCTCATCCGCCGCGTGGTTGCGGCTTCGAGCCGGCCGGGCGACTGGTGCCTGGACTTCTTCGCCGGCTCCGGCACGCTCGGAGCGGTGGCCGCGAAACTCGACCGCAGGTTCGTGTGCGTGGACCAGAACCTGGCCGCCGTCGATGTCATGGCCAAGCGCCTCGCCGCGAAAGCGCAGTTCACGTCGTTCCCGACGCCCTGACACCGCCGGTTGCGCTATCACTTGTGGCTGCCATTCGGGGCTATTCCGGCCCCTGAGGGACGCTAAGTGATAGCGCAACTGGGTTCGGGGCAGCCTCAGCGCACCACGGACGAGCCGGTCCCCATGTCCTCGATGCGGGCAAAGACTTCCGGGCTGGTCAGGTTTTCGCCCAGCAGGTTCGGCTTCCCCGTGCCGTGGTAGTCGGAGGATCCCGTGACCAGCAGGCCGTATTGCTCGGCGATCCGGCGGAGGAACGTCCGGCCCTCCTCGGGATTGTCCCGGTGGTAGATTTCCAGGCCGGCCAGCCCGGCATCGATCATCTCCCGGTAGGTCTGCTCCCCCACGATCCGGCCGCGGGCAGAAGCGACGGGGTGGGCGAACACCGGCACGCCCCCGGCTGCGCGGACCAGTGCGACGGCGAGCGCCGGCTCCGGCGCATAGTGCTGCACCCAGTAGCGCGAGCGTCCGGTCAGGATGGAACCGAAGGCCTCGGCCCGGTCTTCCACCACGCCCGCGGCGACAAGCGCGTCGGCGATGTGCGGGCGGCCGAGGGTGGCGCCCGGCGCGACGTGGTGGATCACGTCGTCCCACGTCAGCGGGTAGTCCTCCGAGAGCAGGGTGACCATCTTCTGGGCCCTCGTGCGCCGGGCATCCTTGGACTTGGTGATTTCCTCAAGCAGCCCGGGATGCGCGGGGTCGTGGAGGTAGCTGAGCAGGTGGACGCTGATGCCTTCCGCCGTCCGGCACGAGATCTCCATGCCCGGGACCAGGGCGACCCCCGTTTTCCGGGCCGCGGCGGCGGCCTCGGCCCACCCGGCGGTGGAATCATGATCGGTCAGGGCCACGACGTCGAGCCCGGCAGCGGCGGCGGACGCAATGACATCGGCCGGTGCCTGGGTGCCGTCGGAAACGTTGGAGTGGGCATGCAAGTCAATCCTCACCTCACCAGCGTAGTAGATGGCCGGATCAAAGCCTCGGCCTCCACCGGCCCGGTCGCCCGGCGGCGGTGGCGCGCCGTTGGCCTAAGCCGCGGCGCTGGTGAGACTATGGGACGGTGAACGATGCAGATAACACCCTAATCTCCGCTTCCCAGCCCCTCGAAGAGCGCGTCAACAACCGCTCGCAGCGGCCCAGCTCGGACGCTTTCAAGGCCTTCATGGCCAGCAACTGGGCGCCGGCCACGCAGCAGCTCCCCGAACGGGACGCCGTCGCGGGTCACGCCGCAGCCAGGCGCCGCTCCATCTCAGGCCTGTTCAAAGGTGAACGCCTGGTCATCCCCGCCGGCCCGCTGAAGGTCCGCTCGAACGACTGCGACTACCGCTTCCGGCCGCACTCGGCCTTCGCGCACCTCACCGGCCTCGGCCTGGACCACGAGCCGGACGCGGTCCTGATCCTGGAACCGGTGGCCGAAGGTACGGGCGACGACGGCGGCAACCACCACGCCACCCTGTACTTCCGCCCGCTGGCCGGCCGCGACACCGAGCAGTTCTACGCCGACTCCCGGTCCGGGGAGTTCTGGATCGGCGCCCGCCCGACCCTGGAGGAGTTCAAGGCCAAGCTCGGCCTGGACACGGCGGACATCGCCGAACTCGAACTCGCCATCACCAAGAACGTCGGCGCGACCGAGATCGGCGGAATCTCCATCAGGCTGGTCCGCAAGGTGGACGAGAACATCGACGCCCTGGTTGACACCGCCCGCTACAACACGGCCAAGGACCCGGACAATCTTGACCTGAGCGTGCTGGACGCCCTGGACGAAAAGCTCAGCGAGGCCCTCTCGGAACTGCGCCTGCTCAAGGACGAGTGGGAAATCGAGCAGATGAAGACCGCCGTCGCCGCCACCGTGGCCGGCTTCACGGAGGTCGTCAAGGCGCTCCCCCGGGCGCTGACCCACCACCGCGGCGAGCGCGTGGTGGAAGGGGCGTTCTTCGCCCGCGCCCGTGAGGAAGGCAACGAGCTCGGCTACGACACCATCGCCGCGTCCGGCAACAACGCCACCGTGCTGCACTGGACCCGGAACACCGGCAAGGTCAACGCCGGCGAACTGCTGCTCCTGGATGCAGGGGTCGAGGCCGACTCGCTGTACACGGCCGACGTCACGCGCACGCTGCCGGCCAACGGCAAGTTCACCGACATCCAGCGCAAGGTCTACGAGGCAGTGCTCGACGCCGCCGACGCCGGCTTTGCCGCCGCCCAGCCGGGCACCAAGTTCCGGGACATCCACACCGCAGCCACCACAGTGCTGGCGGAACGCCTCGCCGAATGGGGCCTCCTGCCCGTCTCCCTGGAGGAAGCCGTCAGCACCGAGGGCCAGCAGCACCGCCGCTGGATGCCGCACGGCACCAGCCACCACCTCGGCCTCGACGTCCACGACTGCGCCCAGGCGAAGCGGGAACTCTACCTCGACGGCGTGCTCACGCCCGGAATGGTGTTCACGATCGAACCGGGCCTGTACTTCAAGAACGAGGACATCGGCATCCCCGAGGAATACCGTGGCATCGGCGTCCGGATCGAGGACGACATCCTCATGACAGCCGGCGGCCCGGTCAACCTCAGCGCCGCCCTGCCGCGCAAGGCCGACGACGTCGAGTCCTGGATGGCGGGCATCTACCTGGAAGCCGACAGCCAGACGCCGTAACGTCCGTCCTGCGGAGACGATAGAAGCGCCGAAAAAGGGAGGGTCCGCGTGGACCCTCCCTTTTTCTGTGGCTACTTTTCTGGAGCTACTTTTTATGTGGCTACTTCTCTGCGGCTACGGCGTGCCGCCAGTTAGGGCTGCTGGCCGTCCTGGCCCGGCGCGGGCTTGTCGCCGTCCGTGACCCTGACCCCGTATTGCGGGCGGCCGTCCGGGAGGTCCGGGTAGCTCACGCCGGACACCCTGCCGGCCGGGCGGACTGTCTCCTCCGCCGCACCGCCGGATGCCGCCGGGGCCTGGCCTGCGGCTCCTGCCTGCTGCGGCGCACCGCCCTGGTACTGTCCGGCCGGATCGTTGCCGGTCTCGGGCGCCCGCTGGCCGTACGGATCGTTCCAGCCCGCGGGGCGCTGCGGCGCGTGGCCCTGCTGCCCGGGCTGCTGCGGGCTGGGCTGCTGTGGTTCCTGCTGCCGGTAGTCGTGCTGGACGTAGCTGCCCGCTGTTGCCCCGGACGCGTCATGCGGCGTCATAGGGAGCTGGTGGAGCAGGCGCCGCGCCTCACCGGCGGCCTCGAAGGAGACCACCACGTCGTAGTTGGTCGCCACCACCTGGCTCGTAGACGTGAAGTCCCGCTTGCCGCGCTGCATGGCATACGTGACGATGCCAAAGAGCATGAAGAACGCGGCACCCATCAGCACGGACGTCACAATCGAGAAATAACCGGGGGTCGTGGAGAAGAAGGACAGCATCACGCCGACGAACAGGCCGAACCACATGCCGCTGAGGGCGCCGGACAGGGCCACCCGGGGATAGGTCAGCCTGCCGGTCACCCGCTCCACCATCTTCAGGTCGTTGCCCACGATCGACACCATCTGCACGGGGAACTGCTGGTCTGCCAGGTAGTCCACCGCCTTCTGGGCATCCAGGTAGGAGTTGTACGAACCGACGACGTCGCCTCTCGGGACGGCGCGGGCCTCGTCCGAGCCGGGGGCACCGGCCCTGGGAGCACCAAAAATGTTTGACATATGCCCATTCTCACCTATCCGACTGGTCTCCGGCTGGAAATTCAGCTAAAAGAGAGCAGACTCGGTAGCCTGTATGAGTGAGCACGAATCTTTCGCGAGTGTTTGTCGCGCGCCTCCTCGGCCTGGACGTTTTCGACCCATTGGGCGACCGTCTGGGCAGGCTGCGCGATGTCGTGGTGCTCTCCCGCGGGACCAGGGGTGCCCCGCACGTGGTGGGCATCGTCGTCGAAGTCCCAGGCAAAAAGCGCGTCTTCGTGCCAATGACCCGGATTACCTCCATCGACCAGACCCAGGTCATCTGCACCGGCCTGGTCAATCTTCGCCGTTTCGAACAGCGCGGCGCGGAAACCCTTGTGGTCGCCGAGATGTTCGACCGCCGGGTGACCCTCGCGGACGGCAGCGGCGATGCGACCATCGAGGACATCGCCATGGACCGGCACCGCTCCGGCGACTGGTTCGTCAGCAAACTCTTCGTCCGCCGCGGCCACTCGTTCTCGCCGCTGAGCCGGCTGCGCCGCAATGAAACCCTGATCATCGACTGGGCCGACGCCCGGCAAGGCGCCAAGACCGAGCCGCAGGCCGCCACCCAGTTCGTGGCCACACACGAGGACCTCAAACCGGCCGACTTCGCCGAAGCGCTTCAGGAAATGAGCGACAAGCGCCGCTTCGAGGTTGCCAGCGAACTCCAGGACGAACGGCTCGCGGACGTCCTTCAGGAGATGCGCGAGGGCGACCAGGTGGAAATCCTTTCCGCCCTGGACGTCAACCGCGCCGCCGATGTCCTGGAGGAAATGGATCCGGACGACGCCGCCGACCTCCTTGCCGAACTGCCCAGCGCCCAGGCGGAAGAACTCCTGCAATTGATGGAACCCGAAGGCGCCGAAGACGTCCGCCGCCTGCTCGAATACGACGAGGACACCGCCGGCGGGCTCATGACGCCGGTTCCGGTGATCCTGCCCCCGGAAGCAACCGTCGCCGAGGCACTCGCACACGTACGCCGGGAGGAACTCTCCCCTGCCCTGGCGTCCTCGATCTTCGTCGCCCGGCCCCCGCTGGAGACGCCGACGGGACGATTCCTCGGCGTCGTCCATATCCAGCAGCTCCTGCGCTATCCGCCGCCGGAGCCTCTGGGCAACCTGGTGGACAAGAGCCTGGAACCGGTCTCGGACCAGGCCCACATCAGCGAGGTGGCCCGTGCCCTGGCCACCTACAATCTCAACTCACTCCCCGTGGTCAACGACGACGGACGGCTTGTGGGGGCGGTGACTGTTGATGACGTGCTTGATCATCTGTTGCCGGACGACTGGCGCGCCCACGAGGACGACGCCCCGATAAGGAAGCTCGGAGGCCGCATTGGCTGATTCCACAGCACCACGGGGCTCCGGCACCCGTCCGGCCGGCAAGGCCTCAGGCGGGCTCGACACGCCGCTGAGCGGCCGGCAGCGGATCCTGCCCAATTTCCGTCCGGACCCGGACGCCTTTGGCCACGCCACGGAGGGCTTCGCCCGGTTTATGGGCACCCCCGCGTTCCTGATGTACATGACGGTGTTCTGCTTGTTCTGGCTGGGCTGGAACACGTGGGCGCCGGAGGAATGGCAGTTCGATTCACGGGCGCTGGGCTTCACGCTGCTGACCCTCATGCTGTCCCTGCAGGCCTCCTACGCCGCGCCCCTGCTGCTGCTGGCCCAGAACCGCCAGGACGACCGGGACAAGGTCTCGCTCCAGCAGGACCGCCAGCGGGCCGAGCGCAATCTCTCCGACACCGAGTACCTGACCCGGGAACTTGCGTCCCTGCGCATCGCGCTGCGCGAGGTCGCCACCCGCGACTACGTCCGCACCGAGCTGCGCAGCCTGCTCGAGGACATGCTGGAGGCCCAGGAGGAACTGCGCACCCACGATCCCTCCAACGGCGCCCACGAGACCCCGCGGGAAAAGGTCAAGGAGAAGCTGAAGGAGCGGCGCGACAAGCGCGGCCCCCGGACCCAGCAGATCCCCCGCGTCAAGGCCGGCGGAAAACGGGAGGACGGCGCCGCAAACCCGCCGAAGGGCCCCTCGGCGAACCCATCTGCGAACCCGCCGAAGGAGCCGTCAGCGGACACGTCAGGGGCCGCAGCCGATCCCGCCCGCCTGCCCGCACACCGCACCACCCCCGAAAGCTGAGCATCGCCCGCATGAGCACCCCGCTGGAGAAGGCAGTGCACAGCGCACTCGCCACCGTGATCGATCCTGAACTCCGCCGCCCCATTACCGAACTCGGCATGGTGGAGTCCGTGGAGATCGCCGACGGCGGCCACGTGCGGATCGTGGTGCTCCTGACCATCGCGGGCTGCCCGTTGCGCGGCACCATCACCGCCGACACCGAGGCGGCGCTGTCAGCCGTCCCGGGCGTCACCGGCGTCGAGGTGGACCTGAGGGTCATGACACAGGAGCAGCGCGACGCCCTCAAGGAGAGGTTGCGCGGGGCCGGCGGCCAGCGCGGCATCCCGTTCAACGCGCCCGGCTCGCTGACCAAGGTGTACGCCGTCGCGAGCGGCAAGGGCGGCGTGGGCAAGTCCTCGGTGACAGTGAACCTGGCGTGCGCCCTGGCTGCGCAGGGGCTCCGTGTGGGGATCGTGGACGCGGATGTGTACGGCTTCTCCGTTCCGGGGCTGATGGGCATCACGCAGGCCCCCACACGGGTGGACGACATGATCCTGCCGCCCGTGGCCTACGGGGTCAAGGTCATCTCCATCGGCATGTTCGTCACCGGTAACCAGCCCGTGGCCTGGCGCGGCCCGATGCTGCACCGGGCACTGGAGCAGTTCCTCACCGATGTCTACTTCGGCGACCTCGACGCCCTCTTCCTGGACCTGCCGCCGGGCACCGGCGACATCGCGATCTCCGTCGCCCAGCTGCTGCCCAAGGCGCAGATCCTCGTCGTGACCACCCCGCAGGCGGCCGCCGCGGATGTTGCCGAGCGGGCCGGTGCGATCGCCACCCAGACGGGCCAGACCGTGGCCGGGGTCGTGGAAAACATGTCTTACCTTGAGATGCCCGACGGCGGCAGGATGGAACTGTTCGGCAGCGGCGGTGGCGCCGTGCTCGCCGAGCGTCTCTCGGCCACTGTGGGTGGGGACGTGCCCCTGCTGGGCCAGATTCCCCTCGAAGTCCTGCTGCGTGAGGGTGGGGATTCCGGCGTGCCGCTGGTGCTGGGCCGTCCGGAGACGCCTGCGGCCGTGGCCCTGACCGGAATCGCCGGCAGGCTGGCGTCGGTTCCGCGTGGGCTCAAGGGCATGCCGCTGGGTCTGCAGCCCCGCTGAACGGAGCCCCGCTGAACGGCGGGAAGCCTAGGTCGCCTCTGAGTCGAAGGGCGCCGCTTCGCCTTCGGGCAGCCGTTCGACAACCCGGGCCTGGCGGTACTCCGCAGCCGCTGTGGCGGCTGTGGACACGGCGGCCGGGGCCCCGGAGCTCACCGGCTTCGAGTCGTCCTCGAGGAGCGCTTCCTTGATGATCCGGCGGGGATCGTACTGGCGTGGATCGTACTTCTTCCAGTCGACTTCATCGATATCGATGCCGACTTCTTCCTTGATCTGCTCCCGCGCACCGGACGCCATCCGGCGCACTTCCTTGACGATATTGGCAAGTTTCTGGGTGTATTCGGGCAGCCTGCTGGGACCAATCACCAGAAGGCCGATGATCAGCAGAAGTAAAAACTCCGGTCCATTGATTCCAAGCACTTTAGGAAGATTACCCTCTCGTTCGGGCTGGCGACGACTTCGCGAAGTCCCAATGCCGACCATGTCCTGCCCGGTCCTGCCTCACGGAGCCAGATGCTCCAGGATTCGGCTCAGTCCGCGCTCAATCCGCTCCGGAATTCCGTCGCGGGAGATTGCCACCGCAGTGCCGCTGCTGACCCGGGTGAGGGCGGTCACGCCGTCGTCCGCCTGCTCGGCCGGCAGGTCCGAAATGTAGGTGTACGTGGCCGCGTTCGTCTGGTAGATGGCCCGGTAGGGCGGCGTCGGATTGACCCACAGCCTGCCGGTGCCGGACACGCGGGCAGCCGACGGCGTGCCGGCTTTGGCCGGGGCGAAGCCGTCCGCGTCGGCTCTGTGCCCGGTCAGCACGTTGATGGGTGAATCTTCGGCCCGGGCCGGTGCGGTAGGCGTGCCGGGGGATGTGCCGGCCGCCTGTGACGGGGATACGTGTTGTTCGAGGACCGTTGCGAAGTGCTGGCCGTCCGTGAGGCGAACCTCCAGGACCTCATCCCCGGACATGACGCCGGCCCGGGCCCAGATGAGGTGGAATCCGAGGTCGCGAAGCTCCGGGCAGGTCCACCCCTGTGAGCGGAACACGGCCAGCTCCCCGGCGCTCAGGGTTCCGGTGGGGGTGAAGTCGGGCTCACCGCCCAGGCCGAGCCCGACACGGGGACCGGTTGCCTCGGTTCCGGGAACGCCGGCGGTGCCCGATCCGCTGGCGTCCAACATGTCCCCCGCCCCGAGCGGTGCGCCGCTGCCGGCCTGCCCGCCGGTCTCCGGGTGCGCGGCAGCGGAGGCGTCGGCGCCGTCGGCAGGGACCAATGGATCGCCTCCCATGGCGTAGCCGGTGCCGGCCACGAGGGCCAGGGCGGCGACGGCTCCGCCGACTGCCAGCGCCGGCAGCCGCAGGCCGCGGCGGCGTCCGCCGTGCGGGGGCGCGGCAGCGGAGCGGTCGCCGGCAAACCTCGGAGCGGCGGCCGGCTCGTCGGCTGCGGCCCATTCCGGGGTTGCCTCTTCCGGGCTGGTTGCCGCACCTTCCGCGGCCGACCGCTCCGCGGCCAACTGCCCGGTCCGCGCCAGGAGCCGGGCGGTCAGGTCCTCGCTGGCCTCGGGCACGGCGGCGCCGCGGAGCTTTTCCAGATACTGGCGCTCACGCTGTTGCCGGGCACGGCATTCGGGACACGATGCCACATGGTCATGACGGCTGGCAGCCCAATTCCGGGTAGCGCCGATCCTGCCCCGGCCGGCCTTGTCCCAGAACCTGCAGCCAGAGCCTCCCAGTAATCGTCTCAGCAGACCCATCGACTGGTTCAGAGGAGGCCGGCGATGCGCGGCATCTTGAGCCGCGGCTTGAGGGACTGCTTGGCCTGCGCCGGACGCGGGTCGCGGTGCGCGAGCTTTTCGCGCAGCATGGTCCGGCCGCGGTGGATCCGGGACCGGACGGTCCCGAGTTTGATGTCCAGTGCGGCGGCAACTTCGTCGTAGGAGAGTCCCTCGAGGTCGCACAGCACGACGGCGGCGCGGAAGTCCGGGGGAAGTTCCTCGAGCGCGGCCTGAACGTCGACGTCGAGGTTGTTGAATTCGAAGCTTTGCTCCGGTCCGGGCTCCCGGCCCGGAAGCCGCGACTCGGCGTCGTCGGCCAGGGCGTCAAAGCGGATCCTGTTCTTGCGCCGGGCCTGGTCCAGGAACAGGTTGGTGGTGATCCGGTGCAGCCAGCCGTCCAGCGTCCCCGGTTTGAAGTTCTCCAGCGAACGGAACACGCGGACGAAGACCTCCTGGGTGAGGTCCTCGGCGTCGTACTTGTTTCCGGTCAGCCGGTACGCAAGGCGGTAGACCTTGGCGGAGTGGTTCGTCACCACTTCCTCCCAGGTCGGCCGGACCCATTCGGCTTCCGCCGCGGTCCGTGACTGGCCGGTTGAATCTGTTGCCTCAGTTGCCGGGACAGGTGCCAGAATCGACATCGTCCACTCCCCTCGTGGATGGTACCTACGCCTGAATTGTGCCTGCTCGCACAGGTTCCTGCACCCTTCATTCGACGCCGATCACCACGCGGATGAGCGGATACCCATCATTTCAAAATAAGCTGGGAATTTCCTGATCCGGGCGGCTCTTCCGCCAAAGGCAGAACGCCGACTTCTGCCGGGGCCACGGCGCTTGCGCCTCCGTGTCCCGTCCCGCCGGACACAGTACGCTGTAGGGAACACTCCCCTGCCGCCCAGAAAGCGATATCCCATGAGCGCCGATAAGTCCACGAGCTGGTCCTACGCAGAAGATCTGCCTGCCGAGGATGAGGTCCTGTTGCACGCGCGCGAACGGTCCTTCGAGCTTGGCGTGACCCCGATCGGTCCCGGCGTGGGCGCCGTGCTGACGGTGCTGGCGGCAGCGTCCAAGGCTCAGACCGCGGTGGAGATCGGCACCGGCGCAGGGGTGTCCGGTGTGTGCATCCTGCGCGGGCTGGGCCCGCAGGCCGTCCTGACCACCATTGACGTCGACGTCGAGCACCTCAAGGCGGCGCGCGAGGCGTTCCAGGAAGCCGGCAGCCCCGCCAACCGTACGCGCACCATCTCGGGCCGGGCCGGCGATGTCCTGCCCCGGCTGACGGACGGGGCCTACGATCTGGTGTTCATCGACGCCGACAAACCCAGCTACCCCAGTTACGTCGAACAGGCCGTCCGGCTGCTCAAGTCCGGCGGCCTGCTGATTGTCAACGATGCCCTCGACAAGGACCGGGTGGCGAATCCGGCCTCCCGGGAAGCCACCACGGTGGTGCTGCGCCAGATCGGCAAGTCAATCCGCGACGACGACCGCCTGGCCTCCGCGATGCTGCCTACCGGCGACGGCCTGCTGATCGCCGTCAAGAAGTAGCGGCACGGAAAAGGGCGGGGTCCGCGGCCTGGTGGCCGGGACCCCGCCCTCTGCGAAGCTCTTGGCGTGATGCTATTCGGTGACGCCGACGAGGCATTCCTTGAGGTTTGTCGCCTCAGCAGCATTGAGTTCGACCACGAGCCGTCCTCCGCCTTCGAGCGGAACACGCATGATCAGGCTTCGTCCCTCTTTCGTCACTTCCATAGGGCCGTCGCCGGTGCGTGGTTTCATTGCCGCCATAAGGAAAATCCCCTCCATTAGTCCCTGACATACCAGCCCGGCCGGGCTGCGTCCGCTTGGCCAATCAAGCCGCCCGGCAGCACTCCAAGAGGCCGCCATGACAGGCAAACTCACAAATAGACCGCTTACGAATTCTGTGCGCTTCTTGTCCTTGCTTATCCTCTATTATCGCGTAACAATGCGCCCGTAGCTAATCGTTGGACTTTCAAGCGCGTCCCGCCACGCCGGGCCGGGGCCCGGAAATGGTGCTGTGGGTCACGGCGGGTAGTCCCCTCCGCCGGGCAACTGCGCCCATGCCCACAGCCACACAATCCACACAATCTGCAGCAGGACAAACATCACCACTACGGCACCGCGGTACGCGCGGGAGCGTGAGAGAAGGGCTGCGCTGAGGGCGAGCGGGAACAGCGGCAGCAGCATCCGGAACGTGCTGGTCTGGGGGTGCAGGAAGACAAGCAGATAGCCCATGTAGCAGCAGCACCACAGCCGCAGCTCGGTGCCCAGCGCCACCACGGGCCTGGACATCATCAGCAGGGTGAACGCGGAAAAAAACACGAAGGGCGCCAGCACTCCCAGCGTCGGCCCGAACAGCATGATGCCGGCGTCGAACCATGGCTTGAACGGCACCAGGTCATCGCCGCGCCAAGCTGTTTCGGTCTTGGTATAGGCGCCAAGGTCACCGGTCACCGCCCAGGCGATGGCGGGCCACAGCAGCGCGCCGATCCCGCTGACGGCGGTGAGACCGCCGAGGGCCCAGAGCTGGGCGCTGCTGTGGGCGGCAGCGCCGTCCCGGTGCTGTGTTGGAAGGTGCTGTGTTGGGACATGCTCCGTTGGGAAGTGCTGTGTTGGGAGGTACTCCGCCAGCTGTTGCGTTTTGCGTCGCATCACACCGAAGTGCTGCCAGAGACGGTAGAGCAACAGCAGCCCCACCATCGCCGCAAACGGGACACCGGTGGGCCTGGAAAGGCACATCAGGACAACGACGGGCATCGCCCAGACGTACCGGCGCTCCATGACCAGCAGCAGCGCGCCGCCCAGCAACAGCAGGTTCAGGGATTCGGCGTACGGCACCTGCAGCACTGCCGCCACCGGGAAGGTCGCCAGGAACACGGTTCCCCAGAGCGCCGTGCGGTGCGAGGCCCGGTGCCTGAAAATTTTGTACGCCACCAGGGCTGCCCCCAGTCCGGAGACCAGCGCGATGTCCGTCAGCGACCACGCCGGGCCCGTGCCCGTGAGCCCGGACAGCACGCGGCCCAGCACGGGAAACAGCGGGTAGAACGCCCACGTGTTCTCCTGGACAGTGCCGGCGTCGTCGGTCGGAAGAAGCGCCGGATACCCCGTCTGGAGCGCCTCGGCGTACCAGCGCGCGTCCCAGATATTGATGAAGTTCCAGTAGTCCGGCTTGGCGGGAAACCACGGATTCACGCCTTGGTGCAGGGCCGCAGCCATGAAAATACAGGCGCTGACCAGCCGGGCGGCGATGTACAGCCCGGCGACCTGCGTCCACCACGGCCACCGCGCCATCCGGGCGCCCGCGGCCGCGATGCGGCTCCACACCGCCGCGTTCAGTCCCTGCGGCTCCAGGGCCTCAGGCTCCGCGACGGCCTCCGGATCTTCCACGTGGTTCACGGCCCGGGCTCGGCCGGCGGGCGGAGGCGTTCCAGTTCCTCTCCGAGCGCCTCGATCTTTTCGTCCTTGGCGATGATCTGCTCCCGCAGATCATCGAGGACCTGGTCCACCTGGTCCATCCGGTAGCCGCGGAGCCCGACGGCGAAGCGCAGGCGGTCGATGTCCGCCGCGGCAGCGCGCTCGGGCAGCAGGACCGGCGGCAGGGATGCGACCGGCTCGTCGAAACCGTCGTCAAAGGAACCGGCACCCCCGTCCCGGTTTCGGTGGAGGATTTTCGGCACCAGGCCGGCACCCAGGAGGACGGCGACGCCGATCAGCGCTATCGCCAGGAAAACCAGGAAGAGACTCACTAGACCATCGTGCCAGAAGCCGGACGCCGGAGCGCTCAGCCGGACGTTTCAGCCTTGCGTTCCCTAACCGTTTCCCTTGGGGGCGCTGCCGCCGATGTTGCCGCCGTTCGGGTTCCGGTGGCGCGCGGCCCCCTCCACCACCAGCGCGACGGCCAGCGCGGGGTCGTCCACTACCTGCACCAGGTCCAGATCTTCCTCGGACACCATTCCCTCTGCGACGAGCGTGTCCCGGACCCACTCGAGCAGGGGACCCCAGAAGGCGACGCCCACCAACACGATCGGGAACGAGGTGACCTTGCGCGTCTGGACCAGGACCATGGCTTCGAAGAGCTCGTCCAGGGTGCCGAGACCGCCGGGGAGCACGATGAATCCCTGGGCGTACTTCACGAACATGGTCTTGCGGGCGAAGAAATACCGGAAGTTGATGCCCAGGTCCACCCACTGGTTCATGCCCTGTTCGAACGGCAGCTCGATCCCGAGCCCCACCGAGACGCCGTTGCCTTGCACGGCGCCCTTGTTCGCGGCTTCCATCGACCCGGGACCACCGCCTGTGATGACGGCCAGTCCGGCCTCGGCCAGTTGGCGTCCCACCTCGACACCGAGCTCGTAGTTCCGGCTCCCCGGTACGGTGCGGGCGGAGCCGAAGACGCTGACCGCCGGACCGAGATCGGCCAGGGCGCCGAACCCTTCCACGAACTCGCTCTGGATCCGCAGGACCCGCCAGGGGTCGGTGTGGACGAACTGGCCAGGGCCCTTGGTGTCCAACAGCGTCTGGTCGGACATGGTGACTTTGGCGGCCTTCCGGCGCAGTTCAAGCGGGCCCTTGTGGCGGATTCCGTTGGGCGCCGGAGTGCTCCGGGCCTCGCGGGTCGGCTTGCCGGCGGGCGTCTGCTCGGCATCTTGCTTGGGGCTGCGCTGCGGATCGGTACTCATGCCCATAGGCTAGCGCGGAACTGCGGCGCTGCCGCGTCGGCGCGTCGGCGCTTTGGTGGCAGCAAGGGGCCGCGGGGATCCCGGCGGGTGCCGGGCGACGGCCCGGCAAGAGACGCTGACGTGCAGGTATCTCTTGAATCACGATCTGCACGAATGAGAGTGATTGCGGTCATATTGCGCCAATCTTCGCTAGATTCTTTGTATGACTACTCAAGTGCCCGGCGATGCCCTCGTCTCCCTGAAGGCCGTGAACAAGCATTACGGCCAGTTGCACGTCCTGAAGGACATCAACCTGAACGTCCGCAAGGGTGAGGTTGTTGTTGTCATCGGCCCCTCGGGTTCGGGAAAGTCGACGCTCTGCCGCGCCATCAACCGCCTAGAGACCATCGACGACGGCGATATCAAGATCGATGGCAAGGAACTGCCCGCCGAGGGCAAGGAACTTGCAAAGCTGCGCGCCGACGTCGGCATGGTCTTCCAGTCATTCAACCTCTTCGCGCACAAGACCATCCTGGAAAACGTCACCCTGGGCCCCATCAAGGTCAAGGGTGTCTCCAAGGGCGAGGCCGACAAGGACGCCATGGCGCTGCTGGAGCGCGTCGGCGTTGGGCATCAGGCCCCCAAACTTCCGGCCCAGCTCTCCGGTGGCCAGCAGCAGCGCGTTGCCATCGCCCGCGCCCTGGCGATGAAGCCGAAGGTGATGCTCTTCGATGAGCCCACCTCGGCCCTCGACCCGGAAATGATCAACGAGGTCCTGGACGTCATGGTCCAGCTCGCCAAGGAAGGTATGACCATGATCGTGGTCACCCACGAGATGGGCTTCGCCCGCAAGGCGGCGGACCGCGTCGTGTTCATGGCCGATGGCCAGATCGTCGAGGACGCGACCCCCGAGGAATTCTTCACCAACCCCAAGAGCAGCCGGGCCAAGGACTTCCTGTCCAAGCTTTTGACGCACTGAGCCCGCTACGAGTTCGCACTCTGGCCGCCGGACGGCGGCCGCCCAATGAAAGGAATGTCATGAAGGCATTTTTGACCCGAAGGAAATCCCTTCTGGTTGCCGCATCCGCAGCACTGGCACTCACCCTGAGTGCTTGTGGCGGCAGCACCTCCACGACCACCAACCCGCCCGTCGCCGAGAAGCCGAGCTTTGCCGCCGATTCCACCATGGCCAAGCTTGCATCCGCGGGCAAGATCACCATTGGTACCAAGTTTGACCAGCCGCTCTTCGGCCAGAAGGGCCTGGACGGCAAGCCGGTCGGCTTCGACGTCGAAATCGGCAAGCTGATCGCCGCCAAGCTGGGCATCCCCGCCGACAAGATCGAGTGGGTTGAAACTGTTTCCGCCAACCGCGAGCAGTTCATCAAGCAGGGCAAGGTGGACATGATCGTCGCCACCTACACCATCAATGACAAGCGCAAGGCCGAAGTCGACTTCGCCGGCCCGTACTACGAGGCCGGACAGGCGCTCATGGTGAACAAGGACAACAACTCCATCACCAAGCCCGAGGACGTCAAGGGCAAGAACGTCTGCTCCGTGACCGGATCCACCCCGGCCGCGACGATCGTCGAGAAGTACGGAGCGGTGCTGGTTCCGGCCGCTACCTACTCCGCTTGCCTGGAACCGCTGCGGAACAAGCAGGTCGAAGCGGTGACCACCGACAACGTGATCCTCGCCGGTTTCGTGTCCAAGGAACCGGACGCCTTCAAGCTGGCATCGGACCAGACCTTCACCAAGGAGCCCTACGGCATCGGCCTGAAGAAGGGCGACACTGCCTTCCGCACGTGGATCAATGACCAGCTGGAGGCTGCCGACAAGGACGGCTCCTACAAGAAGGCCTGGGAAGACACCGCCGGCACGGTCATTAAGACCACGCCCGCGCTTCCCACGATCGACCGCTACTAGCCGGCTGTGGCGGCTGTCAGGCAGCGGATCTTCCGCAGCCCGGCAGCCGCCACGCCCGTTTTTCGCCTGGAATCCCCTCAACGCAGCTGAAGGAACTTATGGACGTCATCATTGAAAACCTCCCCCAGTATTGGGATGGTTTTCTCAGAACCCTCTTCCTGTCCGTGGTCTCGGGGATTATCGCCTTGGTCTTCGGCACCATCCTGGCGGCCGCCCGCGTCTCACCCGTCGCCGCGCTGCGCGGCTTCAGCATGGTGTACGTCGAGATCGTCCGGAACACCCCGCTGACCATCGCATTCTTCTTCGCGGCGGTCGTGCTGCCCCGCCTCGGCGTCACGTTCCAGCAGTTCGAGGTCGCCGCCATCATCGCCCTGAGCGCCTACACCTCGGCCTTCATCGCCGAGGCCGTGCGCTCCGGCGTCAACAGTGTCCCGGTGGGCCAGGCGGAGGCCGCCCGCAGCATCGGCATGAAGTTCACCCAGGTGCTCTCCCTGATCATCCTGCCGCAGGCCCTGCGGACCGTGATTCCCCCGCTGATCAACATCCTGATCGCCCTGGTCAAGAACTCATCCGTGGCCGGCGCGTTCTATGTGCTGGAACTCTTCGGCCAGGGCAAGCAGCTGGCCAACGCCAACGGCGATGCCGTCGTGTGGGTCCTGGTCGGCGTCGCGTTCTTCTACCTGCTGATAACCATCCCGCTTGGCTACCTCGCCAGCGTCGTTGAACGAAAGGTGGCAATCGCGCGATGAGCTCTGTTCTCTACGACGTCCCCGGCCCCAAAGCCCGCCGGATATCGCTGATCGGCTCCATCATCGGCGTCATCGTGATCGGCGGCCTCCTGGTCCTGGCAGTCATGACCCTCGCCCAGCAGGGAATCTTCGACGCCAAGCGCTGGGCGGTCTTCCAGCTGCCCGACGTCTGGGCCCTGATCGCCGCGGGCATCGGCGCCACGCTCGCCGCGGCCGCGGTGGCAGCGGTGATCGCGTTCCCGCTGGGCCTGCTCCTGTGCCTGATGCGCATCTCGGACAACGCCTGGATCAGGGTGCCCACGCGGATCGTGCTGGAATTCCTGCGCGGCATGCCCGTGGTGCTGATGATGCTGTTCGTGCTGCTGGTGTTCGCCACCAGCTCGTTCGTCGCCGTGGTGGCAGGCCTGGTCCTGTACAACTCGGCGATCTTTGCCGAGATCATCCGCGCCGGCGTCCAGTCGCTGCCCAAGGGCCAGCGTGAGGCCGGCCTGGCGATCGGACTCACGAGCTTCCAGTCCCGGCTGACCATCGAGCTGCCGCAGGCCATCCGGCGCATGCTGCCCTCGCTGGTCGCGCAGCTCGTGGTGCTGCTGAAGGACACCTCGCTGGGCTACATCGTCGCCTACGGCGAGCTGCTCCGGGCCGTGCAGGTCATGGCCGACTTCCTCGGCCCGCAGTACTTGTTCCCGGTGTTCTTCGTGGCAGCGGCCATCTACATCGCGATCGACCTTGCGGTCTCCCGCCTCGCCATCTGGCTCGAACGCCGCGGCTCCAAGCGGGCCGCCGGCGGCGTGGCGCACGTGCCGGTTGCCGGACTCCCGGCAGCCAAGTAACACCCGTCAACCGCAAAGGGTCCGGAACCTCCCTGAGGTTCCGGACCCTTTCTGCGTGCGGGGGTGCGTTGGCCGGTGTGCCGTGCGGCTTTCGCGGGGTCAGGCGCTGAGCCAGCTCCGCAGTGCCCGCAGGCATTCCCGGATGGCGTCCGCCTCGACGTGCTCGTTGTCCTTGTGCGCCAGCAGCGCATCGCCGGGCCCGAAGTTCACCGCGGGAATGCCGAGTTCGCTGAACCGGGCGACGTCGGTCCAACCGTACTTGGGCTTCGGCTCGGCGCCCACGGCGGCGACGAAGGACGCGGCGGCGGGGTGGTGCAGTCCCGGCCGCGCCCCGGCCGCGGCGTCGGTGCGCACGACCTCGAATCCGTCCAGCAGTTCCCGGACCACGGCCTCGGCACCGTCCGGGGTCTTGTCCGGCGCGAAGCGGTAGTTGATTTCGACGACGCACTTGTCCGGGATGACGTTTCCGGCCGTGCCGCCGTGAATCTTCACGGCATTGAGGCTTTCGCGGTAGTCCAGGCCGTCAACCGTCACCGTCTGCGGTTCGTACGCCGCCAGCCGGGCCAGGATCGGGGCCGCCGCGTGAATGGCGTTGCTGCCCATCCAGGCCCGGGCCGAGTGGGCGGCCTCGCCGTGCGTGGTGACCTCGAAGCGGCTGGTGCCGTTGCAGCCGCCCTCCACCGTCCCGTTGGTTGGCTCCAGCAGGATCGCGAAGTCCCCGCCGAGCAGGGATCCGTGATTGCGCACCAGCCGGCCGAGGCCGCTCTTGACGGCCTCGACTTCCTCGTGGTCGTAGAAGACGAACGTGACGTCCTTGTCCGGGGCCGCCCCGCCGTCGAACATGGTGGCCGCCAGTGCCAGCTGCACGGCGACGCCGCCCTTCATGTCGGTGGCGCCGCGGCCATACAGCACCCCCTCCCCCGGAGCCCCGGAAGGCCAGTACGCAGGAACGGTCCCCAGCGAGCCCTCGGTGATGGGCAGCGGCACGGTGTCCAGGTGGCCGGCAAGGATCACACGCTCGGCCCGGCCAAGGTTGGTGCGGGCAATGATCGAATCGCCGTCGCGGACCACATCCAGCTCCGGCAGCAGGCGGAGGGCCTGCTCGACGGCGTCGGCCAGGACCTTCTCATTGCCGGAGACGCTGTCGATGTCAATCAGAGCGGCCGTGAGCAGGGCGACGTCCTGGCGCAGGTCCAAATGGCCTGGGGTGCGGACAGGAGCGCCGGCGGGAGCAGTGGCAGGGGTGCGCGGGTTCGTGGGGGTCACGGTCCCACTTTATCCGTTCGCCTTCGCGCCCGGTCGCAGCAGCCGCCATCCCGGGCGGTCGAATGACAAACCTCTCCTGTCACTTGGACGACTCACGTTTCAGTGGCCGCCGACGCTCTCGTTAGACTTGGGGCATGACTGAAACTGCTGCTTCTGCTGTGCCCGCCGACGCCCGCTCCGCCTACGGATACGGGGTGGCCACCATTTACACCCGCAACGGTGAGGCCACCGTGCTGGATGTATGGTTCCCGGCCCCGGCGCTGGGAGTCGCCGCGGAGCACCTGCGTGATGTGGAGAACGCGGACCAGTCACTGGCCGACATTGCCGCCAACGGAACCGACGCGGACCGGGGCACCGAGCAGCAGGTTGTCTTCGCCCAGATCAACCTGGACGAGGCACCGGCCGACACGGCGGACGCCTACCTTCGCCTGCACCTGCTCTCCCACCGCCTGGTCCAGCCCAACACCATCAACCTCGACGGCATCTTCGGCAAGCTCCCCAACGTCGTGTGGACCAACTTCGGCCCCGCAGCCGTGGAGGACTTCGAACTCACGCGTGCGCGCCTGCGCAAGCGCGGCGCCGTCACCGTCTTCGGCGTGGACAAGTTCCCCCGCATGGTCGACTACGTCGTTCCCTCCGGCGTCCGGATCGCCGACGCCGACCGTGTCCGGCTGGGTGCGCACCTGGCCGAAGGCACCACGGTCATGCACGAGGGCTTCGTGAACTTCAACGCCGGAACGCTCGGCACCTCCATGGTCGAGGGCCGGATCTCGGCCGGCGTCGTCGCCGGTGACGGGTCCGACGTCGGCGGCGGGGCCTCGATCATGGGTACCCTCTCCGGCGGCGGCAAGGAAAGGATCGCCATCGGTGAGCGCGTCCTCCTCGGTGCCAACTCCGGCGTGGGAATCAGCCTCGGCGATGACTCGGTGGTGGAGGCCGGACTCTACGTCACCGCCGGCACGCGCGTGCGTGTCATTAGCCCGCGGGATGCCGAGGGTGAAGACACCAGCCGGGTGGTCAAGGCCGTGGAGCTGTCCGGCGTCCCGAACCTGCTCTTCCGCCGCAATTCCGCCACGGGCGCCGTCGAGGCTCTGCCCCGCAAGGGCCAGACCGTGGAGCTCAACGCGGACCTGCACGCCAACTGACCGCACCGGCTGGTACGGTATGGCGGGCGGCGAAGGCCGTCAGGCCGGGCCGACTCCGAACGATGAAGCAGCCGATGATGCAGCCCGCTGGGGCCTGAGGGAGTAAGTTTCGTGGCACGACGAGGGAGCTGGCGGCGCCGGATCGTACTTCTGCTGACCCTTGCGATGGTCGCGGGCGCGATCTACACTGCGGTGGCGTTCCTGCAGCGCTCGGAAACGCTGATCACCGAACGCTGCACGGCCGTGGGCAGCGGAGGCGATGACCTCGCCACCGACCAGGCCGCCAACGCTTCCCTGATCACCGCCGTCGCGGTCCGGCGTGGGCTTCCCGCCCGGGCCGCCAGCATCGCGCTGGCCACCTCCATGCAGGAATCCAAGCTGCGCAACATCGGCCACGGCGACCAGGCCGGCCCGGACTCGCGCGGGTTGTTCCAGCAGCGCCCGTCCCAGGGGTGGGGCACCACGGCGCAGGTGATGGACCCGTACCATGCCAGCAACGCGTTCTACGATGCGCTCGTCAAGATCTCCGGGTACCAGTCCCTGGAGATCACCGATGCCGCCCAGCGGGTCCAGCGCTCGGCGTACCCGGAGGCCTATGCCCAGCACGAGGGGATGGCCCGCGCGTTCGCTTCGGCCCTGAGCGGCCAGACGCCCGCCGGCCTCGACTGCTCGCTGCGGTCCCCCGACAGTGCCGGGGATCCGGCTGCCGTCGCCGCGGAGCTGGCCACGGCCCTCGGTGATGTCCAGTCGTCCACGAACGGCCGGACGCTGCAGGTGGATGCCGAAGGCGCCCAGGCCTGGGCTGTCGGGCAGTGGGCCGTGGCCAACGCCAAGGAGCTGTCCATTACCAGCGTCGAGGTCGACGGCCGGGCCTGGAACCGGCAGTCCCGCGACGGCTGGCAGCCTGCCCAGGTCCCGGCCGGCCAGGTCAGGGTCACCGTCGCCGACGCCCCGCGGACCTGAGCGCCCAACAACACGCGGGCCTAGACCAGGAGATCAACCACAGGCTGCACGTAGCTGCGGAACAGTTCCGGCTGAGACAACAGCTCGTGGCTCATGAGGATCTTGTCCGGCTCCAGGAACCAGGCGCGCGGCTCCGCAAGCGGGAGTTCAATTATCGTCAGGCCAAAGTCATTCGAGGCGCGTCCCACCTCAAGCAGGCGGTCCTCCACCATGTCGGCCAGCAGCTCGTTGTGGCCGTTGGTCTCGCGCTCCGCTTCGAGGGCCACGTATTCCCCGCGGCGTTCCCTGGCCCACGTCAGGGCCGCCCCGAAATGGGCCTGCAGCACCCGACGCAGGGCCGGGGAATTGCTGAACGCACGGAAGCCGGGCGGGGAGAGTTCCGGGGACATCTCCGGGTGGGCCTTCAGCAGCTGCTCCCACCAGGCCTCCCATTCGGTCTTGAGCGCAGCCGGGCCGCCAACTTCGGCAATCAGATGGGTGTGGTCCGCGGCGCGGATCTTCGGTGCCACGTGACACAGTGCCGGATGACCCGCGGTGTCCAGACCGGCTGCGTCACGAACGTACAGGGCGATGAGCATGGGACCAGAAGTATCCATCGTGATCCGCCAGCCAGGTCCGCCGGTGTGGTGCATCCAATTGCCTCCTTGGCAAGACGTACGGTCTTAGTCTATTCCTGTTGCTAAGACGCGTTAACGGCTGGTGCCCGGCCCGATATCCGGCGGTTCAGGCCCTCAAGATGGACTTCCAGCACATCGTTGCACATCTGGGCCGTCATCCACTCCGGCTGTAGGAGGGCATGCATCGTCAGACCGTCCAGCACGGCCAGCAGCAGCTCCGCCTCGGTGACGAGCACGTGCTGGTCGATGCCGGCCAAGCCGTCGGTGTCATCGGTATCGGTAACGGCAAGGCCCATGATGAGCCGGCCCACGACGGCGGCCACCGCACGGTGGCTTCGGTCCGCCTCGGCGGCCAGGAACGGCTTGGTCCGGGCTGCATTCTTGAAGGCCATCCACACGCATGCGTCAACGGCCCGTTCCTCATCGAGCGGAAGCACCTCGCCCAAGAGTGCCATCACGGCCGTGTGGTGCGCGTCTGTTCCTGGCGACAGGTCCCCCAGAAGGGAGTCCGCGGCGGTGAGCCTGCCGACGATGCGGTCCACCACCATGGCGAAGGCGTGGGTCAGCAGCTCGTCGCTGCTGGCGAAATAGTGCCGCACGGAGCCGACCGCCAGTTGGGCTTCGTCTGCAACTTCCCGGAGGGAGGCCCGTTCAAGACCATCCACGGCGATGATCCTGAAGACTGCGTCAACTATTTCCTGGCGCCGGATGACGGCGTCGACAAATTTAGGCACTGGTCTTTTTTAGCACGTCTGTGTCGCCACCGCCGCGGGCCACACCGATTCCCCCGCTGGCGTGGCAGGGGTCACAACGGCGCAGGTCACGGCGGTATTGGCAACGGCGGCAGTGGCCAATACAGCGGCGGTGTCCGCAGCGGCGGCCAGGGCGGTGCGGCGCCCGCCGGGAACGACGCCGGCCGCGCACCCCAAGTAGGTGCGCGGCCGGCGTCGTACTTCCTGCACGGCAAGTGCCGTGGCTCTCCGGCGGACTACAGCGCCGGGTAGTTGCGTTCCGGTTCGCCGACGTAGAGCTGGCGCGGGCGGCCGATCTTGGTGTTGGGATCGCTGATCATCTCGCGCCACTGGGCGATCCAGCCCGGCAGGCGTCCGATCGCGAAGAGCACGGTGAACATCTTTTCCGGGAAGCCCATGGCCTTGTAGATCAGGCCGGTGTAGAAGTCCACGTTCGGGTAGAGCTTGCGCTGGATGAAGTAGTCATCGCCCAGGGCCTTCTCTTCAAGGCGCATGGCGATGTCCAGCAGCTCGTCGTTTCCGCCGAGCTTGCTGAGGACCTCGTGGGCCGTGGCCTTGATGATCTTTGCGCGGGGGTCGTAGTTCTTGTAGACGCGGTGCCCAAAGCCCATGAGGCGGACGCCGTCTTCCTTGTTCTTGACCTTCTCCATGTAGTCCTCGGGCTTGATGCCGTCGGCCTGGATCTGGCGCAGCATCTTCAGCACGGCCTCGTTGGCGCCGCCGTGGGCGGGGCCGAAGAGGGCGTTGATGCCGGCGGAGACGGACGCGAAAAGGTTGGCGTTCGATGATCCGACCAGGCGCACGGTCGAGGTGGAACAGTTCTGCTCGTGGTCCGCGTGCAGGATCAGCAGCAGGTCCAGGGCCTTGGCGATGACCGGGTCCACCTCATACTGCTCGGCCGGCAGGCCGAAGCTGAGGCGCATGAAGTTCTCCACCAGGTTCATCGAGTTGTCCGGGTACAGCATGGGCTGGCCGATCGACTTCTTGTGGGCGTACGCGGCGATGACCGGCATCTTGGCCATGAGGCGGATGGTGGATACTTCCACCTGCTCGGCGTTGAACGGATCCAGCGAGTCCTGGTAGAAGGTCGAGAGCGCGGACACGGCCGAGGAAAGCACCGGCATCGGGTGGGCGTCGCGGGGGAAGCCGCTGAAGAAGCCCTTGAGCTCCTCGTGCAGCAGGGTGTGGTGGCGGATCCGCTGGTCGAAGGATTCCAGCTCGGTGGGGGTCGGCAGGTTGCCGTAGATCAGCAGGTAGGAGACTTCCAGGAAGCTCGAGTGCTGGGCCAGCTGCTCGATCGGGTAGCCGCGGTAGCGCAGGATGCCGGCGTCGCCGTCGATGTAGGTGATGGCCGAGGTGGTGGCCGCGGTGTTCATGAAACCGGGGTCGAAGGCGACGGCGCCGGTCTGCTTCAGCAGCTTGGAAACGTCGTAGCCTTCGTTTCCTTCTACAACCTTGATGCGCGGGAGTTCGAGCTCGCCGCCGGCATGGCGCAGGGTTGCGCTGGTGGTTTCAGTCATGGAGTCTCCTCATGAGGCATCGGGGCCTCTGTCGAAAGCTGGTCCAACATCTGGTGAAGCTGCCCGCGGATCCTGTGCGGACAGGATTTCCAAAGGCTGCGCTGCCTTCTTGTGGAAAGCCACCATTGATCGTCAGTTAAAAAGTACCGTCACTTCGCGGGTGGCACTAATCCGGGAGGCCTCGAAATGGCCTAAAACGCGACACATGTGGTGCGCACCACAGGATTGTTACGCTCCCGTGGCCAGCCGCGCCGCGGCGGCGTCGATCCGCTCATCGCTTGCGGTGAGCGCCACCCGGATGAACCCGTTCCCGGCGTCGCCGTAGAAAACACCGGGTCCGACGACGATTCCGCGGTCGGCGAGCCTGCCCACGGTGTCCCACGTCGGTTCGCCGGCGGTGGCCCACAGATAGAGTCCGGCCCGGGACTCGTGGATCCTCAGGCCGAAGCCCTCAAGCGCCGGGACAATCCGTTCGCGGCGGCCCCGGTACAGGTCCTTCTGGGCCTGGACCTGGGCGTCGTCGCCGAGGGCCACGCGCATGGCTTCCTGGACCGGGTAGGGAACGATCATCCCAGCGTGCTTGCGGCTGTTGACCAGGTTGGCCATGATGGCGGGGTCGCCGGCGACGAAGGCTGCCCGGTAGCCGGCCACGTTGGACTGCTTGCTGAGCGAATAGACGGCGAGCAGGCCATCGTGGGAACCTTCCGCGACCTGCGGGTCCAGGATGCTGGGGACCGGCGTGCCACCACGCTGGACGTCCCACTCCCCCCAGCCGAGTTCGGCGTAACATTCGTCGGACGCGACGACGGCGCCGATCTCGCGGGCCTGCCGGACGATCCGCCGCAGCGATCCGATGTCGCGGACGCTGCCGGTGGGGTTGGCCGGTGAATTGACCCAGATCAGCCGCACGCGGGCGCGGGTGCCGGCGTCGAGCTCGTCGAGGTCGTCGGCGGCGATCTGCTCGGCACCGGCGAACGTGGCGCCGATGTCGTAGGTGGGGTAGGCAACCGTGGGGCGGACAACGACGTCGCCCGGTTTGAGGCCGAGCAGGAACGGCAGCCACGCGACGAGTTCCTTTGAACCCACGGTCGGCATCACATTCTGCGGGTCGAGCCCCGGGACGCCGCGCCGGCGGGCAAACCAGCCCGCGATGGCTTCCCGCAGGGCCGGTGTCCCGTGGACCGTGGGGTAGCCGGGGGCGTCCGCGGCGGCGCGGAGGGCGTCCTGGATGAGGGCCGGCGTCGGGTCCACGGGGGTTCCGATGGAAAGGTTGACGGCTCCTGCAGGGTGCCGGGCTGCCGTGGCAAGATACGGTGCCATGGCCTCCCACGGGTAATCGGGCAGGCTCAGGCCGAAGGTGCGCACCGCGGATGTCACCGTAGCGCCGTCCTAGTTGTCTTGGTTCTGCGGCGGCAGTGCGGCGATCATCGGGTGGTCGGTGTGGGTGTTCCCGACCTTCGCGGCACCGCCCGGAGAACCGAGCTCGTCGAAGAACTCGACGTTGGCCTTGTAGTAGTCGGCCCACTCTTCGGGGGTGTCGTCTTCGTAGTAGATCGCCTCGACGGGGCAGACCGGCTCGCAGGCACCGCAGTCCACGCACTCGTCTGGGTGGATGTACAGGGAACGCTCACCCTCGTAGATGCAATCGACGGGGCACTCCTCAATGCATGCCTTGTCCTTGACATCTACACACGGCTGCGCGATTACGTACGTCACGTCCCTGGCCTCTCCACGTTGGTTCCGGCGACCGGCCGGATGGTTTTCCGGCCTGAGCGCCGGGTTGCTGACTTCTGAGCCTATTATCTCCCAGCCTGTTCCCGCGAACCTAGCGGGGACGTCATACACGCTCCGCGTCTTACTATGATCTGATGAGCACGCCTTTGCCCTTGCCCCAGCAGTTCCTCTCCGGCGCCCCGCTCGGCACACGCGTTGTGGTCCGGTACCGGATCGACGGAGGCCTGACGGATGCCCTTGGCGAGCTCGTAGGACGCGCCGACGGCTCCTGCACCGTCCGCACCCGCCGCTCCGACGTCGTCATCGCCCTCCCGCTTGTAGTGGCTGCCAAGGAGGTCCCGCCAGCCCCGCCCCGCCGAGCCCCGCGTGTGCAGGGCCCCTGAGGCGCGGTTCCCGCCGGGACATACCCTCCCCTGAGTGCCACGAGTGGACATGTCCTCCCGCTGAGGGCCACCCGGGCACATGCCCACCCGCCTCCTCCGCGACCAATGGACATGTCCTCCCTCGCACCCCACGAGTGGACAGGTCCCCCACTGAGGGCCGTCCGGGCGCATGCCCACCCGCCCCCTCCGCGACCAATGGACATGCCCTCCGCTGATCGCCTGCGACGGACATCTCAGCAGCATGCCCGTCCCCGCCGGACGGCGCGGGACATGTCCAGTGGTGAATCGACGGAGCAAGGGACATGTCCAGTGGTGGGCGGGCACAAGGTTGTGGTGTCCAGAGGCGCTAGATTGCAGGGGCGTAGCGGCCGGTGCCGGAGTGCGGTGGCACGGCGAGGTGAAGCCGGGACCGGCCCTACGCGGCGGCAGACAGCCTGTTCAGCGTTTCCCGGACCATCGTGATGAATTCTTCCGGATGATCCCTTAGCAGTGGGTAGGTAACAACCAGTGTCGGGATTCCCCGGCGCGTCGTGACGTTCCAGCGCCGCCGGTCTTCCTCGAAGCTCGTGAGGTCCATGTGGAACCCGGCACCGTCCGTCTCGATGCCGAGACGGCCATCGACCATCAGGTCCAGGTGTCCCATGCCCGGAACGTTGACCTGCGATTCAACATGGAATCCGGCACGCCGCAGGAGGAACCGGGCCAGACACTCAATGAGGGACTGGGACTGCGGGACGATCGCCGACACGATCCGGCGCTCCCGGGAGTCGTTACGGCCGTCGAGCCGCCCGCGCAGCGAGCCCAACAGAAGTCCCTTGAGCACGACGGCGGATTCGGCGATGATCAGCCCGTCGGGTTCAGGCAGGCACCGCAGGCATTGGATGACGGTGTCGAGGAGCGTCGGCGGCCGGGGCGTCCTGTGGCAGACGAAGCCCGGGTAGCTCCTGCTGTGGGTGAGGGCCACATGCGGTTGAGACGGGGTTTCGAGGACCCACAACCCGCCGTAGTGGGCCGCGGTGACGCACGCCGGTTCGGCCGGGAGCGAGCGAATGTTGATCAGCTGCTCGTCCGCACCGGGCAGGGCATAGACGCCACGGGCTACCCGGGATACGGATCCCGACGCCATTGCCGACTTAAGCTGGGAATCGGCAACCCCAGCCGCGGCGATGTATTTGGCGCGGGCGACGCCGTCGTACTTGGAGAGCACCTCGATAATGTTGGCCATTCACCCATGGTGAGACCGCCAAACGTCCGCGCGTACCGAATCCCGCGCTATGTGGAAAACTGCGCCTGCCGGACGAGTCGCCGCAGGAACTTTGTCCGGGCGAAAAATGGGCATGCCCCGCCGTCGGGAGCCGGGCCGGACTTGCCCGTCGTGAAGAGTGGACATGTCCCCCGCACTACCTGCGCACTGGACATGATGTCACTGTGCCCGCTCGAGCGGCCGAAAAATGGGCATGTCCCGTGGGGGAAGGGGTGGGAAGGAGGGGAGGCGCGGAGGAAGGAAGGGCTCGGAACTAGCCGGGCGGCTGCCGGTACCGGCGGCACCAGGCCAGCATCAGCATAGTGATGCCCGCGATGCCGAAGACCCAGATGTTGCCCGCGGCATCGCCGATAACCAGGCGCTTGCCCGTTTCCAGGGTGGACCACCAGCCGGCCAATGCGTAGCAGAGGGCTCCGCACACCGCCGTCGGAACCAGTGAACGGAACGCGGCCCCGAGCCACAGCTGGACCGATCCCAGCAGGAGCAGGGCTGCCGCCGCTCCCCACGGAATGTCCATGCCGCCCAGCACCAGATCGTGCCGGTGCAGGGCAGTGCCGGCCAGGGCAACAAAAAGAGCTGCCGGCACGGCGGCGGCAATGCCGCCTGCCATACCGGCAGCTCTCCTAGTCACGTTTCAGCCGAAGCCCGGAGACCGGGATCAGACCTTGGCGCGGGCGCGGTTGGCCTTGGCACGCTCGTTGGTGTCCAGGATGACCTTGCGGATACGGATGGAATCCGGGGTGACCTCGACGCACTCGTCTTCGCGGGCGAATTCGAGGGACTCTTCGAGGGTCAGGTCGCGCGGCGGCGTCAGGTTCTCGAAGGTGTCCGAGGAAGCGGCACGCATGTTGGTGAGCTTCTTTTCCTTCGTGATGTTGACGTCCATGTCGTCGGCGCGGGAGTTCTCGCCAACAATCATGCCCTCGTAGACCTCGGAGGTGGGCTTGACGAAGAAGGAGCCACGTTCCTGAAGGTTGATCATCGCGAACGGGGTCACAACACCGGCGCGGTCGGCGATCATCGAACCGTTGGTGCGGTATTCGATCGGGCCGGCCCACGGCTCGTAGCCTTCAGAGATCGACGCTGCGATGCCGGCGCCGCGGGTGTCCGTGAGGAACTTGGTGCGGAACCCGATCAGGCCACGGGCCGGAACGATGAACTCCATGCGGCACCAGCCGGTGCCGTGGTTGGCCATGTTGGTCATGCGGCCCTTGCGGGCAGCCATCAGCTGGGTGACAGCGCCGAGGTACTCTTCGGGCACGTCGATGGTCATGTGTTCCATCGGCTCGTGGACCTTGCCGTCGACGGTCTTGGTGACAACCTGCGGCTTGCCGACGGTGAGCTCGAAGCCCTCGCGACGCATCTGCTCGACCAGGATGGCAAGGGCGAGCTCGCCACGGCCCTGGACTTCCCAGGCGTCAGGACGCTCGGTGGGGAGCACCTTGATGGAGACGTTACCGATCAGTTCCTTGTCGAGGCGGTCCTTGACCTGGCGGGCCGTGACCTTGGCGCCCTTGACCTTGCCGGCCAGCGGGGAGGTGTTGATACCGATGGTCATCGAGATGGCCGGGTCGTCAACGGTGATCAGCGGCAGCGGCTGCGGGTTCTCGGCGTCCGTCAGGGTCTCACCGATGGTGATTTCCTCGATGCCGGCGACGGCGACGATCTCGCCGGGACCGGCGGAATCGGTCGGGACGCGGTCAAGGGCCTTGGTGGCCAGCAGTTCGGTGATCTTGACGTTCTTCAGCTCACCGTTGGCGCGGGCCCAGGCAACGGTCTGGCCCTTGCGCAGGGTGCCGTTGTAGATGCGCAGCAGCGCGAGGCGGCCGAGGAACGGGGAGGCGTCCAGGTTGGTGACGTGCGCCTGCAGGACACCGTTCGGGTTGTAAGTCGGCGCCGGGATGTGCTCGATGATGGCCTGGAACAGCGGTTCCAGGTCCTCGTTCTCCGGCGCGGAGCCGTCGGCGGGCTGCTCGAGGGAGGCGCGGCCAACCTTGGCGGCGGCGTAGACGACCGGAACGTTGAGGATCTTGTCCAGGTCGAGGTCCGGAACTTCGTCGGCGAGGTCGGAGGCCAGGCCCAGGAGCAGGTCCATGGACTCGTGCACAACTTCTTCGATCCGCGCGTCGGGGCGGTCGGTCTTGTTGACCAGCAGGATCACCGGCAGGTGCGCGGCGAGGGCCTTGCGCAGCACGAAGCGGGTCTGGGGCAGCGGGCCCTCAGAGGCGTCAACGAGGAGGACGACGCCGTCGACCATGGACAGGCCGCGCTCGACCTCGCCACCGAAGTCGGCGTGGCCGGGGGTGTCGATGACGTTGATGGTGATGGTCTCGCCCTTGGAGGACGGTCCGTTGTAGGCCACCGTGGTGTTCTTGGCCAGGATGGTGATGCCCTTTTCACGCTCGAGGTCACCGGAGTCCATGACGCGGTCTTCGAGGTGGTTGTGCTCGGCAAAGGAGTTGGTCTGCTTGAGCATGGCGTCGACCAGCGTGGTCTTGCCGTGGTCAACGTGGGCCACGATCGCGACGTTGCGCAGGTCACTGCGCGATGCAGTGGCTACCGCAGTGTTGGTGGTGGTTTCAGACATGCGTTATTGCTCGATTCAGTGGTGAAGTCAGCTGTGGTATCGCGACATTTCCAACCGGAACGCACGACGGATAAGTCCCTTTGGCACAGGGCACCTACTACCATTCTAAACGCTAGGTCATTTATTGGCCTAAAATGCGATCCGGCGGCCGGCCCTTGCGTCGTCGCCGCGGGATGACGGACGCGCGGAATTGGATTATTACTTGTGAGTAAAGTCACTGGATTTTCGTGCGCCCATGGCCCATCATTGCTCTGATAGCAGCAAGCAAGCCCGGAGACATTCATGCGAAACGCCTCGGCTCTGTCCCGCTTCGTCGCAACGATGATCGCCGTAGGCGTAGTTCTTGGCGGCTGCGGGCAGACCTCTTCACCTGCGCCTGACGCAGGCTCTTTCGGCGCGGGCTCGTCCAGCGCCGGTTCCTCCGGCGCCGGATCTTCCGCCGGCTCCAATGGCGCCGGCATGCCGGTGGCCGCTGGCTCTGCGGCGAAGACCCGGATCGGGGCCAGCATCGATCCCGCGAATCTGCCCGGCGGTTCGAGCTACCGCAATCCTGCCAACGGCCGCACCGAGATTATTGTCAAGGACACCAGCACTACCGCCGTGCTGATCGGCGACTCACAATCGGAACCGGCCTATGGCTGGCCCAGGCAGGGGCTGGCCGCGGCGGGGTACAAGGTCTTCTTCTGCGGCCGCGGCGGCACGGGCTTCGTGGCGTCGAACGGCACCACCGGCAACTACATCGATGCGCTCCAGCGCGGCGACTGGAAACTTCCGTACGGCACGCCCCCGCTCGTCGTGATCGAAGGCGGCGGGAACGACGCCGCGCGCGGCGCATCTGACGCGCAGATCGTCGCCAACGCCGAGCGGCTGATCACCAGCATCCAGCAGCGCTACCCCGCCGCCCGGGTGCTCATGGTCGGCACGCTTGCGCGCGGCGCCCACTACGGCGGCGGACGCCGCACCGAGGTAGACACGCTCCTCGGCCACGTTGCGGCCCGGCACGGACTGCCGTTCGTCAGCGCCGGAGACTGGCTTACCCGTTACAGCCTTACCGGCTCCATGGCGGACCGTGTCCACCTGAACAGGCAGGGCCACACGGCCCTCGGCGTCGTCTTCGGCAAGCAACTGGCGTCCATGGGACTTCAGTACCGGGCCCCCGGCACGCTCTCCGACTTATCCCGCTAGCGCCGGACCAGCCCAGCCGGCGCCGGACCAACCCAGCCGGACCAACCCAGCCGGACCAGCCGGCGAAGGAACCGCCGACGTCGGACAGCACCGGCACAGACGCCAGGCAGCCAAGCCCTGGGATCGTGGCCCGCACAGCAAGAGTCAACGCAGCGCCCCGCACAGCAAAGGAGCCGGTGTCCGCCCCCAACGGGTCGGACACCGGCTCCTTGCTGCTAACGACAGACTTGGTCAAGCCCTACGAAAAGCAGGCGCTCAGGCCACTTCCACTTCCGGCGGAAGCATGAGTCCCGCGCCGGGGATGGCGTTGAGCAGCGCCTTCGTGTACTCGCGCTGCGGCGACTCGAAGACGTCGTCCGTTGAACCCGTCTCCACCAGCTTGCCCTTCTCCATAACGCACACGTGGTCGGCGATCTGCCGGACCACTGCGAGGTCGTGCGTGATGAACAGGTAGGTCAGGCCGAGCCGGGACTGCAGTTCGGCGAGCAGGTTCAGCACCTGGGCCTGCACCAGCACATCCAGTGCCGACACGGCCTCGTCGCAGATGATCACTTCGGGGTCCAGGGCCAGGGCGCGGGCGATCGCGACACGCTGGCGCTGGCCGCCGGAGAGCTCATTCGGGTACCGCTGCATGGTGGACTGCGGCAGCGCCACCTGGTCCAGCAGTTCCCGGACCTTCTTCTCGCGGCTGGCCTTGTCCCCGATCTTGTGGGTCCGCAGCGGCTCCTCGATGGTCCTGAAGATGTTGTACATCGGGTCCAGGGAACCGTACGGGTCCTGGAAGATCGGCTGCACGCGGCGCCTGAAGGCGAAGATCTCCTTGCTGTTCAGCGTGGAGGTGTCCACGCCGTCGAAGATGATCTTGCCGGAGGTCGGCGTCAGGAGGTTCAGGACCATCTGGGCCACGGTGGACTTGCCGGAGCCCGACTCCCCCACGATCGCCGTCGTGGTTCCCCGCTTGACATTGAAGGAGACGTCGTCGACGGCGGTGAAGTCCAAGGACTTGCCCAGGCCCGAGCGCAGCTTGAAGACCTTTCGCAGGTTCTGGATCTGCAGGACGTCATCGGTCTTGGACGGTTCAACCACACCGGTCTCGGTCGGGGCGAGCATGTCGTCGGTTTCCACGCCCAGTTCCTTGGCGGCCTGGATGCGCCGGGACGCCAGCGACGGCGCCGAGGCGACCAGCCGCTGGGTGTAGGGGTGCTGCGGGTTCTGCAGCAGCTCCAGCGAGGGCCCGGACTCGACAACCTGGCCGCGGTACATGACCACTACCTGGTCGGCGCGCTCGGCGGCGAGGCCGAGGTCGTGGGTGATCAGCAGCACTGCGGTGCCCAGTTCCGTGGTCATCTTGTCCAGGTGATCGAGGATCTGGCGCTGCACGGTGACATCGAGAGCCGACGTCGGCTCGTCCGCGATGAGCAGGCGCGGCTGGCAGGAGAGCCCGATCGCGATCAGCGCGCGCTGGCGCATGCCGCCGGAGAACTCGTGCGGGTACTGCTTGGCCCGGCTGGCGGCGTCCGGCAGCCCGGCCTGCGACAGGACCTTTGCGACGTCGTCGGGGCCGCTGGGCAGGCCGTTGGCCTTCAGCGTCTCGCGGACCTGGTCGCCGATCTTCCACACCGGGTTGAGGTTGGACATCGGGTCCTGCGGGACCATGCCGATGCTGTTGCCGCGCAGTTCGATCATCCGCTTTTCGCTGGCGTTGGAGATGTCCTCGCCGTCGAAGAAGATCTGGCCCGCGGTGACGCGGCCGTTGCCCGGCAGCAGGCCGATGGCCGCCAGCGCGGTGGTGGACTTGCCGGAGCCCGACTCGCCCACAATCGCGACGGTTTCGCCCGGCATGATGGTGAGGTGGGCGTTGCGGACGGCGTTGACCGGGCCGTTGCTGGTGGTGAAACCGATGGCGAGGTCCTTGATTTCCAGCAGCGGACGCTCGGTGGCGTACTCCGCCTCCTGGAATCCAACAGAGGCGCTCATGGTGTCCCCTTTCATCGCTTGCGCGCTTTGGGATCGAGGGCATCACGCAGGGCGTCGCCCAGCATGATGAAGCTCAGGACGGTGATGGACAGGGCGATGGCCGGGTAGAGCAGCGGCATCGGGTTGGACCGGAGCGAGGCCTGCGCCGCCTGGATGTCGTTGCCCCAGGACATGACGCTGGGCGGCAGCCCGATGCCGAGGAAGGACAGCGTGGATTCGGCCACGATGAACGTGCCCAGGGAGATGGTGGCCACGACGATGATCGGGGCCAGCGAGTTCGGCAGGACGTGGCGCATGAGGGCACCGAACTTCGAGACGCCCAGGGACCGGGCGGCCGTGACGAAGTCGGCATTGCGGACCTCGATGACGGCGCCGCGGGTGATGCGTGCGATCTGTGGCCAGCCGAAGGCAACCAGGATGACCACCAGCGTCCAGACCGTACGGTTGGTACGGAACATCGGCAGCTGCATGAGCACGATCGCGCCCAGGATCAGGGGCAGGGCGAAGAAGATGTCATTGATGCGGGCAAGGATGGAGTCGATCCAGCCGCCGTAGTAACCGGCCACCGCGCCCAGGATCCCGCCAATCAGCAGCACCCCGATGGTGGTGAAGAGGCCCACGGTCACCGAGGACCGCGTACCGAAGATGACGCGGGCGTAGACGTCGCAGCCGAGCTGGGTAAAGCCCAGCGGGTGGCCTGCGGCGGGGCCGGCGTCGGAGTTGGCCAGCTGGCATGCCTCCGAGGACGGGTCAATCGGGGAGAAGAGGCCCGGGAAGAGGGAGACGGCCACGACCACCAGGATCAGGAATGCGGAGATGAGGAAGAGCGGCTGCTTGCGCAGGTTCTTCCAGGCCTCGCCCCAAAGGCTCAGCGGTGCGGCTTCGTCCTTGACCCGGTCCGTTACCTGGAGCGGGGTCTCGGAAACATCGGCCACGAAGTGCTCGGACCGGCGGACCGGACGGGTGCCGGCGGCGTGGCGTGCGGTAGTGGTGGTGTTATCAGGAGTCATAACGGATCCTCGGGTCAAGCCAGCCGTAAAGCAGGTCAACGAGCAGGTTGGACAGGCAGTAGATCAGCACCAGGACGGTGACGATCGAGACCACCGTGGGCCCTTCACCGGACAGCACGGCCCGGTAGAGCCGGTTGCCGACGCCCGGGACGTTGAAGATGCCTTCCGTGACGATTGCGCCGCCCATCAGGGCGCCGAGGTCGGCACCAAGGAAGGTGATGACGGGAATCAGGGAGTTGCGCAGGATGTGGGTGCGGACCACCTGGAACCGGGAGAGGCCCTTGGCGGTGGCGGTGCGCACGTAGTCGGCGTTCATGTTTTCGATGACGGACGTGCGGGTCAGGCGCAGGACATAGGCGAAGGATCCCAGGCCGAGCACGATCGCCGGCAGGATGAGGTCCGGGACGGTCGCGGCGGAACTGACGGTCGGTTTGGCCCAGCCGAGCTGGACGCCGATGGTGAACTGCAGCAGGAAGCCCAGAACGAAGATCGGGATACCGATCACGATCAGGGAAGCGACCAGTACCGTGGCGTCAAAGAGCTTGCCCTTGCGCAGGCCTGCGATCAGGCCAAAGATGATGCCAAAAAATGCCTCGAAGATCAGGGCCATGATGGCCAGACGCGCCGTGACGGGGAAGACCTCGCCAAGCACGGCCGCGATGGGGCGTCCGGAGAAGTCCTGGCCGAGGTCGAACGTGAAGATGCTCTTGAGGTAGAGCAGGTATTGCATCCAGAACGGCTGGTCCAGGTGGTACTGCATACGCAGCTTGGCTGCCACGGCCTCGTTCACCGGCTTGTCGCCGAACAGTGCCACGATGGGGTCTCCGGGCAGGCTGAAGACCAGGAAGTAGACCAGCAGTGTTGCGCCCAGGAAGACGGGAATCAATTGCAGGAAACGCTTGAGGATGTATGTCGACATCAGCGAGTCACACCCTCGTTGGCAGGCATCCTGTCCAGGGATGCGGCGGAGTTGTTCATCAAAGAACCTTTTCACTATGGATGCAGGCCGGCGCCGGTTCACTCACGGCGGCAGGGCTGCGAAAAGTTCGCCCGAAGTGCCGGGCATAAAGAAAATAAATTGAAGGGAAAACACGACGACGGCGGAGGCCCCAGTAAGGGCGGCCCCCGCCGTCGCTTAGTTGTTACTTACCGGTGACGTTGTAGTACAGCGGGACGCCGTCCCAGCCGTAGTCAACGTTGGTGACCTTGTCGCTCCAGCCGCCCTGGGCAACCTGGTACCACAGGGGGATGGCCGGCAGGTCCTGGAGAAGGATCTCCTGGGCCTTGTTCATGGCCTTGTTGCCGTCGCTGACCGAGGAGGCGTTCAGGCCGTCGGAGATGGCCTTGTCGAACGTCGGGTTGGCGTAGTTAGCGTCGTTGGAGCCGGCACCGGTCTTGTAGATCGGGCCGAGGAAGTTGTACAGCGACGGGTAGTCTGCCTGCCAGCCGGCGCGGATGGAGCCGGTGAGGGTCTTGGCGGTAGCGTCGTTGCGGGCTTCCTTGAAGGTGGCGTACGGCTTGCCTTCAACCTTGATGCCGAGCGTGTTCTTGAGCTGGTTGACCACTGCTTCAACCCAGGCCTTGTGTCCGCCCTTGTCGGCGTTGTAGGCGATGGTGAAGGTCTCGTTGGCGTCCCACTTCTGGATCGCGTCGGCCTTGGTCCAGGCTTCCTTGGCCTTGGTGGCGTCAAACTTGAGGTTATCGGCACCGGCGACCGCGTCGCTGTAGCCGTCAAGCACGGGAGCCGTGAAGTCCTTGGCAGGCTGGCGTGCACCGTTGAAGATCACCTTGGTGATCTCATCGCGGTTGATGGCCATGGAGATGGCCTGGCGACGGAGCTTGCCGGCCTCGCCGCTCCACTCCGGCAGGTATTCCGGGATGGCGATGGTCTGGTTGCCTGCGTACGGCTTGTTGATGGTGCGGTCGCCGAGGTCAGACTTGAAGTTCTTCAGAGCGCTGGTCGGAATCGTCTGCAGGATGTCCAGGTTGTTGGACATCAGGTCCTGGTACGCCGAGTCGTCGTTCTGGTAGATCTTGAAGGTCACGCCGGCGTTCTTGGCCTTGCGCGGGCCGTTGTAGTCCGGGTTCGGAACGAGCTGGATCTGCACGTTGTGCTGCCAGCCGCCGTCCGCAAGCTTGTACGGGCCGTTGCCGACCGGCTTCTCGCCGAAGCCCTTCGGGTCCTTCAGCGCGCCGGAGGGAACCGGAACAAACGCGGTGTATCCCAGGCGAAGCGGCCAGTCAGATTCCGGCTGCTTCAGTTCGACGGTGAACGTCTGGTCGTCAACGACCTTCAGGCCGGACATGGTGTCGACGGTGGAGCCTTCTGCGCTGGCTTCGTCGTAGCCCTTGATGCTTTCGAAGAAGCCTCCGCTGAGCTGAGCGTTCTTGGCTGCTGCACCGAAGTTCCAGGAATCGACGAAGGTCTTGGCCGTGATGGCCTCGCCGTTCGTGAACTTCTGGTCCTTCTTGACCTTGATGGTGAAGTGCTGGCCGTCCTTGCCCTCGATGGACTCGGCGAGTTCGTTGACCGGCTTGCCGCTGGGGTCGTAGCTGACCAGGCCCGCGAAGATCATGTCGATGACCTTGCCGCCACCGACCTCGTTGGTGTCGGCCGGCATGAGGGGACGCTGGGGTTCGGAGCCATCGGCGAGGATCACTTTGGTGGTGTCTCCGCCGGTACTGCCGCTACCGGTTGCGGAGCCGCTGGCACCGCATCCGGTCAGGGCGAGGGCGGCGATAGCCACCATGCCCAGTGCTTTGGAAGTGCGCGAAAAACGCATTCCGCCTCCTATGAGTTGTGGGAGTTCGTGAGGGAAAAACTTATGCTTCCCCGTAAGCAGGCACAGGGGTATCCCCTGTGACGTGCTTCATATGGAAGTAGCCTAGCCCTTAACTGTCCAAATGTTGGAACTCCGTTGCCAAACCGTGACTCGACAATTTCATGACGGTTAACGTCAAGCGCGACGTATTTCAAGTCACACGCTACCGGCTGGTAGTATACGCCCGCGTGTGATCCCGGTTACCCTCAATTAACTGGAATTTGTGCCCGGAATGGGCCGGGGGCCCTGCGGGGGACCGCCGGCGGAGCCCGCCGGCAGTACCTCCGCAGGACCCCCGAAGGACCCGCTTTAAACCCTCTCAGTGGGCTCCCGGTCAGCAAGCCCCGTCAGCAAACCCGCCGCAGGCTCCGTCAGCTGGCGCCGGAAAGCAGTTGTGCGCGCAGTTCGCGGCGCTCCCGCTGCTTGTCCGGGTCCGGCAGCGGAACTGCCGCCAGGAGCCGCTGGGTGTAGGGCTCCTGCGGGTTGCGGAGGATCTGGTCCCGGGTCCCCTGTTCCACGATCCTGCCGCGCTGCATGACGCAGATCCTGTCCGCGAGCACGTCCACCACCGCGAGGTCGTGGGTGACGAACAGGCAGGCGAACCCCAGTTCCTTCTGCAGGTTCTGGAAGAGATCGAGCACCCTGGCCTGAACCGAGACATCCAGGGCAGAGGTGGGTTCGTCGGCGACCATCAGCTTCGGCTTGAGCGAGAGGGCGCGTGCGATCCCCACGCGCTGCTTCTGCCCGCCGGAGAGCTCGTGCGGGTAGCGGTTGCGGTAGTCCCGCGGGAGCTCCACCTGGTCCAGGAGTGCCTCGATCCGGTGCTGCAGTTCCGCGCCCTTCGCGACTCCGGACAGGAACATCGGCTCCCCGATGCTTTCCCCGATGGGCAGCCTCGGGTTCAGGGAGGACGACGGGTCCTGGAACACCATGCCGACGTGCCGGCGCATTTCCTGGAGCTGGCGGCCGTTCTTCTTGGCGGCGGAAATGTCCTGCCCCACGACCTTCATGGTGCCTGCTGCCACCGGGAGCAGGCCGACGGCGGCCCGGCCGATCGTGGTCTTGCCCGAACCCGACTCGCCGACAAGGCCTACCACCTGTCCGGGGTAGATGACCAGGTTGGCACCTTCCACGGCACGGAAGGCCGGCACCCGGCCCTGCTTCGGGTACTCGATGGCGACGTCGGTGAGCTCCAGGACCGGTTCGCCCTTCGGCTTGGCCGCCTCGGCCAAGGCCAGTGCGGCGGCGTTCGCCCGCTCCCGCCGGATCAGCTCGTCTTCCGGGATGGAGAGGATCTCGGCGTGGGTCGCGGCGGCGAGGGCGGCTGTGACGTCCACGTCCGCCACGGAATCCGAGCCGCCCTGGCCCAGGTGAGGGACCGCGGCCAGCAAGGCCTGGGTGTATTCGTGCTGCGGGTTGTGGAAGATCTGCGCTGCCGTCCCTGTTTCCACGATGAGGCCCTTGCGCATGACGGCGATCCGGTCGGCGAGGTCCGCCACCACCCCCATGTCGTGGGTGATGAGCACAATGGCGCTGTCCAGTTTGTTCCGCAGGTTGCGCATGAGGTCAAGGATCTCGGCCTGGACAGTCACGTCCAGGGCCGTGGTGGGCTCATCGGCAATGAGCAGCTTGGGGTCACAGGAGAGCGACTGGGCGATCATGGCGCGCTGGCGCTGGCCGCCGGAAAGCTGGTGCGGGTAGGACCGGAAGGCCTTTTCCGGATCGGGCAGTTCCACAAGTTCGAGCATGCGCAGGGCACGGAGTCGGGCTTCGTCCGGCGAAACCTCGTTGTGCAGGCGCACAGTTTCCACGATCTGGGCCCCGACGGTGTAGACCGGGTTCAGGGCCGTCATCGGCTCCTGGAAGATCACTGCAACGTCCTTGCCGCGCACGGCACGGATATTGGCCGCGTTGCTCCCCAAAAGTTCCCGGCCGGCGAGCTTGACACTTCCCGTCACACGGCTGTTACTGGGCAGCAGGCCCAGCAGCGCCATGGAACTGGCGCTTTTTCCGGACCCGGACTCCCCCACGATGGCGAGGACTTCACCGGCCCGGACCTCGTAGTTGAGTCCGATCGCGGCCGGAACCCATTTTTTGTCCACGCCGAAATCCACGCTGAGGTCCCGGACCTCCAGGACGGCGTCGCCTTTGCCGGGCGCGGGTGCTGCCGGCGGATCGAGGGTGATGAAGTCAGTCATGATGGGCTATCCTTCCGCCGGGCCGCCGGTGCACCGGGGATTAGTGCTGCGGCTCGGAATACTGAATTATTGGGGGCATGAGCTCTGCGCCGCATGCCGGAAATGTTGAAGTCTTCAAAGCACGCACGAACAAATGGTTCGCGTGGCTGTCCTGGGCGGTGGCCGGGTTCGGCGTCGTGGCAACGGTCGTCATGGCAGGTCCGGGGGCGCTGGCGGGCATCGCCCCGCTGGCCTTTGTTGCCTTCATGGGCTGGCTGCTGTTCTGGATGCCGTCCGTGGTGGTCCACGACGCCGGGGTCACCCTGGAAAATCCGTTCCGCTCGATCGAGGTCCCGTGGGCCGCGCTGGTGCACGTCGATACGCGCTTCGCGCTGACCCTGGTCACGGCCGGGAAGAGCTACACGTCCTGGGCAGCACCCGCCCCGGGCATCTGGGGCGGGCGCCACGCCCGCCCGGAAGATCTCCGCGGCCTGCCGGCCACCACGTACGGTCCCGGCAAGTCGGTCCGTCCCGGCGACCTGAAGACCACGGACTCCGGCCAGGCCGCCATGCTGGTGCGGGCCCGATGGCATGATCTGGTGGAGGGCGGGAAGCTCGACGACGGCGACGCCGCCAGCGCCGCCGTGACAGTCACGGTCCGCTGGGTGGCGATCGGCGCCGTCGTACTGCTCCTCGCGGCCAGCTACCTGGCGGTGACCGCCAGGTAGCGTGGTCCTGCACGGGGCCTGCATCTTAGAGGCCCTTTGATCCATCAGCCGGAGGCCCGGGCCGGAATCCCTCGGACCTGCTTTCCTCGGCTTCAGTTCCGTCGAGGTCCGTGAGGGCGCCTGCCTGCACCGCGGGGGCTGCCACGGCCTTGGCCTTTTTGGCGTTGAACTTCTTCTGCCGCGGGTCAAAGGCGTCCCGCAGGCCGTCGCCGATGAAGTTGATGCTGAGGCAGATGAGCACGATGAACAGGCCCGGGTACCAGAAGAGCCAGGGCCGGGTAGAGAAGGCCTGCTGGTTCTGGGAGATGAGCAGGCCCAGTGAGGTGTCCGGGGCATGGACGCCGACGCCGAGGTAGCTCAGCGCCGTTTCGGTGAGGATCGCGGCGGACATCGTCAGGGTCACGTTCACGATCAGCACTCCGACGGCGTTGGGCAGGATGTGCTTGAAGATGATCCTGGCGTTGCTGGCGCCCGAAATCCGGGCCGCATCCACGAACTCGCGTTCGCGCAGTGAAAGGAATTCGCCGCGCATCAGGCGGGCGAGGGCAACCCAGCTGATCAAGCCCAGGAAGATACCGAGGGCCAGGACGCCGTTGGTGCTGGCAAAGGAGGCGAACCAGCTTCCCTGGTCCCGGCGGCCCGCGAGCTGCGCCATGACGGCGGCCAGCAACAGTGCGGGAATGATGATGATGACGTCGGTCAGGCGCATCAGGATGGCTTCGGCCCAGCCCCGGAAGTAGCCGGAGATGGCCCCGACTACCACGCCGATCAGGCCGGCGAGGAGGCCGATCACGAGCATGATGGTGATGGACTGCTGCGCGCCGCGCATGGTCATGGCGAACAGGTCACGGCCGATCCGGTCCTGGCCGAACGGATGTTCGCCCCAGGCCAACGGCCACAATGAGGAGGTGGGTGCGCCGTCGTTGACCAGGGGTGAGACCTGCTCGTGGGTGTACTTCCACCAGCCTGGGATGCCCATGAAGCCCACGGAGGTGAAGGCCAGGATGAAAATGAAGGAGAACACCACGAGGCCGATGATGGCGCCGGAGTGTCCGAGGAACCGCTTTCGGACGATCTGGCCCTGGCTGAGGCCCTTGGCCTCGAGGACCGGCTCAATGCCGGCCGCGGGCGATGTCCGCGAGGCTGCATCTTCGGCCATGATGACTTCCTGCTGGCTTGGCTGGCTCATGATTTTACCCTTACGCGCGGATCCAGTGCGGAGTAGGCCAGGTCCGCGATGAGGTTGAAAACCATGGCCGTGATGGCGACGCAGATGAAGACGCCCATGACCGGGTTGGGATCGACGTGCGCGATCCCGTCCAGGAACAGGAAGCCCATGCCGCGGACCGAGAAGACGGTTTCGGTGATGACGGCACCGCCGATCAGTGCTCCGATGTCGAAGGCGACGATCGTGGCGATCGGGATCAGGGCGTTGCGGAAGGCGTGGCGCATGACGACGGTCCGCTCGCTCAGGCCCTTGGCCCGGGCCGTGCGGATGTAGTCCATGTTCATGATTTCCAGCATCGAGGAGCGGGTGAACCGAGTGTAGCTGGCCAGCGAAATGAGGATCAGGGCCACGGTGGGCAGGATCAGGTGGGTAAAGGAGTCGAGGCTCAGAACCCAGAAGTCACCCTCAATGTTCGGTGTAGTGGCACCGATGGTGGCGATGGGGCGGCCCCGCACACGGCTGTTGTTGAAGTAGGTCGGCCAGGCCTGCATGTACCGGTCCAGCAGAATCAGGAACCCGACCAGGAACGAGGTGATGGCTGCCGCCCGCATGGACTGCCCGCGGTCATAACCGCCCACCAGGTAGCCGATGCCCACGCCGATCAGGACAAAGGCGACCGCCAGCAGCACGATCATGATGAACGTGGCCTCGTTAAGCAGCGGCTGGAGGACGAAGTACAGAACGACGCCGACGCCGACGGCGATGAGGGCCGAGTGCAGGGCCTTGCGGTTTTTCAGTCCGGCGGAGAGCAGTGTCACGGCGAAGGCGATGCCGGCGCCGGCGATGGCGATGACCACAGGGCCCAGCCCCGGCGTCTTGAACCACTCGGTGGCGGAGAAGTAGATGAGCACCGCGGTGACGAAGGCGAAGGCGACCCCGCCGGCCAGGAGCCGGCGGCGCATCGCTCCACCCACCGCCACGGCTGTCACCGCGCCGACGACGACGGCGATGCCGAGCGCCGTCGTCAGCGGCACGTCGGGGTTTCGCAGGAAGTTGTTGAAGCCGATGGCGCCGAATTCCTTGAGCAGGACGGCGACCCAGAAGATCGGCAGGGAGAAGAACAGGAAGGCCATGAACGTGACACCGTAGTCCAGGGTGCTGTACTGCCGCAGGGCGGTGACGATGCCCAGGGTGATGCCGACAAGGATGGCGAGCACGGTGGCCGCGGTGACCAGGGTCAGGGTCTGGACGAGCGCGAAGCCGAGGGCCTCGGTGACGGGCTGGCCGGCGATGTTTTTCCCGAGGTCACAGGAGTTGGCGAACGGGATGAGGCACTGGACCGCGCCGCCGAACCATTTGAAATACCGCAGCGGGGCGGGGGTGTCCAGCTGCAGGAGCTCGGTCCTCGAATCGATGAGCTGCTGCTTCTGCGGCGAGTTGTTGGCGCGGAATTCCTCCAGGGGATCGCCGGACGCCGCTGTCAGGAGATACACGAAGTAGGACGCACCGAGAAGAATGAGGGCGGCAGTCACAAGCCGCCGGAAGATGTAGGTCACCATTGGAATAGAACCTCGGAATTCGGGCCCGGGGATTGCCCGGACCGGTCGCGGAGTTTGGCCGGTTCCCGCCGATGTGGCGGCGGGACCACGGCATCGCCAGGATATCGCCAGAAAGGCGTCGGGACCGAAGAACAGTGGTCCCGACGCCTTTCCAGCAGTGTTACTTAGGGTCGCGGGCTACTTCTGTGCCCATTCCCAGAAGTTCCACCAAACGCCGGTCTGGTTCGGCATGTACTTCACACCGGTGACGCGGTCGCTGTACGCGTCCACGCCAACCGACTGGAACAGCGGAAGGCCGTAGGCAGAATCCCAGATCTTCTTGTCGATCTGCGCAACGAGGCCGTCCTGCTTGCTCTTGTCGGTGGTGACAATCAGTTCGTCCATCAGCTTGTCGGCTTCGGGATCGCTGAACTGGTTGAAGTTGGAGTCGTTGCCGGACTTGAAGATCTGCGGAACGCCGGAGACACCGACGCCGGAGTTGCTCCAGCCGAAGATGGTGGCGTCGTAGCTGCCGTTTCCGAGGGCCTTGCCCCAGTCAGACTTGCCGAGGCCGCCGTCGACGATCTTGAAGCCGGCCTTGGTGGCGGACTCGCTGATCAGGGAGTAGGCGTCAACACGGTTGGGGTTGTCCTTGTTGTACATGATGCGAACTTCGGGGGTGGCACCGTTGAGGAGCTTCTTGGCGCCGTCGATGTCCACGCCCTGGTAGGCGGAGGAACCGTTGTTCTTGACGGAGTCGGCGTACGGCGCCTGGTCCGGCACGAACAGCTGGGAGTCAAGCGGTGCAGCCTTCGGATCAAGCTTCTTGACGATCTTGTCGACGATGTCCGCACGCGGGACGGCCTTCATGAACGCCTCGCGGACGTTCTTGTCGGCAAACGGGCCCGAGTAGTTCAGGTCGATGTGGTCGTAGGCAAGCTGGTTTCCGACGTCGACCGTCACGCCCTGGCTTTCGAGGGCCTTGAGCTGCTCCACGGTGTCGGCGGATGCCTGCGGGGCGATGATGTCGGCTTCGCCGTTCTTCAGTGCCTGGACCTGGGCCGGGGCCTCACCGATGTAGCGGACGGTGATTTCGTCCAGGTTGGCTTCCGGGCCCCAGTTGTAGTCCTTGTTCTTTACCATGGTCAGGGACTGGTCCTGGTTGACGCTCTTGACGATGAACGGGCCGTTGGAGAGGTAGAGGCTCGGGTCGGCCGGCAGGGTCTTGGTGTCAAAGCCGGTGTTCCACATGTCCGCCATGGCCTTCAGCTGCGCGTTGGCCGGCTTCGGGGCCTTGGAGTCGCCGCGCGGCATGCCCTTGAGCAGGTCGATGAACGCCTTGGTGTCGGCCAGGCCGGCCTTCTTGGCGAGGACGTGGGCCGGGATGTCGATGCCGGGGCCGCCGATGGCGATTTCCCAGTCCGCGAACGGCTTGGAGTACTTCAGCGTCATGCTGCGGCCATCGTCGCCGAGTTCCGGGAAGTCGGTGAGGCCAATGCCGGTGGGGTCACCGGCGTATGAGAAGTAGGACGTTCCGGTCTTCGCGGCCGCATCGGCGTCGTTGTAGTAGCCGGAGAAAGCGGCCCACTGCAGCACAAGGTCGGCTGCGGTGACGGGCGTTCCATCTGACCACTTCACGCCGTCGTTGATGGTGTATTTGACCGTCAGCGGATCGTCAGAGACCTTTTCCATCTTGCCGAACTTCTCGTTGCGGACAACGTTGAGCTTGTTGTCGATGTAGAAGAAGCCCGAGTGGGTGGCGTAACTGATCTTCGAGTTGATGTCAGTGTTTCCGTCAGCCGTGTTCGGGTTGAACGTGTTGAACGCGTTGACCTCTACTACGGTTGCCGATCCGCCTTGCTTGCTTGCTGCGGCCGCAGTGGTCGGGGTTGTCCCGCCGCTGTTGCCTGCGCAGGCGCTGAGGGCGATGGCAGCTGCTGCCGCCACGCCCACTGCTTTGGAAATACGACCCAAGCGCATTCCGCCTCCTTGTTTCTGTGGTGTGGGTGAGACCGGCGCCAAAGGCACCAGACAGACGTCCACACTCCCCCAGCGGCAGTGTGGCCCGTCTCACATGGCATGAAGCGTAATCCCCAAATGCCACTCGGAGCCACCAAAGTTGACTCACTGTAAAGTTCGTTACCGAGCTGCAACATTGGGCAAGTTCCGCAAGGCCAGCTTTCCACAAAAGCGTTGACGGCGGCGTAACAAAAGGATAAAAGAGCCGGACACAGGAAAAGGCCCCGATCCGAAAATCGGGGCCTCCAGTTAATCCTTAATTACTTGGCTGAATTACCGCTCCGCCGGGCGGTGAGCTGTTAGACGTTGAAGCGGAATTCGACCACGTCGCCGTCGGCCATGATGTATTCCTTGCCTTCGATCCTGACCTTGCCGCGGGCTTTCGCCTCAGCCATGGAGCCGGCCTCGATGAGGTCGTCGAACGAGACGACCTCGGCCTTGATGAAACCGCGCTGGAAATCGGAGTGGATCACGCCGGCCGCCTGCGGGGCGGTGTCGCCCTGGCGGATGGTCCATGCACGGGTTTCCTTGGGGCCGGCCGTGAGGTAGGTCTGCAGTCCCAAGGTGTGGAAGCCGACGCGGGCCAGCTGGTCCAGCCCGGATTCATCCTGGCCGTTCATTTCCAGCATTTCGCGGGCTTCCGCCTCGTCGAGCTCGACCAGGTCGGACTCGAGCTTGGCGTCCAGGAAGATGGCGTCAGCCGGGGCCACGAGGGCACGCAGTTCAGCCTGCTTCTCCGGGTTGCCGAGGATTCCCTCGTCGGCGTTGAAGACGTAGATGAAGGGCTTGGCCGTCAGCAGGCCGAGTTCCTTGAGGTGCTCCATCTCCAGCTTGTCGCTCTTGATGGAGGAGAAAATGGTGTCGCCGCGTTCCAGCACGGCCTGCGCCGCCAGTATGGCTGCCAGCTCGGCCGCCTCCCGCTTCTTGATCTTTACTTCTTTTTCGATCCTGGGGATGGCTTTTTCGATCGTCTGCAGATCGGCCAGGATCAGTTCGGTGTTGATTGTCTCCATGTCGGAGCTGGGATCGACCTTGCCGTCGACGTGGATGACGTCCGGGTCATCGAACACGCGCACAACCTGGGCGATGGCCTCGGCCTCGCGGATGTTGGCGAGGAACTGGTTGCCCAGGCCTTCGCCCTCGGAGGCGCCCTTGACGATGCCTGCGATGTCCACGAAGGACACGGCGGCGGGCAGCAGGCGCGCGGAGCCGAAGATGCCGGCGAGCTTTTCGAGCCGGGCGTCCGGCAGGTTCACGACGCCGATGTTGGGCTCGATCGTGGCGAACGGGTAGTTCGCCGCGAGGACCTGGTTGCGGGTCAGTGCGTTGAAAAGGGTTGATTTGCCGACGTTGGGCAGTCCGACGATGCCAATAGTAAGTGCCACGAGCATATATTCTACCCGCACCCGCGGGAGATCTTTGCGGCGGCCGGCACGGACCGGCGCGCAGGCCGGCGCCCAGACCTGTGCGCGGCCCTGTGCGCGGCCGGCAAGCAGGGCAGCGGCCGGAGCGTCGGCCCTTGCGTGTTCGGCGCGCTCCCGGGCGTCGAAGCCAAAACTGTCACAGGGGCATGCCAGAGTGAAGCCATGGATGCTTTTGCACTGATTCTCGCCCTGCTCATGTTGCTCACGGGCGCCGTTGCCGGCGCCGGGGCCGTCTATGTCCTGCTCCGCCGGCAAAATGTGGCCGTGGAACACGACTTCGACGCCGTCTCGGCCCGGCTGTCCGAGGTCAGCGCCCAATTCGCCGCCGCCGACGCCGAGAGGCGCCTTCTCGCGGCCCAGAACAGGGAGCTGGGCGAGTCACGGAACCAGGACGGCAGTGTGCTCCGGGCGCTGGCTCCGGTGGCGGAGAAACTTACGGCGGTGCAGCAACAGGTGTCGCTGCTCGAACGCGACCGGCTGGAACAGTACGGACAGCTCGCCCAGCAGCTGCAGGAGGCCCGGCTGTCCGACGAGCAGCTGCTGCGGTCCACCCATGCGCTGGAGTCCGCCCTGCGCTCCAACAGCGCCCGCGGGCAGTGGGGGGAGGTCCAGCTGCGCCGGGTGGTCGAGGCGGCAGGCATGCTGCGGCATGTGGATTTCCACGAACAGGTCCACAGCGGGCAGGCCCACGGCGCCGGCCCCGACGGCAGCCTCCGGCCCGACCTCGTGGTCCAGCTGCCCGGTGACAAGCAGCTCGTTGTCGACGCGAAGGTTCCCCTGGCTTCGTATCTGGCTGCCCAGGACCTTGGCGCAGCGCAGGCAGGCCAGCCGTCATCCCAGCTGCCCGGCAGCCAGCAGGTGCACTTGGCCGCCCATGCCAAGGCCCTCAAGGCCCACGTGGACGCGCTGGGCAGCAAGAAGTACTGGGACATCCCCGGCAATTCGCCGGAGCTGGTGGTTTGCTTCCTGCCGGCGGAGTCCATCCTGGCGGCCGCCCTCTCGGCGGACCCGGCACTGCTGGATTACGCGCTGTCCAAGAGCGTGGTCCTGGCTTCCCCCGGCACCTTGCTGGCGGTGCTCAAGTCGGTGGCGTTCACGTGGCGCCAGGACGTGCTGACGGACAGCGCCCGGGAACTCTTCGAGCTCGCGCGGCAGCTCTACGACCGGATGGGTACCCTCGGCGAGAACGTCACCAAGCTGGGGTCCTCGCTGAAGACCTCGGTGGAGCGGTACAACTCGATGGTCGGGACCCTGGAGGCCAGGGTCCTGCCCACAGCGAGGAAGCTCAACGCCCTGGAAGCCGCCGGCCTGGCCACTCCCCCAGCAGTCGAGGTGGCGCCGCGGGCGGTCGCGGCCCCGGAGCTGCAATCCCGTGACGAGACCGAAGAGTCCGCGGCCTAGGACTGATCAGGTCCGACGGTTCTGTGCACGGGGCTGTTCTGTGCACGGGGCTGTTCAGTGCACAGGGCTGTTCAGTGCACGGGCTGAACCGGCCGAGGACGGTTCAGCCCCTACGACTGTTGACTAGGACTGTTCCGGGCGGGTGCCGCGGCCGCCGAGGGCGCGCGTGACGTCGCCGGCCTGCTTCAGGGTGGCCCGGAGCTCCTTGGGCAGGGAGAACAGGAGGTCTTCCTCGGCGGTGACGACTTCCTCTACGGATCCGTAGCCATAGTCGGCCAGCAGCCGGAGCACGTCCTTGACAAGCACTTCGGGGACGGAGGCCCCGGAGGTCACGCCCACGGTGGCCACGCCTTCGAACCAGGCCTCATCGACCTCGTTGGCGAAGTCCACCCGGTAGGAGGCCTTCGCGCCGTATTCCAAGGCGACCTCCACAAGGCGGACGGAATTCGATGAGTTGGCGGAACCCACAACGATCACGAGGTCCGCCTGGGGCGAGATCTTCTTGATGGCCACCTGGCGGTTGGTGGTGGCGTAGCAGATGTCGTCGCTGGGCGGGTCCTGCAGGGTGGGGAACCGCTCCTTGAGGAGCCGGACGGTCTCCATGGTTTCGTCCACGCTGAGGGTTGTCTGCGAGAGCCAGATGACCTTCTCCGGGTCGCGGACCGTGACCTTGTCCACCTCGTGCGGGCCGTTGATGATCTGGATGTGTTCGGGGGCCTCGCCGGCGGTGCCTTCGACTTCCTCATGGCCGTCGTGGCCGATCAGCAGGATGTCGAAGTCGTCCTTGGCGAAGCGTACGGCTTCGCGGTGCACCTTGGTGACAAGCGGGCAGGTCGCGTCAATGGTGCGCAGGCCGCGGTCCTCGGCGGACTGGACGACGGCGGGCGAGACGCCGTGCGCGGAAAAGATCACGAGGGCGCCCTCGGGGACCTCGTCGGTTTCGTCGACGAAGATGGCCCCCTTCTCTTCAAGGGAGCTGACCACGTGGACGTTGTGCACGATCTGCTTGCGGACGTAGACCGGCGGGCCGTAGTGCTCCAGGGCTTTTTCCACCGCGATGACTGCACGGTCAACGCCGGCACAGTAGCCGCGCGGGGCCGCGAGCAGGACCTTTTTCGGTCCGGCGACGGGGGCCGCCGCCAGGACGTCTTCCGGTGAACGCCGTCGGCGCGGTACGGATGGCATCGGAACGGAAACAGCGGTGGTGGTCATGCTCCCATGCTACCGGTGTTCAATGTTGGCCCTTTTGCGGCCCCCGAGAACGCGGACAGCAAGTCCGGCGACCAGCAGGGCACCGCCCGCCACGGCGGTCGCGGCAATCCACTGGCCGAAGCTGGCCGAGCATGCGGCGACAAATTCGTTCTTGAAGAGCTCCGCCACATCGTTGCCGCTCGAGGTCCGGGCGACGGCGGCCCCGGCGGCATCGCCGGCCAGCTTCCACGCACCGGCAAGCACCAGCGCACCAAGGCCCATGCCGGCCAGGACGGTCCACCGGCGTCGGGCCGCGACAAAGGCCAGGGCGAAAGCGATGGCCGCGCCGACGGCAACGGCGTACCCCATCGGGGCGTAGACGGTGACACGTTCAATCCACTGGCGCTGGTCGGACTGCCCGATATGGATCAGCACCTGTCCGGGGGCCTCCAGCGGAAGGGTGGTCGCGTCGGCGACTTGCTTGGCCACAAGCCCGGCAAGCGGCGCGACATCGAGGGTGAGCGAAGAGGTGCCATCGACCTCCGGCGGCAGCGTGCTGGGGTCGGCGAACGTGAGGCGGTGGCTCTTGCGCAGGGTTTCAGCCCAGGCCTCCGAGTAGCCGGGCAGTCCCGTCAGTGACTGGGCCGCTTTGTCCAGGACCGGGCGTGCCAACTCCGTCAAGGCTTCGGGGATGCCGGCGCTGGAGGCCACGCCGGCGACGGCGGCCCTGGCCAGCCGCTGCTGGAAGGCCGGGTCCTTGCCCAGCGGCGCGGTCAGCGCCACGAAGCCCTCTTCCTGGACGATGTTCCGGTCCACCCACATGGCTGGAACCGCGACGGCGGTCATCACGAGCCCGATGAGGACGGCGGCGGCGGAGACAAAAGTGCGCAAAGGATTCCTAGGAGGTTGATGGCGTCCCTCCCATCCTAGGACGGGTCCGGGCGCGGCCATAAAGTCGGGCCCCGGTGGTAGAGCTATGGATAGAGTTGAAAGTGACAACTTCCGGCTGCCGGCCGGCACCCACCCGCCGCAAAAGCGGGGCCGCCGGCAGTCCCCCCAACAAGGGCACGCAGCAAAGGACACGCACACATATGCACAGGGCCCCCTACAAGGCACTCCCGCAGGCACTCCGGGCCATGGAACCCTCGCATGCCTGAGGACGCGGCGGCCACGACACTGCCGGCCACCGCAGCTGAAACCAGCCCGGACAACCCGTGGCCGCTGCAGTTGCTGTCCCAGAAGCTCAAGATGCACATCGACCGCGCACCCTCGGCATGGATTGAGGGGCAGGTGATCGAGCTGAACCGGCGCGGCAGCAACGCCTACCTGACGCTGCGGGACATCGACGCCGAAATCTCGCTGCCGGCGTCGGTCTGGACCACCGTTCTGGACCGTCAGGCCGCTCCACTGGAACGCGGTTCCCGGGTTGTGGCATTGATCAAGGCCGAATTTTGGCTCAAGACGGGCCGCCTGAACATGTCCGTGAAGGACATCCGTCCCGTGGGGCTCGGCGACCTCCTCGCGCGGATCGAACGGCTGCGCCAGGCCCTCGCCGCCGAAGGGCTCTTTGCCGATTCCCGCAAAAAGCGGCTTCCGCTGCTCCCGCACCGGATCGGCCTGATCACCGGGCGGGACTCTGACGCCAAGAAGGATGTGCTGCGCAACGCTGCCCTCCGCTGGCCGGCCGTCGAATTCGAGATCCGCGAGGTCGCCGTCCAAGGCAACACCGCCGTAGCCCAGATGGTCGCGGCATTGCGGGAGCTTGATGCCCACCCCGTCGTCGATGTCATCGTCATTGCCCGCGGCGGAGGCGCGCTCGAGGACCTGTTGCCGTTCAGCAGCGAGGAGCTCATCCGGGCCGTCTCGGACGCTTCCACCCCCGTGGTGAGTGCGATCGGGCACGAAGCGGACCGGCCCATCCTCGACGACGTCGCAGACCTCAGGGCCTCGACGCCCACCGATGCCGCGAAGAGGATCGTTCCTGATGTCGCGGAAGAGCTCGTCCGGGTCCGGCAGGCACGTGACCAGCTCAGGCGCGGGGTTACCCGGCTCGTCGAGCGCGAGGGCGACCGGCTGGCATCCTTGCGCTCCCGCCCGGTGCTGCTCTCCCCCGACGTCATGATCACCCACCGCCACGACGACGTTGAAAGGTTCAAGGGCCGTGCGCATGCGGCCATCAGTACGGCCGTCGTCCGGGCCGCGGACCAGCTGGTCCACCTCAAGGCGCAGGTGCGCGCGCTCTCGCCGCAGAAAACGCTGGATCGAGGCTACGCCGTGGTCCAGCTCGCCGGCGATGGAACAGCCGCGGCGACGCACCGGGACGTGGTGCGGCACCCTTCGCAGGCGCCCGCAGGCACGGACCTCACGGTACGGGTGGCAGGCGGCCGGTTCACCGCCCAGTCCACGGGCGGCCAGGAGCCGGCCGAGGAGTGACCCGGCGGACACGCCTAACCACTGCAGGAAAAGACATTGCGGAAGCAGAGACCGCACCAACCAAGGAGCACGCACATGGCAGCAGAATCAATCCCCAACGCCGACATCGAGGCCCTCAGCTACGAGGACGCCCGCGAGCAGCTCGTCGCCGTGGTCGGCAAGCTGGAGGCCGGCGGCGCCAGCCTGGAGGAATCCCTCGCACTCTGGGAGCGCGGCGAGGCATTGGCCAAGCGCTGCGAACAATGGCTCGAAGGCGCCCGCAAGCGGCTCGCCGCGGCCCGGGACCACGCCGCCGAAAAGAGCTAGGCACCAGCCCTGCAAAGACGGCTGTCACCGGCCCTCTAAAAGCGCAGTTCAGGAGCGCTGGACCAGTTCGCGCTCCATGTCAAGGTCCATGTCCGGAACCGGCCATTGGAGATTCATGCCTTCGAGTGCTTCCAGGAGGAGTTGCTGCACGGCGATGCGGGCGTACCACTTCTTGTTAGCCGGGACGACGTGCCAGGGCGCGTGCTCGGAGCTGGTCTGCTCGAACGCGGCCTGGTAAGCGTCCATGTAGTCGCCCCAGAAGGCCCGTTCCTTAAGGTCGTTGCTGCTGTACTTCCACCTCTTGGCTGGATCCTCCAGACGGGCGAGCAGCCGTTCCTGCTGCTCGCCGCGGCTGATGTGCAGCATGACCTTGACGATCTTCGTTCCGGCGGCCGTCTGCCGGGCCTCGAATTCGTTGATGGCCCGGTAGCGGCGCTCCAGTTCCTCGGCGTCCGCCCAGCGGTGCACCCGGTGGATCAGGACATCCTCATAGTGGGAGCGGTCAAAGACGCCCACCATGCCGGCAGCGGGCACTTCCTTTTCGATCCGCCAGAGGAAGTCGTAGGACTGCTCCTCGGGGGTGGGCGCCTTGAACGACTTCAGCTGCACGCCCTGGGGATTCATCTGGCCCATCACATGGTTGACGATTCCGCCCTTGCCCGCGGTGTCCATCGCCTGCAGGACCAGCAGCACACGCTTCTTCCCGCCGGTCCGGGACTCAGCGAAGAGCTGCTCCTGCAGTTGCGTCAGCTTGCCGTCGAGTTCACTGAGCAGCTTTTCCCCGGCAGCCTTGTCACCGTCGTAGCCCGGTGTGGAGCCGGGGTCGACGTCCTGGAGGCTGAACTTCTTCCCTGTCTTCAGGGTTTCGGAAGGGTGTTCGTCGAAGTCCACGACATCTGCCATCAAAGCCTCTTTCCGGTTTGGGCAGTCCGCCTGCCGGGCGTTCGACCAGCAGCGCTGCTGAGACGAAGCCTAGTTCCCTTTGTATCGGCTCAGGAAGTCCGCCATCCGGTTGATTGCTTCCTCGAGGTCCTTGACGTTTGGCAGTGTCACCATCCGGAAGTGGTCCGGCCGGACCCAGTTGAACGCCCGGCCGTGGGAGAGCAGGATCTTCTGTTCGCGGAGCAGGTCCAGCACGAATTTCTCGTCGTCGCGGATGTGAAAGACCTCGGGGTCCAGCTTCGGGAACAGGTACATGGCCCCGCGGGCCTGCTGCGTGCTGACGCCCGGGATGGCGTTGAGCATGTCGTAGGCCTTGTTCCGCTGCTCCAGGAGGCGTCCGCCGGGCAGGATCAGGTCGTTGATGCTCTGGTAGCCGCCGAGGGCAGTCTGGATGGCGTGCTGGGCCGGCACGTTGGCGCACAGGCGCATGTTGGCCAGCAGGTTGATGCCCTCAAGATAGTCCGCGGCGTCTTTTTTCGGCCCGGAGATGGCCATCCAGCCGGCCCGGAATCCGCACACCCGGTACGCCTTGGAGAGTCCGCTGAAGGTCAGGCACAGGACGTCGTCGCCGGTGAGGGCGGCGAGGTTCACGTGCACCGCGTCTTCGTACAGGATCTTCTCGTAGATTTCGTCGGCGAAGAGCACCAGGCCGTGCTTCTCGGCGAGGGCGACGATCTTTTTCAGTGTGGATTCCGGGTACACCGCGCCGGTGGGGTTGTTGGGGTTGATGATCACGATGCCCTTGGTGCGCGGGGTGATCTTCGCTTCCATGTCCTCGAGGTCGGGCTGCCAGCCGGTTTCCTCGTCGCAGAGGTAGTGCACGGGCTTGCCGCCGGCGAGGGCAACCGAGGCCGTCCATAGCGGGTAGTCCGGGGTGGGGATCAGGACCTCGTCGCCGCCGTCGAGCAGGGCCATGAGCGACATGGTGATCAGTTCGCTGACACCGTTGCCGAGATAGATGTCATCCACGTGGATGTTCTGGATCCCGCGGGTCTGGTAGTACTGCGAGACGGCGGTGCGGGCCGAGAAAATGCCGCGCGAGTCGCTGTAGCCCTGGGCATGCGGCAGGTGGCGGATCATGTCCACCAAAATGGCGTCCGGCGCTTCAAACCCGAAAGGGGCCGGGTTACCGATGTTCAGTTTGAGGATCCGGTGACCCTCCGCCTCCATCTGCTGGGCGGCCTGAAGAATCGGTCCACGGATGTCGTAAAGGACATTATGAAGCTTGGTGGACTGCTTGAATTCTGCCATTCATCAAATATGCCATATGGCGGATGTACTTCCGTTGAGACATGACTCACACGCTGACCGGGCAGTAACAACAACGACGCCGGCGTCCGGGCTGTGGGCCCGGACACCGGCGTCGGTGGCAGCCAAACGGTTGCAGTCAGTCGTCGGCAGTCAAAAGTCTCGCTACTGCTTGACGATGCCCTTTTCCTTCAGCCACGCGTCTGCGGCATCCTTCGGGTTCTGCTTCTGGCTGCCGCTCACGGCACGGTTGAGGTTGATGAGGTCTTCGGTGGTGAGGACCTTGGACACGGAGTTGAGGGCTTCCTTCGCCTTGTCCGTCATCTTGGCCGTGTTGTACAGCGGCAGCACCTGCTGGGCGATGAAGTTGTTCTTCGGATCCTCCAGCACCACGAGGTCGTTGTCCGGGATGGAGGGGGTGGTGGTGTAGATGTCTGCGACCTGGACCTGGTCAGAGAGCAGTGCCTTAAGCGTGACGGCGCCGCCGCCGTCGCTGAACGGTTCGAGCTTCTTCGGCACGCAGTTGTAGTTCTTCGCCAGCCCGGGCAGCCCGTAGGCGCGCTCGGCGAAGGTCGCCGGGGCGCCAATCACGAGATCGCCGCATACCTTGGCCATGTCCTCGATGGACTTCAGCTGGTGCTTTTCGGCGGTGGCCTTCGTGACCACCATGGCGTCCTTGTCCTCGGCCTTGGAGGCGTCCAGCACGGCCAGGCCCTGTGGGAGCTTGGTGGGGAGGGCCTTTGCGATGTCCTCTGCGGAGACCTCGGTGGCGTCCTTGTTTACGTACAGCAGGAGGTTGCCGCTGTAGTCGGGAACGACGTCCACGGAGCCGTCCTGGACTGCTTTGATGTAGACCTCGCGCGAGCCGATGTTCGGCTTGGTGCTGGCGGTGACACCCGCGGCGTTCAGGGCGCCGGCGTAGACCTCTGCCAGGATCTGGCTCTCCGGGAAATCGGCGGAACCGATCACCAGGGCGCCGCCGGAACCGGAGGCGGCACCGCTGCTGGCCGGGGCCGAGCTGAGCGGGTTGGATGAGCCTCCGCAGGCGGACAGGGCCATGGCCAGTCCGACGCCGGCGGCCACGGCGCCGAATGCGCGCCTGCCGAGGGCTGGTGGGCGGGATTCCTTCATGACGTACCTCCTTGAACAACAGTCCCCGCGAGTACGGGATCTGTGAGATCAACCGCAGCCTGCTGGCTGCGGTTTGGCTGTGACGAGGCGCCCCGTGACAGGAACAGCCTCTGAATCAGGGCAAGGACAAGGTCGACGGCGATGGCGAGGGCCGCGATCAGCAGTGAGCCGCCCAGCATCTGCGGGAAGTCCGAAAGCGCGAGCCCGTCGAACAGGTAGCGGCCCAGGCCGCCCAGGTTGATGTAGGCGACCACGGAGACCGTGGCAATCACCTGGAGCACCCCGGTCCGGAAGCCGCCGTACATCACGGGCAGCGCGTTGGGGAATTCCGCCCGGAACAGGACCTGCCATTCGGTCATGCCCATGGCGCGGGCGGCGTCCACCACATTGCGGTCCACACTGGAGATCCCGGCGTAGGTGCCGGCCAGCAGGGGCGGCACCGTGAGGATCACCAGGGCCCAGATCGGCGGCATCAGGCCGATGCCGGCGAGCAGCACGAACAGCGTGAGCAGGCCGAGCGTGGGCAGGGCCCGCAGCGCGCCGGCGAGTGCCACGATGGCAACCCGCCCGCGGCCGGTGTGCCCGACGTACAGGCCGATGGGGACGGCGATGGCCGTGGCGATCACCATCACCAGGCCCGTGTAGAACAGGTGTTCGGCCAGCCGGGTGGGTATTCCGGCGCTGCCGGACCAGTTCGCCGGATCGGTGAGCCAGGCAAAGGTGTCCGTGACGACATTGCTCATGCGTTTGCCCCTCCGGTCTTGGGACGCGAAAGCCGCATCGCCGCGGCAGGGGCACCCGTCTTGTCCTGGCCGGCGTCCGAATCGGCACCGGCACCCTTGGCCCCCGCCGCGCGGGTCCAGGGAGTCAGCAGCCATTCGAGAAGGACCAGGATGGAGTCCATCAGCAGCGCGAGGATCAGGATGGCGATGATGCCCACCACCACTTCGGTGACGAAATCGCGTTGCAGCCCAGAGGTGAAGAGCATTCCGAGGTTGCCGATGCCGAGGAGCGCCGCGACGCTGACCAGCGAGATGTTGCTGACCGAGACCACTCGCAGCCCGGCGAACATGACCGGCAGGGACAGCGGCAGGTCGATCTGCATGAAGCGGGCGAAGGGTTTGAAACCCATGGCGACGGCGGCCTGCCGCAGGTCCTCGTCCACCGAGTCAAAGGCATCCAGCGCGGCGCGCACCAGCAGGGCGACCGCGTAGATGGTCAGGGCCACGACCACGTTGACGGGATCCAGGATCCGGGTTCCGATGATGGTGGGCAGGATGATGAAAAGCGCAAGGGACGGGATCGTGTAGAGCAGCGAGGAGCCTGTGAGCACCGTGGACCGAAGCCCCCGGTTCTGCCGGGCGAGCTGGGCCAGCGGGACCGCGATGAGGATCCCGAACACCATCGGCAGGATGGCCAGGATCAGATGCTGGCCGGCGAGGCTGAAGACCTGTGCGCTGTTGGCCAGGAACCACTGCATCAGAGCCCCCTGTGCCGGATGCTGCGGTCAGACTCGATCACGGCGAGGACTTCGGAGGCCGCGATGACGCCGGCCACCCGGCCGTCGTCGTCCACGGCGACGCCGAGACCGGACGGGGAGGACAGCGCCGCGTCCAGGGCCCGGCGGAGCGTGTCCCCCTTGCGGAACAGGGAGCCGCCGGGAACCATCGCCGGACCGGCACCGGTGGCAGTGCCGGGCCCGGCCCAGCCGAGGGGGCGCAGCGTGTCATCGACCACCAGCTGCCATTCATCGGAGCTCCCCTCCTGCTGGAGCAGTTCGGATGTGACCGTCCGGACGGGGTGGATGGTGACGCCGTCGGAGGGGCTGAAGGCCAGGTGCCGGAATCCGCGGTCGCGGCCCACGAAGGCGGCCACGAACTCGTTTGCCGGAGCCCGCAGGATCTCCGCGGGGGCGGCGTATTGCGCCAGTTTGCCGCCGACGGCGAAGACGGCAACTTTGTCGCCCAGGACGGTGGCCTCGTCGATGTCGTGGGTGACGAAGACGATCGTCTTTGCCAGGTCATGCTGGAGCCGGAGCAGCTCTTTCTGGAGTTCGTCGCGGACCACAGGGTCCACGGCACTGAAGGGCTCATCCATGAGCAGCACGGGAGGATCGGCCGCGAGCGCCCGGGCCACGCCGACGCGCTGCTGCTGGCCGCCCGAGAGCTGAGACGGGTACCGCTTGCCGAGCGAGGAAGCCAGCCCGACGACGTCGAGCAGTTCCTGGGCGCGCTTGCGGGCTTCGGTTTTGGATACCCCGTTCAGCCGGGGAACGGTGGCGATGTTGTCCAGCACCGAGCGGTGCGGCATCAGCCCGGAGGACTGCATGACGTAACCCATGGACCGCCGCAGCTGCGCGGCGGGCACCGAGGTGACGTCGGCGCCGTCGACGGTGATGACGCCGGAGGTGGGCTCCACCATGCGGTTGATCATCCGCAGGGAGGTGGTTTTTCCGCAGCCGGAGGGTCCCACGAACACGGTGATGGCGCCCTTGTCGATGGACATGGTCAGCCCGTCGACGGCGGGCTGGCCACCCTGGTACTGCTTCGTGACGTTCTGGAACTCGATCATGGCTTCGGCCATTTCCGGGCTTACCTAACTGTTGGTGGCAACATCGACAGGGACCAGCCAACTTCATCAGTGTGCTGGCCATAAAGCAGTTAGCACTTAGACTAACCAGCACTCATGACAATGTCATGGAAATGCAGTCAGCGGCGCCGCGGCTCCCGTAAGGCTTCGGAAGCACAACGAATCCGGATGGGTGCCACGCCGAAAATGCCTCCGGCGCGGCACCCGGAGCGTTGGGGCAGCGCCGGTTGCCTCAGCGGGGCCGCTGCCGGCCGTTCTTGGCCCCGCTCTTGCCTTTGCCGTTGCCGCCCTTGCCGCTGTTCTTGCCGTGGCCCGGACCGTTTTCGTGGTTTTCCCGTTCGGCTGCCCGCTGGCTCTTGCCCGCCACCGCGATTTTTTGGTGCCATTCGCGCTGGTAGGCCCGCCGGGCCGCCGCGTCATGGCGGCGGGCCAGGGCGGCGAGCTCGCGCTGCAGCTTCAGGTAGCTGGCCCACCGGCGGTCATCCAGGACGCCGTCGGCGAGTGCGGCCTGGACGGCACAGCCGGGTTCCCCGCCGTGGGCGCAGTCGGAGAACCGGCAGTGGCCGAAGAGTTCTTCGAGGTCGCCGAACATTTCTTCCATGCCTTCCTCGGCGTCGAAGATCCCGAAGCCGCGCACCCCCGGGGTGTCCATCAGGACGGCACCGCCGGGCAGGGGAACCAGTTCGCGGGAGGTGGTGGTGTGCCTGCCCTTTCCGTCGCCGGCGCGGACTGCCCCGGTCTCCTGGGCCTGGACCCCGGCGAGCGCATTGATGAGCGTGGACTTGCCGGCACCCGATGGTCCCAGCAGCACCAGGGTGCCGCCGGGCGGCAGATGGCCCAGCACTTCGTCCAGGCCGTCGCCGTACTCGGCGGAGGTGGTGACGACGTCAACGCCGGCCGCCTGGCGCACGACCGTCCCCACGACGTCGTCCGCGAGATCCGCGAGATCCGCCTTCGTGATGATCACGAGCGGTTTGGCGCCGGAGTCCCACGCGGCAACCAGCGTCCGTTCCAGGCGGTTGTGCGTGAGCGGCCGGTCCACGGGGACGACGATGCCGACGACGTCCATGTTGGCGCCAAGGACCTGCGCCTCGGAGGAGGACTCGAAGGCACGCTTCCGGCTCAGCTCCGAGTGGCGCGGCAGGATGCCTACGATGGCGGGCTCCCCCGCCGCATTCGAACCCAGCCAGACCCAGTCCCCGGTGGCGGGAAGGTCCCCTCCGCGAGGGTAGGGCAGGTGGGCGGTCCGGTCGCAGTCGGCCACCAGGACAAGGTTGCGGTCTACCCGGATGACGCGGCCCGGGCGGTGGCCCCCCGACACGGGATGGGCCGCGAACCGCTCCGCGATTCCGGCCGTGTAGCCGTAACGGACAGGGCCGGCGGGGCTGTCCTCATAGGCGGATCCTTCAGGGGAAAGCCCTTCAAGGGAAGATGCGGAATCAGTGGACTGGGCGCTGCGGGCGCCCTGGGATGCAGCATGAATGATCAACGAAAACCCTTTGATGGGGCCCCGTGGTGCGGCGCAGATACGCTGCGGGCGGCGTGTGCCGCGGGTGCGTGGAAACTAGCGCTGAATGGCTAGGCCGCGCCGTGGGACGGGGCAGGAGTAATGACGTGGCTTGATTCGGTGCGCTGAGCACTCAGAAATATCGCATTCATTGCTTCCACCTCCCCATCGTTTGCCGGCCTGCTGTGGCCTGCTGTGGCCTGCTGTGGCGTCCGCGGCCGGGCGGTTTCTACAGAATAGCCAAGGCGCCCGCGCCTGGCCAGCAATTTAGCCGGAAAGTTTTCCGTTCAGCGGCCTCTCGCGGTACAGACGCAGTCCGGCATCCACCAGCGACACTCGGTTCAGCTCGGCCACCGCATCCAGCGGAATCCAGGCCGCGTGGGTGGTGCTGCCATTTACTTCGTGGCGCAGTTCCCCGCCTGTGATCGTCGCCTCGTAGACGAGCCGGAGCGACTGGAAGTCCCGCTCGCCGCCGTCGAGCCGGACCTCCGACGGCCAGTGGCCGACGTCGATGCCCAGCATCACGCCGACCTCGGCGTTGTAGCCGGTTTCCTCGTGGATCTCGCGGCGGCAGCCGTCCACCGGGTGTTCGGCCAGGTCCAGCCCGCCGCCGGGCAGCGTCCAGCCCTCGCGGCCGTCCTGCTTCCAGTACGCCAGGAGGATCTCGGCATCACGGATGATGACAGCGTAGGCGGCGGGCCGGGTATCGAATTGCATGCTCATCCCTCCAGCGTAGTAGCCGGAGGGATTCGCTCCTGCTACTGCTGTTCGGCCACCAACTGGAGCACTCCAAAGACGGGTTCCTGCTCCAGGACCCGGACATCGGTGATCCCCGCGGCGGCAAGTGCCGCGCGGAAGGACTCCTGCAGGCGCGGCACGTTCATGCCGAGCCCGCCGCCCAGGATGACGGGACCCTCGAGGCCGAGCTGCCGGACGGTCTGCGCGGCGAGCTCGGCGAGGTCGCTCCCGGCCTGGTCCATGAGGGCCTGGCTTGGCGCGTGGCCGGCGCCGGCAGCTTCCACCACGAGCCGGGCCTGCTGGGCCCAGAAGCGGCGTCCGGTCGCGGGCGAGTGGAAGAGTGCGATCAGCATGTTGGGGTGGTCCACACCGCAGGATGCCAGCAGGGCGCTGCTGAGTTCGTCCGGTTCCAGCCCCTGGTTCATCCGCCGCAGGCTGTGGCGGACGGCCTCCCGGCCCAGCCAGTAGCCGCTGCCCTCGTCGCCGAGCAGGTAGCCCCAGCCGCCGGCCCGGGCTTCCCCGCCGCGGCTGTTCCTGCCCCACGCCGCCGAGCCAGTGCCGGCGATTACTGCGACGCCGGTGCTGGCGCCGCCCGCAGCAAGCAGCAGACGGGTGTCGTGGACCACCGTGATCCGCGCGCCGGGCACGTGGGGGGCAATCAGTGCCGCGAGGGCCGCGGCGTCGTCGTCAGTGTCGATCCCGCCGGCTCCGACGTAGACCTGGGCGACGTCTCCCCCGCCGATCCTGGCGAAGAGTTCTGCCAGGTTGCGGGCCGCTTCCTCGGGCGTGACGTTCTGGACGTTGGAGCTGCCCACTGATTCGTCGGCCACGGGCGCGCTGTTTTCGAACCGGACGCCCCGGGTTTTGGTGCCGCCGATGTCCAGGCCAATCACGGCACCCGTCACCGCAGCGTCGGATGGCATGGTGGAAGATGGAACGGAGTCCGCCGCCGGCGGCATATCAGTGTTAGTCACTCGAACAGGTTACTGAATCGCTGCAAGGAGCCCGCATTGCCCTACGATCTTGTCGGCACACCCGTCATCGCGGCGCCCATGGCCGGAGGAACTTCCACGCCGGCGTTTGTCGAGGCCGTGCACCGCGCCGGCGGGCTGGGCTTCCTGGCGGCCGGGTACAAGAGCGTGGGTGCCATGCAGGCGGATATCCGGGCTACCCGGGCGTCCGGAGCCCGGTTCGGCATGAACGTCTTCGTTCCGGACCCGGCCCAGCTGCCGTCGCCGGCATCGGTGCTGGCGGAACTCGAGGACTACCGGCTGCAGTTGGTGGCCGATGCCCGGCGTTACGGCGTGGAGCTCCCGCAGCTTCGGCTCGATGACGATGACCAGTGGCAGGGCAAGATCGAGGCCCTGCTGGCGGACCCGGTGGAGCTGGTGAGTTTCGCCTTCGGCCTCCCGGGTCCCGACGTCGTCACCGCCCTGCAGCGGGCGGGCTCGGCGGTGCTTGCCACTGTCACCACCGTGGCCGAGGCCCTGCAGGCGGCAGACCAGGGGGTGGACGCACTCGTGGTGCAGCACGCGAGCGCCGGCGGGCACAGCGGGGCGTTCCTTCCGGCCTTGGGATTGCAAGCTGGCGGATCCCAGGCCAGCGGATCCGAGGCGGCCGGCACGACGGCGGAGCTGGTCGCCCAGGTGCGGTCCGACGTCGGCCTCCCGCTGGTGGCCGCGGGCGGCATCATGGATGCTGCGGGGCTCGATGCTGTGCTGCGCGCGGGCGCGGTTGCCGCCCAACTGGGCACGGCGTTCCTCCGCACTGATGAAGCCGGCACCCGGCGGCTGCACAAGGATGCCCTGGCCGATCCGCATTTCAGCCGGACCCGGCTGACCCGCGCCTTCACCGGCCGGCAGGCCCGCTCCCTGGAGAACGAATTTGTCCGCGACCACCCCGAGGCACCTGTTGGCTACCCGGCCATTCACCACCTCACGGCCCCCATCCGGGCCGCGGCCGCCGCAGCGGGAGACGCGGAGCGCCTGAACCTGTGGGCGGGCACGGGCTGGCAGCAGGCCCAGGCCGGCCCCGTGGCCGACGTCGTGCGCGGACTGCTCGCCGGCCGCTGACGCCCGACGCACCCACACACACCGACACACCGGCGTCGAAATCGCCGGAAGCGTGCGAAACCGCGGATGTCTTACGGCGATTTCGCACGCTTCCGGCGACCTCAGCGGCCTGGGCGGCCTCAGGGGCTTGGGCGGCCCCGGCGCACAAGTCGGCCCGGCTCAGCCTGCCGAGCGTTCGCGCACGAAGCCTGCCAGGAGCGCAGGCCCGTCGCGCAGCACGAGTTCGCGGAACAGGCGCACGGAGTCGGGCTCGGCATCGGCCCTGGCATTCCGCGAGACCGGCTCCCGCCACGCCAGGCCGATCTCACGGAACGCCAGCGCCGAATCCAGGGCAATCTCCACCCACCCCGGCCCGCCGTCGTCGGCTCCGGTCCCGGTCCCGGGCGACGGGTCCTGGCTGTCTGGTACGGCTCTGCCGGGTGCGGAGCCTCCCGGCGGCAGTATGCTGACGCCGAGCCCGGCCGAGACGAGTCCACGGACGGTGTGCGAGTCCTGGCTCTCGAAGGCAATGCGGGGGCGGAATCCGGCCTCCCGGAACAACGCATCGGTCAGCGAGCGCATGCCATAGCCGGAACCCATCGCCACGAACGGCTCCTGCCGGATCTCGGCAACCCGGACCCGACGGCGGCCGGCCAGGGGATGACGGTGGTGCACCACCAGGCGCAGAGGTTCCCGGTAGAGCGCGGCCGAACTGATGGTTCTGCTTGGGGTGGCAACGGGCGCGGTCAGGGCCAGGTCTGCGGAACCCGCGGCCAGTTCAGCCAGGCAGCCGTCCCGTGCGCCCTGGCTGAGGTCAAAGGCTGTCTGCGGGTGCCGGCTCCGGAACGCACTGATGAGCAGCGGCAGCATCGCCTCGCCGAAGGTGTGCTGGAAGGCCACGGCGACCCGGCCGCGGACCACTTCGGACTCGTGCCGGACAAGGTCGAGTCCTGTCTGGAATTCACCCAGGGCGGCGTCTATGTGGGGCAGGAGAGCCTTCGCCGCCGGCGTCAGCCGAACGCCGCGGCCGTCCCGGACCAAGAGCTCCGTCCCCACGATGGCGCTGGCACGCGCAATGGCACGGCTCACCGTCGACTGCGGCACACCCAGGAGCTCGGCAGTCTCGGTGATGTGCTCCGTCCGCCCGAGTTCTGCCAGCAGCGGCAGGAGGGGCAGCAACTGCACGAGCTGCTTGTGTTCGACGTCCATGCGGCCTCCGCGGCATCGTTCCATATTTGCTATCTATTCTATGGAAATGATGCATTGGAAGCATCCCTTGGACACGTTCTAGCCTGAGGGTATGCCACGCTTTTCCGCACGCTCCAGTGCCGGTCCCAGTCCCGTGGCCAATCTCGCGGCCGCTCCTGCAGCTGGTCATAAGGCCGGCGCTGCTGCGTGGGCCGGGCATCCGAAAGGCTCCGCGGCCTACCGCCGGATTCTCGCCGGGCTTGCCTTTGCCGGCGTCGCGACCTTCGCCCAGCTCTACTCCACCCAGGCGGTCCTGCCGCTCCTGGCGACGGACTTGAAGATCTCGGCAGCGGAGGCCGCTCTGACGATCTCCCTGGCGACGGTGGGGCTGGCCCTGACCGTTCTGCCATGGTCCTTCCTGGCTGACCGGATCGGCCGCGTCCGGGCGATGATGTGGGGCATCTCGGCGGCCACTGTCCTGGGCCTGCTGGTCCCCCTGGCCCCCAGCTTCCCCGTGCTGCTGTGCCTGCGGATGCTTGAGGGAATGGCCCTTGGCGGGATCCCCGCCATCGCGATCGCCTACCTCAACGAAGAGGTCAACAAGGCCCACGCCGCGCTCGCTGCCGGGAGCTATGTCGCCGGGACCACGTTGGGCGGCCTGGCCGGCCGGCTGGTCGCCGGGCCTGTCGGCGAACTGTGGGGATGGCGGGCCGCCGCCCTGGCCGTCTCCGTCCTGGCTACCGGCGCGGCTGTCCTGTTCCTCGTCCTCGTCCCGCGGGCACAGGGATTCACCGCCGCGTCCGCGGCCGGATTCCGCGGTGCCATGGCCACCCTGGCCGGGCATGCCCGCAATCCCCGGCTGCTGGCACTCTACGTCCAGGCGTTCCTGCTCATGGGCGGTTTCGTGGCTGTCTACAACTACCTCGGTTTCCGGCTGTCCGGGGAACCATTCAGCCTGCCGGCCACCGCAATCAGCCTGATCTTCCTGGCCTACCTCTCCGGAACCGTCTCGGCGCGCTGGGCAGCCGGGCTGACCTCCCGGTTCGGCCGGCGCACCGTCCTGATTGCCGGCACCGCGCTGATGGCGGCCGGCCTGGCCCTGACGCTCACGCAGCTACTGGCCCTGATCCTCGTGGGACTGCTGCTGTTCACCGCCGGCTTCTTCGCGGCCCACAGCATCGGCTCGGGCTGGACCGGCGTGATCGCCACGACAGGCCGCGCGCAGGCCGCCTCGCTGTACAACCTCGCCTACTACCTCGGCTCCAGCGTGCTCGGCTGGGCCGGCGGCCTGATCTTCCAGGGGCTCGGCTGGACGGCCCTCGCCCTGACGGTCATCGGACTGGCATGCGCGACGGCGGCAATCACCGCCGTCGCGCATCCCGCCTCGGCGCCCGCAGCCGGACCTGCCGCTCCCGCCGCCGGCAAGGCGGCGGCAGGAACCGGCAAGGCGGCATCAGGGAACGCGGCGATGTCCGCTTAGACTGCCGCGTCCGGCTCGGCGCCGGATCCGGTTAGGCGTCCAGTCCCGCTACCGGGTCGACTCGATCGCCTGCACGAGATCCGCGACAATGTCGGCCGGGTCCTCCAACCCCACCGAAATCCGTAACAGGCTGGCGTGCGGCTTCGCCGCGGCCTCGACCGGCCTGTGGGTCAGGCCGGCCGGGTGCTGGATCAGGGTGTCGATCCCGCCAAGCGAAACGGCGTGCGTGATCATGCCGACGGCGGCCGGGATCCGCTCGGCGTGCTCGGCGCTGGCGAGCTCGAAGGCCATGAGCGATCCCGGCCCGGACATCTGCGTGCCGACCAGGCCCTGCGGATCGCATTCAGCCAGTCCCGGGTAGTAGACCCGCTTCACGAGCCCGTGCCCGGCCAGGGCCACCGCGACCTTTTCGGCGCCGCCCTGCTGGGCGCGGACCCGGACAGGGAGCGTCGCCAGGCCGCGGTGCAGCAGGTAGGCAGGCCACGGGGTCAGGATCCCGCCGGTGACGGCCCGGACCTGGCGCAGGCGGACCGCCCATTCAGAGCCTGCCGCCACCACGCCGCCCATCGCGTCGCCATGGCCGCCCAGGAACTTCGTGGCGCTGTGCAGCACCATGGCCGCACCATGTTTGAAGGGCTGCTGCAGCACCGGGCTGGCGAACGTGTTGTCCACCAGGAGCGGCACTCCGTCCGCGTCGGCGGCCACCCGGGCCATGTCCACGAGCTCGAGGGTCGGGTTGGCCGGCGTCTCCAGGATCACCAGGCCGGTATCCGGACGCAGCGCACCGCGGACGCCCTCCGGCGTCGTGAAGGTGACCTCGTTGCCCAGGACCCCGGAGGCGAGCAGGTAGTCGCTGCCGCCGTAGAGGGGCCGTACGGCGACAACATGTTTCTTGCCCGCCGCAACCACAGCGAGGAGCACGGCGCTGAGTGCCGCCATGCCGGTGGCAAAGGCGACCGACTCGGGCGTGCCTTCCAGGACGGCGACGCCTTCTTCGAAGCGTGCCACGGTGGGGTTCCACAGCCGCTGGTAGACGGTGCTTTGGCCTTCGGCATGCGACCCGCCGGTGGCCATGTGCTCGTAGGCCAGGCCGCCGTCGTGCACGGACGGCAGCGGCGCAGTCGTGGACAGATCGATGGGCACCGCGTGCACGCCCAGTTCCGTGAGCCCGTTCCGGCCTGCGTGGACCGCCAGTGAATCTTGTGAAAGCACCCTAACTCCTTACGAATATTCGCCATTGAATTCCGCAAGTATCTGGCAATAATTCGAGCTTTTGTAGAGGTTCTGAATGGAACTGTCGGATTATGCCGTTTATGATGAACGGACAACCCAACAAGGAGGATCCGTGAGCAGCAGTGCGAAGAATGTTCGGCCGGGAGCCAGCGAGCCGCTGGACGCGATCGACGAGCGCCTGCTCGCTGCCCTCGTCGCGGACGCCCGCATCTCGAACAAGCAGCTGGCAGAGCTCGTGGGGATCGCGCCGTCGACCGCGCTGATGCGCACCCGTGCCCTGTCCGAGCGTGGAATCATCGAGGGCTTCGAGGCCAATCTGAGCCTGTCCGCGATCGGGCGCTCAGTCCAGGCGCTCATTGCTGTCCGGCTCCGGGCCCACGACCGCGAGCAGATCGACCGCTTCACAGCCCGGGTGCCCAACCTCCCGGCAGTGCTCTCGACGTTCCACACGTCCGGGTCAGTGGACTACCTGCTGCACATCGCCGTGGCCACCACCGAGGACCTGCGGGACTGGGTGCTGGACAACCTGGCCACCGACCCCGTGGTGGGCCACACCGAGACCACGCTGGTTTTCGACCACATCCAGGGCAACCACGGCCCGCTGCCGTAACAGCGGGCAACGGCGCACTCAGGCCTGCCGGCGCAGCGACGTCCGCAGGGTGACGGCGGCCAGTGCCAGCGCGGCGGCAGCGCACACCGTGACAAAACCGGCGACGGCGCTCTGCAGCCCCACGGCCCCGGCCGCGAGCCCCAGCCCGATCACCGGCAAGGCGCTGCCGAGGTAGGTGATGACGTAGACGGTGCTGATGATCTGGGCATGCCGGGCGGCCTCCACCTTGCCGGCGACGTCGTTGAACACGGTCCGGAAGGCCACCCCCTGCCCCACGCCGGCCGTGATGCTGGCCAGGATGAGCAGCCACGGGCTGCTCCAGGCGGCGGCCGCGGCCATCAGCAGGACGGAAAAGCCCAGGACGGCCAGGCCGGCGGGGACGGCAAAACGCCCCCGGATGGCCAGCAGCTGGCTCAGGGCTGAAGATCCCAAAGTCAGCCCTGCCAGCAGGCCGATCAGTGGCCGCGAGTCGGCGTGCACGATCTGGGCGAAATAGCCCGGTGCGAGCGAGAGGCAAAAGCCGAAGACCGTGAAGCTCAGGAAGCCCACCGAGGAGGCCAGCCAGAAGGCCCCCCGCGCGTCGCTGGAGACCGACGGCCGCCGCGGCGCCAGGACGCGCAGCGGCTGGGGGCCGGCATGCAGGCTGATGGCGGGCCGCGCCTTGAGCAGGTAGAGGGGCACCAGAACTGCGGCGAGGACGAGGGAGTGCACGTAGTACGGCGTCGACGTCGGGCCCGGCAGGAGCGAGAGCATGCCGCCGATCGCGGGGCCCGCAGCAACTCCCCCGGCCGAGGCCAGGAGCGTGAACCGGGACGCCCACTCGGGCCGGCTGGGCAGGAGCTCGCGCAGGGCAGCCGAGCTGGCGCCCGTGGCGAGCGCCACCGCCACACCCTGCAGCGCGCGGCCGGCGCAGAGCGCCACGAGGCTGCTCGCGGTGGCGAAGACAAAGCCGCCGGCCAGACCCACCAGGACGGCCAGTACAAGGGCCGCGCGGCGTCCAATGTGGTCGGACCAGTGACCGGCAAGGACCAGGGTGGCCACCAGCGCAAGGACGTAGGCGGAGAACGCCACCGTGACGTCGAGCGCCGTGATCCCCAGCTTTGCCTGCAGCAGGGGGTAGAGCGGCGTCGCCAGGTTCGCGCCGACGAGCAGCGTGAAGATCACTACTCCGGCCATCACGAGCCGTGCGGTGGTGGAAGCGTCCCAACCCCAGCGGTCAGCTGTGGCCGGGCGCATGCGGAGTTCACTGAAGACTGTCATGTCCGTGCCCTTGCAAAGTGCAGGGCCGGGCTTTCCCTGTTGTGGGGGAACCGCCCGGCCCGGTCGAAGATTGGTACCTACAGAATGCGGCATCAATGATCTTCACGGCCAAGTTTCGTGCCAAAATTGAGCAAAACAGTCAATCTCTGACTGTCGAAGTGAACCGGAGTGATGATTTGAACAGTCTGGACCCGACCGACCTGAAGATCCTGCTGGAACTGATCCGGGATCCGCGGATCCAGATCGGCGAGCTCAGCGATGTCCTGGGCATTGCACGGAACACCGCCCAGTCGCGCGTGCGGCGCATGCTGCGCTCGGGGTTGCTGCACGACGGCGGCCGCGAGATCGACCTGGAGGCGGTGGGATACGACGTCGTCGCGTTCGTGACGATCGAGGTCAACCACCGCGAGCTCGACGGCGTCGTAGGGGCCCTGCGGCTGATCGCCCAGGTCCTGGAAGTCCACGAGATCTCCGGGCGCGGCGACGTATGGTGCCGCGTGGTGGCGACGGACACCCACAACCTCCAGGCGGCACTCCGCTCCATCCTCCGGATCAAGGGAGTCATCCGCACCGAGACTGTGCTGGCGCTGCACACCCATATCCCCTACCGAACCGAGCCGCTGATCAGCCGGCTCGCCCAGGGCAACGCGCTGGCTCCGGGCCGGTCCGCCCCGCGCCGGGCCGGTTCCGCTGAACATCAGGTGAACGAAGGATAATGTCCCGGTGACTATCATCGACAACGCCGTCTACGTTGACGGAATCCGCAGCGCCGAACCGCGGAACCTCGAGCAGACTTTCGAGACCCTCACCGAGCGCGGGGGCATGGCCTGGATCGGTCTCTACCGGCCCACGCCCGACGAAATGGCGGCAGTCGCGGCCGAATTCAACCTGCATGGGCTGGCGGTGGAAGACGCAATTTCTGCCCACCAGCGGCCCAAGCTGGAACGCTACGACGACAACCTGTTCACAGTGCTCCGGCCCGCCAGGTATCTGGACGAGACGGAGACGGTCGAGTTCGGCGAACTGCACGTGTTTACGGGCCGAAACTTCGTGGTGACCGTCCGGCATGCAGAGACGAAAGTGGTGGGCCAGGTCCGGCGGCGGATGGAGAGCCGACCCGATCTGCTGCGCCACGGGCCCGAGGCCGTCCTGTACGCCCTCATGGACCAGGTGGTGGATGACTACGGACCCGTGGTGGCCGGGCTGGAAAACGACATCGACGAGATCGAGGACCAGCTCTTCAGCGGCGACCCGCTGGTCTCGCGGCGGATCTACGAACTCGCCCGGGAAGTCATCCATTTCCAGCGCGCCATCCACCCCCTGCCGGCAATGATGCAGCAGCTCCGGCGGGGCTTCGAAAAGTACCGCGTCGATTCGGAACTGCAGCACAGCCTGCGCGACGTCGAGGACCACGTGGAGCGGCTGATCTCGCGTGCCGATTCGTTCCGTGACCTGCTGCAGAACGCTCTCACGCTCGATGGAACCCTGACCGCCAACCGCCAGAACGAGGCCAGCGCGGAACAAAACGAACAGGTCAAGAAGATCTCCTCCTGGGCCGCGATCTTCTTCGCGCCGACTTTCGTGGCCGGCCTGTACGGGATGAACTTCGACAACATGCCCGAACTGCACTGGTCACTTGGCTACCCAATGGCGATCGGACTCATGGCCGCCACGGCGGGGCTCATGTACGCCATCTTCAAGCGGAAGGGCTGGCTCTAGCCAGATGCGCCGGCCTTAGCTGGACGCGCTGGCTTTAGCTGGATGCCCGGCGGTCCCGGACCTGGACCATGAGCCGCCGGAACGCGAGGATAAAAACGACCTCGATCAGCACCATGAGTCCCAGCAGCAGCCACTTGCCGCTTTCGATGAAGACGATGGCGCCGGTCAAGACCAGGAGGCTTCCCAGCGCGAGGGAGTAGACAGCAAATCCGAGGGCAACCCGGGCGCTGCGGACACCGGTCCGGAAGCCGAAGCCCTGCGGTTCCCCGCCGGGGTAGCCGGCAACCCGGTCCGGGCCAGCGGGCTTGAGCTGGTCGAACTCCTCCCACGGGTCGCGGTCCTGCTCCTTGTTGGTCATGTTCTTATTATCTCGCCCGGACCAATGGTCCGGGCCGCCGCTTCAGTGATGTTCGGGCTAGTCGTCGTGGCGGTGCTCGCCCGAGTCACCGTGCCCGTTGGACTTGCCGTGCCAGTCAGACTTGCCGGTGTGTTCGCCTCCGTGGTCCTCAACGTCGGAACGGTGTACGGAGGCGTTGGCCTGGCCGGCGGCACGGTGCTCTGCGGCGTTCTGGTGTGCCCATCCGCCGTTGCCGTTCGAGGCATGGGACCCATCGGTTTCAGGCGCGTCGGCCGCGTCATCTTCGGAAGCCGCCGGGGCCGCCGGGGCGGGAGCCGCGGGTGCGGGTGCGGCTGGAGACTCCGGGGCCGCCGGGGCGGGAGCCTCAGGTGCCGGTGCGGCTGGAGACTCCGGAGCCGTCGGGGCAGGAGCCTGGGCTGCGGGTCCCTGTTCTTTCGAGCCTTGATCATCGGCGCCCTGATCATCCGCACCCTGATCATTGGCGCCCTGATCTCCCGCACCCTGATCGCCGGCTTCCTGGTCATCCGACTCAGCCGGATCTCCCGGCTCGGCGGATTCCTCGTCGCTGGATTCCCGGCCGTCCGCTCCCGGAGTCTCCGACTCAGCCGGATCTCCCGGCTCGGCGGATTCCTCGTCGCTGGATTCCCGGCCGTCCGCTACTGGCTTCTCCGACTCTGCCGGGTCCCCCGGCTCAGAGCTCGCGGTGCCGGTCGACGTCGTGGTCGACGTCGTTTCAGCCGGAAGATTGCTGGTCGCTGTGGCAGCCGTCGCGCCGGCGCCGCCGGTGACAACGACTGAGGCCACTACTACGGCCTTGCCTGTGGTGCCCAGCGCGCTGAGCCATCCGATGATTCCTGCCATGGGGAATTCCTTTCAAAAGCGGGTAGAGAGACCACTGCCGTCCCCCATCGGCAGCCAGCGCTACACTACCGCCCAGAATCCCCCGTGTTGTGGCCCTTCGACCGCTTCCGCCGCATCCTGATCAAATGCTGAGCAAACACTGAGCCTGCGTTCACTTGCGCGTTGTTTTAGGCGGCGCGGACTTCCACCTCGCCGGCTTCCGCACCGTCGCTGCCGAAGACCAGCTGCCGGTTGGCGATTTTCTCGGTGAAGAACCGGTCGTGGCTGACCACGAGGACTGCCCCGGGGAAATGAAGCAGTGCCCGTTCCATCACCTGGGTGCTGGACATGTCCAGGTGGTTGGTGGGCTCATCCAGGAGCAGCACCGAGGCCCCGGACAGCAGGCACTGCGCCATGGCGACGCGTGCTTTCTGACCGCCGGAGAGGTTCCCGATCTTTTGCTTGAGGTCAGCCTCGGAGAACTGGAACATCGCGAGGAACCTGTTGACGGACTTCTTCGTGGCGCTGAACGCCAGGCTGTCCGGCAGTGCGTTGACCGCGTGCGAGACGGTGTCGGCGTCGTCGAGATCCTCCAGCATCTTGTTGTACGAGACAAAGCCCGGCCCCTTGGCCCAGACCACATCGCCGGAATCCGCCGGTTCCTCGCCGGTCAGCACTTTGAGCAGCGTGGATTTGCCGCTGCCGTTGGAGCCCAGGACCACAATCCTGTTGCCACGGCGGATCTCAAAGCTCAGGTCCTCAAACAACACCTTCTCGCCAAAGGACTTTCCCAGCCCTTCGACCCGGCAGAGAATATCCTTCACGTGCAGGCCGCCATAGATCTCCGTGACGATCTGGTCGACGGGCCGGGGCGTCCGCGCTTTCTTGATCTTGGCCAGCTGGTTCCCCAGCCCGCGGCTGGCGGCCTTAGCGGCCTCGCGGCGGTCAGCGATGCCCTCCGCTTCAAAGGCCAGGAGCTCGGACTCATGGACGAACTGCGCCTCGAGCGTCTTGAGCCGGAACTGCTTCTGGACAACGTACTCGGCGAAGTTTCCCGGGTATTCGTGCAGGTGGAAGTTCTCCACCTCGATGATCCGGGTGACCACGGCATCGAGGAACTTCCGGTCGTGCGAGACCACGATCGCGGCCCCACGGAAGTCGCGGAACCAGCTCTCCAGCCATTCGACGCCGGCGACGTCGAGGTAGTTGGTGGGTTCATCCAGCAGCAAGACGTCCGGACCCTCCAAGAGGATCTTGGCCAGGGCGGCGCGGTTGCGCCACCCGCCGGAGAGTTCGTCAATCGCGCACGCGCGGTGAGCCTCGCTGAACCCCAGCGTGGTCAGGACAGTGTCGATCCGCCGCTTGTAGTCCCATCCGTCGAGACGGTCCATGTCCTCGAACAGCTCGGCCTGGCGGCTGATCAGCCGGTCCAGCTCTGCTTCGGCGGGGTCTGCCGCAATGGCGGCGTCGATGGCCGCCAGCTCGGCCTCGGCAGCCTTGATCTCGACGAAAAGGCCGTCAAGGACCTCGAGGATGGTCGCCTCGCCGTCCAGCTCGGAAAACCGGGAGAAGTACCCCACCCTGGTCCCCTGCTCCACGCTGACCGTTCCGGAATCCGGGGAGACGTGGTCCAGGATGAGCTTGAGGATGGAGGTTTTCCCGGAGCCGTTCTTGCCGATCAGGCCGACCCGGTCCCCGGCTTCGAGGCGGAAGAACGCCTCGCGGAGGATCTGTGTGTTCTCGAAACGGACAGCGACGTCGTGGAGCCGGATCAGGCTCACTGCTGCGCGAGCCGGTTGCGGACGATTTCGCTGACAGCCTTGCCGTCAAAACGTCCGGCCACCGTGGCGGTGACAGGCTTCATCACTGCCCCCAGCTGACGCATGGAAAGCTCGACGCCGTCGGCCTTCAGGGCCGTGATTGTCTCGTCCACGATCGACTCGACCTCGGCTGCAGTGAGCGGCTTGGGCAGGTAGGCCTCGATCACCTCTGCCTCGGCGATTTCGGCGGCGGCACGCTCGGCTTCACCGGCTTCGGTGTAGATGCGGGCCGTGTCGCGGCGCTTCGCGGCTTCCTTTTGCAAAAGGGCTGTCACCTGCGCGTCGTCCAGCACGATGGGCGTCTTGCCGGACTTCTCGCGGGTTTCGATCTCGCCCAGGACATTGCGCACAGTGGTGAGGGCTACCTTGTTGCGGTCCTTCATGTGGCTCACGACGTCGGCGTGCAGGCGTTCTTTCAGGGTGGTCATAGTTCTCCTCGTGTTACTACCAAGGCTAGCGGCAGAACCCGTTGGCACCGATCGCCGAGATAATCCGCTGGGCGTCCTCATCCGAAACCGCCGGGACGTCCCCGCCGCTGAACTCCGCCTTTGCAGCGGCGATGAGCTGTTCGGCCGGCGACAGCCCCAAGAGGCGGCCGCACAGGCCGCGGGCCTTGTCGACTGCCTGGTCGCTTTGCAGGCGGGGGTTGATCCTGGCGAGCGCGGCCAGAAGCGCTTCCTTCTGGGCCGGGTTCGGTGTGGGAAGCGACGCCGACAGGCCAGCGGACGGGGTCCCGGCCGACGGCCCGGGGTTCGGGGAGGCAGGATCCGGCGAGGTAGAGCAAGAGGCAGTCAGTAGTAGCGTCAGCACGCCAAGCGCGATCGCGGTGGTCTTCATGGATAGTGGCCCTGTCTGCACTCTGGATGTCTGCACTCGATGTCAGCTGCGGATTCGCCGGCTTAGCCATCCTGGTTCTCGCCACCCAGATTGCTGCGTCGGCGCGGCCACGGCGCCGATCACGTATGTACTCACGATCTCATGAAACCCCTCCCCCCTTCGTACCGAAAGGCCGGTGCCACAGTGCCCTTGGGCTGTTCCAAATACCCAAGGAAGGGCGTAGCGTGACCCTCGTCACATTTGGTTGAGGAATCGCATCGGCCCTTCGCTCCGAAAGAGGGAACCCCCATGGATCGCCGGACATTTCTCACTGCTGTGTTGGCTGCCCCGGCCGCGGCCGGGACGAGTTTCGCAGCCTCGGGACCGGTCCCGGCCCCGTTCGCACCTTCGACTACCCACGCGGCTTTATCCTCACCCCGGGCCCTCAAGGGCGCAGCTCACGGCGGTGACGATGCGCTGGCATTGAGACAGATCCGAAGTCTGAACGCCAGCTGGTACTACTCCTGGGGATCGGCGTATACGGTCACTACGAGCCCGGCCTTTGTCCCGATGGTCTGGAGCGCCAATGCCTTAATCCAAAAGGACGCCCTCGGCGACGTGGCCAGACAACTTCCAGCGACAAGGACCAAACACCTACTCGCATTCAACGAGCCGGACCACCCAGGCCAGTCCAACATGTCAGTCGATGAGGCCATCCGGCTGTGGCCCCACCTTCAGTCCACGGGCCTGCGGCTGGGATCCCCCGCCACCGTCGGCGTCAGGAGCCCGTGGCTGGAACAGTTCATGGCCCGGGCGAGGCAGGCGAACCTTCGCGTCGACTTCATGACAATGCACTCCTATACGCCGCCGAACCCGGAGAGCTTCCTCGCGAAGGTCCTGTACTTGCATTACAGGTATGGACGTCCGATCTGGGTAACGGAATTTGCTGTGGCCGACTGGTCGGCATCCCCCGCACGGCCGTCCAGGTACACTACCCGGGAGGTCGGGTATTTCATGCAGGCTGCGGTCGCCGGCATGCGCCTGATGCCCTTCGTCGAACGGTTTGCGTGGAAATCCCGGGAACCCTCAGACCCCGCCATGGGCCCGTCCGCTCTCTTCAAAACGAACGGCCAGCTGACATCAATCGGGAGGCTTTACGCCTCACTTTGATGTCCCCAGCCCAGGAAGTGGCGGCTACTTGCCGGAGCTGTCCTGCTCATCCTTACGGGTGGGAAGCACGAGGAGGGCGTCACCGACGGCTCGCTCCGCGCCGCCGGAAGGGGTGTTCAGGACCGTTCCTCCGGCAACGGCCGTTGTTGATCCGCCGCCGTCGAGGTTGATCGCTTGAACCATGCCAAGTGACGAGGCGACGTCGGCCTCTTCCTTCAGGCTCAGACCCAGCGAGGCGGTAGAGCGGCCGTCAGCGGTCACCAGCAAGGTTTTCCCCTGGGCATCAGTGCCGGCGAAAGTCCGCGGGTTCCGTTTGTGGACCCAGCCGTAGTAGAAGCTGTTCCCGTCGTGGGGGTGGACCATGCCGTCACGCTTGGCAGTGACGTGTTCCTGACCATCCTTGACCAGCAGCGGACCGCCATTGACCACGCTGGTGGACTTGTCTGTCCGGAGAGTCTTTCCGTCCTGGCCAAGCAGGCCGGTGCCGATTTTCAGCGTGGCGCCCAGCGGGGCCAGTGCGCGGAGCCGTGCTGTGTCGGTCCCGGTGGCCTGGACGGTGTGACCACCGGCAGGCACGGCCATGCCGCGCGTCTCGGCGACTGAAGTGACGATGTTGTGGCTGTCCACCGCCACTTCCACGCCCGGACCAGCCGGGGTGGAGGTTCCGAATTCGGGAGTGAACGTCACGAGCTCGTTGGCATTGGTGCAGGTGACGTCGTGGAGTGCGAGCGGGGTGGGCAGGTCGTTGGCTCCGCCGCAATTGCGGATCAGGCCCGGGACACGGTCGATGCCGTCCAAGGTCGCCTCACCGGACGCGGAGGAGACGGAACCGGCCCAGGTCAGCCGCTTGATGCTGGTGCTGTTCTTGTTGCCGTCAATGACCAGGGCCGGTCGGTCTGCGATGGGTTCACTAAGGGTCTGGCCATCATAGACACCCACTCCGGCCGGGTCACCCTCGGCGCCAGCCGCCGGGTCGAAGACGAAGTAGCCTGCGTTAACCGCAGCGATGGCGCGCGCGTCCCTAGCCAGCTCGCTGGTGGTCTCCCGCTTCTCCAGATCCGGGCCGAACGTGGCGGACAGCTGGCCATAGTATTTCTCCGGATCGATGGTGATGACCTCAAGCTTCCACGGCCCGCGGTCCTTCGCGCTTGTGCCCACATCCCCGTCCCAGCCGGTATAGATCACTGAGGAGGCTAGCCCGGCCGCCTTGATCCGCGCGACAACCGCGTCTCCGTCGGCCTTGGTGGCGAGGTGACCGGCGCGGACCCGGTACCCAAGGTCGCCGCCGGCGTCGGCCAGCTGCGGGGACTGGACATGTTCGATGCGGGCGTCGACTCCGTTCGCCTTGAGTTTCTCGGCGACGCGCTCCGCGGTGGCCTGGCTGGAGAGTGCCGAGGCAGGCGCGTCAGGATCCGGTGAATCGGAAGGGATGGCCACTTCGGCTGTCCATAAGAATGAAGAGTCCGAGGCGCCGCGGCTGATCCTCGTCAGGGTGACGCCCGGCGCGAGCGTCGTCAATGTCCGGTTTTCCGGCAGGACAGCGGCGCCAAGGTTGAGGTGTGGGCCCTGATTGGCCCGGGTGTCTACACTCTGGCCGTTGTCCGCCAGAGTAGGTCCCACGGGGCTGAGGAACGCAAAACAGCCCGTGAGAACCAGGGCGGCGGTCAGGGCGCTGCGGTGCTTTGGTGAGGCTTTCATGCGTCCACCGTAGACAAGCGGGCAGGCGGAATCCGCCCATTCCATCCGCGGTTGGCCACCTGTTGGCCGAATCTTGGCGGCCCGTTCACGGCCGCCGTGGTCGACTGCGGGCACAGAGAGCACGCCGCATCGGCCTCGTCGCCTGCCATTGTCCGGGCCCCGGCTTAGGCTGGTCGCATGCCGCCAACGCCTGCCCCTGCTCCGATTCCGGTTGAAGTCATCCTCCACCCAAGTCCGGCCGAGTGGTGGCAGATTGTTGCTGCCCTTGCACCGGTGGCGGTCCTCATAGCGGCAGCCGTCGGAGCGTTCATGGCCTGGCAGACGCTCCGCCAGAAGGCCACTGCGGACGACCGGGCCGAGTGGTGGAAACGGACGCAATGGGCACTTGACCGCGCTCTGGATGAGGAACAGGACATCAAGGCCTTGGGGCTGGCAACGCTGGGTGTGCTTGCCCGCAGCGAGTTGGCCCGGAACGAGGAACTCGAACTCTTGGACATCGCATGGAAGTCCGTGAACGGGCCTGGGGACATTACCGACCACGTCCCGGCGAAAGTTTTCTCTCCGACCGCCTCGCAGCACCGGGTTCAGGTCGCCGCCGCCAGGCTGCGCTGGACTCTGGATGAGCGCCTTGGACGGCCAGCACCAGCCCGGACCAAGGCCCTTGCCCAGGAGGAGCTCTAGCCGCTCCCAGCCCTGTCAGGCATCCAAGTCGAGGACCAGGATGGTGGCCGCGCAGACGCATTGGGCGCCGCATTCGGGGCACAGGTAACCGGCCGCGTCCTGGTCGTCCGCCCAGAAGGCAGGAATGGTGGCCACTTGAGCGAATCCGGCCCGTTCCAACATCCTCAGAGAAGATTGCTGCGGATCGGCTGAAACCCATGACGCGGACACTACATAGCGGCAGCCGGAAGCCTTCAGAAAGTCGATGCTGGCCGCGAGCATGTCCGTGCCGAGGCCCATGCCGCGGGCTGTCGGAGCGACGACAATGGATTTCAGTTCACCGACCCCGTGCACGTCCCAGCCGGCCTCGATGCCGGCACGGCTGAGCCGGTCGCGCAGCGCATCGACGCTTTCCCGGCCCAGGACGCGGGCCGTGGCTGCGCCAAGCAGTTGGCCTGGGCGGTTTCGGGCCCGGACGAGGACTCCGCGGCGGCCCCCCGTGAGCTCGGCCAGGTCACTTGGGCGGACGAATCCAGAGCCGAGGGATTCGTTCAAGAGGGCTGCCGTTTCGGTGGCCACGGCGGGCCCAGGGGCGCCTACATGCAGGTTGACGTTCGACGCCGTCGGGGTCCTGGTCGCAGTGATTGTCATGTTGCTCCTTGGTTGACGGGTGGCCGCGCACCGTGGCGGCGTCTGGGGCAGGCAACACTGCCCCGGACGGCCCGGTAGCACTGCCGGGGCGTTCTGCGGCTGTTGCGGCTATGAATATTCCAGGCTGAGCAGCATCGTCTTGAGCTGAGCATAACGTCCGGTTGCCATCCAGGCTTTCGCGGCGGCCGGTGACGGAAAGGCCTGCTCGGACGGCGAATCGGTGAGGACGACGTATGCGTTCATGATCCTGTCGGGCAGTGCGATCTGGTTGGAACCCGAAGAGTCGATTGTTGCCAGGAATTCCTTGGCATTCCGGACATCCATGAAGTAGTAGTAGCTGCCGTCCAGATACTGGTCATAGGCGAAACCGAACTCACCGGCCTCCCCCACGGTGTTGGTGATGCCTGACACCGGGCTGTGGTCCAAGACGGTCCGTTGGACCGGGGCGACGGCGCCGTCGCCGTACTTGCCGCTGTAAACCCGGGCCAGAACTGCGCCGGACGCGTCCTTGACGGTCGCTTCGAAGGAGATCTTCTGCTCTTCGGCGTTGTTCACCGGACCGGGCTTGACCGTGACGGACCAGTCGGCCATGTAGGTGAAGGAAATGTGGCCGTCCGGGAACGTGAATGTCTCCATAGGCGCAGATTGGCGGGTCTCCGGTGCCTGCGTCTGAGGCGGCGCGCCCGTCTCACTGGCAGCCGGCGCCGAGGCGGCGGTTGACGCGGTTGTGGCTGTCGCGGAGGGCGACGGCTCCACGGTGGCTGCCGACTCAAGCAACTGCGTGGCGTTCGGCTCCGTGCCCGCCTGAGGAACGGCACACGCCGAGGCAGTGAGCAGGAGGCTCGTCAGGGTAGCGGCGGCCATGAGGCCTGTGAGCTGTCTGTGGTTCCGGATCATCGTCACTCTCCCCCAAGAGTACGGAAGCTGCCGGCAATGGCCGCGGCTTTGCCGCAAACCTAACATGCGAAGCCGCTCCGGAGCCCGCTTTCCGGAGAAAGTTCTTTGCCATATTCGGCCGCAAGGCTGACACGCGACCCTAAGCATGCTTATGGTAGTGGTGCGCGAACGGATGGCCTGCAGCCGCGGGCCGCATGGCAGAGGGTCCTTGGGGGACCCTCTTCGTGTATCCGGGGAACCGAGGGACCCAAGCCGCACGCATGGTGCCCCTGAAGATCACTGGCAGAAAGTCCGCGAATGGGATCCGGGCAACGTGGAGGCTCTTAAGAACGGCACCAGAGAATCCCCGAAATCGGTGGAGCTAAGGAGATTCGAACTCCTGACCTCTTCGATGCGAACGAAGCGCTCTACCAACTGAGCTATAGCCCCGAAGCAACGCCGGTCCTGAGGGAACGGCGTTGCCGGTGTCCCTAGGCTACAAACTATCCGCGTTGTTTTCCAGCCAGCCCCGGAATGTCTCGTTGCCGTGTCGTGCGTCCGGTACCAAATTCAGCCCCTCGCGAAGGTAGCGGCCCATCGGCCCGGGCAACGGCAGGCGCACCAGTTGGCCCTTCACGCCCCTGGCCCGCTTCCATTCACGGGCAAAGTCGGCCATGTCCTTGGACTCGGGACCGCCGAAGTCCAGCACCCGGTGCGGCGGGCCCGCCGCTGGAACCGGTGCCGGCTCCAGCGCGGCCTCCAGGAGCATCCCAGCCACGTCAGCCGGCGACGCGGGCTGGAACCGGCTGCCCCGCACCACGGGGATGATCCGAATTCTGGAGCCGGCGCCGAACATCATCGCCAGCAACGAATGAAACTGGGTGGCGCGGAGCACCACAGTCTGAAGCCCGGACAGCTCGTAAACCTGTTCTTTCGCAGCCTTCGACCGGTAGAAAGCTGCGCTGCTGCGATCGCAGTTCACGATGGACAGCATGACGGCCCTGGCCGTCCCGGCATCCTGGGCGGCGGCCAGAAGGCGTGCGCCGCCGTCGGCGAAGTTCTTCCGCGCCTTCCCGGAGCGTCCCTCCAGGCAGTCAATCACGACGTCGGCGCCCCCCACGGCGGTCGCCACGCCTTCGCCCGTCGTCACGTCCGCGCGGAAGTATTCCGCTCCCCCGACCCGGCCGGAGGCGCCTGCGGGCGGCGGGTTGCGGCTCAGGACCGCCACGGAGTGTCCTGCGTCGACGGCCTGCCGCACTACCTCGCGGCCCACTTGCCCTGTTCCGCCGGCCACGCAGATCCTTGTCATGACCCGAGGCTACCGCAACCAACCGTGGCGGCTACGCTTCGGGGAAAGGAAAACCCCGGGCAGCCATCGGTGGCTGCCCGGGGTGAAAACTTTTCAGAGGGACCGGATCAGGCGCGGCGCCGCTGGAGGACATCGTCCAGGTTGCTCAGGGCGCTCTGGGCCTTGCTGAGCTGCTTTGTCTCGGAATCCTCTGCGGTCCGCGGATCGGACGCGGCCGGCCGCGCGGAGGCCTGCTTGAGCGAGGGCTTCCCCAGGGCTTTCGGCGCCTCGGGGAGGTCGAGGGGCATGGGGGCCGCCCGCTCGGCCTTCGGCGCTTCGACGTACGTGGGCCTGGGAACGTCGACTGGCTCCCAGCTGGAATCCGCAGCAGTTGCCACCGTTTCGGCTGCCACAGCGGCCGAGGTATCCCCCGAGGCTGCGGCCTCGGCGAGGGCGGCCTGGCGGAGCTCCAGCGCGGTCAGCGGCCTGGGAGCAGGTTTCTGTTCCTGGGTTGAGGGGCCCGCTTCGGCGTCGAAGAGAGGGCTTTCCGGCCGTGCGCCGGGACTCTCAGCAGGCCGGGAGGGGGTTTGCTCGGGCCGTGAAGACCGGGCGGTGGTACGTTGCGGGCCGCCCATTGCTGCGCGGAAGGCGGCGTTCATTTTTCGCCGGCGGTCACGGACAGCGAGACGGCGGAGCATGGCCACGGCGGCGACAGCGCCCAGCAGGGCCGTCACCGGCAGCCAGCCGGACCCCAACCCGAAAAGTCGAAGGGCCCCGGACACGACCCCCGTGAGCAGGAACATCAGGCCGGCCATCGCAAGCACCAGCCGCCCCCACCGAATCTTGAAGGCCGGAGAAGCACCGGCAATAGGCGTCGCCACTCCGGGCGCGCCAGTACTGACCCGGCTACCAGCGAAGCCGCTGGCCGGTTCTGCGCGCTGGGTGCTGATCATGGGTTTCTCCTGCTGCGCCGCCATTTTCATAACCTTCCCCGCATGTGGATCTGCTGGTTCCATGTCAATGACGTCCGCCAGGAATTCGCCCGCAGGCTGCAGCTGGTGGCGCCCGTTCCGGAGAACGTAAGGCGCCACCCACACGATCCAGAGCGCAACAGCAATGACAAGTATCACAGAGCTGCTAAGAGGGAAGTCCACACTCAAAACCGTATGAGGTATATGGGGTACTGCCCCGCATTGTCAGGGGTGTGTCGCGGGCGTGGCGGCGGCTGGGCTCCGGCCGGGCGTCGTGGCTGGTCAGACGGCACTCACGGGCTCAGGCCTGGCGGGTTCTCAGCCACCGTGCGAGCAAGCCTTCCGGCACTTCCTCAGCCGTGAGTGCGAACGTACGGTGATCGGCCCATTCGCCGTTGATATGCAGGAATCTGGGCCGGTATCCCTCGTCCCGGAACCCGAGTTTCTCCACCACCCTCAGGCTCGGGGCATTCTCCGGCCTGATGTTGATCTCCATGCGGTGCAGGCCGAGGGTGCCGAAGCAATAATCCGTTGCCATGGCCACGGCGGTGGGGGCTATCCCGTGGCCAGCCCGTCCCTTGTCGACCCAGTAGCCAAGGGTCGCCATCATGGCCGAACCCCACACGATCGAGGAGACAGTCAGCTGCCCTACGATCACCGGCGCTTGGTGGCCCGGCGTCCATTCGGCGATCACGAAGGGCAGGGCCGTGGCCTGCGCAGCCTGGACCTTGAGTGAGCGGACCATTTGCCGGTAGTCCGGCAGCCCACCGCCGGGCACCGGGTTTGATGCCTCCCAGGGGGCCAGCCACTCGCAGTTACGGGACCGAAGTTCTGTCCACTCCCTGCGGTCCCGGTACCGGATCGGGCGCAACACGATGTCGCCACTCTCCAGAGTCACCGGCCAGTTGAAGCTGCCCCCCACGGGAGTTACTTGGTGAGGCTGGGGGCCAGGCTGGACGCGAAGCCAGGCAGCCATTCGCGCAGGCCCGGGCCAAGGTCATCGCTGTCGCAGGCGAGCTGGACACATGCCTTGAGGTAGCTGAGCTTGTCGCCGGTGTCGTAGCGGCGGCCGCGGAAGACCACGCCGTATACGCCGTAGCCCTCGCCGGTGCCGGCCGCGAGTTCCTGCAGCGCGTCCGTGAGCTGAATTTCTCCGCCACGTCCGGGCGCGGTGCGCTCAAGCACTTCAAAGACGGCCGGGTGCAAGACATAGCGGCCAATCACGGCCAGGTTGGACGGGGCGTCCTCGACGTCCGGCTTCTCCACGAGCTGGTTGATGCGGACGTAGTCCTCACCGCCGATCGCCTCGATGTCGGCGCAGCCGTATGCACTGATCTGGGACGGATCCACCTCGATCAGTGCGACCACGGACCCGCCGGTCTTGGCCTGGACCTCGATCATGGTGCTGAGGAGTTCGTCGCGGGCGTCAATGAGGTCATCGCCCAGGAGGACGGCGAACGGCTCCTGCCCGACGTGCTGCTTGGCCCGGAGGACGGCGTGGCCAAGGCCCATGGGATCGCCCTGGCGGACGTAGTGGATGTCACCGAGGTTGCTGGCGGCCTGGATGGACTCGAGCTTGGCCGTGTCGCCCTTCGCCTTCAAGGTGGACTCCAGCGCCGGCACGCGGTCGAAGTGGTCCTCCAACGCCCGCTTGTTACGGCCGGTGATCATCAGGATGTCGTTCAGGCCGACGTTCACGGCCTCCTCAACGACGTACTGGATAGCCGGTTTGTCAACGACGGGGAGCATTTCCTTGGGCATGGCCTTAGTAGCCGGAAGAAACCTAGTACCAAGGCCCGCGGCGGGAATGACGGCCTTGCGAACGGAAGCGTTGGGTGTATTCACTCGACTAATCTAACGGAGGGACCAATCATTGCGTAATTCTTAATCGAACCGCCGGCGGACCTTCCCCCCGGCCGTCGTGGCCGCAATAGGCAGAGGACGGGCCAGCATGGCGTCAAAAGACCAAATACGCTCCAGCCACCGGGCGAAGCGTTCCGAACTCCCGGTGGCCGAGCTTGATGCCGCCGCGGTGGGCATCGCCCGCCATGGGCTCCAGTGGGCCTCGGCGCTGGCCGGCGGCCGCCGGGGCACCTTCGCGGCCTACCTCGGCGTGGGCACCGAACCGCCCACACTGCCGCTGTTGACGGCCCTGACCGACGCCGGACACAGGGTGCTGCTTCCGGTGTGCGAGCCCAACCTTGGGCTCAGCTGGGTCTATTGGACCCCGCAGTCAGTGTTTGTCCGGAGCAGCTTCGCCCCCATCCAGGAACCTGTCGGCGAGCGCCACGGCACCGCCGTCATGCGCGCCGCTACCGCAATCATCCTTCCGGCCACCGCCCTGGACTTCTCCGGCAACCGCATCGGGCAAGGCGGCGGCTATTACGACAAGTTCCTTGCCGCCCTGTCCGCCCTGTCCCTTTCATCCGGGGAGGCGGCCGGCGAGGCGTCCGACGCCGCGGCGCTGCCGACTGCCGCCGTCGTCTATGACACGGAGGTGCTGCCCGCGGACAGTATCCCCGCCGAGTCGTTCGACCGTAAGGTCGACGCGGCGCTGACCCCGGGCGGAATCATCCGGCTCGGCTGATACCGGCCCGGTGGATGGGGGTTCAAGTCAGGGTGATAGAATTGGCACTCAGGCCCTGCGACTGCTAAGCACGGACCCCGCCGGTAACCATCCCGGCAGCGGTCACGACTCGACAGCACGGGACCTGCTCGTTTGTCCCAGAGTGAGGATTTCCAGTGCCCACGTATGCATACGCCTGCAAGGACTGCAGCCACGCCTTCGAGATCGTGCAGTCGTTCAGCGACAACTCCCTGACGTCCTGCCCCGAGTGCCAGGGCACGCTGCGCAAGAAGTTCAACAGCGTCGGCGTCGTGTTCAAGGGCTCCGGGTTCTACCGGAACGATTCCCGCGACACCAAGGGCAGCACGGTTTCCGCTGCTCCTGCAGCACCTGCGGCCACCCCCGCACCGGCTCCGGCCCCCGCGGCGTAAAAGGCCCACCGGACCGACGCCGCTGCCGTCGGGTCCCCCTCAGGCTAGGCCTGCCTCATCGCTTGGACGCCTGCGAATTTGTCCACATAGGCCACTTCGAGGCTCTCGCCGCCCTCCGCGGGTCCGTAGCGTGGCGGCATGGCCCTTTCCCTCAGTCCGCTGTCCCCTTCGTCGTTCTGTTTGCCCTTCGCGACGTGGGGCGGGTTTCCCTACGCGGCTTCGCCCGGGATTTTTTCCACACGGTCGCGGCGACGGCCCGCCGAGGACTCCGCACGCTGGAACCGCACCGGGATCCGCGCTGCCCGCCTTCCGTCGGCCACGTTGTCCACGGCCGGCCGCTCCAGTCGGAGCCGGAACGGCCCCGGCAAGCCCCGCAGTCAGCAACCGCCTCGCGGCCGTCCGTCGCGGCGCCGCCTGCGCAGCTGGCTGAACCGGAATCGGCGGCTCTTTGCCTCGCTCCTGTTCTGCATCCCCGCCGGCCTTACGGTTCAGCAACTCACCCCCGCGCCCGCCGAAACTGTTGTTGCTTTCGCCGCGGCGTCGGATCTTCCCGCGGGGAAGACCCTGGGACCCGGCGACGTCAACCGGATCAGCGTGCCGCCCGGCATCGTGCCTGCCGGCAGCCCCGGCAGCGAGACCGCGTTCGAGGGAAAACAGCTGGCTGCGCCGCTGCGGAAGGGCCAACTCCTCACAGACGCCCAGGTCCTCGGCCCGGGCCTGCTCGCCGGAACCCCGCCCGGCTCCGCTGCGGTGCCGCTGAGAATGGCTGACCCTGCCTCGATCCAGCTGGTCTCCCCCGGACAGCTCGTCAACGTGGTGCTCACCGGTGGCAACGGCTTTGAACAATCCGCCGAAAGCCAAATCCTCGCTGTTGCCGTCCCGGTGCTCTGGACATCCGCGCAGGGCGGCAGCGCCGGACCGTGGCCAGCCAGCACGGAGGCTGAGGGGCTGGTGGTCGTAGCGGCGTCGGCAGACCAGGCGCGAAGGCTGGCGGGCGCTTCTACCCAGGGCAAGCTGTTCTTCGTGCTCGTGGCGGCCGCGCCGGGCTAGGGCCGTTGCGTCCTTACCCCCAGTGCGGCGGCTTCTGTTCCTGGAGCCATGCGTCGTGATCGTAGTTGTCAGGCTGGTCGCCCCAGCGGCGGGGATCGTCTTCCGCCGCCTTGTTCGGCAGCACGCCGTCGGGGACCGTGGCCTGCGCCTCGGCACGGCGGGCCGTTTCCTTGGCCGCTTCCTGCTCCGCGCCGGTTTCGGTCACTTCGCCCGGCTTCGGCCCGGAGGTGCCCCTCGCGTCGCCCTGGTTATCGCCGGTGTTGTTCTGGATGTTGCTGTCCGCTTTCATGCCGCCGGCCTCCTTACTGCCTGTACTGTCTGCTGTTGCTGTTGCCGGCCCCTGGCGGTGTTCCTGCGCCGAAGACTCGTGGCCGCCGAATGTGCGCTCCGCGAACTCGGCAGCCAGGTGGTTTTCCGCGGCGCGCGCCTCGTCAATTGCCAGGTGCTCGATGTCGTCATCGAAGAACCCGTGCGATGTCAGCAGCCGGCTCGACACGGCAGGCTTCTCCAACCCGAGGTAGCCGCCAATCCGGTCAGCGCAGGCCGAGGGGTCGGTGAAGACCTCTATGGTCCATAGTGGCATGTAACGCCAGCCAAGCCGCTCCAGAAGTTGCGGCCGCAGCCTGCTCCGTTCCCGGACGCTCATCCGCCGGTAGTGGCCGGTCCCGTCTGACTCGATCGCCACCGGACGGGGAATTTCCGCGTCGTCCCTGCCGATCGTGGTCATCGGGTCGGCGGCGGCCACCATGTTCAGGACGCCGTCGTACTGGTGCCACACCCGTGCCCCGCGGGCCCGGAGCCGGTCGCCAAGGTCGGCCACGAGCGGATCGGCGCCGAGCGCCTGTTCGCTGGCCGCGGCCCGGGACGCGGGACTGCCGAGGTCGGTATTGCCCGCGATCTCACGGTCCAGCAGTTCGTAGAAGTCCACGGCGCCATGGCTGAGGCGGCTGACGTCGAGGTCTTCGGGACGGAAGCAACTGAGCACGTGCAGGGACCGGCGTGCCCGCGTCATCGCCAGGGCGAATTTGGCGCGTCCCCCGTCGGCGGAGAGCGGGCCGAGGCTGTGGAGGGTGCGCCCGTGCGGTGTACGGCCATAGCCCGGGGAGAAAATGACGTGGTCGCGGACCAGGCCCTGGGCCCGTTCCAGATCCACTACGCGGAAGGACTCCTCCCCCGCCGTGAAGAAGCTGCCGAGCATGGGGTAGTTGGGCAGCTGCGCCCTGATGGCCTCGCCGATCCGGGCGGCGTGGCGAAGGCTGCCGGTCACCACAGCCAGCGAGGTCCGCGGCCGGAGCCGGGCATGCTCGAAGACGAGTTCCACCGCGCGGTTCACCTCGGCGACCACCGATTCAACGCCGTCGTGGTCCGCGCTGGGCAGCCCGGTGCCGTCGGGGAGGTATTCCACGCTGAGGGAGCGGTCAAGGCCCGTGGCGGCTTGTCCTTCGGGGAGCCGGGTGAGTTCTCCGGCGTAGAAACCCTTGCTGAGCTGGCGCACCAGGTCTTCATCGACCGCGCGGTAAACGGTCCTCAGGTTCCGGACGGGAAGCACGGCAGCGAGTGCCGCGTATGAGCTCTCAACGCCTTGGGAAGAGGTCTCCCCCACGGCGAGCCGCTCGACACCGACGGTGAAGGTTCGGGGGCTGGCGATCTGTTCGTCGCCGAAGGCGATCACCTGCCGGGACCTTGCGATGGCCGGAAGGACCGCCTGCAGCGAGGTCGTCTCCGCGTCAAGGATCACCACGGCGTCGAAGGTCTGATCGATCGGCAGGAGACCGGTCATGAGGTAGGGGCTGACGGACCAGACGGGTACGAGTGTGGGCAGCAGTTCCTGCGCCTGGCCGCCCAGGGCTGCCAGGGTGACCCGGCCGTCCTTCAGCAGGCTGCGCAGCAGCTCGGCCTGGCGGGGGTACTCGGCGATGGCAGTGCGCCAGCTTTCGGACAGGTTCCACCGCAGCCGGGCAGCGCCGCTGGCGATGTGGGCGTTGTCCGCGAGACGGTACTCGGCCTCGAGCTGGCGCAGGGCGTCGCCGTCGGACATGGCGAGGTAGTCATCGCCGCTGATCATGGCTTCCAGGGCCGACTGCCACCAGGCCAGCTCCAGTTCGGCGGTCACCGATCCCTCCGGAACCTCGCGCTCGGCGAGGTCTGCGAGGAGCTCGCCCAGGCCGTGCTCGCGCATGCTCTCGACAAGCAGGGTACGTTCGGGCAGGGTTTCCAGGGTCGCGGTGTCGGCGACCAGCCGCTGCACGCGGGCCAGGAGTTCCGCGTAGGGCGCGCGGTCCAGATCGCCGCCGGCGGCAGTGTGCTTGACCGCCTGGCCGAGTTCGTCCAGTTCCGCTGCCAGCTCGCGGTACAGGCCGGTGATTTCGCCGAGCCCGGACGGCACGGCAGGGTGCCGCTGCGTCGTGGCGTAGCCGGACCAGGCGGCGCGCTGCTCCTGGACGAGGAGCAGGGAACTGTGCAGGTCCGCGATGTGCACACCGGGCCGGACGTATTCCTTCGCCACCCTGCGCAGGCGGGAGCGCTGCATGGACGGCATCTCGATCCCCCGCTCCCGGCGCCAGGCGGAGGACGCCGTGGCGGAGATCAGGTCGTGGACGGGCCGGTCAAAGATGTCGGGAGTGAATTTATCGAGGCTTTCGCGCACGGCCACCAGCAGTTCGATCTGCTCGCCCCATTCGGCGAACGTTCCGCCGAGGCGGATCTCTGCGTGTTCGGCCACTGCCTCCATGCGGCCGCGCAGCAGAGGCAGTTTCTCCGCCACGGTCCTGGCAACGCTCTGCGCTTCCTGGGTCTCCTTGCGCGTGAGCAGGCGCGCGCCGTGCCAGGGGCTGGTGGTTGACGTGCGGCTGAAGCCGCCAAGCTCGGCGGCGCGGCGGAGTCGACCAGCGAGTTCCTCGCGGTCCCGGATGTTGTCCAGGACGCTGCGCTTGAGCCGGACGGTTGTGGACGGCGCCGGCTGGATGGAGGTCAGCTCTGCCAGCGACTGCATGGCCTCATACGGCGAGCAGCCCCAGCGGGCCCGGACATTGTGCAGCGAAGCGACATGGTCCATCAGGGCGTGGCGGTGCCCGGTCAGCGTTGTGTGCAGGTTGCTCAGTTGCGGCTCGAGCGATTTCTCGTTGCGGACGATCGCCCGGACCAGCTGGCCCTTGAGCTGCAGCGGGCTGGCGTTGCCGGTCAGCTGCAAGAGCACCGAATCCAGGCCGAGGCCCTCCAGCTGGGCGGAGATCTCGGCCAGGCTGGCCCGCCTGTCGCCCACAACCAGGACGGACTTGCCCCCGTCCACCAGTGCGCCGATGGTGTTGATGACGGTCTGCGTCTGGCCGGTTCCCGGCGGGCTGCTGACCACCAGCGAGTCGCCCGCCCGGACGGCGTCGACGACATACTGCTGGTCCGTGTCGGCGTCGAGCAGCAAAAGCTCCTCGGCGGGGTCCCGCTCATCCGTGCTGGGGAAGCGGCCGGGCTCAAGGACGGGCACCTCCACCCGTTCACCGGAACCGGACCGCGCCAGTGCGGTGACGAGGGGGTTGTTCTCGTTGATCCACGGATCGTCCAGGTTGCCGGAGAGGTCGGCAAACGTGGAGACGAGCAGATTGTGCTCGACCTCGCCGCCGTGAATCGGCTGGACCAGGGTGCCCAGGCGGTCCAGGACGGGCTGGGGGTCGTACCGGGCCGTGCTGTAGGCCATCCGGGTCACCGCGTTGACGTCAAAGACGATGCCGTGGACCGACTTGAGGTGCCGGACCAGCGCCGGGTTGATCTGTGCCTGTTCGGTCAACTGCAGTTCGTAATCGTCCTCGCCGGGCCGCACCGTCAGAGAGATGGCCGTGAGCATGACCGGGGCCGAGATCCGTTGCGGCTTGCCCCCGACGGCGGACGTCCAGACCACCGTGCCGGCGGAGAAATACCCGGCGTCGATGCCGCGGTCGTTGGCGAGTTCGAAGATCTTGGAGCGCAGGTTGCGCGATGCGCGGGCCGCCACAATGTACTGCTGCCGGTCGCGGATCAGCGTGGAGAGCCGGGTCCGCCGGCCTGCCATCAGCTGGGCAAGCCCTGACGGATGGGCGTTTGTCAGGTCAATCGAGCCTTCGGGCGTCTTGGTAAAACGCAGCATGGTGTCTGCTCCGGTGACGGGTTTGAGCCCCGACAGCCATTTCCTGAACTCCTCGGAGCCCTCGGGGTGGCCTTGACCAACTGACACTGCTGCCTTCTTTTCTGTGCTCGACTTCTCTGGGCCGGACCGTGGCGGGCTCGACTCTAGCGCGTTCGTCGCATCAACGCTCGTCTGTGTCGCGTCCGCGCTTTCCCAGGCCACGTAGTGTGTGCTCGCGGTTGTCTGGCTCGCGCGGGACGCCTTGGACCATACCGGCATGCTTTCGAGGGTAGCCCGAATCCTCCGCACGTGCGGGGCCGCAACACTGGGGCGGCCAAAATTCAGCCCGAATTGCCAGGAATAGCCCGAATTGCCAGCAACAAAATGAAATGGCCGGCCTCGAAAGGCCGGCCATTCACATTGCTATTCCCACTCGATGGTTCCCGGCGGCTTGCTGGTCACGTCCAGCACCACGCGGTTCACGCCGTCCACCTCGTTGGTGATCCGGTTGGAAATCCGGGCCAGGAGGTCGTAGGGCAGCCGCGACCAGTCGGCGGTCATGGCGTCCTCGGAGGACACCGGACGCAGCACGATCGGGTGTCCGTAGGTGCGGCCGTCGCCTTGGACGCCCACGCTGCGGACGTCCGCCAGCAGCACCACGGGCATCTGCCAGACTTCGCTGTCCAGTCCGGCCGCGGTCAGCTCGGCACGGGCGATCGCGTCGGCCTTGCGGAGCAGGTCCAGGCGTTCCTTGGTGACGTCGCCGACGATCCTGATGCCCAGGCCGGGGCCGGGGAAGGGCTGGCGGCCGACGATTTCCTGCGGCAGGCCGAGCTGAGCACCGACCGCGCGGACCTCGTCCTTGAACAGGGCGCGCAGCGGTTCCACGAGTTCGAACTGCAGGTCCTCGGGCAGCCCGCCCACGTTGTGGTGGCTCTTGATGTTCGCCGCACCTTCGCCGCCGCCGGATTCGACGACGTCGGGGTACAGGGTTCCCTGGACCAGGAACTTGATCTTTTCACCGTGCGCAGCTGCCTCGGCGATGATCGCCAGTTCGGCTTCCTCGAACGCACGGATGAATTCGCGGCCGATGATCTTGCGCTTCGTCTCCGGATCGCTGACGCCGGCGAGGGCGCTCAGGAAGCGCTCCTGCTCGTTGGCGACGTAGAGCTTGACGCCTGTGGCGGCCACGAAGTCACGTTCGACCTGTTCGGCCTCGCCCTCGCGCAGCAGTCCGTGGTCCACGAAGACGCAGGTCAGCTGGTCGCCGACGGCGCGCTGGACGAGGGCGGCGGCCACTGCGGAGTCGACGCCGCCGGAGAGGCCGCAGATGACCCGGGCGTCGCCGATCTGCTCGCGGATGCGGTCGACCTGCTCCTCCAGGATGTTGCCTGCGGTCCAGTTCGGTTCCAGCTTGGCGCCCTTGAACAGGAAGTTCTCCAGGACCTGCTGGCCGTAGGCCGAGTGCTTGACCTCGGGGTGCCACTGGACGCCGTAGAGGCACTTCTCTTCGTTGGCGAAGGCTGCCACCTCGGCGCCGGCCGTCGTCGCGAGGACCTCAAAGCCTTCGGGGGCTTCGTGGACGGAGTCGCCGTGGCTCATCCAGGTGCTCTGGTGCTGGGGCATGCCGGCCAGGATGGAGCGGCCCTCGCCGAGGGTGGTGGTCTCGGTGGCGCCGTATTCGCGGAGCCCCGTCTGGGCCACCTTGCCGCCGAGGGCGTTGGCCATGGCCTGGAAGCCGTAGCAGATGCCAAAGACCGGGACACCGGCTTCGAAGAGGTCGGCACCGACGCTGGGGGCGCCGTCGGCGTAGACGCTCGCGGGGCCGCCGGAGAGGATGATCGCGGCGGGGTTCTTGGCCAGCAGCTGCTCGGTGCTGTACGTATGCGGAACCACTTCCGAATACACATTCGCTTCCCGGACGCGGCGGGCAATCAGCTGCGCGTACTGGGCACCGTAGTCAACAACCAGAACCGGCCTGTGGGACGTCTGGGATGAAGTGGGAGTAGTCACCCCACTAGACTACTTTGCGCCGCTGCCCGCCCGCACATTGAGAAGCCGGCGCAGGCCCCGAATCGGGGGTGAGGTAAGCGATCTCACACGCCCGACTGCGGCAGTCGCCGTCGTACGGTCCCCTGCCCCTGCCGCTGGGGCTCAGTAGCGCTGGGGCGCCTGCGGGTTGGCCGCGAGTTCGGCCTCGACCTCGGCGTGGAACTTCTTCTCGACGAAGAAGGACAGGAACGGTACGACGCCGCCCAGGGCCATGACCACCAGCTTGGCGAACGGCCAGCGCATGAGGGACCACAGCCGGAAGTTGGAGATCAGGTACACGACGTACATCCAGCCGTGCACAATCAGGACCGTGACGGAGAGGTTGACGCCGCCGATCACTCCTGCCGGTTCGGCGTCGGCGAATCCGAAACCGAACGGCTGGCCGGTGAGGGCGTTGGTGCCGCCGGCGAAGAGGTACTGCCCGAAGCCGTACCGGGCGACCAGCTCGGCGCACAGCAGGAGCAGCATGGAGCCTGTCAGGTAGGCAAGAACCTTGTAGAACTTCAGGGCGGACCGGATTTGGGCCTCGGTGCCGCCGAAGCGGCGCTTCTTGCCGGCTGTCCCGGTGCCGTTGGTTGACTGCGGCTGGATGGCGGGCTGGGGCTCGATCATGATTGCACTCTCGGGTCTGAGGGGTAGGGGGCTGTGGGGTGCGGGTCTGCGGGATTCGGGTCTGCGGGTGTTGGGTCTGCGGGCGAGCCGGAGGCGGGCTCTTCGGCGGCGTCACCGGGGTCGGGGCTGGCCGCTTCCCCGGCCAGTTCCTCGTCGAGCGCGTCTTCGAGGTCCCGGCGGTAGTCATCCTTGACGAGCCGCCACCAGATGAACAACGCGAAGCCGGCAAAGACCACCCATTCCACGGAGTAGAAGAGGTTCAGCCAGTTGACCTGCTGGGCGGGCGGCTGCGGGCCGATCCGGAGGGGCTTGACGTCGCCGCCAGCGGCCAGGGGCCCGACGTCGGTCCCGCCGGACAGCTCGGTTGTCGCGGCGACAAAGCCGGGGTAGCTGCTGACGTTCCAGTCGTTGATGAGCTCGGCGACCGAGACGGCGCTGGCGCGGCCGGGTCCGGGATCGGTTTGCGGCAGCGGGGACTCGGACGGCAACAGCCGCCCGGTCAGTTCGATGGTGCCCGACGGCGGCGCCACGGCGTCCGAAGGATTCGCAACCCAGCCGCGCGCGACCGGAATCCAGGTCTGCGGCGTGGCCCCGCCGCCCACCAGGGCCGGGGCGCCCTTGACGGCGAACGCGGAGACAATCCAGTAGCCTTTCGCCCCGTCGTTGAGGCGGCCGGGCACCAGGACCTGCTTCTGGGGGTCGTAGCTGCCGGTGGCGGAGACCATCTGGTCGGCGACTGATCCGGGGAAGAAGCCGCCCGGCTGCAGGACCGAGATGAGCTGGCGCGTTTCCTCCGTGGTGGTGGAGACCGGGGCTTCAGACTGCGTCGAACGGCCAAACTGCCACTGGCTGAGCAGCACAAACACCCCGGAAATGGCGATCGCGAACACGAGTCCTGCGATCCAGCGGGGTTTGAGGGCAGTTTTCAGCACCTCTTAACCGTACTTCGTCCCCGTGTAGAACAGCGAAACGGGCCAAATCAGAGTGGGCAGCCGGGTCCTCACTTTTTCAGTGGTCGAAGAACACCAGGCTGGAATTGATGAGTTCTGCGATCACTTCGGCGTCGTAGGCACGGCGCAGCGACTCGCGGAAGGACTCCTTCGACAGGGAGCGAGCCAGCGTCGCGAGCACTTCAAGGTGGTCCGAAAAAGAGCTGGCCGGGGTGGCGATGAGCAGGATCACGGTGGCCGGACCGTCCGCCGCGCCAAAGTCCAGCGCCCTGCCGTACTTGGTGATGCCGACCGCGATGGAGGTCTGGGAGACGAGCTCGCTGCGGGCGTGCGGCAGTCCGACGCCGCCGGGCAGGCCGGTGGCGAGCTGGTGTTCCCTGGCGTTGACCTGCTTGAGGAAGCCCTCAAGATCGGCAATCCGTCCGGCCGCATGCATGCGTTCCGCGAGCTGGGAAGTGGCGTCGAGCTTGTCCGCGGCGTCCATTTCCAGGATCACCATGTCCGGTGTGGTGAGCTCGGCGTCGTACCGGTCCAGTGGTTCCGCCAAGAGATGTCCCTTCGAAGTGGCGTCAGAGCACGCCGGCCGGCAGTCCAATGACTAACGATGTAGTCCGCACCGCCGGCCCGCGCTGAGGCTCAGCGCAGGGGCACGATGTCCTCGACGCCCAGCCGTGCGGCATCGGCGGATTCGTCGTCCGGCTGCTGCTGGCTCAGGCGCTCGGCATCGACCCGGGCCAGATAGTGCTTGATTTCGCCCTCGCGCTGCGCATCACTCCAACCGAGAACGTCTCCGATCAGTTTAGCGACTACCGGAGCGGCGGACACACCCCGGTCCCACGCCTCAATCGAAATGCGGGTGCGGCGGGTCAGGACGTCCTGGACATGGCGGGCGCCCTCATGGGTGGCAGCGTAGACGGCTTCGGCGGCCAGGTAGTCGTCCGCGCCGGGCAGCGGCTCGGCCAGTTCCGGGTTGCCGGCGATCAGCGCCAGCACCTCCGGGGCCATGGCGCCGTAACGGTTGAGCAGGTGTTCGATCCGGGCGACGTGGACGCCGGTCTCCTCTGCCATCCGGTTCCGCTGGTTCCACGCGGCCTTGAAGCCGCTCGCCCCCAGCAGCGGAATGGACTCGGTGCAGCTGGCCGGGACGCGCTCGTCCATGCTGCGCGTTGCCTCGTCGACGGCGTCCTTGGCCATGACCCGGTAGGTGGTCCATTTTCCGCCGGCCACCACCACGAGTCCCGGCACCGGGTGGGCAACAACGTGCTCCCGGGAGAGCTTCGCGGTGGAATCGTTTTCCCCGGCGAGCAGCGGACGCAGCCCCGCGTAGACGCCCTCGACATCCTCGCGGGTCAGGGGGCGCTTGAGGACCTTGTTGACGTGCTCCAGCAGGTAGTCAATGTCCTTGCTGGACGCCGCCGGGTGGGCCTTGTCGAGGTGCCAGTCGGTGTCCGTGGTCCCGATGATCCAGTGCCGGCCCCACGGGATGACGAACAGCACGGATTTCTCGGTCCGCAGGATCAGTCCCACGGTGGACTGGATCCGGTCGCGGGGCACCACGAGGTGGATACCCTTGGAGGCGCGCACCTTGAGCTGCCCGCGGTCCGTCACCATGGCCTGGGTCTCGTCGGTCCAGACTCCGGTGGCGTTGATGACCTGCTTGGCCCGGATGTTGAAACTCGAGCCGTCCTCGTGATTGACCACCTTGGCGCCGACCACACGCTCGCCTTCGCGCAGGAAGTCGACCACAGCCATCTGGTTGACCGCGTGGGCGCCGTAGTGCGCCGCGGTCCGCACGAGGTTGGCGACGTACTTGGCGTCGTCCACTTGACCGTCGTAGTAGCGGATCGAGCCGACGAAGGCGTCGTCCTTGAGGCTGGGGGCGGCGCGCAGGGTTCCGCGCCGGGTCAGGTGCTTGTGGAAGGGAACGCCGCGGCTGTGCCCGCCGGTGATGGACATCGCGTCGTAGAGCGCGATGCCGGCGCCGATGTAGGGCCGTTCCAGGAACGGTTTGTGCAGCGGGTACAGGAACGGGACGGGACGGGCCAGGTGCGGTGCCAGCACGGAGAGGATGAGGCCGCGCTCGTGCAGGGCCTCTTTGACCAGGCCGAAGTCGAGCATTTCGAGGTACCGGAGGCCGCCGTGGATGAGCTTCGAGGAACGCGACGACGTTCCCGCGGCCCAGTCGTTGGCCTCCACGATGCCTACGCTGAGCCCGCGGGTGACCGCGTCCAGGGCAGCGCCGGCGCCCACGATGCCGCCGCCCACGATCAGGATGTCGAGCTCTTTACCCGGGGCTGTGCTGCCCCTGAGCACAGAGATTGATGCCTCGCGTTCGGCAGGCCCCAGGGCACCTCCGGCCACGGCTGAACCGCCGGGAAAACTGTTCATGTCACGCCTCCATCCGGGTCAAACCTCGTTAGGGCACCAGACTACGTCCAAGTCCCCCGGATGGGCAGGGCCAAACAACGCCCAACTGGGGTTCAGTTGCCGGCGTACGGCGAGACGACGACGTCGACGCGCTGGAATTCCTTCAGGTCCGAATAGCCGGTGGTTGCCATTGAACGGCGCAGCGCACCGATCAGGTTGGAGGTGCCGTTCGTGTGGTGGCCCGGTCCGAACAGGACCTCCTCGAGCGGCCCGACCGTACCCACGTTGACCCTGTCGCCGCGGGGCAGTTCGAGGTGGTGGGCTTCCTGCCCCCAGTGCCAGCCCTTGCCGGGCGCCTCGTCGGCGCGGGCCAGGGCGCTGCCCAGCATCACGGCGTCGGCGCCCATGGCGATGGCCTTGACGATGTCACCGGAGGATCCCATGCCGCCGTCGGCGATCACGTGGACGTAGCGTCCGCCGGACTCGTCCATGTAGTCCCGGCGGGCCGCGGCGACGTCGGAGATGGCGGAGGCCATCGGCGAGTGGATGCCCAGGGCGCGGCGCGTGGTGGTGGTCGCGCCGCCGCCGAAGCCGACCAGGACGCCGGCGGCGCCGGTGCGCATCAGGTGCAGGGCCGGGGTGTAGCCGGCCGCCCCGCCGACGATCACGGGGACGTCGAGTTCGTAGATGAACTGCTTGAGGTTCAGCGGCTCGTGGTCCTTGGAGACGTGCTCTGCCGAGACGGTGGTGCCGCGGATGACGAAGATGTCCACGCCGGCGGCCACCACGGTTTTGTAGTGTTCCTGCGTGCGCTGGGGTGTCAGAGAGCCGGCCACGGTGACGCCGGCGGCGCGGATTTCGGCGAGGCGGGAGGTGATCAGGTCGGGCTGGATCGGTGCCTGGTAGAGCTCCTGCATGCGCCGGGTGACGGCGGGGCTGTTGGTCTCGTCCGCGAGGCCTGCGATCTCTTCCAGCACTGACTGCGGGTTCTCGTACCGGGTCCACAGGCCCTCGAGGTCGAGCACACCGAGTCCGCCGAGGCGGCCCAGAGCGATGACGGTTTCCGGCGACATGGCCGAATCCATCGGCGCCGCGATGACCGGCATGTCGAACTTGTAGGCATCGATCTGCCAGGAGACGGAGACGTCCTTGGGGTCACGGGTACGTCGGTTGGGGACGATCGCAATGTCATCCAGGGAGTAGGCACGACGCCCACGCTTGCCTCGGCCAATCTCAATCTCGTAAGTCACTGCTCTAGGTTATCCCAGCAGACGCGGGGCGCCGCTTCGACGTACTGTGGCGTCATGCTTTGGCGACACGGACAGCGCTGGATTTTCGAGGGACACGTTGCCGGGATCGGCACCCGATCGGGCCTGCGCGCGGTGGTGGGCCTGTGGATGCGGTCCCCGTTTGGGCCCTTCACCGATGCGATGGTCCAGCTGCCGTCGGGCCACCGGATCCTGCTCGCTCCAAGTGTCGAGGCCGGCGACTTCATCGGCGCGGTCTACAACTTCGACGAAACCCGCATCCTGCCCGTGGCCTCCGCCTGTGAGGCCGGGCAGCTCGCCGTCGACGCCGGTCCGCTGCGGATCCGTGCCCGGCTCGGGTCCCGCACCCGGCTCGGTGCCGTGGCCCGGCGGCTCCCCCGGGCCCTGGCGGTGGATCCGCGCTGGCTGCGCGCGGTCAGCCCCGTGGCGGCCCTCATAGTCCCCGGCGCGCGCACCGCAGGCACGGCCAAGGGCGGCCGGCGGGAGTATTACGGGGTCACCGATCTGCACCGGATCGACGCCGCCGCCGTCAGCTGGGAGGGCGACGACGCCGGACCGCTCGCCGCCGTCCGGCCCGCCGTCGGCTTCGGCTTCAGCAGTGTCCCGCCCGAACCCAGCCTGGCCCGCGTGCGGACCACCATCGAGGGAGCCCCGCTCACTCCCCGCTGACGTTCTCGGCGTCCGGGACGCTCAGCTGGGACTCGAACATCCGGAAGTAGCGGCCGCGGAGCGCCACGAGTTCCTTGTGGGTGCCCTGTTCGACGATGCGGCCGTCCTCCAGCATGTAGACGACGTCAGCCTTCTCGATCGTGGCGAGCCGGTGGCTGATGGCGATGATGGTGCTGCTGCGGTCGGCGAAAAGCCGGGTGAAGATCCGGTGCTCCGCCAGAGCATCGATGGCCGACGTCGGCTCGTCCATCACCATGAACGTGGCGCCGCGGTAGAAGTTCCGCGCCATTGCCAGGCGCTGCCACTGGCCGCCGGACAGGCCGGACCCCTTCCGGCCGCGCGGATCCTCCATCCAGTTGCTGACGTGGTTGTCCAGGCCGTTGGGCAGCTTGTTGAGGAATTCCAGGGCCTCGGCATCCGCGGCGGAACGGCGGATCCGTCCGTCGTCGCGCGGCGAATCGACGTCGCCGAAGAAAATGTTCTCCGCCGCGGTGGCGAATTCGTATTTCAGGAACTCCTGGCTGAGCACCGCCAGGTGCCGGTGCCAGGACGTGACGTCGACGGCGGCGAGGTCCATGCCGTCGAGCATCACCTGCCCGGAATCGGGACGGTACAACCCGGCCAGGATACGGATCAGGGTGGACTTGCCGGCGCCGTTCTCCCCCACGATCGCGATGTGCTGGCCCTGCCTGATGGTCATTGAAATACCCCGGATCACTTCCAGTTCGCTGCCGGTGTAGGTGAAACGGATGTCGCGCAGTTCCACCGTCTCCGGCGCCCGCAGCAGGGGCGGCGCGTGGTCCGACTTCACGGGCAGCGCCATGAACAGCTCGTAGTCCTTGAGGTTGGCCAGGTCCTCATCGATCGAGCTGAGCGAGGAGACGAGGTTGTTGGCGGTGGACAGGGCGCGGCTGACGATCTGCTGGACATAGAGGAACTGCCCCACCGGCTGGGCCCGGGCGATGATCTGGCCCACCACCCAGATCAGCGAGACCACCTCGGCGCCGTATTGCAGGGCATCGGCCGCGAGCTGCCTGGGAATGTAACGTTTCTGGAAGTCCAGCCGGCGCTTTTCGTCGGCGTCGCGCAGCCGGGACCGCAGTCCCATCAGGTGGCCGACGATCCCGTAGAGCCGCATCTCTGCGATGTGCTGCGGGCGCAGGAGGTTGGTCTCGATCATCCTGCGCTGCCTGCGCGAATCGACCTGGGTGTTCCAGTGCGCGATCTGTTCGCGGGAGAGCTTGAACTGCAGGTAGACGCTGGGCACGATCGCCACCAGGACGATCACGGCGATCCACCAGCTGACCAGCAGCAGCGCGCCGATGGCCAGGAACACGGACACCAGCTGGGTGAAGATGGCCGCGATCCGGTCCAGCACCCGGGCATAGGAGTCGGAGAAGCGTTTGGCCCGGTCGTACAGGTCCACGGTCTCCTTGTCGTCGTAGCGCCAGAAGTCCAGGGTCAGGAAGCGCTCGTACATGAGGTCCCCGACGATCGCGCCGACCCGGAAGCTCATCAGCTGCTGGATGTAGCGGTCCAGGCTGCTGAACGATCCCCAAAAGAGCCCGAGTACCGCGGTGATGATGACGTAGATGATGGCCTGGCTGCCGGCGGCGGCGTTGCCCGCGTAGGCGGCGGCCAGGGACGTGGTGGTCAGCGCGGCAAAGTACGTCGTGACCAGCGGCAGGACGGCCGAGATCAGCGAGCCGAGGACCTTCATGACGACGGCGGCCGGCGAGGCGCGGAAGCTCACGCGCAGAACCTGGGCCACGGCCCGGGCGTAGGGCCTGAGCGCGAGCTTGCGTTTGGGCTCGCGTGCCGGCAGGAGTTCGGACATGCCTCCAGCCTAGTTCCGGGATCCGGAGCCGGCGCGGGCAGTGCCCCGCCGGAACGGCCCGGCATTGGCGCGGGAACCGGCCGCACCCGGAACCGGGTGAGTCCGGAAACGGGTGAGCCCGCCGAAACTGTGGTTTCAGCGGGCTCACCCGGTTCACGCCGTGGCGGTCTTAGCGCGAACCGTAGTTCGGGGCTTCGACCGTCATCTGGATGTCGTGCGGGTGCGATTCCTTGAGCCCGGCGGCGGTGATGCGGACGAACTTGCCGCGTGCCTTCAGCTCGGGGATTGTCGGGGCTCCGGTGTAGAACATGGTCTGGCGGAGGCCGCCGACCAGCTGGTACGCCACGGACGACAGCGGCCCGCGGTAGGCGACCCGGCCCTCGATGCCTTCGGGGATGAGTTTGTCATCGCCGGAGACGTCGGCCTGGAAATAGCGGTCCTTGGAGTAGGAGGTGTTCTTGCCGCGGGTCTGCATGGCGCCCAGGGAGCCCATGCCGCGGTAGCTCTTGAACTGTTTGCCGTTGACGAAGATCAGGTCGCCCGGGGATTCGTCGCAACCGGCCAGGAGGGAGCCGAGCATCACGGTGTCGGCGCCGGCGACGAGCGCCTTGCCGATGTCGCCGGAGTACTGCAGGCCGCCGTCGGCGATCAGCGGAACGCCGGCCGGGATGGCCGCCTTCGCGGACTCGTAGATGGCGGTGATCTGCGGGACGCCGACGCCTGCCACCACGCGGGTGGTGCAGATGGACCCGGGACCGACGCCGACCTTGATGCCGTCGGCACCGGCGTCGATCAGGGCCTGGGCGCCCTCGCGGGTGGCGGCCTGGCCGCCGATGATGTCCACGTGCGCGGCTACGGGATCGGATTTGAGCCGGCGGATCATCTCCAGCACGCCCTGGGAGTGGCCGTTGGCGGTGTCCACGAACAGGGCGTCCACGCCGGCGTCGATGAGCGTCATGGCACGCTCCCAGCCGTCGCCGAAGAAGCCGATCGCGGCGCCAACGCGCAGGCGCCCTTCCTCGTCTTTGGTGGCGAGCGGGTACTGCTCGGCCTTGGTGAAGTCCTTGGTGGTGATCAGGCCCTTGAGCCGGCCCTGCTCGTCAACGAGCGGGAGCTTTTCGATCTTGTTCGTGGCCAGCTTGTGCGAGGCTTCCTCGCGGCTGATGCCGACGTGTCCTGTGACGAGCGGCATCTTGGTCATGACGTCGCTGACCAGCCGGAGCGGGAAGTCGGATTCGGGCACGAAGCGGGTGTCGCGGTTGGTGACAATACCCAGGAGCCTGTTGCCTTCGTCCACGACCGGAAGGCCGGAGACGCGGTAGCGGGCGCAGATCTCGTCCAGCTCGGCGAGCGTGGCCTCGGGGCCGATGGTCAGCGGGTTGGTGATCATGCCGGATTCGCTGCGCTTGACCCGGTCCACCTGATCGGCCTGGTCGGCGATGGAGAGGTTGCGGTGCACGACGCCGAGGCCGCCCTGGCGTGCCATGGCGATGGCCATGCGGGACTCCGTGACGGTGTCCATCGCGGCCGAAAGCAGCGGAGTCTGGACGGTGATGCGCTTGGAGATGCGCGAGGACGTGTCCGCCTCCGAGGGGATCACGTCGGTGTGGCCTGGCAGGAGCAGGACGTCGTCGTAGGTCAGGCCGATGAGGGCGAAGGGATTGTGTTCGGGCTCGGTCATGAGTGCGCCTCTTACCTTGGGTTACGGGGTTCACGGGTAGGGGTTGCAACTGATGACCAGCCCGTCATTACGGGTCTGGCCTGTGCAGAAGGTCATGCAGAAGTGTTGAATAAATAGTAGAACCTTGGCGGCGATAGCCATATTCCGGGGCGGTAATGTGGGCGCGAATGTGAGCAGTCCCATGCCCGCGAGGCTCCGCCGGGAGCGCCGGGGCCTATTTCCAGCCGGTGGCGGCGAGCAGCCGTTTTTCGAACATGGGGATCATGGTCTGCACGTATGTCTTGGTCAGGTGGTTGTCGTCCTTGTAGACGTACACGTTGCCGACCACCGCGGGGCAGGTCCCGTCGGCGCAGATGAAATCGCTCATGTCCATGAGGGACAGCCGGGGCACCTGGCCGCGGTAGGCATCCAGTGGCGAGGACCCCGCAAGCGATTCCTGCACCGGCACTTTGCACTCGGTGGCGTCCTTGCCGTTCTTCTGGACGCACTCGGGCATGTTGACATTGAAGCGGGGGTTGTCGCGGATGCCCACCACGTCCATGCCGGCGTCGGTGAAGGGTTTGATGCCCTCCAGGTATTGCGGCACTTCGGTCTCGAACGGCGCATCCTTGTGCGTCAGGGACGCCACCGTGAACACGGCGTCGGGGCGGTGGTCCAGGACGTACTGCGTGCTGGCGCTGTTGAAGGCGTTGCAGTCAGCGTCCCGTTCCAGGGACTCCCCGCCGAAGCGGCAGTTGCCCTTCAGGAGCGTGACCACTTCCCAGTCGTGGCTCTTCGCGATGGGTCCGAGCGCCGCCATGTACTGCTGGGCGTGCGAGTCACCGAGCACCACGATCCGCTTCTTGACCTTGTCCGGCTTGTTGTTCTGCAGGCAGCCCTGCAGCAGCGGGTCGCTGGTGGTGTTTTCGTCCGTGCACAGGCCATCGATGTCGGCCCACTCATTCTTCATCGCGGCCGGCGCGGGGATGATCTTCGCCTCCGGCGTGGGCTTGCCGGCGTTTTCCGGCGCCAGGGCGGCAGCGCCGGGGGTCAGCTCCCTGGGCTGGGAGGCCGCCTCCGCCTCGTCGGCGACGAGTTGGCTCTGCCACACCGAGACCGGACCCGCCATCAAGGCACCGCAGGCGGCAATCACGACGGCGGTGCGCCAGGCGCGCCGCTTCGGCCAGTGCCACTCGCGCAGCGGCTTCTCGACAAAGCGCGTGGTGAGCACTGCCAGGACAAGGGATGCGGCCACGATGCACAGCCCCTGGAACAGGTTTGGCGCCGTGATGCCCGCCCCCGCGAGGGCCAAGACCAGCAGCGGCCAGTGCCAAAGGTAGAGCGCATAGGAGTTGTCCCCCAGTGCCACCAGGGGCTTCCAGGTCAGGAAGCGGTCGACGCCGAAGCGGCTGCCGCTCTGACCGGCGGTGATGATCGCGGCGGCGGCCAGCGTGGGCCACAGCGCGATGAATCCGGGGAACGAACGGTCCACGGTCAGCAGGAGCCCGCAGGAGAGCATGGCCACCAGGCCGGCCCAGCCCAGCACCACGCGCAGCATCCTGCCCGGCTTCAGGTAAGGCAGGGCGAGGGCAAGCAGCGAGCCGAGGGCAAACTCCCAGAGCCGGGCGCCGGTATCGAAGTAGGCGTGGGCCTGGTTGGTGGCGGTCTGCTGGATCGAGTAGGCCAGGGACCCTGCGAAGATGGCGCCGAAGGCCGCGGCCAGCAGCGAGCGGTAACGCAGCAGGACATGGACCTGGCCGGTCCGGCGCAGCCGACGGAGCAGGCCGGCAAGAAGTGCCATGCCGGCGAACACGAGCGGCCAGAGCACGAACACCTGGCCCTGGATCGAGAGCGACCAGAAGTGCTGCAGCGGGCTCGCGCCGGAGTGGTCCTGGGCGTAGTAATCCACGGCGCTGTCGGCCAGGAGCCAGTTCTGCCGGTACAGCAGGGAGGCCCAGGCCTGGTCCAGGACGTCGGGCCAGCGGCTCTGCGGCAGGATGGCCCAGGTGCCGGCGAGGACGCCGAGAACCACCACGACGACGGCGGGCAGGAGGCGCTTGAGCAGATGCAGCCAGTGGTGCAGCAGCCGGAGCGGCGCACCACTTTCGACCTTCCGCGTGAAGCTGAGCGTCATCAGGAATGCCGAAATGAGCAGGAAGATGTCCACGCCGCCGGAGACCCGGCCCAGCCACACGTGGTAGGTGACGACCATGAGCACCGCGAGGGCGCGCAGGCCCTGGACCTCGGGACGGTAACTTGTTTTCCGGCTCGTCCGTGAACCCGCATCCGCTGTTGGCGGGGTGGCTGTGGTTCGCGAGATCGACACTAGTAACCCTTCAGGCCGGCTTCTAAAACATCAATGTTACCGAAACGTAACTTTCTTGGCCAATTGCCGGATGCCCCTCGGAAGCCCTCCATAGGCTCTGCTAAGTGATCGTGCAGCTGCGCATTTGTGTCCCCGGTGAGTTGTCCGGAGTTGTTGTCGAAAGTTGAACAAGTCACGTCGGCGTCTCGGAGGTCGCGCTGGCCAATGGTGCATCCGTGTTGCCGCCCGGGGACGTGGTCCAAGTCCTGCTGGCGCGCGAATCCGTGGAGGCGCTGGTGGAGAAGCTCCACGTCCTCGATGTCCAGCAGCAGGGATCGATTTCGGTCCTCGAGCCTGACCTGGTGCTCTCGGACCGGTCCGACCGGGCGGAGGCGGAGGCACCCGGCGAGGGCGCGGACGCTGTGACCTGGGACGAGGTGTCCCGGCAGACCGGCGAAGATTCGCGCCTGACGTGGACTTTTCTCCTTGTTGGTCCTGGCGACCCAGCTGGCGGCCATCGGCATCGTGACGAACTAGACGATTGCGATCGTCGGTGCCATGGCCGTGGGCCCGGAGTTCGGGCCGCTGGCTGCGCTGGCCGTGGCCGTGGTCCGGCGCCAGCGCACGCTCGGACGCGACGCGGCGCTGGCCCTCAGTGTCGGCTTCCAGCCGGCGCTCGGCCGCGCTGATCGGAGTTTTCATGTCGGTCACCACGGTGCCGGCGGCCGGGTTTGTGGCCGTGGCTCTGGTCCTGGGCGAGTATCAAAAGGCGGCCGGCTCCGCGCTCCAGCTTTTCCTGAACCTTGTGGGAATCGTGGTGGCCGCCGTCGGGGTCCTGGTTTTTTATCGTCTTGTGACCAAGCGGCTGCCGCCGGATGCCGCAATGCGGCTGCGGCTCACGGCCGACCGCTCACGGCACTGACGGCCGGCTGGGTGCCCGCAGCCGGCCGGGAAGGACAGCCGCGGCCCCTACCCGGCCTTCCAGCCGGTTGCTGCCATGAACTCGGTCTCGAAGTCCGGGGCGAGGCTCTCCATGTAGGTCCGGGTGACATGGTTGTCATCCTTGTAGACCATCACGTTGCCGATGACGGCCGGGCAGACATCGTCCTGGCAGAAGTACCGGCTGAAGTCGAGGAACTTAGTGGCAGGCAACTGCGCGGCCACGGCAGCGTCGGGCGAAGCGGCCTGATAGTTCTCGGCAGTGGTCGATCCGCAGGCGGCGTAGTTGTCGGGATTCTTCTCGAGGCACGCGGGGACGGCCTCGTGCATGCGCGGGGTGTCCCGCAGCGCGACGACGGGGATGCCGGCGTCGTTGATGGACTTGATCGGCGGAACCCACCCCGGGTCCATGAACTCGGTGTTGCTCGGCTCCGGGTCAGTCCGGGTGCTGGTTGTTACCACGACATCCGGCTTCATCTCGAGCACCTTCTTCAGCGTGTCCTTGTTGAAGTCCAGGCAGCCGTCCGAGAGCCCGTTGGCCGGGCCCACCGTCACCGGGCAGTAGCCCTTGGTGATGGCCTCCACCCGCCAGCCGTACTTCTCGGCCATCGCCAGGATGGGGGTCGCCCACACGTGGGCATGGGAGTTGCCGATGATCAGGACGGTCTTGGCGGCATGTTCCTTGCCGTTGTTGCAGACGTTCGTGAGTTCCTTCTCATCCGCGGTGCAGCCGCCCGCGTACTGGGGCCATTCTTCCGCGGCCGTGGCCAGGGTGGGAAGCAGCGGGGCGGATTTGTCAGAGCCGTCGACGTAGCCGGGGTCCAGGGACCGGGCACCGGGATTGTTGGCCCAGGCCTGGCTCGAGGCGGCCGCCATGGCGTAATTGATCTGGAGCTGCCAGCCGGCGAGCGGCACGGCGGCGATTGTCACGGCCGCTGCGATGGCCACGCCGGCCCGACGCCGGCGCACCTCCGGCCACTTCCATTCCCGCCAGGGTTTCTCGACGAAGCGGGTGGTGAGATATGCGAGAACCAGCGAAACGGCGACGATGACGGCGCCCGCGATCGGGCCCGCGTGGTCCCTGTCCGTCGCGGCCAGCGCGATGACCAGGACCGGCCAGTGCCACAGGTACAGGGCGTAGGAGATATCGCCCAGCCTGACGAGGGGCTTGGAGCTGAGGATCCGGTCGACGCCGAGCTTGCTGCCGGACTGGGCGGCGGCGATGACACACGCTGCGGCCAGAGTGGGCCAGAGTGCCACGTAGCCGGGGAAGGAGGCCTGGACATTCAGGAGGATGCCGCAGCTGAGCATGGCCACAATACCCAGCCAGCCAAGTGCCAGCCGCCAGCCCCGGGACAACCGCATGGAGGGAAGGGCCAAAGCCACGAGGGTGCCGAGGGCAAACTCCCACAGCCGTGCCCAGGTGTCGAAGTACGCCTCGGTCTGGCTCGCCTGGGTGAAGACAATTGAGTAGGCAAGAGAAGCCAGGAAAACGACGGCGAATATGTAGCACAGCAGCACGCGGTAGCGGAGCTTGAAGCGCCTGGCGAGGAGCGCCGCCCCTGCGAAGATGAGCGGCCAGAGGATGAAGATCTGCCCCTGGATCGAGAGGGACCAGAAGTGCTGGAAGGGGCTGGCCTGGCTGTGGTCCGAGGCGTAGTAGTTCGTGGCCTGGGATTGCAGGAGCCAGTTCTCGGCGTAGAACAGGGAGGCCCAGCCCTGGTTGATGACTTCCAGCCAGCGGGTCCGGGGCAGGAAGAGGATGCTCGCGGCGAGTACGGCCACCAGGACGGTGACGGCAGCCGGGACGAGGCGCCGGAACAGGTGCAGCCAATGTTTGAGGAGGGCCATGGGGCGGCCCTGCTCGTAGCGGCCGACGAACTGCAGCGTCATGAGGAACGCCGAGATCAAAAGGAATACGTCCACGCCACCGGAGACCCGGCCGAGCCAGATGTGGTAGCTCATGACCATCAGGACGGCCAGGGACCGGAGCCCTTGGATTTCGGGCCTGAACGTGGACTTTCGGCCGTCCTTGCGTTCGGCGCTTTGGCCCGCCCTGTGCGCGGCACTGTGGCGGGCAGGCAGGGGCAGGGTCCTTTGCTGTGTCATAGAACAACCCCTCAACCAGATAACCAAAGCGTCCATGTTACCAAAACGTAATTTTCATGGCCAATCGCCGTCGAGGCCATAGACCTCCATTGAGGCATGCCAAGTTGGGAATTTCCAGTGAAGGCCTGGCAAGGGGACGCGTCGAGGCGGGGGTGGGGCGAACGCGAGCCCGGCGACGCCGAAGATGCGGCGGCAGAAAAAAGGACGGCCCGGCAAGGATGCCGGGCCGTCCGTTCTACTCGGGCTGAGCTTAGTGCTTGTGCCCTGCGTGCTCGTCTTCGTCAGCCGGCTTCTCCACCACGAGGGTTTCCGTGGTGAGGACCAGGGCCGCGATGGAGGCCGCGTTGCGCAGAGCCGCGCGGGTCACCTTGACGGGGTCGATCACGCCGGCGGCGATCAGGTCTTCGTATTCGCCGGACTTGGCGTTGAAGCCCTGGTTCACGGCGGATTCGGCCACCTTGGCAACGACAACATAGCCGTCGAAGCCGGCGTTCTGGGCGATCCAGCGCAGCGGCTGGGTCAGGGCCCGGCGGACGATGCCGACGGCGGCAGCCGCGTCGCCTTCGAGGGCCTGGACCGCAGCGTCCTCGTCAAGCGCCTTCAGCGCGTGGATGAGGGCGGAGCCTCCGCCTGCCACGATGCCTTCTTCGAGGGCGGCGCGGGTCGAGGACACGGCGTCCTCGATGCGGTGCTTCTTTTCCTTCAGCTCAACCTCGGTGGCAGCGCCGACCTTGATCACGCCGATGCCGCCGGCCAGCTTGGCCAGGCGTTCCTGCAGCTTTTCCTTGTCCCAGTCCGAATCGGTGCGGGTCAGCTCGGCGCGCAGCTGGGCAACACGGGCGGCGACGTCCTCGGCCGAACCGGCGCCGTCGACGATCGTGGTGTTGTCCTTGGTGACCGTGATGCGGCGTGCGGTGCCGAGCACCTCAAGGCCAACGGTGTCCAGGCTCAGGCCCAGCTCCGGGGAGACAACCTGGGCGCCGGTGAGCGTGGCGATGTCCTGCAGCATGGCCTTGCGGCGGTCGCCGAAGCCCGGCGCCTTGACGGCGACGACGTTCAGGGTGCCGCGGATGCGGTTGACGATCAGCGTGGACAGGGCCTCGCCCTCGACGTCTTCGGCGATGATGAAGAGCGGCTTGGAGCTCTGCAGCGCCTTTTCCAGCAGCGGCAGGAAGTCCTGCACCGAGGAGATCTTGCCCTGGTTGATCAGGATCAGGGCGTCCTCGAGGACTGCCTCCTGGCGTTCCGCGTCGGTGACGAAGTACGGGGACAGGTAGCCCTTGTCGAACTGCATGCCCTCGGTGAGGACCAGTTCGGTCTGCGTGGTGGAGGACTCCTCAATGGTGATCACACCATCCTTGCCGACCTTGCCGAACGCCTCGGCCAGCAGCTCGCCGACCTCGTCGCTCTGGGCGGAGATGGCGGCAACGTTGGCAACCTGCGTGCCTTCGACGGGGCGCGCGTTCTCCAGCAGGCGGGCGGCGACGGCCTCGACCGAAACCTCAATGCCGCGCTTGATCTCGCCCGGTGCGGCACCTGCAGCCACGTTGCGCAGGCCTTCCTTGACCAGGGCCTGGGCCAGAACGGTGGCGGTGGTGGTGCCGTCACCGGCAACATCGTTGGTCTTGGTGGCGACCTCCTTGGCAAGCTGCGCGCCAAGGTTCTCGTAGGGGTCGTCCAGCTCGATTTCACGGGCGATCGTCACGCCGTCGTTGGTGATCGTGGGGGCGCCCCACTTCTTGTCCAGTACGACGTTGCGGCCGCGCGGGCCCAGCGTGACCTTGACGGTGTTGGCGAGCTTATCGATGCCGGCTTCAAGCGACCGGCGGGCAGCGTCGTTAAACGCAAGCTGCTTTGCCATGGTTTTGTCCTTTCAAGACAGAACCCCGCGCAACTGATCCATTCAATGCGAAGGATCGGCTGCGCGGGGGTCCAAGAGAGTTACTTTACGACGATCGCCAGAACGTCGCGGGCGGAGAGCACGAGGTACTCGGTGCCGCCGGTCTTGACTTCGGTTCCACCGTACTTGGAGTAAATGACGACGTCGCCGACGGCAACGTCAACGGGAACGCGGTTGCCGTTGTCATCGAAGCGGCCGGGGCCTACTGCAACAACTTCGCCTTCCTGCGGCTTCTCCTGCGCGGAGTCCGGGATAACCAGGCCGGAAGCCGTGGTCTGCTCGGCTTCGAGCGGGCGGACAACAATACGATCCTCAAGAGGCTTAATAGAGACCGACACTCGGACCTCTCCTTTTCGTCAGCAAATTCGTGGACTATGAAGCGGCGATGCCATGGCGCACAGACCGTCGTCGCGGTGCCGGCAGCGAGCCTGGCGGAACGCGCTTCATGTGTTAGCACCCTCCTAGGGAGAGTGCTAATGACGACTCTATGTACATGGTTAGCACTCGGTCAAGGCGAGTGCCAGAAATTCGTTCCGGGTGAACATGTTTTCCCACGGGACATGCCCATTCTTCGCCGCCGGGTCCGGGCCTTCTCGCGGGACATGCCCATTCTTCGTCGCGGCCCGTGGGCACCCGGGCATCATGCTCATTGGTAGAGCCGGGCCGTGGACATGTGCAACGCATTAGCCCTGCCACAGGGGACATGCCCATTGTTCGAACCGAGAAACGGGCATGTCCCGCCCGGGGGATGCACGTTAGCACCACCCCGGACGCGGGAACCGGCCTGCGGCTACTGGCCGGCGAGGTCTTCGAAGTCGACGTCCTCGCCGTCGTCCGGGTCGGCGTCCTGGCCCTCGTCATTTCGGTGCCGGTACGTCAGCACGGCGCCGGCAGCGGCGAGGAGCACGCCCGCGATCAGGAAGATGATGCCGCCGAGCCGGGCACCGGAATAGGTGTCGCGGATGGCCCGCGCCTCGTCCGTGGCGTCCTGGACGTTCTTGCCGCCCACCGAATACACGGTGGCATTGAAGGAATCGAGGAAGAAAATGATCACCAGCAAGGCGATGCAGACGACGGCGATCACAGCGCCGGCGATCAGCGCCGGCTTGGCGTAGCGGGCCAGCCCCTGCGGGCTCGTGCGCTCCTGCCCGTCGTCGTCGTATCCGGCTGTGTTCTGCCCGGCTGTGTCCTCTGAGATGCTGTCGCCTGTGCCGCTGTCTTCCATGCCGTCAAGCCTAGCCCCCGTGGTCCGGTCACAGCGTGCCGGCGGGGCTCAACTACGCTGGATGGCATGACTGACGCACCGCAGGAAAATATTGCCCCGATCCTCACCCCCGAGGGCTGGGAGCTGCTGGCGTCGCTGGGCCCGTACCGCGAGGACGAGGCCTTCCGCCTCACCGCCGCGCTGCGCAAGGCCGGCCACTCCCCCGAGCTCGTCTCGGCCGTGCTCACGCAATCCAGGCTGCGGACCAAGGCCGAGGCCAAATTCGGCGAATTCGCCCGGCAGATGATCTTCACCAAGGCCGGCCTGGAGCAGGCCACCAGGCTCACCGTCGCGGCACGGCACGCGCAGCGGTTCGCGGAGGCCGGGATCGGCCACGTCGCTGACCTGGGCTGCGGGCTGGGGGCCGATGCAATGGCCCTGGCGTCCCTGGATCTGGTGGTCACCGCGGTGGAAATGGACGAGGCCACGGCAGCCTGCGCCACCATGAACCTGATCCCGTTCCGCAATGCCACGGTGGTCCATTCGGATGCCACCGCGGTGCCGCTCGACGGGGTCGACGGCGTCTGGCTCGACCCGGCCCGGCGCACCACGTCGACATCGGGAACCCAACGGATCTGGGATCCGGAGGATTTCTCCCCTCCGCTGTCCTTCGCGGAGTCGCTGGCCGGCTCCGGCCGCGCCGTCGGGGTGAAGATGGGGCCGGGCATGCCGCACGATTCCGTGCCCGCGGGTTGCGAGGCCCAGTGGGTCTCGGTCGGCGGGGACGTGACCGAGGTGGCCCTGTGGTTCAACGCGGTGCGGCGTCCCGGGGTGCGGCGCGCGGCCCTCCTGCTCGGCCCGCAGGGTGCTGCCGAACTCACCAGCGCCGAGGACTTCGACGGCGGCCCGGCGGCGCCCGTGGGTCCCGTGGAGGGGTATCTGTACGAGCCCGACGGCGCGGTCATCCGCGCCGGGCTGGTGGCCGACGTCGCCCTCCAGCTGGGCGGACACCTCGTGGACGAGCACATCGCCTACATCTGTGCCCCGGATCTGCGCGATACGCCGTTCGCCAAGGCCTACAAGGTCCTCGAAGTGATGCCCTTCAACGTCAAGGCCCTCAAGTCCTGGGTCAAGGAGCACGGAATCGGAGTCCTGGACATTAAGAAGCGCGGCACGGCCGTCACGCCGGAGGAGCTGCGCAAGCAGCTCCTGCCCGGCGGAAAACCGGCCGGTTCCAAGGCGAAGGGCAAGAAATCAGCCACCCTGGTCCTCACCAGGATCGGCGAGGACCGGGTGGCCATCTCGGTGGAGCCCGTCTAGCCCCGTCGGCGCGCAGGCGCCGGTTTTGGGGCACCGCGGCAGCTACTGGGCCCGCATGAAGTCCTCGGCGGCCCTGACCTGTTCATCCGTGGGACGGATCCCGGTGTAGAGCACGAACTGCTCCAGCGCCTGGATCGTGGCCACCTCGGCGCCCGTGATCACACTCTTGCCGGCCGCGCGGGCGGCCTTGATGAGCGGCGTCTCGGCCGGGAGGGCGACGACGTCGAACACCACCTTCGCGGCGTCGATCGTCTCCTGCGGGAAGGACAACGACTCGGCGTCCGGTCCGCCGGCCATACCGATCGGGGTTATGTTGATGATCATGTCGGCCGTGCCCTTGCCGGACTCCGCGGAGCCCAGTTCCGCGCTCCAGCCGAACCCGTACTGGTCGGCCAGGGCGCGGCCGGAGGCTTCGTTGCGGGCAACGACGGTCACGTCCTTGAAGCCGGCATCCCGCAGCGCGGCCACGGTGGCCTTGGCCATGCCGCCGGAGCCCAGGACCAGCACCGAGTAGTCGGTGGGCACGGCGTTGCGCTGCAGGAGCTGCTCGATTGCCGTGTAGTCGGTGTTGTAGGCCGTGAGCCGGCCGGCGTCGTTGACGATGGTGTTGACCGAATCGATGGCCTTCGCCGAAGGGTCCATGACGTCCACGAGGGCGATCACGTCTTCTTTGTAGGGCATGGACACCGCGCAGCCGCGGATGCCGAGGCCGCGCACGCCGGCGATCGCCTGGGCGAGGTCGGTGGGGGCGAAGGCCTTGTAGATCCAGTTCAGGCCCAACTGCTCATACAGGTGGTTATGGAAGCGCGTCCCGTTGTTGCTGGGCCGGGCCGAGAGCGAGATACACAGGGTCATGTCTTTGTTCAGAATGGGCACAGCTCCATTAAACGCCAGGACGGGTCCGGTCCCGCGGCCGCCACGCAAACCGTCAGTATCCAGCAACGTTTGTGAACACACTCACGCACCAGCGGTAACTTAGGCACCGTCCCGGGGCTGCCCCTGCACTAGACTTGGACCACCCGTAGCCCTGCCAGCCCTCCCGGCCGGCGCCCTGGTGTGGGAATGGCATGTGGCACCGCCGGTGGCACGTCCAGGGGCGCGTCCGAGGGTATCAGCCAGCGCATGTCCCATCAGGACCACGGCCAGTGACAGCAAAACAGTGAAGGGACCACATGAAGATCGAGTTCGCTTCATCCAAGCAGTCGACTCTGGGCGTGGAATGGGAGCTGGCGCTCGTCGACGCCGAAACCGGCGAACTCGCCTCCGTGGCGAACCAGGTGCTCCGCGGAGTCGCTTCCCGGCACCCCGAACTCAACGAGGACGACGAGCACCCGCACATCAAGCAGGAACTGCTGCTGAACACCGTGGAACTCGTCACGGGCATCTGCACCACCGTCGCCGAAGCCAAGGCGGACCTGAACAGCTCCCTCGCGGCTGTCCGGGATGTCACCGATCCCATGGGCGTGGAGGTCTTCTGCGCCGGGAGCCATCCGTTCAGCCCGCCCCAGCTGCAGCCCGTCACGGACAAAGAACGCTACGCCAAGCTCATTGACCGGACCCAATGGTGGGGCCGGCAGATGGTCATCTATGGCGTCCACGTGCACGTCGGGCTGGACAGCCGGGACAAAGTCCTTCCGGTTCTGGACGGCCTGGTCAACTACTTCCCGCACTTCCAGGCGCTCTCGGCCTCCAGCCCGTTCTGGGGTGGCGAGGACACCGGCTACGCCTCGCACCGTGCCCTGATGTTCCAGCAGCTGCCCACCGCCGGGCTGCCGTTCCAGTTCGCCAGCTGGGAGGATTACGAATCCTACGTGCAGGACATGTTCACCACGGGTGTGATCGACACGCTCTCCGAGATCCGCTGGGACATCCGGCCCGTCCCGGCCCTCGGCACCATCGAGATGCGCATCTGCGACGGCCTGGCGACCCTTGAGGACGTCGGGGCCATCGCTGCATTGACGCAGTGCCTTGTCGACGAATTTTCCACCACGCTGGAGAACGGCGGCACCATTCCCACCATGCCGCCGTGGCACGTCCAGGAAAACAAGTGGCGGGCGGCCCGGTACGGCCTGGAGGCAATCATCATCCTCGACGCCGAAGGCAACGAGCAGCTCGTCACGGAGCACCTGCGCGAGACCCTCAAGCGGCTTGAGCCCGTCGCGGCGAAGCTGGGCTGCAGCGCCGAGCTGGCCGACGTCGAGAAGATCATCCAGCGTGGCGCCGGCTACCAGCGTCAGCGCCGGGTGGCCGCCGAGCACGGCGGGGACCTGCGCGCCGTCGTCCTGGATCTGGTCAAGCAGATGCGGCAGGGGCCCGACGCCTAGGTTCTGCGCGCCAACAGCCTCCATGGAGGCGTAGTTTCAGCCGGTCGAAGCTTCGCTCGGTCGAAGGATCAGGCGGAAACCGTCGTGACCGGCATCGAGGAGTCCGGGGCAAATCCGATCCCGCTCGGTTCCACCCCGGCCATGACCAGTTGTGCCCCGAGTGCGGCCACCATGGCGCCGTTGTCCGTGCACAGCGGCAGCGGCGGCACCGTCAGCCGGATCCCGGCGGCACGGCAGCGCTGTTCGGTGAGCTGGCGCAGCCGCGAGTTCGCGGCGACGCCCCCGCCCAGGAGGACCTCGGTGATGCCGTTTTCGCGGCAGGCCAGCACAGCCTTGGAGGTAATGACGTCCACCACGGCTTCCTGGAAAGCCGCGGCGATGTCCGCGACGGGAACGGCCTCGCCGCGCGCCTCGAACTGCTCCACGCAGCGGGCGACGGCGGTCTTGAGCCCGCTGAAGGACCAGTCGTAACGGTGCGGCCCGGGCTCCTCGGCGGTCCCCATGTACTTGGGCTGGGTCAGGCCGCGCGGGAACCGGATGGCCTTCGCGTTGCCGGTGCGCGCGAGCTTGTCGATGGCCGGACCGCCCGGATAGCCCAGGCCCAGGAGCCGCGCCACCTTGTCGTAGGCTTCGCCGGCGGCGTCGTCGATCGTGGAACCCAGCAACTCGACGTCGTCCGTAATGCTCCTGATCCGCAGGATCTCGGTGTGGCCGCCGGACACCAGGAGCGCGCCCATGTTCTCCGGCAGCGCCAGCGGCGGCTGCTGGGACGGTTCGCCGGCCGGAGCCATTGTGCCGGCGCCGTTCTGGAGGAGCCCGACGCCGACATGCGCGACCAGGTGGTTGATGGCGTAAAGCGGTTTGCCGGTGGCGACGGCGAGCGCCTTGGCCGCGCATACCCCCACCATCAGCGCCCCTGCCAGGCCAGGGCCGGAGGTGACGGCGATCGCGTCAATGTCGGCCAGCGACACGGCCGCCTCCGCCAGCGCTTCCTCGAGGGTGGGGACGAAGGCGTCGAGGTGGGCGCGGGAGGCGATCTCGGGAATCACGCCGCCGAAGCGGACGTGCTCGTCCATGGAGGACGAGACGGTGTTCGTCAGCAGGGCGGTCCCCCGGACGATGCCGACGCCGGTCTCGTCACAGGAGGACTCGATGCCGAGCACGAGTGGCTGGGTGCGGTTCAAGGTCGGCCTGCTTCCTCTGGCTGGGGGCTGAGCGGTTCGCGGGGCAGCTGGAGCCGCATGATCAGGGCGTCGACGCCGTCGCGGTAGTAGCGGGGGCGGATGTGGATCTGTTCAAAACCGAAGCGCCGGTAGAGCTGCTGGGCGCGGGGGTTGTCCGCCCTGACCTCCAGCAGCACGTCCTGGGCGCGCCGGCGTTTGCTCTCCACGATCAGCTCGGTGAGCAGCGCCGAGCCGATGCCCCTGCCTTCCTGCTCGGGCACGACGGCGATGGTCTGGACGTCGGAGATCGGTTCGATGCACATGAGCCCGGCGTAGCCTACGATCCCGCCGTGGATCTCCGCTACGAGGTAGCGGCGGGTGTCGGCCTGCGCCAGCTCGTCGTGGAACATCTGCAGCGGCCAGGCATCCACGGGAAACAGCCGGCGCTCCAGTTCGTGGACGGCGGGGATGTCCGCGGCGTCCATGTCGCGCAGGGTGACCCCGCCGGGCAGCCTGGGCGGTGTGGTGTGTTCCGCGCTCACAGGGCACGCTTCCGGGGTCCGGGCACCTGGGCATCGGACTCGCGCAGGTACAGGGGCGTGGAGTCCAGGAGCTGTTCGCCCGCGGCGAGCCGGGCGAGTGCGAACTGGCCCAGGGAGAGGGCCTCCGGCTGCCGGGTGCTGAATTCGGCGACCGCCTTGACGACGTCGGAGTAGATTCCGGCCCCGGCGCCATAGACCGGCAGATCCGGCAGGTCCGCGGCGAAGCCCACGTGCGGGCCGTCTGCCAGGTGCGGCAGCTGGGCATCGGCGAAGGTGTACCGGGCCCAGTAGACCTCCTTGCGGCGCGCATCGGTGGCCACAATGAACTCCGCGGCCGAGTCGGTGGATTCGGCCACTTCCAGGGCGATCGCGTCCAGGCTCATGACCCCGTAAAGCGGCTTCCCCCAGACAAAGGCAAGCGTGCGGGCGGTGACGATCCCGGAGCGCAGCCCCGTGAACGGTCCGGGACCTACGCCGGTGACGATTGCGTCGACGTCGCTCCCGCTGACTCCGGCCTCGGCCAGGAGTCCGTCGATCCCCGGGGCCAGGACCTCAGCGTGGGTGCGCGTATCCTCGGTGGCGAAGCTGGCGAGCAACGATTCCGGCGCGTCATCGGAGACCAGCGCGGCGCTGGCGACGGCCGAGGTGTCGATGGCGAGGATGAGCATCAGGAGTTCCGTTCCGGGGTCTGGGGCGCGGTCAGTGGGTCTGGCTGCGGCTCAGGCAGGGTCTCGGCGCCGGGCAGGGAACCGCCCTTCGACAGGGTCTCGCCGCCGGGCAGCGCCGGGGCTTGGGCCCAGCGCGGGCCGAAGCCGCGGATCACGACGGACCGTGGTTCGTCGTCGTCGTCCGTGTCAAAGTCCAGCACGCTGGGATCGGCTGAGGGATCGGCGGGCGCCTGGGGTGCGCCGGCGGGGTGCGTCACGGCGGGCACGCAGGCGGCGCCGCCGCGGGGGCGGTGCAGTTCCACCTCGAGCCGGCTCTCGCTCAGGTGTTCAACCCGGCCGCGGCCCCACTCGACCACCGTCACGGCGCTGTCCATGGTGTTTTCAAGGTCGATGTCATCGATTTCGGCGGCCGACTCCAGCCGGTAGGCGTCCACATGCACCAGGTCCGGACCACCGGGCCGGGGTCCGCCAGGCAGATTGGGGTGGATGCGCACCAGGACGAACGTCGGCGAAATGATGCCTGACCGCACGCCCAGCCCCTCCCCCAGTCCCTGCGTGAAGGTGGTCTTGCCGGCACCAAGCTCGCCGGTCAGGACCAGCAGGTCTCCCGGTTCCAGGACGGCGCCGAGGGCTGCGGCGAGCGCGTGCGTCTCCGCCGCCGTCCGGACCTCAAGGCTTCGTTCCCACGCTGGCCTGCTCACGGCCGCTCTTCGACGGTGGAGGGTTCTTCGTGAAGGTAGCGCCGCGGCACCCGGGGGCTGATCCGGGTGACGATTTCGTAGTTGTTGGTGCCGGCGGCCCGGGCCCAGTCATCCGCCGTAGGTCCGCCGTCGGCGCCGTCGCCGAACAGCACCGCCTCGGCCCCGAGGATACTCTGGCCCCCGGACGCCACATGGCGCGGTCCGAGGTCGATCACCATCTGGTCCATCGCGATACGCCCCACCACCGGATAGTTCACGCCCTCGACCCGAACCGGGCCGCCGGTGGCGATGCGCGGCACGCCGTCGGCGTAGCCCAGCGGGATGAGTCCGAGGGTGCTGACCCCGTCGGTGCGGTAGTTCAGCCCGTAGGAAACGCCTTGCCCAGCGGGCACGTCCTTGCAGTGCGACACCACGGTGCGGACGGTCATGGCCGGGCGAAGCCCAAGTTCGGCCGGGCGTTGTCCCTCGAAGGGGGACAGCCCGTACAGGCCCAGCCCCACGCGGACCAGGTCAAAATGGGTGTCCGGCCGGGAAAGGGTGGCCGGGGTGTTGGCCAGGTGGCGGACCTCGGGGTCCACGCCGGCGTCCTGGGCGATGGCGAGGACCTGCCGGAACGCGGCGAGCTGGTCATCGGTTTCGGGCCGTTCCGGTTCGTCGGCGACGGCCAGGTGGGAGAAGATCCCCACGACCCGGAGCAGGCCCTGGTCCTGGTATTCCATGGCCTCGCCCACCAGGCTGTCCCAGGTGTCGAGAGTGGCGCCGTTGCGGCCGAGCCCGGTGTCGACCTTCAGGTGGACGCGGGCGGGCCGTTCCTGTTCGCGGGCGGCGGCGACAATCCGGTCCAGTTCCCAGCCCGAGCAGCCGATGTCGATGCCGGCGGCCACCGCGGCGCCGAAGTTACTGTCCGGGGTGTGCAGCCAGGCCAGCAGCGGCGCCTCAATCCCGGCGGCGCGCAGGGCGAGGGCCTCGGAAATGTGGGCGACGCCCAGCCAGCTGGCGCCCGCGCCGAGTGCCGCCCGGGCCACTTGGACGGCGCCGTGCCCGTAGGCGTCGGCCTTGACCACGGCCATCACCTGCGCGGGTGAGGCCACTGCAGCGATGTGGCGGACGTTGTGTCGGATGGCGTCGAGGTCGATTACTGCCGAGCGTTCCTCAGCGTGGGCCGGCACTGCCGCCGAACCGGGCAGGAGTTCGCCTGTTGATGCTTGGTAAGTCACTTAACGATTCTAGGCGCGGCGCCGCGGGCCGAATAATCCGCGGGCAGGTCCACCGCTGGACATGCCCTCCCTTCCCGCGGGACATGCCCATTCCTCACACCAACCACGGGGCACAACACGTGCGTGCCCTCGCCCTGGCCACGCCAGGGAACATGTCCAGTGGTGACACGGACCCGAGGGCCGCGCCAGGCCATGCTCCGGGAGCGCAGCTACGCGTCGGACAGATGCGCGATCGTCGCCGTCGCCCGCCGCTGTGCCCCGGGCGGAACGTCGCGCACAATGTCCTCCAGGAAGCGGTAGCGGCGCAGCCATTGACTGCCCTGGCGTTCCTTCCGGGCGTTGGCCCGCTGCCACCAGTCGGCAATGTCCCCCCAACCGGGTGCGGCAAGTGAGCCGCCAACCTCCTGTACAGCCAGGGCGGCACAAAGATTGGCGAAGCGGAGCCGGTCGCCCAGCGGCCAGCCGGCCAGGGATCCGACAATGAACGCCGCGCCGAAGCAGTCCCCGGCACCCGTGGGATCGTAGGCCCGGACTGGCAGAGACGGGACCCACTCCTCCTCCCCGGTTTCGGAATCGACGGCCATGGACCCCTGCGCGCCGAGCGTGACCACCGCCACCGGGACCCTGTCCGCGAGCGAATACAACGCGGACCACGGGTCGTCGCGGCCGGTGAAGTTCATGGCTTCATGCTGGTTCGGCATGAAAGCGTGGAAATACCGCAGGTTGTCCAGCCGGGACGAGGACCACGCGCCGGTGGGGTCCCAGCCGACGTCGCCGAACAACCGGACGCCATTCTTCTGCGCATCGACGGCCCACGGTTCGAGTTCTTCTCCCAGCTCGGCAACGGCTGCGAGCGCCGGCGGCGGACAGCCGACCAGTTCGCTGGAGGACACTGGTGCCGGATGCCCGTGCGTCACCATGGACCGGTCCTTCTCCACGCTTAAGGACACCGTGACGGGCGAATGCCAGCCCGGCACGCGCCGCGAGAGGGACAGGTCCACATGTTCCTGGGCGGCCAGGATCTTCCAGTTGTAGTCGCCGTAGCCGTCGTCGCCGAACACGGCGGCCAGGCCGGTCCGAAGCCCCAGCCGGGACGCGGCGATCGCCTGGTTGGCGACACCCCCGGGGCAGCTGCCCATCCCGTCGCTCCAGATTTCCGTCCCGGGCTCGGGCGCGTGGGGCAGCCCGGTGAAGATGATGTCCTGGAACACGGTGCCGGTCAGGAGCAGATCGAACCCGTCCGCGGCGGGGCTGCGGACGGCGGACAGGGGGTCAAAGCGCCGCGTCGGGTTCGCGTCCATATACGGCACACTACGCTGTACCTCCGTCGAGGGATACTGCGGGAAGCCGGGCCGCGACCAGCGGGGAATAGACTGTTCCGCATGCGGCTCACGATCGCCGGCGGAGGCGGGTTCCGGGTCCCGCTGGTCTACCGGGCGCTCTCTGCCGGCCCGTTCGCGGGGCTGGTGCGGGAGCTGGTGCTTTACGACGTCGACCCGGCCCGGCTGGCGGCCATCGAGGCGGTCCTGGCCTCTCTGGCCCGGCACGGCCCGCCCGGTTCCGGCCCGAGTGTCCGTGCCGTGTCCTCCCTCCCCGAGGCCCTCGACGGCGCCGACATGGTCTTCGCCGCGATCCGGCCAGGGGGCACCGCCGGGCGGACCGCCGACGAGCGGGTGGCCCTGGACCTCGGGCTCCTGGGCCAGGAAACCACCGGCCCCGGCGGCATCTCCTACGCGCTGCGGTCCATTCCGCCGATGCTGCATCTCGCCGAGGAGATGCGCCGCCGCTGCCCCGAGGCGTGGCTGCTGAACTTCACCAACCCGGCCGGCATGGTCACCGAGGCCCTCGTCCCGGTCCTCGGGCACCGCGTGATCGGGATCTGCGACTCGGCCAGCGGCCTGGTGCACCGCGCGGCGCGGGCTGCCGGCGTCGCGCTGCCGGAGGGCACGCTCGACGGCGTGGGCTACTACGGCCTGAACCACCTCGGCTGGCTGTACCGGCTCGAGGCCGGAGGCCGGGACGCCCTCCCGGAGCTGCTCGCGGACCCTGCGGCGCTGGCCGGATTCGAGGAAGGGCGGTTGTTTCCGCCGGAGATGCTCGCCGGCCTTGGCTGCCTGCCTAACGAGTACCTCTTCTACTACTACTGCACCGCCCGGGCGGTCGCCGGCATGCGTGGTGCGGACCTGACCCGCGGGGAATCCATCGACCGGCAGCAGGCCGATCTCTATCCCCGGCTGGCTGCCGCCGGACCCAACGCTTTCGCCCTCTGGGATGCGGGCCGCCGGTCCCGCGAGGAAGGCTATCTCGCGGAGGCCCGCGCCTCGGGCGAACACCGTGACGAGACCGACCTCGCCGGCGGCGGCTACGAGCGGGTGGCCCTGGCGGCGATGCGGGCCCTGTCTGGAGGCGGCACGGCCAGCCTGATCCTCAACACCCTCAACACGGTCCGCGGCGCCACCGGTCCGGCGCGTGATGCCGGTGCGGGGTTCGCGGCGCCGGCGACACCGGCGGTGCCTGCCGTCCCGGGACTGCCGGCGGACGCCGTCGTCGAGGTTCCGTGCAGGGTGACGCGCGACGGCGCCGCGCCGGTCCCGCAGGATCGTCCCGGCACGGCGCAGCTGGAACTGATGCGGCGCGTCAAGTACGTCGAGCGGCTCGTCGTGGAGGCGGAGACCACGGGCCGGCGGGAGGCAGCCCTCGCCGCGTTCGCCCGGCATCCGCTCGTGGATTCGGCGGACCTGGCCGGCAAACTGCTCGCCGGCTACGAGGCCGCGTTCCCGGAGCTGGGCCGCCTCTGGCAGGGCGGCCGGTAACGACCGGTGGCCAGTAGCGGTCGCCGGCAGGAACGGCCCGCCACCAGCGGGCAGTCCCCTACAGCTTCCGGTACATCACGTGCAGTCCCACATAGCCCAGCTCCGGGTGGTTGAACGCCTCGGGAATGGTCGCGAGCACTTCGAAACCCATGGACTTCCAGGCCGCAACGGCCCGGACGTTGCTCTCGACGACTGCATTGAACTGCATGGCCCGGAAGCCGGCGTCGCGCGCGGCCTCAAGCGAATAAGCGCAGAGGGCCCGGGCCAGTCCGCGGCCGGCCTGGGCGGGGTGGACCATGTAGCCGGCGTTGGCGACATGGCTGCCGCCGCCGCCCTGGTTCGGGTGCAGCTCGCCGGTGCCAAGGACGGCGCCCGCTGCCTGGTCGCCGTTGCCGGACACGTCACCGGCCAGGTCACCGGCCAGGTCACCGGCCAGGTCACCGGGCACGTCACTGGCCACGGCGGCGACCGCGACGAAGGTCTGCCCCGGCGCCTGCTTGAACCAGCGTCCGCGGGCCTCGTCCTCGGCGGTGTCCCGGTCCCACGTAAAAGTCTCCCCGGCCCGGATGACCGGTTCCAGGATCGCCCAGATGCCCGGCCAGTCCTCCGGGCGGGCCTCCCTGATTGTCCACCCGGCTGCTGGACCAGATTCTGTAGTTGCGCTCACAGCGGCCACGTTAGCAGCACGGCCAGGTTGCCGCCCGGTATGGGTCAAAGCGCGGACCCGTGAACCGGCCGGCACTTCAGGAGTAGTGTTTTATCGAAACGCATTTTGCAGTGGAAATTGTGCACAGACAATGCACTCCGGAAGGGAAAGGGGAACCGTGTCGCTGATCCGCCGCGTCGCATTCCTTTCCCTGCACACCTCGCCCATGGAGCAGCCCGGCTCCGGCGACGCCGGCGGAATGAACGTGTACGTGCGGGCGCTGGCGGCGGCCCTGGCCGAGACGGGCGTGGAAGTGGAGATCTTCACCCGCTCCACCTCAGCCTCGCAGCCCGCCGTCGAACACCCCTCCCCGGGCGTGTGCGTGCACAACGTCCTCGCCGGCCCGCCGAGGAAGCTGCCCAAGGAGGAGCTACCGGAGCTGCTGCACAGCATGGTCGCCGAGATCGACCGCATCCGGCACCTCCAGCCGCACGGCCGGTATGACGTCATCCATTCCCACTACTGGGTGTCCGGGGTGGCCGGGCTGGAGCTCGCGGAGCTGTGGCAGCTGCCCCTCATCCACACCATGCACACGATGGCCAAGGTCAAGAACCAGCTCCTGGAGTCCGGCGAGCAGCCCGAGCCGCGGCGGCGCGAGGACGGCGAGCAGCGGATTGTCGACGGCGCGTCCCGACTGGTCGCCAATACTGGCACCGAGGCGGCCGAGCTGGTCTCGCACTACAACGCAGACATCGACCGCATCGACGTCGCCCCGCCGGGCGTGGACCTGGCGGTCTTCACGCCGGCCTTCAGGAACCGTGCCAGGGCCCAGCATGGCATTGCCCCGGGCAAGTTCCATCTGCTGTTCGCGGGCCGGATCCAGCGGCTGAAGGGCCCGCAGATCCTGGTCAAGGCTGCCGCGCTCCTGCGATCCCGGCGCCCGGATATCGACCTGCAGCTGACCATTCTGGGGGCCGTCAGCGGCGCCAAGGACTTCAACCTCAAGTCGCTGATCAGCGCCGCCGGAATGGACGACGTCGCCACCCACCACCCGCCCGTGAACGCCCCGGAGCTGGCCGGCTGGTACCGGTCGGCCGACGTCGTGGTGATGCCCTCCTACAGTGAGTCCTTCGGCCTGGTGGCCCTGGAAGCACAGGCCTGCGGCACGCCCGTCCTGGCCACGAAGGTGGGCGGCCTCTCCCGCGCCGTGCAGGACGGGCGCACGGGGATGCTGATTGAGGGCCACAAGGCCAGCGACTGGGCGGACGCCCTCGAAGCGCTCTTCGATGACACCCAAACGCGCACGGACATGGGGCGCGCCGCCGCGATCCACGCCCAGGACTTCGGCTGGCAGCGCACCGCCGCGATAACGCTGGAGAGCTACCGCACTGCCGTGAGCCAGTATTTTGGAAGCCTGACCATCCCGGTGGGCCACACGCCCTGAACCGGATCCGCCCCGACCCCCGCCCGGCAACACCGGAGTGGGACAACCCCGCCGAAGCCACGAGCCGAAGGACAACGATGTCTGAGACCACCACTGCCGGGAACAACGTGCCCAGCGACCTTGAAATTGCCCAGCGGGCCGTCATGAAGCCGATCGTGGAGATTGCCGCGGCCGCCGGCATCAACCCGGACGCGCTGGAACTCTACGGGCCATACAAGGCCAAGATCGATCCCGCGAAGCTGACGAGCGCGCCGGGCGCCACCGACGGAGCCCCGGCACGCGCCGGCCGGATTCCCGGAAAGGTCGTGCTGGTCTCGGCCATGTCACCCACCCCGGCGGGCGAGGGCAAGTCCACCACCACGGTCGGCCTCGCCGATTCCCTGGCCCGGGCCGGGCACAAGGTGATGATCGCCCTGCGCGAACCCTCCCTCGGACCCATCCTGGGCATGAAGGGCGGCGCCACCGGCGGCGGGTACTCCCAGGTGCTGCCGATGGACCAGATCAACCTGCACTTCACCGGCGACTTCCACGCCATCACCTCGGCGAACAACGCCCTCATGGCCCTCGTGGACAACCACATCTTCCAAGGCAACGAGCTCAACATCGACCCGCGCCGGATGACCTTCAAACGGGTCCTGGACATGAACGACCGGTCCCTCCGGGAGGTCGTGATCGGACTCGGCGGACCGGCCCAGGGCACGCCGCGGCAGGACGGCTTCGACATCACCGTAGCCTCGGAAATCATGGCCGTGTTCTGCCTCGCCACGGACCTCAACGATCTGCGCGAACGGCTGGGCCGGATCACGTTCGGTTACACCTATGACCGCCAGCCCGTCACAGTGGCCGACCTCGGCGTCCAGGGCGCCCTGACCATGCTGCTCAAGGACGCCATCAAGCCCAACCTCGTGCAGACCATCGCCGGCACCCCGGCCCTTGTGCACGGCGGGCCCTTCGCCAACATCGCCCACGGCTGCAACTCCCTCATCGCCACGCAGACGGCCCGCAGCCTTGCGGACATCGTGGTCACCGAGGCGGGCTTTGGCGCGGACCTCGGTGCCGAAAAGTACATGGACATCAAGTCGCGGATAGCCGACGTCGCCCCGTCCGCCGTCGTCATCGTCGCCACCGTCCGGGCGCTCAAAATGCACGGCGGCGTGCCGAAGGACCGGCTCACCGAACCCAACGTCGAAGCCCTCGCCGCCGGCGTCGCCAACCTGCAGCGCCACATCCGCAACGTCGAGAAGTTCGGCATCGTCCCGGTGGTGGCGGTCAACAAATTCGGCACGGACACCGCCGAGGAACTGGACTGGCTGCTCGAGTGGTGCGCCGCCGAGGGTGTCCAGGCCGCGGTGGCCGACGTCTGGGGCCGCGGCGGGGGCGGCGACGGCGGGGACGAGCTCGCGGCGAAGGTGGCCGCAGCGATTGACAGCCCGCACAGCTTCCGCCACCTGTACCCGCTGGACATGTCCGTTGAGGACAAGATCCGGACCATCGTGCAGGAGGTATACGGCGCCGACGGCGTGGACTTCTCGGTGCCCGCGCTCAAACGGCTGGCGGAGATCGAGAAGAACGGCTGGTCCGGGATGCCAGTGTGTATGGCGAAGACCCAGTACTCCTTCACCGACGACGCCACCCGGCTCGGCGCCCCCAAGGGCTTCACCATCCACGTCCGGGACCTCATCCCCAAGACCGGGGCCGGCTTTATCGTGGCCCTCACCGGCGCGGTCATGACCATGCCCGGCCTGCCCAAGGTCCCCGCCGCGATGAGGATGGACGTCGACGACGCCGGCAACCCGGTCGGCCTCTTCTAGCCCCCGTTGCGCTATCACTTTGGGCTGCCATTCCGGTCTTTTGACCGCTGTTGACCGCTCCAAGTGATAGCGCAACCGGGGCCCTGTGGATAACCGGAGCGGGGACCCGGCATTCGGACCAGAATGGTCCGCATGCACCCACCAGCACCCCTGCCGGCCCACCTTTCCACGGCCCCGTTCACGGTCTATGAGGCGCGGGCCGCCAGCCTGGGCAGTGCCCGGCTCCGTTCCTCCGATCTCAGCTCGGCGGGCCGGCTGATCCATGTGCCGACGGGTTGGGAGTTTGAACTCCGAAGCCTGGCCCGTGCCCTGTCTGCCGCGACGCCGTGCGCGTGGATTTCGCACCTCACGGCGGCTGTACTGCTGGGGCTGTGGCTTCCGTCCTGGTACCGCGGCTGCCGCGAACTGCATCTGAGCAAGCGCAGGGCCCTGCCGCCGGTCCGGCGTGCGGGAGTAGTCGGGCATACCGTCCTTGCGTTCGACGACGAGCTCATGGTCCTGGACGGAATCCGAATTTCAACACCCGCCCGGACCTGGCTGGACCTTGCCCGCATCCTGCCGCTGGAGGATCTCGTGGCGGTGGGCGACCAGCTGGTGCGGCGTCCCCGCCCTGAACTGGAGAACCGCGCGGAGCCGTGGGCCACCCTTCCCGAGCTGGACACGATGTTGAAGCGCCACCCAAAGCTGAAGGGGATCGTGAGAGCTCGCGAGGCGACGGCACTGATCCGGCCCGGCGCCGACTCTGCCCCCGAGACATTCCTGCGTCTGGCGCTGACCGCGGCCGGGCTACCGGAGCCGGAGTTGCAGCTCCGGATTGTGCCGGAAGACCCCTACTCCCCCGCCGCGGACCTCGGCTACCGCCGGCAGCGGGTGGCCATCCAGTACGACGGCGGCCACCACCTGACCCGCGAACAGCAGTCCCGGGACAACCGCCGCGACGAATCGTTCAACGCGGCCGGCTGGCGGTATTTCAAATTCAACGCCGACGATCTTGCAGATGACTTCCGCGGCGCGGCCCAAATAGTCCGCTCCGCCCTTCGTCCCCGTTGACCCCCTTAAACGCCGGTTGCCCTATCACTTACAGCGGCCAAACCAGAGGTTTGGGAGCCGTAAGTGATAGGGCAACCGGGGGAAGGAGGAGGCGTTTAGCGCTCCAGGTCGCCGCGGATGAAGGCCTCGACCTTTTCCCGGGCGAGGTCGTCGTTGAACTGCTCCGGCGGGGACTTCATGAAGTAGCTCGACGCCGAGACCAGCGGGCCGCCGATGCCGCGGTCCAGGCCGATCTTGGCGGCGCGGATGGCGTCGATGATCACGCCGGCGGAGTTGGGCGAGTCCCAGACTTCGAGCTTGTATTCCAGGGACACCGGGGCGTCGCCGAAGTTGCGGCCTTCGAGGCGGACGAAGGCCCACTTGCGGTCATCGAGCCACTGGACGTAGTCCGACGGGCCGATGTGCACGTCCTTGGCGGCGAGCTCAGCCTCGACGTTGGACGTGACGGCCTGGGTCTTGGAGATCTTCTTGGACTCGAGGCGGTCGCGTTCGAGCATGTTCTTGAAGTCCATGTTGCCGCCGACGTTCAGCTGGTACGTGCGGTCCAGGGTGACGCCGCGGTCCTCGAACAGTTTGGCCATGACGCGGTGCGTGATGGTGGCACCGATCTGGCTCTTGATGTCGTCGCCCACGATCGGCACGCCCGCGGCGGTGAACTTGTCCGCCCACTCCTTGGTGCCGGCCAGGAACACCGGCAGGGCGTTGACGAACGCCACGCCGGCGTCGATTGCGCACTGGGCGTAGAACTCGGCTGCTTCCTGCGAGCCGACCGGCAGGTAGCAGACCATGACGTCAACCTTGGCGTCCTTGAGGGCCTGGACGACGTCGACCGGCTCCTCCGGGGACTGCTCGATGGTCTCGAGGTAGTACTTGCCGAGGCCGTCCAGGGTGTGGCCGCGCTGGACGGTGACACCGGTCGGCGGGACGTCGGCGATCTTGATGGTGTTGTTTTCGCTGGCCAGGATGGCGGCGGACAGGTCCTGGCCCACCTTCTTGCCGTCGACGTCGAACGCTGCAACGAACTCGACGTCGCCGACGTGGTACTGGCCGAACTCCACGTGCATCAGGCCCGGGATCGTGGCCTTGGGGTCGGCATCTTTGTAGTACTGGACGCCCTGGACCAGCGAGGTGGCGCAGTTACCTACGCCGACGATTGCAACACGAATCGGATGTGAAGACACGGAACTCCTTTTGAGAACAAGGGTGCCCGGCGCGGCAGCACTCTGTTGTGCTCCGGCGGCAGGCGGACACGGCGCCGCTAGGCGCCCTTAGTAGTCTAGTCAACACTGCCGGGGCCGCGGTTGTTCCCGCGGCCCCGGCTTTCTGTGACAGGTGGAGGGTCCGGTTACTTCTGGGCCCACAGGTTGATGTCGGATTCGACGGCGAACTCGTCGATCGCGTCCAGCTCCTCGGCCGTGAAATCCAGGTTCTGAACGGCGGCCAGGGTGTCCTCGAGCTGCCGGACGCTGGATGCGCCGACCAGGGCGGACGTGACGGACGAGCCCTTGCCCTGCTCGCGGAGGATCCAGGCGATGGCCAGCTGCGCGAGGGTCTGCCCGCGGCCCTCGGCTATCCCGTTGAGCCCGCGCACACGGCTCAGCTTGTCCTCGGTGATCATGGATTCGCCGAGTGACTTGTGCTGGGCGGCGCGGGAGTCGGCCGGGATGCCCTGCAGGTAGCGGTCGGTGAGCATGCCCTGCGCCAGCGGCGAGAACGCGATGGACCCTGCGCCCACCTGCTCCAGCGCCTCGTAGAGGTTCGGGCTGCCGTTTTCGGTCCAGCGGTTGAGCATGGAGTAGCTGGGCTGGTGGATCAGCAGCGGGGTGCCGAGTTCCTTCAGGATCCGGGCCGCCTCGAGGGTCTGTTCCGGCGTGTAGGAGGAAATGCCGGCGTAGAGGGCCTTGCCGGAGCGCACGGCCTGGTCCAGGGCGCCCATGGTCTCTCCCAGCGGGGTCTCGGGGTCCGGGCGGTGGCTGTAGAAGATGTCCACGTAGTCCAGGCCCATCCGGCCCAGCGACTGGTCCAGGCTGGCCAGCAGGTACTTGCGGGAACCGAAGTTTCCGTAGGGACCGGGCCACATGTCGTAGCCGGCCTTGGTGGAGATGATCAGTTCGTCGCGGTACGGTGCGAAGTCGTCCTTGAAGTGACGGCCGAAGTTGGTCTCGGCGGTGCCGTAGGGCGGGCCGTAGTTGTTGGCGAGGTCGAAGTGGGTGACGCCGAGGTCGAAGGCGCGGCGCAGGATGGCGCGCTGGACCTCGAACGGCTTGTCATCGCCGAAGTTGTGCCACAGGCCAAGGGAGATGGCGGGGAGTTTCAGGCCGCTGCGTCCCACGCGGCGGTAGGGCATGGAGTCGTAGCGGGTGTCAGCTGCCAAATATGTCATACGTCATATCCTGCCTTAGTCGAATACTTATTCGGAAACGATGGCGGCGCTGTGGCCGGGGAGGTCGAGGTGGCCTGCAGCGACGGCTTCCGGCCGCAAGGCGTCGTCCGTGGCCAGCAGCAGGGCGGTGCCGCGGACGGCGACGCGGCGCGGCACGCCGGAGAAGTTCATCGCCACCTGGACCTTGCCGCGCCGCAGCACCAGCCAGCCCTCGTCCTCGCTAAACTCCACCCCGGTGTCGCCGAGGCCGGGTTCCGTCAGGTCCGGGGTGGCGCGGCGCAGCGCGATCAGCGCCCGGTACAGCTCCAGCAGACGGGCATGGTCCCCGTCGGCGGCCTCGGCCCAGTTGAGTTTGGACCGGGTGAACGTCTCCGGATCCTGCGGATCGGGAACGACGGCGGGGTCCCAGCCCATCCGTTCGAACTCCCGGATCCGCCCCTCGGCCGTGGCCTTGCCAAGCTCCGGTTCCGGGTGCGAGGTGAAGAACTGCCACGGCGTCGTCGCGCCGTACTCCTCGCCCATGAACAGCATGGGAGTGAACGGCGAGGTCAGGGTGGCGACGGCGGCGAGCGCCAGCTGCCCGTAGCCCAGGGTCTGGGACAGCCTGTCCCCCGTGGCACGGTTGCCGATCTGGTCGTGGTTCTGGCTGCACACCACCAGGGCGGCGGGGTGGACCAGCTCGCTGTCGATGGGCCGGCCGTGGTGGCGGGCGCGGAAGCTGGAGTAGCTGCCGTCGTGGAAGAATCCGCGCTGCAGGACCTTGGCCAGCGCCGCCAGCGAGTCGAAGTCGGCGTAGTAGCCGGTGCTCTCGCCGCTGACGTTGACGTGCACGGCGTGGTGGAAGTCATCGCTCCACTGCCCGGCCAGCCCGTAACCGTTGGCATCCCGCGGGTAGAGCAGGCGCGGGTTGTTCAGGTCCGATTCCGCGATCATGGTGGCCGGGCGTCCTGTCTCGGCGAAGATGTGGTCCGCCAGGGCACCGAAGTCCTCCAGCAGGTGCACGGCACGCTCGTCCTTGAAGGCGTGCACGGCGTCCAGCCGCAGCCCGTCCACGTGGTAGTCCCGGAGCCACATCGCGGCGTTGTCCAGGATGTAGCGGCGGACCTCGTCCGATTCCGGGCCGTCCAGGTTCACGGAGTCGCCCCAGGTGTTGCCCTCCCCCGATTTCAGGTACGGCCCGAACCGGGAAAGGTAGTTGCCGCTGGGGCCGAGGTGGTTGTAGACCACGTCCTGGATGACACCCAGGCCCGCGGCGTGGGCCGCGTCCACGAAGCGCTGGTACGCGGCGGGCCCGCCGTAGCCTTCGTGCACGGCGTACCAGAGGACGCCGTCGTATCCCCAGTTGTGGGTGCCGTTGAACCCGTTGACCGGCAGCAGCTCCACGAAGTCGATGCCGAGGTCCGCCAGGTACTGCAGCTTCCCGGCCGCGGCGTCCAGAGTTCCCTCCGGGGTGAAGGTGCCCACGTGGAGTTCGTAGATGACGGCGCCCTTCAGTTCCCGTCCCGTCCACTGGCCGTCGGCCCACTCGTGGTGACCGGCGTCGAACGTGCGGGAGAGCGCGTGGACGCCCGCGGGCTGGCGCCGGGACCGGGGGTCCGGCAGCGGCGTGGGGTCTCCGTCCACCAGGTAGCCGTAGTCCACGTCCCCGGCCGCCGGCGCCCCGGCAGCGGTCCACCAGCCGCCGTGCTCACCGCTGCGCCGGCTCATGGGGTATTCCTGGCCGTCGGCGAGCAGGGTGACGGTGCCCGCCTCCGGCGCCCAGAGATCAAAGCGTGCGCTGTCGTGTCCAGGCGTGTTCATGTCCGTCCCCTATCGGTGGTTCTGTGCGTGCTTCCAGGCCGTCTTCTACGCGGTGGGCACCAGGAGGGCCACCGGGTAGTCCCGCAGGATCTCCCCCACGGCTACAGTGCCCGGACCGTGCGTGGAACCGGTCAGTTCATCGGCCATGGCCGCGGCGAGTTCGATGGTCGTGTCCTGCCAGCCGCCGCGCTGCTCCAGGCCGCGCGGCAGCCGGGTGGCGAGCGTCAGCGCGCCCGGGGCGCCGGTGGTTCCGCGGTCAAAGGCGAGCAGGTGCGCGGCGGCGGCGCCCGTGGCCGTGACCGGCGTGTACCCGGTGAACAGCTCCGGCCGGTCCCGCCGCAGGCGCAAGGCCCGCGAGGTGACGAGGAGTTTCGCTGCCTCGTCCAGGAACGACGCCGGACGCTCGCCGGCGTCGAGCGCGGCGAGGGCGCGCCGGCGGGCGCCGAAGTCGAACGGCCGCCGGTTATCCGGATCGGTCAGCGAGCGGTCCCAGAACTCGGTGCCCTGGTACACGTCCGGCACCCCGGGCATGGTCAGCTGCACGAGCTTGGCGCCGAGGGAGTTGACGGCTCCGTACGGCTCCAGCAGGGCCACGAGGGATTCCAGCTCCGCCGTCACCTCCGGGGTGTCGAAGGCGGCGTCGACGGCGTCCACAAGTTTCGCCTCGAAGGCCTCGTCCGGATCGAACCAGTTGGTCGAGTTCCCGGCTTCCCGGGCGGCTTTTTGCGCGTAGGACTGCACCCGGTCGCGGTCCGCGGGCCAGACCCCCGCGATAGCCTGCCACAGCAGGTTGGCAAGCGGCCCGTCCGGCAGGGGCGCCAGTTTCTGCAGCCGCTGCAGGGAGGCCTGCCATTCGGGCGCGAGTTCCGCGAGGACCGAGATCCGGGCCCGGGTGTCCTCGCTGCGCTTGGTGTCGTGGGTGCTGAGGGTCGTCATGGACAGCGGCAGCTCGGCCTGGCGGCGGGCCATCCGGGCGTGGAATTCCTCCGGCGCCACGGCAAACTCCGTGGGGTCCGCCCCGACCTCGGTCAGGGTACCCAGGCGGGTGTAGCGGAAGAACGCGGTGTCCTCCACGCCCTTGGCCATGACCATCCCGGAGGTCTGCTGGAAGCGGATCCCCAGCTCCGCGCCGGCGTCAGGACCAGCATCCAGCAGAAGCGGAAGGAGCACGCCGACGGCGTCTTCCAGTTCGGGGCGTCGGCGGACAGCGAGTTCGCAGGCCTCCTTGAGGACGTCCGCACCTTCCGGCAGGTAGCTGCGGTAGACCGGGAACGCGGCGATGATCTCGGACAACGCGTCCGCCGCGGCGTCCTGGGCCAGCCCAGCTCCGGCCGGGACCAGGCGTGCCAGCCGGAGCATTTCCGAATGCAGGATCCCGTCCGTGATCCCTCGCTTGGTGCCCCGGATCATCTCCTCGTAGTCGGCGGCGCCGCCGCGCAGTTCGGCGTCGAGCGCGTCGAGCGGTCCCTGGCCGGCGGCGTCGACGAACACCCGGTCCACGTCCGCGAGGGCGTCGTAGCCGGTGGTGCCCTCGCACTCGAAGCCGGCCGGCAGGGTTTCGCCCGGTTCCAGGATCTTCTCGATCAGCAGGTAGCTGCCGCCCGTAACTTCGCGCAGCCGGTGCAGGTATCCCTCCGGATCGGCGAGGCCGTCCGGGTGGTCGATCCGCAGCCCGTCTACGAGCCCTTCCCGGAACCAGCGCACAACCTCCGCGTGGGATTCATCGAAGACCTCGGGGAGTTCCACCCGGATCCCGGCCAGGCTGTTGACAGCGAAGAACCGGCGGTAGTTCAGGTCCGTGTCCGCCCGGCGCCAGCCGACCAGCTCGTAATGCTGCCGGTCGTGGACCTCACGCGGATCGTCACCCGCGGTGTAGCTGCCCTCGGCGAGCGGGAAGCGGTGGTCGTAGTAGCGCAGCTCCCCGTCCGTGATCTGGAGTGCGTCCACGTCCGAGTCCGCCCCCAGCACCGGGATCCGCACGCGGCCGCCGCCAAAGTCCCAGTCGACGTCGAACGCCTGCGCGTAGCGGGACTGCTGCCCCTCTTTCAGGAGGGACCACCACCACGTGTTCTGGACCGGTGTCGCGACGCCGACATGGTTGGGCACGATGTCGATCAGCACGCCCATGCCGGCCTCCCGCGCGGCGGTCGAGACCGCCAGCAGCCCGTCCGCGCCGCCCCGGTCCGGATCGATGGCGGAGGGATCCGTGACGTCATAGCCGTGGTCCGAACCCCGCTCCGCCGTGAGGATCGGCGACAGGTAGATCCAGTCCACGCCCAGCGACTTCAGGTACGGCACCGTCTGCGCGGCGTCCTGCAGCGTGAAGCCGGGGCGGATCTGCAGCCGGTACGTCGAGACGGGCGTCCTCATGAGGCCGGGCCCTTTTTGGACCGCGGCTTCTTGGCGCCCTTCGAGTTCCCGGCCGGAGCACGCTTGCCCGGGGCACGCTTCGCCGGCTCAGGTGCGGGCTCAGGTGCAGTCACAGGCTCGGGGGCCGGCTCAGGGGCCGGCTCGGGTGCAGGCTCGGGGGCCGGCTCGGGGGCCGTATCAGGCTCTGCAGGCGCCGCCTCAGCAGGAGCGGCCTGCGCAGGTGACTCAGCAGAGGTAGGAACCTCGGTAACCTCGGCCACTTGCTCAGCCGGTGCGGCGGGGGCTGCCTCCGCGGGAACCTCGGCCCTCGCGGCCAGGGATGCGGCGGCGGAGTAGTCCACCTCCACCTCCGGGCCCGAGTAGGCGCGCAGCACCACCAGGGACTTCGCCGCCAGCTTCAGGACGCTGCCGGCCTTGAGCGGCTGGCCGGTGTCCGCCGAGTCGGCGGTGTCCACGAGGAGGTCCCAGAACGGGGTGTATTCCTCGGCCGGGAGCAGGAAGTCGACGTTGTCATCGTGAGCGTTGAAGGCCAGCAGGAAACTGTCGTCGGTGATACGGCGTCCGCGCGAATCCTGTTCCTGGATGCCGTGGCCGTTGTAGAACACGCCGATGGTCCGGCCGAATCCGCTGTCCCAGTCCTCCGGCAGCATTTCCTTGCCATCGGTGTTGAGCCAGACGATATCCGGCAGTTTCTCGCCCTCGCCGCGGCGTACCGGGCGGCCGTCGAAGAAGCGGCTGCGCCGGAAGGTGGGGTGGTCGCGGCGGATCTTGTTGACCACGGCCGTGAACTCCACGAGCGGCTGGTCCATGGCGTCCCAGTGCACCCAGCTGAGTTCGGAGTCCTGGCAGTAGGTGTTGTTGTTGCCCTGCTGCGTCCGGCCCATCTCGTCGCCGTGCAGAAGCATCGGGACGCCCTGGGAGAGCAGGAGGGTGGCGATGAAGTTGCGCTGCTGGCGGGCGCGCAACGTCAGCACGGCGTCGTCCTCGGTTTCGCCTTCCGCGCCACAGTTCCAGGAGCGGTTGTGCGATTCGCCGTCGTTGTTGCCTTCGCCGTTGGCGTCGTTGTGCTTCTCGTTGTAGGACACGAGGTCGCGCATGGTGAAGCCGTCGTGGGCGGTGACGAAGTTGATGGACGCCACCGGACGCCGGGCGGAGCTCTCGTAGAGGTCGGCCGAGCCGGTCAGGCGCGAGGCGAATTCGCCGAGCGTGGATGGTTCGCCGCGCCAGAAGTCACGGACGGTGTCGCGGTATTTGCCGTTCCATTCGGTCCACTGCGGCGGGAAGTTGCCCACCTGGTAGCCGCCGGGACCCACGTCCCACGGCTCGGCAATCAGCTTGACCTGGGAGACGATCGGGTCCTGCTGGATCAGTTCGAAGAAGGTGGAGAGCTTGTCGACGTCGTAGAACTCCCGGGCCAGGGTGGAGGCGAGGTCGAAGCGGAACCCGTCCACGTGCATCTCGGTGACCCAGTAGCGCAGGGAATCCATGAGCAGCTGGAGGGAGTGCGGGTGCCGGACGTTGAGTGAATTGCCCGTGCCGGTGTAGTCCATGTAGTGCTTCAGGTCATCGTCCACCAGCCGGTAGTAGGCGGCGTTGTCGATGCCCTTGAAGGACAAGGTGGGGCCTAGGTGGTTGCCCTCGGCGGTGTGGTTGTAGACCACGTCCAGGATCACTTCCATGCCGGCCTTGTGCAGGTCCCGGACCATGGCCTTGAATTCCTGCACCTGGTGCCCGACGTCCCCCGAGGAGCTGTAGGTGTTCTGCGGGGCGAAGAATCCGATCGTGTTGTAGCCCCAGTAGTTGTTGAGGCCCTTCTCCACGAGGGTGCCGTCGTTGACGAACTGGTGCACGGGCATCAATTCCACCGCGGTAACGCCGAGTTTCTTCAGGTGCTCCACGACGGCGGGATGCGCCACGCCGGCGTACGTGCCGCGCTGCTCCTCCGGGACTTCCGGGTGCAGCTCGGTCAGGCCCTTGACGTGGGCTTCATAGATGACGGACTCGTGGTACGGGATGCGCAGCTGGCGGTCGCCGTCCCAGTCAAAGAAGGGGTTGATGACGACGCCGTGCATGGTGTGCGGAGCCGAGTCGGCGTCATTGCGGGACATGGGGTCGCCGAAGTTATAGGAAAACAACGCGGGGTCCCAGTCGATCTCGCCCTGGATGGCCTTGGCGTACGGGTCCAGCAGCAGCTTGCTGGCATTGAACCGGTTGCCGTTGTCCGGCTCGTATTCGCCGTGGACGCGGTAGCCGTACTTCTGTCCGGGCTGGACCTGCGGCAGGTAGCAGTGCCACACGTAGCCATCCACCTCGGTCAGTTCGATCCGGGTTTCGGACAGGTCGTCAGCCAGGAGGCACAGTTCCACGCGTTCGGCGCGTTCGCTGAACAGGGCAAAGTTGGTGCCAGTGCCGTCAAAAGTGGCTCCCAGCGGGTAAGCCGTTCCGGGCCAGACTTCCATGTGTACTCCTCGTGCGCGACGAAATATTCTCTAGACAGACTACTTGTAAGTATGGTTAGTATTTGCTCGGCCGCAGTGAGCGCGCCGGTTTATGACAACTCCCGCATCACCTCCGGAACCGCTCGGGCGATGGCCGTTGCCGTCACGGGCCCCCCTCGGGAGGCCAGGACTCCGGCGTGACCGTGGAGGCTCGCTGCCATCGCGGCGATCGCCGCCCACCTGGCGTCCGGATCGATGCCATGGTCCCCGAACCGCACGACGTCGGCACCCAGTTGTGCAAGCAGCGCACCGATAATTCCCGCCAGAACGTCGCCGCTGCCGGCCGTGGCGATCCAGGGCGTGCCCTCGGCCTGGCTGAAGAAGTCCTGATAGGGCGAGGCCACGAGGGTGGTGGCGCCCTTGAGCAGCACCGTGGCTTCGGTCAGGCCGGCGGCCTGCCGCACCGCGCTGAGCGTAGATGCCTCTACCGCCGAGCGGTCCAATGCGACCCCAAGGCGCTGAAGCAACGCTGACAGTTCGCCGGCGTGGGGTGTCAGGATCACTTGCGGGGCCAGCACCTCGGGCAGGGCCGGCAGTGCGCCGGCGTCGGCGATCGTGGGGAGGCCCGAGTCTGCGGCGTCGCGGGCGCGCTGGAGCTGCTGCTCATCGGAGTCATCCAGCCCGGACCCCACGAGCCAGGCCTGCACGTGTGTATCGGCCACGGTGCCGGTACTGCACACCACCTCGGGGCAGGCCTGCCGGACCAGGTCGGCGACGTCCGGCGGACCCAGATAGCGCACCATGCCGACGCCGGCGGCCAGGGCGCCCCTGCAGGCCAGCACCGCGGCGCCGGGATACGCGCCGGTGCCTGCAACTACCCCGAGCACTCCCCTGGTGTACTTGTGCGCCCGCCGCTCCGGGCGGGGAAGCAACGCGGAAAGGTCTGCCGCCTCGAGCCGCCGCAGGGCGGGCCATGGCAGCGCTCCTTCGATTCCTATTTGAATGACCTGAACCCGGCCTGCGAAGTCCGCTCCTGGGTCTGCCAGCAGACCGGCCTTGGCCGCACCAAAGGTGACCGTCATGTCTGCGGCCAGCACTGGCGCGTTCGCTTCCCCGGTGTCCGCGTCGACGCCGCTGGGGATGTCGCAGGCCACCACCAAGGGAGAACGCGAGCCCGGCCGGGAACGTTTCAGGGCGTTGATCAGCTCGGCGGACGGTCCCCGCAGCCCGCCTTGGGCTCCGGTCCCGAGGATTGCGTCGATCACGACGTCGGCGCCGCCGGCCAGCGCGGCGAGTTCGGTCACGTTGTCCGCGGCGAGGGCGACGGCGTGGCCGCCGGCCTTCCGGAACGCGGCCAGCCCGGCGTCGTGGGCCGAGCCGGCGGTGAGCACCGCCGTCGTCCGCATGCCGCGGCCAGCCAGCAGCGCGGCGGCGAACAGCCCGTCTCCGCCGTTGTTGCCCTTGCCCGCCAGCACGGCCACGCTGGAGCCGTACAGCCGTTGCCCGCGGCCGCGCAGGCTGTTGATCACGGCGTTGGCGAGGCCGTACGCGGCCCGCTGCATGAGAACAGCGCCCGCACCGGAGCCCAGGGTGTCGTCGAGAAATGGCTTCTCGGCGTCTCGTACCTGGGTTCCGGTGTAGGCGCTGATCATGGTTTCAGTCCATTCGCGGTCGCTGGGGAATGCCTGGCGCTTGGGCCGGTGTTGCGTGGACGGCCGCCTCAGCCTTCGGCGAGAACCGTCGCAGTGGCAATCCCGCCGTCGTGGCTCATCGACAGGTGCCAGCGTTTGACGCCCTTGGACTCCGCTACGGCCAGCACGGTGCCCTTGACCTGGATGGTGGGCCCGTTTTGGTCCAGCCCGATCCAGCAGTCCTGCCAGTTCATGCCCGCCGGCGCCCCGAGCACCTTGGCCACGGCTTCCTTCGCCGCGAACCGCGCGGCGAGAGAGCGCGTGTTCAGTTCCCGTTCGGCGGGGACGAACAGCCTGTCGCGCAGCCCGGGGGTGCGCTCGAGCTGCCGGCCGAACCGTTCAATGTCTACGACGTCTATGCCTATGCCAACGATCATGGCGTTATTCTACGGTCACACTCTTGGCCAGGTTGCGTGGCTGGTCCACGTCGTAACCCTTGGCCGAGGCGAGTGCGAGGGCGAAGATCTGCAGCGGAACCGTTGCGAGCAGCGGTGCCAGGAGCGTGGGGGTCTCCGGGATGTAGAAGACGTGCTCGGCATACGCCTTCACGGCCTCGTCTCCCTCTTCCGCGATCACGATCGTCCGGGCGCCGCGGGCGCGGACTTCCTGGATGTTGGAGACCACCTTGGAGTGCAGCGAGTCGCGGCCGCGCGGGGAGGGGACCACCACGAAGACGGGCTGGCCTTCCTCGATCAGGGCGATCGGGCCGTGCTTGAGCTCGCCGGCGGCGAAGCCCTCGGCGTGGATGTACGCGAGCTCCTTGAGCTTGAGCGCACCTTCCATCGCCACCGGGAATCCGACATGGCGGCCCAGGAACAGCACGGACTTGGCGTCGGCCATGGAGACGCCGAGTTCCTTGATCTGTGCCTCGTTGTCGAGGATGTGCTGGATCTTGGCAGGAATCTTGCCCAGGTCGGCCAGGATGTCCTTGATCTCGCCCTGGAACTTGTTGCCACGCAGCTGTGCCAAATAGAGGCCCAGCAGGTAAGCGGCCGTGATCTGGGCCAGGAAGGCCTTGGTCGAGGCCACGGCGATTTCGGGTCCGGCGTGCGTGTAGAGCACGGCGTCGGATTCGCGCGGGATGGTGGACCCGTTGGTGTTGCAGATCGAGACCGTCTTGGCGCCCTGTTCCTTGGCGTAGCGGACGGCCATGAGGGTGTCCATGGTCTCGCCGGACTGGGAGATGGAGACAATCAGCGTGTTCTCGTCCACGATCGGATCCCGGTAGCGGAATTCGTGCGAGAGTTCGACCTCGGTGGGGATCCGGCACCAGTGCTCAATGGCGTACTTCGCAACCTGGCCGGCATAGGCGGAGGTGCCGCATGCCAGGACGATGATCTTGTCGACGCTCTTGAGCAGCTCCGGATCGACACGGAGCTCATCCAGCGTCAGCTTGCCGTGGATGTCGGAGCGGCCCAGCAAGGTCTGCAGCACGGCGTCCGGCTGGTCGTGGATTTCCTTTTCCATGAAGGACGGGAAGCCGCCCTTTTCGGCGGAGGCAGGGTCCCAGTTGACGTGGTATTCCTTGCCCTCGGCGGGGGCGCCGTAAAAGTCCGTGATCTCCACGGCGTCGGCGGTGATCGTGACGATCTGGTCCTGGCCGAGTTCCACGGCACGCCGGGTGTAGTCGATGAAGCCGGAGACGTCGGAGCCGAGGAAGTTCTCGCCCTCGCCGAGGCCGACGACCAGCGGGGAGTTGCGGCGGGCTGCGACTACCACGTCCGGCTGGTCGACATGGACGGCGAGCAGCGTGAAGGCGCCCTCGAGCCGCTGGCAGGCAAGCTGCATGGCCCGGGTAAGGCCGCCGTTGACCGTGTCACCGCCGAGCTGGTTGCGGTAGATGTCGCCCAGGAGGGCTGCGGCTACCTCCGTGTCGGTCTCGGAGGCGAAGGTGACACCCTTGCGCAGGAGCTCCAGCTTGAGTTCGGCGAAGTTCTCGATGATGCCGTTGTGGATCAGGGCCAGCTTGCCGTCGTCGGCCAGGTGCGGGTGGGCGTTCTGGTCCGTCGGGCCGCCGTGCGTCGCCCAGCGCGTGTGGCCGATGCCCGTAAGGGAATCCGGCAGCGGGCTGGAGTCCAGCTCGTTGATCAGATTGCTCAGTTTGCCCGACTTCTTGCGGGAGGAAATGGTGCCGTCGGCAACCACTGCAATGCCCGCGGAGTCATAGCCGCGGTACTCCAAGCGCCGCAATCCTTCTAGGACAACGTCCAATGCATTGTGTCCAGCATTTACCCGGCCATCTGAGTGGCCCACATATCCAACGATTCCACACATGGTCATAAGCCTAGCGGGTTTCCCGGAGGGAGGACGTGGGATGGCGGCGAGCGGCCGCCAGTGCGGACGCCACGGCGGGCAGCCGCGACCGGCCAGGGCACTGGCCTGCGGTGGGCTCATTCGGGCTCCCACCGGCCCGTCCATTTCGCTCTCGGCGCCGTGAAGGGCAGAATCTCTAGGGTGACTTTGCAACGCAATGAAGCGAACGGGGAAGGTGTCTCACCGTTCGTGGAGCTGGATCGGCAGACCTGGTCCCGGCTCGCTGCCCAGATGGAGCAGCCCCTTAATGAAGAGGACGTGTTCCGTCTCCGTGGCCTCGGGGACCCCCTCGATATCAAGGAAGTGCGCGAGGTCTACCTGCCCTTGTCCCGGCTCCTGCACCTTTATGTGGAAGCCGCAGGGCAACTGCATTCGGCCACAACCACCTTCCTCGGCGAGAGCACCCAGCGCACTCCGTTCGTGATCGGCGTGGCCGGCTCGGTGGCCGTCGGCAAGTCCACCATCGCCCGCGTCCTGCGGGAGATGCTGCGGCGCTGGCCGGGCACTCCCAACGTGGAGCTCATCACCACAGATGGATTCCTCTACCCTCTCGCCGAACTCAAGCGCCGGCAGTTGCTGGAACGCAAGGGCTTTCCGGAGTCGTACGACCGCCGGGCCCTGCTGCGCTTCGTGAGCGAGATCAAGAGCGGCGCCGAGGAAGTCCGCGCCCCCTGGTACTCCCACGTCACCTACGACATCGTCCCCGGGAGGGAAGTGGTGGTACGCCGGCCGGACGTGCTGATTGTCGAGGGCCTGAACGTCCTGGCGCCGGCCAGGCCGCGGCAGGACGGCCGGCAGGGCCTTGCCCTGAGTGATTTCTTCGACTTCTCCATTTACGTCGACGCGAAGACCTCGTACATCGAGGAGTGGTATGTGGACCGGTTCCGCAAACTGCGGAGCACGGCCTTCGCCCAGCCGGAATCGTACTTTCACCGGTACGCAACCCTCTCCGACACCGAGGCCGAACAGACCGCGCGTGAGATCTGGAAGCGCATCAACGAGCCCAACCTCGAGGAAAACGTCCTCCCGACCCGGGGCCGCGCGCAGCTGGTGCTGACCAAGGACGCGGACCACTCCATCCGGCGAATGCTGCTGAGGAAGGTCTAGCACAGATGTGCTACGACGGCGGAGACGGAGAGTTGGGGCGGCCGGCGGCCGGCCCGGATTCGCCCAGCCGCCGGGCCTTCAGCCGCCTGCTGCTGGCGGGCACCGGCCTGGCTGCGCTGTCCGCCTGCACACCGGCCCAGCCCTACACGCCATCCGGCACGCCGGGACCGACGCCGGCCCCGCGCATCGGCAGTGCCACGCCGCCAGCCGCCGCGGCGGCATCCAGCTCGCCGGCAGGCTCACCGTCGGCGACCCCGACGACGGCGGCTGCCGTCCCGCCGTCGGCCGCGGCGCCCCCTCCTTCGGCAGCGGCACGCCCGCCTTCAGCCGCAGCGCCGGGGCCGCAGCATTCACTCTCGGACCCCACCAGCCCCTGGGTGATCGTCAACAAGCACCGCCCGCTCTCCCCCGCCACGTTTGTGCCGCCGGATCTGGTCCGGCCGGCCGTCCGGTTGGCCACCTCCGGCGAGGCGGCCTTGCTGAACAGCACGACGGCGGCCGCGGCGGAAAAGATGTTCGCGGCGGCGGCCGCCGACGGCGTCATCATCACCTTGGCCAGCGGATACCGTTCCTTCACGACCCAGCGGGCGACCTACGGCAGTTACGTGAACTCCCGTGGCAGGGCCGAGGCCGACACTGCCTCCGCCCGGCCCGGCTATTCGGAGCACCAGACGGGGTGGGCCTTCGACATCGGCGACGGCAGCGGGGCGGACAGCTTCACGCCACAGTTCAAGGACCGGCCGGCGGCGATCTGGGCCAAGGCGAACGCCCACCGCTTCGGCTTCGTGGTCCGCTACCCGTGGATGCTGCACGAAATCACCGGGTATTACTACGAGCCCTGGCACCTGCGCTTCATCGGCACCGAGGCGGCCATGGACATGTCCACCCGCGGCATCGGCACGCTGGAGGAGTACTTCGGCCTGGAGCCGGCGCCGGCGTATTTGTAGGGCCTGGCTCAAGGTCCTAAGCCTGAGTCCTAGGTCTGCCTGGGCGTAAGACCGCGCCGGATTTTCCCACCTTTGGCACCACGGCGCCGGGACACTCCGGCGCAACCGGCCGACACGCCGTCGGCCGCCGGGAAACGTGGGAACCCCGGCGGCGCCGGCCACTGCGACGCGCCCACGGACCCGCAGGCTAACGATTCGGGGCCGGGCTATTCCGGACGGGGCTATTCGGGGCCGGGGCTATTCGGGGACGAGCGCCAGGGCCAGTTCGGTCCGGACCACCTGGGCCAGCCGCTCCGCGACGCCCTGGGCGGTTTCGTGGTCTCCGGCTTCCACCATCACGCGCACCACCGGCTCGGTACCGGAGGGCCGCAAGAGGACGCGTCCGGTGTCGCCGAGTTCTGTTTCGGCCACGGAAACGGCCGCTGCGACTACTTCATCGCCTTTCACACGGGTGCGGTCCACGCCCTTGACGTTGATGAGGACCTGGGGCAGCTTGGTCATCACCGTGGCCAGCTCCTTGAGCGGGCGCCCCGTGAGAGCCACCTGAGCGGCGATCTGCAGGCCGGTCAGCACACCGTCGCCGGTGGTGGCGTGGTCGGCAAAAATCACGTGCCCGGACTGCTCGCCGCCAAGGCTGAAGCCGCCGTTGCGCATTTCCTCGAGGACGTAGCGGTCCCCCACCCCCGTTTCACGCAGGCTGATCCCGGCGTCGCGCAGGGCGAGCTTCAGGCCGAGGTTGCTCATGACGGTGGCCACCAGGACATCGTCCTTGAGCTTTCCGGAGGCTTTGAGCGCCACGGCAAGGATGGCCATGATCTGGTCGCCGTCCACCTCGTTGCCCTCGTGGTCCACGGCGAGGCAACGATCGGCGTCGCCGTCGTGGGCGATTCCGAGATCCGCCCCGTGATCCAGGACAGCTTGCTTGAGCGGGCCCAGGTGGGTGGAGCCGACACCTTCGTTGATGTTGAGACCGTCCGGTTCGGCGCCGATGACCACCACGTTCGCGCCGGCGTCCTTGAACACCTGCGGGGAGCAGCCACTGGCCGCACCATGCGCACAGTCCAGCACTACCTTCAGGCCGTCCAGGCGGTACGGAAGCGTGCCGAGCAGGTGCACGATGTAGCGGTCCTCGGCGTCGGAGAAGCGCTGGATCCGCCCCACCTCACCGCCGACGGGCCGGAAGGGTTCCTTGTCGAGCTGCTCTTCAATGGCGTCCTCGACGTCGTCGGGCAGCTTCTGGCCGCCGCGGGCGAAGAACTTGATGCCGTTGTCCGGCGCGGGGTTGTGGGAGGCGGAGATCATGACGCCGAAGTCGGCGTCAAGGTCGGCCACGAGGTAGGCGGCGGCCGGGGTGGGGAGGACGCCGGCGTCATAGACGTCGATTCCCGAGCTTGAGAGCCCCGCTTCCACGGCGGCAGCGAGGAACTCGCCGCTGGCTCGGGGGTCGCGTGCCACCACGGCGATCGGCCGCTTCCCGGTCGTGTTGCGGTCATGGCCAAGTACGACGGCGGCGGCCTGAGCCAGCTGCAAGGCGAGCTCGGCGGTCAGCAACCCGTTCGCCAGGCCACGGACTCCATCGGTTCCAAATAATCTAGACATCGGACCAAGCTTAGTCGATGGCCGGCCACACGAGGGGGTGCACGCCATCAATCCGCTGCAGAGGTGACGATCCCGGCACATGGAAATGGCCACCCAAGCCAAGCGGGTTGGCCGACTACTTGGTTTTGAAGTTTCTTGTACTCTACTTTCCCCAAAAACCTACTGCCTTTTCCAGGATGCGTTTAGGCTTCGTGGCATGAAACCTAGCTCTGGGGGCTTGGCGCTCGAAATCGTAGTACCGGTCTTTAATGAACAGGCCGTACTTGAAAGCAGCATCACTAAGCTCGCGAATTACTTATCGCAAGAAATGCCTTCGACGTGGCAAATTACGATTGCGGACAATGCAAGCACGGACAATACTTCGACTATTGCCCAACGCTTAGCGGCGCAGTTGCCAAATGTTGTTCACCGAAGGCTTGAGGTCAAGGGACGCGGGTTCGCGCTGAGGGATGCGTGGAGCGCATCCTCGGCCAACGTCGTTGCGTACCTCGATGTCGATTTGTCAACGGACCTCGCCGCCCTGCCCCCACTCGTAGCTCCGCTGCTGTCGGGTCACTCGGACATTTCCATCGGAACCAGACTGGGGCAGAGTTCCCGGGTGAGCCGCGGGCCAAAGCGCGAGTTCATTTCTCGGTCCTACAACTATCTGCTCCGACGGACCCTTCAGGTGAAGTTCTCCGACGCCCAATGTGGATTCAAAGCCCTCCGCGCAGACGTCGCCAGGAGGCTTCTCCCCCACATCGAGGACAACGGATGGTTCTTCGACACGGAAATGCTGATCATCGCCGAGCGCTCCGGCCTGCGGATCCACGAAATTCCCGTGGACTGGATTGACGACCCCGACAGCCGAGTCGATATCAAGCAGACTGCCATTGATGATCTTCGTGGCCTGGTCCGCGTTGCCGGAGCTCTTTTCAAGGGGACCATCCCGGTTCAAGCCATCTATGCGGAACTGGGTCGCAGGCCGATCGCCCCTCCGGGACGGCCCAGCTTCTTTGGCCAAGTACTCCGGTTCGGAATCGTCGGGGCGCTATCCACAATCGCCTTTGCGCTGCTGTACCTGGTCCTTCAGGCGCCGTTCGGTGCGCAGCAGGCCAATTTCATGGCCCTGTTGCTGACCGCCATCGGCAACACAGCGGCCAACCGCCGTTTTACGTTTGGCATTAGCGGGCCGGTCAAGCTGTTCACACAGCAAATCCAGGGTCTGGTCGTGTTCCTCCTCGCGTGGACCATGACGTCGTCCTCGCTGGCCATCCTCCACACGGTCAACGCCGACGCCCCTCCGAACCTTGAACTGATAATCCTTACCGGGGCAAATGTTCTCGCAACCCTGATGAGATTCGTGCTGTTGCAAGTCTGGGTATTCCGCGACAGTCGCAGCGGCGGCCGGACCGCCGCACTCGCCCTGGCGCCGGCCCAAGGAGCAGCCCAGTGAGCCGCGTCGCAGCTGACACCGCGGGTGCAACCGGTACACGCGGCGTCAGGCGACAGCACCGGACACCGGCACCTGTGGCCAAATTTCTTCGCGGCCGGTTGGTGGATCCCGTCTGGGAGCGGCCGGCCTTGTTGGCGCTCATTGCCTTGACGACGCTGCTGTACACCTGGGGGCTTGACCGTAACGGATGGGCGAACTCGTTCTATTCAGCGGCGGCGATGTCCGGCTCGCTCGACTGGACGGCTTTTCTATTCGGTTCATCCGATCCGAACAACGCCATTAGCGTGGACAAGCCCCCGCTCAGCCTCTGGGTCATGTCACTATCGGTCCGGATATTCGGACTCAACTCCTGGAGTCTGCTGCTCCCTCAGGCCCTCATGGGCGTCATCAGCGTCTACCTCCTCTACCGCATGGTCCGCAAGCGCTTCGATGCCGCGACATCACTTTTGTCCGGCGCATTCCTGGCAGTCATTCCAGTTGCAACCGTGATGTTCCGCTACAACAACCCCGATGCACTCTTGACGCTGCTGATGATTGGCATTGTCTATTTGACCCTCGAGGCCGTGGAGACCTCAAGGTTCCGGTGGCTCCTGCTGGCTGGAGTTCTTACGGGCGCGGGCTTCCTGACGAAACAGCTCCAAGTCCTGCTGGTGTTGCCGGCCGTGGGGGTTGCTTACTTTTCCTTCGCCCGCGCCTCACTGCCCAGGCGTCTCTTGCACCTGCTGGGAGCGCTGGGGGCGGCCGCCGTGGCCGGGGGATGGTGGCTGCTTGTGGTCCAGCTGACGAGCCCCTCCCAGCGACCGTTCATCGGGGGATCAAGGAACAATAGCGTTATCGAACTGACCCTTGGTTACAACGGGTTGGACCGCCTCACTGGCGCCGATGCCAGCAGGACAATGGCTCCGGGTGCGGGGACCGCCGACAAGCTGGACGCTGGCTTCCAACGGTTCCTCCAGCCGCAGTTCTCTGGTCAAAGTGGCTGGTTCCTTCCGTTGGCCATTGCGGGGCTCTGCGTGACCGTCTGGTATCTGGGGCGGCGCCAGGGGCGGCCCGGGGCACGCGCGCTTCTCCTGGCCTGCGGCATCTGGTTTGTCTGCGCAGCAACTGTGCTGGCCTTCATGTCGGGAATCGTGCATCCCTACTACGTACTCACGGCAGTGCCGCCCCTGTGCGTCCTGGCCGCGGTTGCTTTGATGCACTTCCTTCGTGGCCTGCAGCGGACCAGAATTCGGATTCTGACCGGCCTCACCTTGATCGTGAGCATGGCCTTTGCCTGCATCACCGCCGCCTATTCGGTGAAGGAGCTTCCGTGGATGCCGGTCGCCATGCTCTGCCTATGGGGCCTAGCCATCGCTGCAGTCTTCGTTCGGGCCCCGGGGCCCCGAGTGGCAAAAGCGTCCTCACTTCTTATCGTGGCCGCGCTGTTCACCGGGCCCGTCACCTGGTCGATGAATACAGTTCTGAACTCTCACACAGGAGCAGGAGTTAACGCCGGACCCAGCATCTTCGGGTTTCGGACAGACGACCGGTCCCGCTCATCCCCCGATACGCCCTCAAGCCTCCTGACGGTTGTGTTCGGTGACGTGCCGACACCGGCACTGTTGGAACGCCTCCGCCAGTCGCCCTCGTCCGCTGCGTGGGCGGCAGCCGTGGTGGGTTCAGAGTCGGCGGCCAACTATCAACTGGAGCTGGGCCGGGCAGTGCTGCCACTCGGCGGCTTCGATGGCACAGACCCCTTCCCGACCCTCGAGCAGTTCAAAGTCCTGGTAGAGGAGGGGCGTGTGGGATCTGTCGTGATCCAGGGTCTGCCGCCGCTCACGCTTGAAGGGCGCGGCGAGTCAGCTCGAATCGTCGAATGGGTCAGGCAGCGGTTCGTTGCCAAGGACATCGACGGCGCACAGTACTTCCAACTCACCAAATAAGGGGCCCTTGGAACGGCGAAAACCCGCCCCGCCGGGTGGCGGAACGGGCTTTCGGAGGGGCGCTTTGCGCCCCAAGCGGGATTAGCGCTTGGAGTACTGCTGAGCCTTGCGAGCCTTCTTGAGACCAGCCTTCTTACGCTCGATGACGCGGGCGTCACGACGCAGGTAACCGGCCTTCTTCAGGGTGGCGCGGTTGTTCTCGGTGTCGATCTCGTTCAGCGAACGGGCGATGCCGAGGCGCAGGGCACCGGCCTGGCCGGAGATGCCGCCACCGTGGATACGGGCGATGACGTCGTAGGCGCCGTCAAGATCGAGGATCTTGAAGGGCTCGTTGACATCCTGCTGGTGCAGCTTGTTCGGGAAGTAGTTCGCCAGCTCGCGGCCATTGATGGTCCACTTGCCGGAGCCCGGCACAACGCGAACGCGTGCGACGGCTTCCTTGCGACGGCCAACTGCAGCGCCGGCAACGGTCAGTGCCGGGCGTTCCTTCTTCGGCGCAGCTGCTTCCGCAGCACCGCTCTCCGAGGTGTAGCTGGTCAGGTTTTCCTCAGCCTCAACGGCTTCGGTGGTCAGTTCTTCGTTCTGAGCCACGATTCTCCTTGATAAAAAGTTGGTTGGTGGCCAGGACTACTGGGCGACCTGGGTGATTTCGAAAGTCTTGGGCTGCTGGGCGGCGTGGGGGTGCTCTGCACCGCGGTACACCTTCAGCTTGCCCAGCTGCTGTGCAGCGAGGGAGTTCTTCGGGAGCATGCCCTTGATGGCCTTCTCCACGGCGCGAACCGGGTTGGACTCAAGCAGCTCCGCGTAGTTGACGGAGGTCAGGCCGCCCGGGTAGCCGGAGTGGCGGTATGCGCGCTTCTGCTCCAGCTTGGCGCCGGTGAGGGCAACCTTTTCAGCGTTGATGATGATGACGAAGTCGCCCATGTCCATGTGGGACGCAAAGGTGGCCTTGTGCTTGCCGCGCAGCAGGATTGCGGTCTGGCTGGCAAGACGACCAAGGACAACGTCGGTGGCGTCAATGACGTGCCACTGGCGGTTGATATCGCCGGGCTTCGGGGTGTACGTACGCACGGTGTTTGCCTCGTTCTTGTTCTGGCGTTCTTGTTTTAGGCGTCACTCTTACGGTGCACCTACTATCTATGCGCTACCGGAACAGAGGTGAGGGCTCTATGTAACCAGTCATCCTGAGGTCTCGAATGTGCACGTTGAGTAGCTATCCTGCAACCGGATTCTCAAGCGGGCACGCACCATCGAGATAGGACACGCACAACGACTACCAAGAATAGCCGACGGCGGCCTCTTGGGTCAAAATGGGGTGTCCGGATGCATCCTGTCTGCCCCTCGTTGCGCAGACTTTCCCGTGCCGGCCCGCCGCATCCCTGGAGGAACCGTGTCCCACCCCGTCACCGCCGACTCCATCTCCCTGCTGCTCGCACAGCCTGTCGGACCGTCAACCGGGATCCTCTTCATAGCCGGCGTTGGCCTCCTGGGAGCGTGCCTGGGCCAGTTGGCAGAGCTCCTCATCGGGCGCGCACTCCCCCATGTCGGCGGACCGCTGACGGTACGACTGAGAATTACGACGGCGGCGGCCACCTTTGTATTCTCAGCCCTGCTGGCCTGGCGCTTCGGGCTCTCCCCTGAGCTCCCCGCCTATGCCTTACTGGCGGTTGCCGGCGTCCAGCTGGCGCGAATCGACCTTTTGCACCATTTACTGCCCAACCGGATGGTTTTGCCCCTGCTGGGGGCCGGCCTGGCGCTTCTCGGGGTCGCCGCAGGGGTGTCCGGCGAGGCAGGTAGCCTGCTACGGGGAGCTGCCGGCGCCTTAATTTTGTTCGTTTTGTACCTCTTTCTTGCCCTGACCAGCCGAAACAGCCTCGGAATGGGTGATGTGAAGCTCGCCGCGCCACTTGGCCTGTACTTGGGCTACCTAGGCTGGCCCCACTTGTTCTACGGCGGAGCACTGGGATTCGTCGTCGGAGGCCTCGGCTCGGCCGTTATTATGCTGAAAAACCGCGGAAACAAGCCAAAGGAAGTGGCCTACGGGCCCTCCATGCTGGCAGCCGGCCTGGCCGTTATCTTGCTGTTGCCCTAGGTAGCCTCCGTCCGGCCACGGGCGACGTTTCAGTAAGACGGCTTATCAAACCAAGTAGTCGGGCCCTGCCCCTACTTGGAAACTGAGTACACCTCTCATTTGCGGGTAGGTGGTGCCCCAATTTTCCTTCCAAAAGTCGAGTATCAACATTCATTGCGCCGCCGATAACAGCCGTGCAAATGTTGTTCCAACGAAGCTCCAGCAAATAGGCAAAGGGGATTTGCTGGAAATTCGTTCACTATTCATAACTCTGGAAAAGGAATAAGAAAATGACTGGTCTCATGGTCTCAATGCTCGCTTTTGTCTCTGGAATCAAGAACCGCCTCTCGGACGAGGAAAAGGGCGCCACCGCCGTTGAATACGGAATCATGGTCGCTCTGATCGCGGTCGTCATTATCGGCGCCGTGACCGCCTTCGGGACAAGCCTCCGCGACGTCTTCACTGGCGTAACCACCCACCTCGCGCCGCCGGCCTAATTCCTCGCTAACCGCTCGCTCTCCTGCCGGCTGTCCGAAACACCGGGCAGCCGGCAGGAGTGTTTCGGCAGCGGCAAGCCGCGCCCACGCTGACGCTCTAATGTGCGCTCAAGCAATCTTGAGGTTTTCCAAGAGGTGAGGAATTAGTCATGAAATCTCGTTTAATCGCTGGGCTGGCTGCGCTCGTCCTGGCGATCGCCGGCACCCTGATGTTGGTAAATTACGTGTCGAATGCAGACCGCCGGGCACAGGAATCCCTCCAGCCCGTCGACGTCGTCGTGATCGATTCAGCGGTTCCTGCCGGTACCGCTGTGGAAGACCTCCGTTTGCACGTCCGGCTCCGGTCCATTCCGGATGCGGCCAAGGCCGACGGCGCTCTGTCCTCGCTGGACGGATTCACGGGTCAGGTCACGGCCGTCGCCCTGGAACCGGGGGAACAGCTGCTGGCAAGCCGGCTGGTGGACCCGTCCCAACGGGTTACCCCGGGTGCAGTGGAGGTCCCCGCCGGCATGCAGGAAGTCACCATTCTGCTGCCCCCGGAAAGTGTGGTCGGCGGCACGCTCCGTGCCGGAGACCTCGTGGGACTCTACGTCACCCAGGGAGATCCTGCGGCTCCGCAAGTCATGAGCACCCAACTGGTCTTCGACAAGGTTCTGGTGACTGCAATCCAGCAGGCGCCGCCCAGCAATGGAAACACGGCGGATGGAACATCTGCTGTTCCCACCGGTTCCTCGTTTGTGACCCTGGCCCGCAATTCCACTGACTCCGCCAAAATCATTCTCAGTGCCCGTGTGGGCAATATCTGGCTGACCAAACAGACGGCGAAGACACCCGCAAGCCAACGCACAGCCGTCACCACCAGCGGGATCTTCCAATGAGCCGCTTCCTAGTCCTGACGTCGACCCCTGAGTTCGAGCAGCATCTCGCGGCAGCTCTGGGAGACGCGCACGAGATCCAGGTCCTTGCCTCCGAAGCCGCGGGCGGCAGCCCGGGCCATCTGATGGCCCAAAATCTGGGCGGGCCCATCGATGTGATGGTATTGGGCCCCGACGTCCGGACCGAGCAGATGCTCGCCTTGGCGGCAGGCCTGGAGCACGCTTTCCCGGATGTAGTGCTCGTGCTGGCAGCAGTCGTGACACCCGAACTCACTCTGGCCGCCATGCGTTCCGGCATCCGCGATGTCCTGCCGCCGGACACGGAGGCCCGACTCCTGCGTGAGGCATTGGAATACGCTGCGGAAACGTCCAGGAGCCGCAAGCAGGTTGTATCCGATGATGCCAGCCAGAATCGGGTCCGCGGGCGGGTGATCTCCGTGATGTCCCCGAAGGGCGGGGTGGGGAAGACCACCGTTGCCACTAATTTGGCTGTTGGTTTGGCCAAACTGGCACCGATGGGCGCTGTGATTGTCGATCTCGACCTTCAATTCGGAGATGTGGCCTCGGGGCTGGGCCTGGAGCCGCAGTACACCATCAATGATGCAGTTTCGGGTGCCGCCTCAAGTGACGCCATGGTGCTGAAGGCGTTCCTCAGCCGGCATCCGTCCGGGGCATACGCCATGTGTGCGCCGCGTCGTCCGGCAGATGCCGACCTCATCAAGCCGGCGCACGTGACAACTTTGATCAACCAGCTGTCATTGGAGTTCCCGTTCGTCATTTTGGATACATCGCCAGGTCTCGGGGAAGAGGTCTTGGCCGTCCTGGAACTGGCCACCGACGGCGTCTGGGTTTGCGGAATGGACATTCCCAGCATCCGGGGCCTCAACCACGGACTGGACGTGCTGCGACAACTGGACCTCATGCCCCCGTCGAACACGATTGTCCTCAACTTCGCCGACAAGCGCAGCGGACTAACTGTCCAGGATGTGGAAGCCACGGTTGGTCTGCCGGTGGACATCATCCTGCCGTGGTCCCGCACATTGCCGTTTTCAACGAATGCCGGCGTCCCGCTGATCCAGGACAACCGCCGGGATCCGGCCTTGAAAGGGTTGAAAAGCCTAATCGCGCTCTTGGGGCCAAATTCGTCCTCCGCCGCCAATAAGCACCTGAACCGAAGGGGCGAAATGCCATGAGTCTCGTAGACCGACTTGAAGTCGTCCGGATGGCCACGGACGGCCCCACCCAGCCGGATCACACGCCCGGCACCGCCCCGGTTTCCGTTGTCCCGGCGGCCGAACCCGCCGGCAAAAATCTGCTGGGGACCCTGGCCGTGGCACCTCAAGCCGCCTCCTCGGACGCCCTGGCAGGGATCAAGAAGCGCGCGGCCGAAGAACTGACAGCCCGTCTTGGCAATCGCATCACTGACAGCAGCCTCGACGAAGGCGACGTGCGGCGCATGGTGCGCGAGGCCCTTGGCTCCTTCATCGATGACGAGCAGGTCCCCCTGACGCCGGAAGAAAGGCGGCGCCTTATCCGGGAGATCGTGGACGAAGTCCTGGGCCTTGGGCCGCTACAGCGGCTCCTGGACGACCCGCTGGTGTCCGAAATCATGGTCAACGGCGCCAACAGAATCTATGTGGAGCGCGGCGGCCGGCTGCACTTGACCGGCACAACATTCAGTTCGGATTCCCACCTGCGCAGGGTCATCGAGAGGATCGTTTCCCGGGTGGGGCGCCGTATCGACGAGTCCTCGCCGTTGGTAGACGCGCGGCTCCAGGACGGTTCGCGAGTCAACGCCGTCATCCCGCCCCTCGCGGTGGACGGCCCGTCGTTGACTATCCGAAAGTTCTCCGCCGTACCGCTGACCGTCGAGGACCTGATCAGGTTCGACTCTCTCTCACCGGCCATGGCGCAGCTGCTCCACGCCTGCGTCCAGGCACGCCTGAACATCATCGTCTCGGGCGGTACCGGCACTGGAAAAACCACACTGCTCAACGTTCTTTCCTCGTTCATACCGGACGATGAACGCATCGTCACCATTGAAGACGCCGTGGAACTGCAACTGCAGCAGGAGCACGTGGTCCGTTTGGAAAGCCGGCCGGAAAACATCGAAGGCCGCGGCGCCGTTGGCATCCGCGACCTCGTGCGAAATTCTCTCCGTATGCGGCCGGACAGGATCGTGGTGGGCGAAGTCCGGGGCGGGGAAGCCCTGGACATGCTCCAGGCCATGAACACCGGCCATGACGGATCCATCTCCACGGTGCATTCAAACTCGCCCCGGGACGCCATAGCCCGCATGGAGACCCTGGTCCTCATGGCAGGCATGGATCTTCCGCTAAGGGCCATCCGTGAACAAATCGCCAGCGCAGTCCATCTGATCGTCCAGTTGAGCAGGCTGAAGGACGGCACCCGAAGAGTCACCCACATCACCGAAGTCCTCGGCATGGAGGGCGACGTCGTGACGCTACAGGATGCTTTCGTCTTCGACTACGCGGCGGGCGTTGACCAGGATGGTCGATTCATCGGCAAGCCCATTCCCACTGGTGTCCGCCCACGCTTCGTCGAACGGTTCGCCGACCTGGGAATCAGCGTTCCCGGCGAAATCTTCGTCCCTGCTTCCCCCAAATCGGGATGGTGAGCACCATGACTCATGATTCGGCGTTGCTGGCCGGAACCGTTCTCATTCTGCTCGCCGTGTCTCTCGCCCTTTTCGTTGCGTTCAGGCCCCGGTACACCGACATCCATGTCGACCGGAGAAGGCCTCAGGCGGAGTCCAACTCCTCCATGATTTCGAAGCTGAGCGGCGTCACCGTCGCGGTCGTTGAGCGTCGAGTCGGACAAGGAAGTGGCGGCCCCTTTGGCCGCGACGCACTCGGCGGGGCGGGACTGAAAGTCCGGCCCTCCGAATTCGTCGTCCTGATCTTGGTTGCTTCCTTCGTTCTGGGCCTGGTGGGCTACGTGCTACAGGGCTGGCTTCTCGCCGTCGTGTTCGCGGCCATTGGTCCGGTGGGCGCGAGGGCGCTGCTCTCCTTCAAGACCGGGCGCCGGCGAGCCGAATTCGACGAGCAGCTCAGCGACATGCTTATGTCCCTCTCTGGCAGCCTGCGCGCAGGCCACAGCATCGCCCAGAGCATGCACACGGCCAGCGTCGAGATGCCGGCTCCGATGGGCGAGGAACTCGCCAGGATCGTCAATGAGGAAAGAGTTGGCCGACCCGTGTCGGAGTCTATGGCCGAGGTGGGTCATAGGATGCGCTGCGAGGACTTCCAGTGGCTCAGCCAAGCGATTGAGATCAACCGAGAGGTTGGCGGCGATTTGGCCGGGGTTCTCGACCACGTTGCAGAGACCGTGCGCGAAAGGGCTCAGATCAAGGGCCAGGTCCGTGCATTGGCGGCAGAAGGAAAGTTCTCGGCATACATCCTGATTGCGCTGCCGTTCTTCGTCGCACTATTCATCAATCTCGTCAATCCGGGATACATGTCGGTCCTGACAACCACGGCGCTGGGCTGGGTCCTCATCACAGCCAGCGTGGTCATGATGGCCATCGGGTCCTTCTGGATCAGCCGCATGGTCAAGATCGAATTCTGAGGAGCTGAGGACATGAACACCACAGTCTGGCTGCTGATCGCCACTATCATCCTTCCTTTGACGTACTTCGCTTGGTCCCTGATCGGCGTCGACAGAGCTTCCGGCCGTTTGATCCAATCGAGGCTGGCTGCCGCTTCGGCCCCGCAAGCGGATGTCTCGTCTGCCGGACCGCACTGGCTGGTCCGTCTTGCACGCAGGCTCACGCCGACGTCCTATGTGTCCCGTCTGGACCGGATGCTCGGGAACGCCGGACGGCCGGCCTCAATGCCGTTGGACCGCCTCTTGAGCCTGAAAGCTCTGGCGGCCCTTGGCGGGGTTGTCCTGGCGCTTCTTTTCGGCGGAACAAAGAGTCCTCAGGCAGCTCTGCTGTCAGTTTGTTTTACGGCAGCCTGCTACTTCCTCCCTGACCTGCTGATCTACAACAGCGGAACAAAACGCCAGGCGAGGTTGCAACTGGATCTGCCCAATGTCCTTGACCAGTTGCTCATCTCAGTCGAGGCCGGCCTCGGTTTTGAAACTGCCATGGCTCGCGTGGGCACGAGTGGAAAGGGTCCGCTGGCGGAAGAGATGGTACGCACGCTGCAGGACATCCAGGCCGGCCGTACCCGCCGTGAGGCTTACAAGGCCATGGCCGCCCGGTCCACGGTGAGGGATTTGAAGAGTTTCGTAGGTGCTGTCATCCAGGCCGATGTGCAGGGCCTTTCAGTGGCCCGGGTCCTAAAACCCCAGGCAGACCAGATGCGAATCAAGAGACGTCTTCGGGCAGAGGAAAAAGCAATGAAGCTTCCGGTCGCCGTGGTTTTTCCGTTGCTTCTCTTTATCTTTCCACCGCTGTTTATCGTCATCCTTGGTCCCGCTGTTATCAACGCAATCGCCACCTTTTCGGGCCGGTAACGCATCTAGTCGGCACGCAATTCATCCCTCACCTCGCCGGAGTGGGCAGGAATCCCAAGATTGAAGGAGCAACAGATGTTTAGGTCCAGGACGGGACGTCGAACGGTTCGGGATGGCCGGGAGCGCGGTGCCACGGCTGTTGAATTTGCTTTGGTGCTTCCCTTGCTCGTGTCCATGCTGCTTGGCGTAATCGACTTTGGGATGGCCTTCGGGCAAAGCGTCAGTCTGCAGGGAGCGGCCCGCGAGAGCGCCAGGCAGGGGGTGACTCAGGGTGACGTCATTGCCTCCGCCAACCGCGCCGGAGGTTCGCTGGACACCAGCCAGCTCCAAGTCAGATTTGCCGTCGACACGTCAGCAGGGGCCCCGGGGCTCATGGTCGTGTGCCTGCGCTACCCCCAGTCGTCCCTGACCGGTTTCTATTCGTGGGCGCTCGGGGGCGTTTTCGAAGCAAAAGCCGTCATGAAAATGGAAAGCCCGGCCGCCGTGGCCTCGGGTGCACAGCGTTGGACCGGAGGATCATGCACGCCTTGACATCAGGATCGTTCCTTAAGCGGCAACGTCGCGTCCGTAGCAACCAGGAGCCAGTGAACCGCAAGAACAAGCGCAGCAAAGCACTCCGGCAGCGCGGGGCGGCGACCGTCATTTTCGCCTTGATGGTTCCTGTGCTCTTCGGAGCCCTTGCGATGGCGCTCGACGTCGGCAAGTTGGTCTATGAGCGCCAGCACCTGAGCAACGCCCTGGACGCCGCCGCGCTGGCTGGCGCGTCATACCTCCCCGGCGACCCGGTGGCTGCCCGCAACGCAGCGGCATCATTCGCCCGGGCCAACGACCCGGAAGCGGCACCCACGGTCACCTTCTGGTGCGTGGTGGCGTCAACAGGTACGGGCAGGACTGTGGTCACCAGCCAGATTCCGAGCGTCTGCAATCCCGGAACAATCGCCGGCGCCAGATGCAACGAAACCATCTGCGCAATCCCCTGTATCCCAGGGGGTAGTATCGCCTGTAATTCGATCACAGTGACCGACGATAAGGACGTAGCATTCAGCTTCGCGCCCGTGATCGGGATCAATAGCGGCAACACCGGCTCGCTGGCGTCAGATGCCTGCAAGGGCTCCTGCGGCTCCCAGACACCGAACCCCATGGACGTCGCACTGGTGGCCGACCGGACCGGCAGTATGAGCGACACTGACCTTTCCAGTATGAAAACCGCCATTCAGACCACGCTCAAGACCATGACCAAGGACCAGCAGTACGTAGCTCTGGGAACTATCGGCCGGAGCAGCCCCACCAGCGGCTGCGTCACCAACCCTTCGGGCTCGGCCACGAGTGGCCCTTGGATTCCCGTCCCGTTCTCCAATGACTACACCACCACAGGCACACCGCCTGCGCTCAACAACAGCAGCGCACTCGTCAAGGGTGTGCAATGCCTGGCGCACTCGGGCAGCGGCACGTATTTGGCCTCGCCCATGAAGGCCGCGGCCCGGTATCTGCTTGGCATGGATGCCAACAACCTGGGGAGCCTGCCGGCCCGCTCAGGAACACCCCGCAAGGCCATTGTCCTGGAGACGGATGGTCAACCAAACGAGACGGGCACCGGAGGAACCACCTCGGTGAGTGATCCTGCCGACGTCAAGAACTCAGACCCGGTGATTGCCTGCAACAATCTGAAAGCCGTTGCAGCCGACGCAAAGGCGCGGAACATCCTGATCGTCACTGTCGCGTACAACGCAGCAACGTCAGCCCGATGCGGCGGCAGCGGTTCAGCGTATGTGCGCGACGTCCTCGCTGCCGCTGCCTCCGAAAAATCCACAGGGGTCCCAAGCACTGCCAGCAACGATTGTTCAACGCCGGCTCTCGCGGCGGCGGAGAACTCCGACGGGGATTACTTCTTCTGCGCGTCAAACGGAGCGGACCTCGGTCCGATATTTGTCTCAGCGATCAATGCGATCAGCTCGAACTCCCGGCTGATACGTATTCCCGGCTGACCCTTCGATCAGCCGCGCAGGAAGCCGCCAACCGCGGCTCGTGCCCCAGAAACCGGACCCCCTTGGACCAGAGCCAAGGGGGTCCTTCCTTGGGCCCGGCGACAGCAATGTTGCATTTCAAGCGCAAGATGAGCGCAGGGAATGTACAGGAAACGTGCAGTTTGGGAAGCCTTAGCACAGGATGCGTCAAAGGCGAATCGTCGGCGTGTCGTCCGTTGCTAAGTTCCTCTCAGTGCTGGTGCAGGGCCAGCCTCCCAACTCGCTCAGGAGTCACCAATGCGTTCTATTTTCTCCAGCTTCGCAGCCCGCCTTCGCCGAGATCAGCGCGGCGCCACCGCCGTCGAGTACGGCATCATGGTCTCCCTCATCGCGGTCGTCATCATCGTCGCCGTGACTCTCCTCGGCACCACGATGAAGAACACGTTCAGCCAGGTGCAGTGCCAAGTCTCGGGTAAGACCTGGACAGCAGCTACGTCGACTTGCGCGTAGCACCCCGCCAAGGTACTTCTCCGCTAGCAAGTCCGTTCAGGAGGCATTCATGAGTTCGTTCTTCAGTAACATCGCTGCCCGTCTTTGCCGCGACCAGCGCGGCGCTACCGCCGTCGAATACGGGATCATGGTCTCGTTGATAGCGGTCGTGATCATCGCGGCCGTCACGCTCCTCGGAGGCACCTTGCATGACACGTTCGGCTCTGAGCCGCCACCACACGGCCATCTCCGGCAAGCCACAGGTAGAAAGGCGCCCCTATGTCCACGACAAAAGAACGGGGGGCCGTCGCCGTGGAGTTCGCACTCCTGGCTCCGGTTCTTGTCATGCTGCTGCTGGGCATCATGGAATTTGGCCGTGCCTACAACGTGCAGATTTCGCTCTCCAGCGCAGCCCGCGAGGGCGTCCGCGTGATGGCAATTGGCAACGACACCGCGGCCGCGCGTACTGCGGCTAAGAACGTGGCCACGGCTCTGAAGCCCACCTTGACGGACGCCAATATCACCGTCAGTCCAGCCACGTGTTCCACCGGAGTGCAAGTGACTTTTACGATCACCTACACCCTCTCCACGATGACAGGCATAGCCGGGCCCTTCCCGATGCAAGGCAAGGGAGTGATGGTATGCGGCGGCTAGGCAAGGTGAGCGCGGATAGAAACGGCGAGCGCGGCGCGGTCAGCGTGCTGGTCGCGATCCTAGTGGTGGTCCTCTTGGGTTTCGCAGCCCTCGCCGTCGACACGGGGGTCCTCTATGCAGAACGGACCCAGTTGCGTAACGGGGCCGATGCCGCGGCCATTGCCATTGCCCAGAAATGTGCCCGCGACATCAACGACGCCGACTGCTCCACCACTTCCACACTCGCCCGAAGCCTCGCCAACGGCAACGCCGGCGACGGCGCGAGCAACATCGCTGACCTCGTCCTGGACAAAACCGCCCGCACGGTGAAAGTCACGGTGGGGGCCCAGGAAGCAGGTAAGACGCCCAACAGGGTTTCCCTCTTCTTCGCCCGTGCCCTGGGTTTTTCAAGCGCGGAAGTAACAGCCACGTCCCGGGTGGAGTGGGGGACGCCGTCCACGGGTACGATCCTTCTGCCTCTGGCGATTGCCCAATGCAAACTCAACCTGACGCCAGGCTCGCTGGCCGGCGCCGAACAGGTCCTTGACATGGATTCTGGCGGCTGTGGCGAGATCCCGGGTGGCTTCGGCTGGATTTCCGATAGCGATGCAAAATGCGGAGTCACCCTGACCGCCGGACAGGCAAACAGTGCTGGCGCATGGTTCACCAGCAACACGGGCGCGAGCGCACCAAGCGAGTGCACGGCTGCGGACATGAGCAAGATGAATGACCAAACAGTACTTTTCCCGCTGTACGACGTGGCCACCGGTAACGGCTCCAGCGGCAAGTACTACGTGAAGGGATTTGCCGCCTTCCATGTCACTGGCTACCGGTTTTCCAATTACAGCTGGTCATTGAGCGGAACGCTCAAGAACAAGACCATCAAGGGCTATTTCGTCCGATACGTTTCTCTGTCCGACGCCTTCGAACTCGGCGCAGCACCGGACTACGGGACCTCAATTGTCCGCCTAACCATTGGAGTGCCCTAACAGTGAAGTCACGCTTATTGGCAGGAATCGCGGCCCTGGTGCTGGCCGTCGTCGGAGCCGTCCTGGTGGTCAGCTACGCGCAAGGAGCCGACGCACGGGCCGTGCAGGGCCTGGATCCCCAGGACGTTCTCGTGGTGTCTAAAGCCATACCCGCCGGCACGTCCGTGGAGACCCTCCAGCCCTTCCTCGCCACCGAAAAACTTCCGGGCACGGCCGTCGCCAAGACCGCACTGAAGAACCTGGACGGGCTGGCCGACAAGGTCACCGCCGTCGACCTGCTCCCCGGCGAACAGCTCGTCGCGGAGCGCCTGATCGCCCCCGAAGAACTGAAAACCAGCGGATCGGTGGACATCCCGGTGGGGCTCCAGGAGGTGTCCTTCCAGCTGGAACCGCAGCGCGTCGTGGGCGGACGGATCGCCGCCGGCGACCACGTCGGGGTCTTCATCAACCTTGATAAAGAAGGGCTCGAAGCCAAACCGGACAAACAAACCACTCAGCTGACAATTCACAAGGTCCTCGTGACCTCGGTGCAGCGGGCGCCTTCGACCGAACCGTCTCCGCAACCAACGGCCGGCGCTGCCGCCACGGCTGAGGACACGTCGCTGCCAACCGGGTCGCTATTGCTGACAGTCGCCGTCAACGATGTGGATGCCACCAAGATTGTCTACGCTGCCGAATTCGCCAAGATCTGGCTGAGCAAGGAACCGCTCAACGCCAAGGACAGCGGCCGGCCCGGAATCATGACGAGACCAGAGGTGTACAAGTGAGCCGCTTTGTCCTGATTTCCCCGAACACGGACTTCGATGCCCGCGTCCGCCAGGCACTGGCCGGGGGCCTCCCGGGCGGCCTGCAGACCTTCGCATTCGTCAATCCCGCGAACCCGGCGGAGCTCTTCGCGAACCTCAACCAGGAACGGCCCGAAGTCCTGATCCTGGGACCGGATGTCCCGGTGGAGGACGCCCTGCGCCTGGCGACGGTCTTCGACGTCCAGCTTCCCGAACTGAGCGTCATCCTGGTTGGCGAGGCTGAGCCGGACTTCGTCCTGCTGGCCATGCGGGCCGGCATCCGCGACATCCTCAGCCCGGCGGCGGACCCCGCCCAGATCCGGGTGCTGCTCGAGCGGGCCTGCCAGTCGTTCGCCACCCGCAACCGGACCTCGGCCGCCAGCCAGCCGGACAGCGCCAAGGGACTGGTGATCGGAGTCTTCTCCCCCAAGGGCGGTGTCGGCAAGACGACGATTGCCACCAACATAGCGATCGGGCTCGGCAAAGTCGCGCCCATGGGCGTGGTGATCGTGGACCTTGACCTGCAGTTCGGGGACGTCGCCTCGGGCCTGTACCTGAACCCGGAGCACACCGTAACAGACGCCGTCTCGACCTCGGCCAGCCACGATTCCCTCGTGCTCAAAGCCTTCCTCACCGTCCACCCCGGGAACATCTACGCCCTCTGCGCCCCCAGGACGCCCGAGGAGGCTGACGACATCACACCGCAGCAGGTCACCCGGCTGCTCGATCAACTGGCCGAACAGTTCCAGTACGTCGTGGTCGACACGGCGCCCGGGCTCCCGGAGATCGGGCTCGCCGCCCTGGAGCAATGCACGGACGCCGTCTGGGTAACCGCCATGGACGTGCCCAGCATCCGCGGGCTGCGCTCCGGCCTGGAAATCCTCCGGCGGCTGGACCTGCTGCCCGAGACCCGCCACGTGGTCCTGAACATGGCCGACTCCAAGTCCGGGCTGAGCGTCCAGGACGTCGAGGCGACCATCGGGGCGCCCGTGGACGTCAGCATTCCCCGGTCCAAGGCAGTCGCCATCTCCACCAACCGCGGAATTCCGGTGCTCCAGGACGGGCGCAAGGACCCGGCCATCAAGGGACTGAAACAGCTCGTCAACCGGTTTGATCCCGCCTGGCGCGCCACTGCCCAAAGGAAACTCCACCGGCGGGTGGTGGTCTAGGTGAAACTCTCCGAACGGCTCCGCTCCGCCGAGGGAACACCCGGCGGCGCCACCCTCGCCGGATCCGCCCAGCACGGATCCACCCAGCACGCATCCACCCTGCACGCATCCACCCTGCACGCCGCACCGCTGCCCGGCTCCCCCATCCGGGGAAGCGGGACGACGGCGGCGCTGCCGGCCGCCGTCGTGCTCGAAAAGAGCAGCCCCACACCCCTGCCGGGTTTCACGGAGCCCCACGAAGCCCGAGCCCGGGGCCAGCAGCCCGTGGATGCCTTCGCGGCCCTCAAAGAGCGCGCAGCCACCGCATTGTTCGAACGCCTGGGAACCCGTTTCAACGATTCGGCAACCAAGGAAGAGGACCTCCGCACGTCCGCGCGGGAGGAACTGACCCGCATCATCGACGCCGAACAGGTCCCCTTGTCCGTCGAAGAGCGCTCCCGGCTGGTCCGCGACGTGGCCGACGACGTACTGGGCTACGGGCCCCTGCAGCGCTTCCTCGACGATCCCGCCGTCACGGAGGTCATGGTCAACCGGATGGACCAGATCTACGTGGAACGCCACGGGAAATTGACCCTGACGGAGTCGCGTTTCAGCTCCGAGGACCACCTCCGGAAGGTGATCGAGCGCATCGTTTCCAAGGTGGGCCGGCGGATCGACGAGTCCTCGCCCCTGGTGGACGCCCGCCTCGAGGATGGGTCCCGCGTCAACGCCGTCATCCCGCCACTCGCCGTCGGCGGTTCGTCACTGACCATCAGAAAGTTCAGCAAGGTGCCCCTGACGGTCCGGAACCTCATCGAGTTCGGCACGCTGACCCCGGAAATGGCGGAACTGCTCAATGCCTGTGTGAAGGCCAAACTCAACATCATCGTCTCCGGCGGCACGGGCACCGGCAAGACGACGCTGCTCAACGTCCTGTCCTCCTTCCTGCCCCACGACGAGCGGATCGTGACGATCGAGGACGCCGTCGAACTCCAGATCCAGCAGGAGCACGTGGTGCGGCTGGAAAGCCGGCCGCCGAACACCGAGGGCAAGGGCGAGGTCACCATCCGCGAGCTGCTCCGCAATTCGCTGCGTATGCGGCCGGACCGGATCGTGGTGGGCGAGGTCCGCGGCGGGGAGTCGCTGGACATGCTCCAGGCGATGAACACCGGCCATGACGGTTCGCTCTCCACCGTTCACTCCAACTCGCCGCGCGATGCCGTGGCCCGCCTGGAGACGCTGGTGCTCATGGCCGGGATGGACCTGCCGCTGCGCGCCATCCGGGAACAGATCGCCTCGGCCGTCAACCTGATCATCCAGATCTCCCGGCTGCGGGACGGAACCCGGCGCATCACCCACGTGACCGAGGTCCAGGGCATGGAGGGAGACATTGTGACGCTCCAGGACGCCTTCGTGTTTGACTACGCGGCCGGCGTCGATGCCCACGGCCGGTTCCTCGGCCGGCCGGTCCCGACCGGCATCCGCCCGCGCTTCATCGACCGTTTCGAGGACCTGGGCATCCATGTCTCCCCCGCGGTGTTTGCCGCGCCGCTGATGTCGGCCGGAAGGGCGTGATCCGTCTATGACCCTGCTGTCCATCGGCGTCGGCCTGCTCTTCATTGCAGTGGTGGTCCTGGGGATCGTGCTGCTCGCCCCTGGCGGGGTGAACGTCCCCCTGGACCGGCGCAGGCCAGTCCAGCGCCAGCCAGACTCGCAGCTCACTCGGTTCGCCGGCTCGGCCGTGCACCTGGTGGACGGATTCTTCTCGGCCCGCAAGGTCCGGCTCTTCAGCCGTGAGTCGCTGGAACAGGCCGGCCTGCGCCTGGGCCAGGCCGATTTCTACGTCCTGCTCCTGGCCGGTGCCTTTGCCGGGGGCCTCGCGGGTTTCGTCGTCGCTGGACCTTTGCTGGCGATCCTGCTGGTACTCCTGGCACCGGTGGTGGGGCACCTCGTGATCGGCTACCTGACCGGCAAGCGCCGGAGCAAGTTCGACCAGCAGCTCGGCGACACCCTGCAACTGCTCTCCGGCGGGCTCCGGGCCGGGCACAGCATCCTGCGCGCCATCGACGCCGCAGCCACCGAATCGCAAAGCCCGACGTCGGAGGAGATGCGCCGGGTGGTTACCGAGACCAGCCTGGGCCGCGACCTGCTGGCTTCCCTTAGCGACACCGCAGGCCGGATGCGGAACGAGGACTTTGTCTGGATCGCCCAGGCCATCCAGATCAACCGCGAGGTAGGCGGGAACCTGGCCGAAGTCCTGGACCAGGTCAACGAGACCATCCGCGAGCGCAGCGAGATCAAAGGACACATCAAGTCCCTCGCTGCCGAGGGCAAGTTCTCCGCCTACATCCTCATGGCCATGCCGATCGGAATTGTCGTGATGCTGATGCTGGTCAACCCCGGCTATATGAACGTCATGTTCACGCACCTGCTGGGCTGGGTCATGATCGTCGCCTCCGTCATCCTGATGACCATTGGTGGTCTGTGGATGCGCAAGATCATCGACCTGAAGTTCTGAGGCAGCCATGGCACCTGCTGTTCTCCTTGCCATGCTCCTGGTGGCCTTGCCGCTCGGCTATCTTGTGTGGTCCCTGCTCTCCGTCGACCGCAAATCACAGCGCGCCCTCCGGGAGCTGCTCGCCCTGGGCACCGGCCCCGCCGAACTCACCCAGCGGGCGCGCAGTGGCCTGTTGGAAGCGGTCGGGCGCCGGCTGACGCCCAAGGCGTACATCCGCAGGCTGGACAAGCTGCTGTCCCTCGCCGGGCGCCCCGCCTCGCTGCCGCTGGGCAGGGTGCTCGCGACAAAGCCGCTCCTTGGTCTGGTGGGCGCGCTCCTGGGCTTCTGGATCAGCGCCAACGGCCCGACGCCGATCCTCAAGCTCGTGGGTATTTTTGTGTTCCTGCTGGGGTACTTCATCCCTGACCTCCTGCTCTACAGCAAGGGGCAGGAGCGCCAGAAGACGATGCAGCTGGAACTGGCCAACACTCTGGACCAGATGCTCATCTCCGTGGAAGCCGGCCTGGGCTTCGAGGGGGCCATGGCCCGGGCGGGCGAAAACGGCAAGGGCCCGCTTGCAGACGAACTGATCCGGACCCTGCAGGACATGCAGGTGGGTCGCAGCCGGCGCGAGTCGTATATTGCGCTGGCGGAACGGACCAACGTGCCTGAGCTGCGCAGCTTCGTCCAGGCGGTGGTCCAGGCCGACGCCTACGGCATCGCCATCAGCCGGGTGCTGCGGGTGCAGGCAAAGGTCATGCGGGTCAAACGCCGGCAGCGGGCCGAGGAGAAGGCCATGAAGCTGCCCGTCACCATCTTGTTCCCCTTGTTGTTTTTCATCTTTCCTGTGCTTTTCATCGCCATCCTGGGCCCGGCTGTCATCAACGCAATAGACACGTTCAGCGGCCAGTAGCGGCCGGCATCACAGCCGAGTCCATGGCTGGCAATAGCGGGCGTGGCTGGTTCCCCTTCGGAAAGCCTCAGGGTTTCCGCAGGATAGGCCGGGCTGCAAGGCATCGGCCATATCAGCAAGTAGCGTGGTCCCATGCCTCTACCCAGTGCCAGCCCCGACGAGAGCAATGCGAGCGTCGTCCTCGCTCACACGGACACTCCCGGACAGCCGGAGACTGTCCTGCCGGCGGCCAGTGTTGCTGCGCCCACTCCGTTCGCGGACCCCACGGTGGACCCCACAGCCCTTCCGACGGCGCCACCGCTTGTGGATCCGGCCGCGCTCCAGGACCTGGGTGCCCAACTCGACAGCCCGGCCGTGGCTAAGGGATTTGCCAGGGATTACACCAAGATGTGGGACCAGCGCTACCAAACGCTGGCCTCAGCCCTCGAGAACGGGGACCTTGCACGGTCCATGGACGCGGTACTGAGCCTGAAGACATCCTCCGAAATGGTCGGCGGCTTGCGCCTGGCCCAGCTCGCCGGCGAACTGGAGACTGCCCTCAGGGCCGGCGACATGGGCCATGCCCTGGTGCTCTTGCGCGACGTTGCCGAGCGCGGCGACGAAACGGTCGACGAGCTCCAGTTCAGCTATGTCCTGTGGGACAGCTAGCTCCACCCGGACCACCGGCCCCGTCAGGCCGCCCGCACGCCCGAGAGCGGGCGTGCTACCGCTGCGGCGCCAACCGGTAGCCCACGCCGCGGACGGTCTGCAGCCAGCGCGGTTCCACCGGGTCCTCGCCGAGTTTCCTCCGAAGGTTGCCGATATGCACCTCGACGGCGCGTTCGTCGGATTCGCTGATGAAGGCATCCGCCCGGTAGTAATCGCCGCGGACCACCCGCACCAGTTCGGTTTTGGACCGAACGGCACCGGCGCCTTTGAGGAGGGCCTGCAGGAGGTCGAACTCGCTGCGCGTCAGGCTGACAGCCACGCCGTCGACGCTTACGGTCCGCGTCTCGGGGTTCAGGTCCAGCCCGTTGTGGCGCAGCACGGGACTGAGGGTCGCTTCCACGGCGGCGGGAGCCTCAGGATTGGATGCCTGCCCGGCCCGGATGTCGTACCGGGGCCGGCGCATCATGGCGCCCACGCGGGCGCGCAATTCGCGGGGCCGGAAAGGCTTCGCCAGGAAGTCATCGGCTCCGGTGTGAAATGCCGTCAAGGTGTCGAGTTCATCGGTGCGCGCCGTCAACATGACCACATATGCGTCGCTGAACTGCCGGATCCGGCGCAGCACCTCGAAACCGTCGATATCGGGCAGCCCGACATCCAGGGTGACCACGTTCGCCTCTTGCGCCCTGACGACGTCGACGCCTTCCCGGCCGCCGGCCGCGGAATGAACTTCGAAACCCGCCTGGCTCAATACGGCTTCGACAAGGTTCCGAACATCCTCGTCGTCTTCTACGACGACGGCGACTCCAAGGTCGGTCATGGCCCCCCCTCACGTGGCACGCTACGTTGCCGCCCGCGGATGCGGCGGCAACACTGATCCCGTCGGCCCCAGCCGGCATTGTCAGAATACCCACCCTACGGGGCAAATTCTGCGCTGCCAGCTAAGACAAATGGTAAAACTTCGATTTGTGTCAATTTTGCGTGACACAAGGTGTAAAAATGGGTCAACGGGAAGGGAGCGCGGCGTCTTTGCTTAGACAGCGGCTGATCCGCGGTGTGGATCGATACGGCAAGGCCCTGGGGCCGCGCGCCCGGGTCCTTGTGTGCCAGTTGCCGCTGGCAGTGATGATGGCCTCCGTCGTATTCGCTGCCCCCGCCGCCTGGCCCGGACTTACGGACAGCACCTTGTGTCGGTATGCACTGAGCCTGCAGGCCGCGCTCCTGGTGGCCTGCGTCGCCGTTCCCTGGCAGCGCCTCGGGCGGTTGGCGCCGCTCGCCATCCCCGTCCTGGACCTGGTCGCGATCGGGCTCCTTCGTGACGGCAGTTCGGCTGGCCTGCCGGATCCCGGTGTGCTCTCTGTGCTGCCCGTGGTGTGGATTTCGGCGTCCAGCCTGTCCGCACCCGCGAGCCTTTGGCTCAGCTTCACGGTCCCGCTGCTGGCCGCCGCGCCCTGGCTCCTTGCGGACCGGGGTGCACCGGTTGCGGCCCGCATCGCCGACGCCGTGCTGGTGCCGTTGATGATGCTTGCGGTCTCCCTGGCCATGCGTTTCGCCCGAGCGCGGCTGCGGCACGAGCAGTGGCGGATCAAGTCCAAGGAAGCCGAACTGGAAGTCCTGCTTGCGGACAGCCGCGAGCGTGAGCGGCTTCTGAATACGATTCTTGACACCGTCGACGTCGGGATCGTGGCAGTGGACGCCGACGGCCGCCGCCTGCTGACCAACAGCTGGCAGGCCCAGCTGGAGGAGTCCGCGGCCTCCGCGCCCCACCCCACCGCGGCCGCGCCGGTGGCCGTGCCGGCGGCTGCGCACCCGCCGTCGGCGTCGCCATTGGACGCAGTGCCGGAAGAAGAAGGCCGGCTCGTGCTGACCGGGCAGGACAGAAACACGCCGCTGCCCCTGGAGCGCCGCCCTATCCGCCGGGCGCTGGGCGGCGAGTCCTTCGCCGATTACCTGGTCTGCTTCGGCGAGGGGCCGGCCAGCCGGGTCGTCTCAACGGGGGCCCGGCCCCTGAAGGACGACGCCGATGACTTCCGAGGCGCTGTGGTGGTCTTCAATGAGGTCACCGGCCTGGTGGACGCCCTCGCGGCGAAAGACGAGGTGGTCTCCACTGTCTCCCACGAGTTCCGCACGCCGCTGACCTCGATCATTGGCAACCTGGATCTGGTGCTCGCCGACACGGAGGGCCTGGACAGCCCGGTGGTGCGCCGCGTCGAAGTGGCGCAGCGCAACGCGGAACGGCTGCTGGCGCTGGTGTCGGACCTGCTCATGTCCGCCAGCGCCGCCCTCCATGTCCACCCCCGCAGGACCGACCTCGCCGGGCTGGTGGAGGCGAGCCTCGGCTCGGCGCAGCCCCACGCCCAGGCGTCCCGCGTCTCCCTCGCCATGGAAGTGCGGGGCCCGCTCTGGGCGCACGTGGATCCGCTCCGGATCAGCCAGGCCCTGGACAACCTCGTCTCAAACGCGATCAAGTACTCACCCGACGGCGGATCGGTGCGGGTCTCCGCCACTACCGGCGACGGCTTGGTGCGCCTCCACGTCGAGGACACCGGGATGGGCATGACAGCCGCCGACGCCGACCGCGTCTTCACCCGCTTCTTCCGCAGCCCGGCCGTTCGCGACGGTTCCATTCCCGGCGCGGGCCTGGGACTGTCCATCACCAAAGCCATCATGGAACGGCACGGCGGATCCATCTCCTGCCGCACCCGGCCCGGACACGGCAGCACGTTCACACTTGAGCTTCCCGCCGACGGGCACCCGGCCGCCTCCTAGCGTTACGTTCGCCGTCACCAGCTGCCGGCTGCGCCGGAGTTTCCCCACCTTCGGAAGCCCCGGCCGACGTGTCGCTCCGAACCGCCGCCTTCCAGCGGTCTCGTGTCGTCGAAACTGGGGAAGACCGGCGGTCTTAGGCGCGCAGTGCCCGGGTCAGTTCGGCGCGGGCCAGCAGGCCGCTGTCCGTTGGGTAGGCCACTTCCTCAAGCACCAGCGGATGCGGGGCAGCCAGCACGGACTTGGCGTCGCGCTGCCGGGCGAGCAGCCGGTCGTAGAGCCAGCCCGCGGCCTCCACGCCCTCCCCGACGTACAGCGCCGAGCCCACCAGGGACCGGACCATGTTGTGGCAGAACGCGTCGGCCTGGACGGTTGCGACGATGACCCCGTCGGTGCCGCGCGCGAATTCGAAGCGCTGCAGTTCACGGATGGTCGTGGCGCCTTCGCGGGGCTTGCAGTACGAGCGGAAATCCTGGAGCCCCAGCAGCCGCGCGGCGCCCTCGTTGAGGAGCCCGACGTCCAGCGGGACCTTGTGCCAGAGAGTCAACGCGCGGCCCAGCGGATCCCACAGCGCGGGGCCGTCCGCGATCCGGTACGAATAGCGTCGCCAGAGGGCCGAGAAGCGGGCATCGAACCCAACGGGCGCCACGCTCACCCTGTGCACCTCGATCGCCCCGCTGAGGTCCCCCAGGCCCCGGCTCAGGGCGCCGCGGATACGGCGGAGCAGGGCGACGGCGGGATCCAGTTCAGCGCCCCGGTTCAGGCCCAGCCACTCCGCCTCGGTCAGGTCCAGGTGGACCACCTGGCCGCGGGCGTGCACGCCGGCGTCCGTGCGGCCGGCCACCGTGACCCGGACGGGGCGGCGGATCAACAGTTCGAGGGCCTCCTCCAGGACGCCCTGGACCGTGCGCAGTTCAGGCTGCACCGCCCACCCGCTGAAGGGGCCGCCGTCGTACGCCACATCCATCCGGATACGCAAAAACCCGCCGCCCCCCAAGACGGGGGCAGCGGGTTTGAGCTCGTTCATAGACTTAAGTCTATAAGAAGGTTTTAGCGAATTACTTCGCGTCCTTCTCGGACTCGACGGCTGCTTCCTCAGCGGCCGGAGCCTCTTCGGTTGCTACGGCTTCAGTCTCAACGACCTCAGCCTCGGGAGCCTCTTCGGTCTCGGCAACCGGAGCTGCTTCGGCCTTGGCGGCGTCCTTCTTCTCTGCGTCCTTCTTGGCAGCGGAGGTAGCCTCGGCTACAACGGCCTGCTTCGCGGAAACCGGCTCGAGAACCAGTTCGATGACAGCCATGGGAGCGTTGTCGCCCTTGCGGTTGCCGATCTTGGTGATGCGGGTGTAGCCGCCATCGCGGTTCTCCACTGCCTGTGCAATGTCGGTGAACAGCTCGTGGACGACGCCCTTGTTGCTGATCAGGCCGAGTACACGGCGGCGGGAAGCCAGGTCGCCACGCTTGGCGAAAGTCACCAGGCGCTCGGCGTACGGCTTCAGGCGCTTGGCCTTGGTCACCGTGGTGGTGATCCGCTTGTGCTCGAAAAGTGCGGCGGACAGGTTCGCGAGCATAAGACGCTCGTGAGCCGCTCCGCCTCCGAGGCGCGGACCCTTAGCGGGGGTAGGCATAATAGTTTCTCCTCATATGGAAGCCGTTGGGCTGCGCACACCATGGTGCATCCAGCCAGCCGGCCAAGATCTGTTGGTTAGAGCTCGTCGTCGCTGAACGCGGCGTCGTCCTCTTCGATGGCTGCGGCACGTGCTGCAAGATCGAAACCGGGAGGGGAGTCCTTGAGGGACAGGCCCAGTTCGACCAGCTTGGCCTTGACCTCATCGATGGACTTCGCGCCGAAGTTGCGGATGTCCATGAGGTCAGCCTCGGAGCGGGCAACGAGTTCACCCACGGTGTGGATGCCCTCACGCTTGAGGCAGTTGTAGGAACGGACCGTCAGGTCCAGATCCTCGATCGGCAGAGCCATGTCCGCTGCCAGGGCAGCGTCCGTCGGCGACGGACCGATCTCGATACCTTCAGCTGCGGTGTTCAGCTCGCGGGCCAGACCGAACAGTTCCACCAGGGTGGTACCTGCCGAAGCAACGGCGTCGCGCGGGGCGATTGCCTGCTTGGTCTCGACGTCGACAATGAGCTTGTCGAAGTCAGTGCGCTGCTCAACACGGGTAGCTTCCACGCGGAAAGTAACCTTCAGGACCGGCGAGTAGATCGAGTCGACCGGGATGCGGCCGATCTCGGAATCGCCGGACTTGTTCTGAGCTGCCGAAACGTAGCCGCGACCGCGCTCGATGGTCAGTTCGAGTTCGAACTTGCCCTTCGAGTTCAGCGTGGCAATGTGCAGATCCGGGTTGTGGAATTCGACGCCGGCCGGCGGAGCGATGTCCGCGGCGGTGACGACTCCCGGGCCCTGCTTGCGCAGGTAAGCAACAACCGGCTCGTCGTGCTCGGAGGAAACCGACAGGTTCTTGATGTTCAGGATGATCTCAGTGACATCTTCCTTGACACCCGGAACCGTGGTGAACTCATGCAGCACGCCATCGATCCGGATGCTCGTTACAGAGGCACCGGGGATGGAGGAGAGCAGGGTACGGCGGAGGGAGTTTCCGAGGGTGTAACCAAAGCCCGGCTCCAGCGGTTCGATGATGAACCGGGAGCGGTTTTCGGAGACGACCTCTTCGGAGAGGGTGGGGCGCTGTGCAATGAGCACTTAGGTTTCCTTTCGGCGAGCATCCGCTATATGACGCAACACAGGTGGTGGAAAGATCGGTCTGAAGACTTAACGCGGCCGGGCCTGCCCGGACCGTTAAGGGTCCGGGCAAGCTCCTGGGCGCTGGAAAGCCTTAGACGCGGCGGCGCTTCGGCGGACGGCAGCCGTTGTGGGCGCTGGGGGTGACGTCCTGGATGGAGCCAACCTCGAGGCCAGCGGCCTGCAGCGAACGGATGGCGGTTTCGCGTCCGGAACCCGGTCCCTTGACGAACACGTCAACCTTGCGCATGCCGTGCTCCTGTGCACGCTTTGCGGCGGCTTCGGCGGCCATCTGGGCAGCGAACGGGGTGGACTTACGCGAGCCCTTGAAGCCAACCTCACCGGACGAAGCCCAGGAGATGACAGCACCGCTCGGGTCCGTGATGGACACGATGGTGTTGTTAAAGGTGCTCTTGATGTGCGCCTGGCCCAGCGCGATATTCTTCTTGTCCTTCTTACGCGGCTTGCGAACCGCGCCACGAGTCTTCGGGGGCATTTTTTCTCCTACAGAAAGTTATCGGGGGAAAACCGAGTTAATCCCTCAGGGATTAACGGGCCTTCTTCTTGCCGGCGACGGTACGCTTCGGGCCCTTGCGGGTACGGGCGTTGGTCTTCGTACGCTGTCCGCGTACGGGCAGGCCCTTGCGGTGACGCAGGCCTTCGTAGCTGCCGATCTCAACCTTGCGGCGGATGTCAGCGGCTACCTCGCGGCGAAGGTCACCCTCAACCTTGTAGTTGCCTTCAATGTAGTCACGCAGCTCAACCAGCTGTGCGTCGGTCAGGTCCTTGACCCGAACGTCAGCGCTGATGCCGGTAGCAGCCAGGGTTTCGTGTGCACGGGTCTTGCCCACGCCGTAGATGTAAGTAAGCGCAATTTCCAGCCGCTTTTCGCGGGGAATGTCTACGCCAGCGAGACGAGCCATATTGGCAGTACTCCTTGTATAAACCGGAGGTCGTAGGCAGTACACCCGCACTTTCAGTGCGGCCCCAGCCTCCGACCAGGGGTTAGCTGTCCGGGCCCATACGTCCCAATTCAGCTTGTGCTGCCTTTATTTACTTGCGTGGGTTAGCAACCCAGGATTTCCTGTGAAGGAAATTAGCCCTGGCGCTGCTTGTGGCGCGGGTTCTCGCAGATCACCATGACCCGGCCATTACGGCGGATCACTTTGCACTTTTCGCAGATCTGCTTGACGCTCGGCTTGACCTTCATGGCGTTCCTTTGCGTGTTGCAGTTGGTCAGCTGGACCGGCCCTTGGCTATTGCCCTGGCCGCCCAGTGTTTACTTGTAGCGGTAGACGATACGACCACGTGTCAGGTCGTAAGGGCTCAGCTCCACCACTACGCGGTCCTCGGGGAGGATCCTGATGTAGTGCTGGCGCATCTTTCCAGAGATGTGTGCCAGAACGATGTGCTTGTTGGTGAGCTCAACGCGAAACATCGCGTTAGGCAGCGCCTCGGTCACAACGCCCTCGATCTCAATGACCCCGTCCTTCTTGGCCATACCCTCCGCTAACTGTTGTTGCCGCAGCCTCCCGGTTTGCACCGGTCATGACCGCGGACGTTTTTGATTGGTTGGTTGGTGCCACCCGACCACAAAAGGGCACAACGGGGCAGACAACCAACAGACAACACTACGCCATTGCGGCGAGATTGTTAAATCGAGAGTTAAATCCAGCCATCGTAGCGCACTCAGCGTCCGTACGCACCTAGCGTGCCCGCCGCCGTCGTCACCGCCTCCGCCTGTGCGATCCCGTCGAGGATGGCCAGCCGGACGACGTCGGCGGCTGCGCTCTGCAGCGTAATGAGGCTTATCTGCCGGGCCGTCGGGGTGCTGCGGTCAAGCGCGACGGCGCCCGTCGCCAGCGCGAACACGGTGTCTCCGTCGGCAAGGGTGTGGCTGGGGTTCAGGGCCCGGGCCAGTCCGGCGTGGGCGGCCGAGGCCGTGCGCTTGCAGTCGGACGTGTCCAGGACGGCATTAGTCGCCACGACGACCAGAGTGGTGTTCAAGGGCGGCAAATCCGAAACCCTCCGCGTGCTCGCTCCTGTTTCTGGCTCGCCCGATGTGCCAAAAGGTAGCCCCAGCGCGTTGACCACTGCAATGGCGCCAACTGTGACCCCATTGTCCAGGGTGAGGGAGGCTGTGCCCACTCCCCCTTTGTAGGTGCCACGGCCGATTGCTGCTCCCGTGCCGGCGCCGACGTTGCCGCGTTCGACGTCGTGCCCTTCCTGGCGGGACGCGGCATCCACTGTGGCCGCGTAGCCCATCTCCTCGCCGGGGCGGGCCGCGAAGTCGCCGCCGCGGCCCAGGTCGAAGATTGCGGCCGCGGGAACGATCGGAACGAGGCCGCCCGGGACGGCGAACCCTCGGCCGTTCTCCTCGCACCAGCGCATGGCCCCGCCCGCCGTTGCCAGGCCGTAGGCGCTCCCCCCGGTCAGGACTACGGCGTCCACGTTCGAGGACAATGTGGTGGGATCCAGCGAGTCCGTCTCGTGCGTTGCGGGGCCGCCGCCGCGGACGTCGACGGAGCCCACCGTGCCGGGCGGCGGAAGAATGACCGTCACCCCGCTCAGCCAGCCGTCGCCTGTCTTCTGGACGTGTCCTACCCGGATCCCGGCGACGTCGGTGATCGCCCCTGTTGCTGTCATGGCTCCATTGTGCGCTCCCCCGCAAAACAAACGTTATGGAATCCTTCGGCGAACTTGCTGTGAACGGCCGCAGAAGCCTCCGGCAACAATTTCCGGGACGGCCCAGATGCGGGATTTCACGCCTCTGGCCTGTGGTGAAGTGTGACTGGACCCCCTGCCTGTACCCCCACCCCTGAACCCCCACCAATCCGCCTGCTGCCTTTGGCCGGCCCGGATCCGTTAGAGACCCGAATGACAAGACAACTGGCTGACCGGCCGACCGCCGTCGCCCACGCCCGCACCGCCCATCCGCAGCGGCCCCGCTGGTCGGGCCGAACCCGCAGGGACTTCTTCGTCTTCCTGGCCCTCGCCCTGCCCAACCTCGCGCTGATCGCGGTGTTCACGTACCTGCCGCTGATCAACAACATCTACTACTCCACACTGGACTGGACCCTCGGTTCCGATTCCGCCACCGTGGTGGGCCTGGGCAACTACGCCACGTTCTTCACCAGCCCCGACGCCGCGAAGGTCCTGGGCACCACCGCCGTCTTCACCGTGGTCACCGTCGGCGGGTCCATGGTGCTGGGCCTTCTGGTGGCCCTGGCGTTGAATTCCAAAGTACGCGGCACCACATTTGCCCGCTCGGCGGTGTTCGCGCCCTACGTACTGAGCGGCGTGGGCGTCGGCCTCGTCTGGCTTTTCATCTTCGACCCGGGGTATGGAGTCCTGGCATGGCTGCTGCGCAGCATCGGCCAGGCCAGCCCGCAGTGGATCAACGATCCCCAACTGTCCCTGGTCATGGTGATCGTCGTCTACATCTGGAAAAACCTCGGCTACTGCGCCGTGGTCTACCTCGCCGGCCTTCAGTCCCTGCCGCAGGACGTCATGGAAGCGGCCTCCCTGGACGGGGCCAACGGCTTCCGCCGCTTCCTGAACATGTCCCTGCCCCTGCTCTCGCCCACCACGTTCTTCCTGCTCATCACCACCATGCTGAGCTCGCTGCAGGCCTTCGACCTGATCCGGATCATGACGCCGCTGGGCAACGGCACCAGCACCCTGATCTACGAGGCCTACCTGCAGGCCTTTGGTGCTTTCAACCGGGCCGGCTACTCAGCCGCCATCTCCGTGGTCCTCTTCGCAATCCTGCTCATCATCACCGTCCTCCAGTTGCGGTTCGTCGAACGGAAGGTGCACTACTCGTGAGCACGCTCTTGCCCGTCAGTCCCGGTCCCGGCGTCACGGGCACTCCCCCTTCCGACGGCGCCGCGGGCTCCGGTCCCGAGGTGCCGCCCCGGCGCCCTGCTCCGTTCTCGCGCACCAACCTGGTCCAGACGATCGCCGGCGGCTACGTCCCGCTGGTTCTCGCCACCCTGGTGGTGTTCCTGCCCCTGTTGTGGATGCTCCTGAGCTCCTTCAAGCAGCCGGGCGAGATCATCACCATGGACCTGAAGCTCCTCCCGGAGGGCGTGAACCTGGAGAACTACAGGACGGCCATGACCACGGTGCCGTTCGGCCAGTTCTTCCTGAACAGCCTGATCGTCACGGCGGTGGGTTCCACCGTCAAGGTGATCCTGGCCGTCCTGACGGCCTACGCCCTCGTGTTTGTCCGCTTCCCGTTCAAGAACGCCATCTTCGTGCTGATCCTCGTAGCCCTCATGGTCCCGCCGCAGGTGTCCATCCTGCCCAACTACATCCTGATCGCCGGGATGGGCGGCAAGAACACCCTGTGGGGAATCATCCTCCCGGGACTGGGCACCGCCTTCGGCACGTTCCTGCTCCGCCAGCACTTCAGGACGCTGCCCGGTTCCATCCTCGAGGCGGCCGAAATCGACGGCGCGGGCCACTGGCGCCGGCTCTGGCAGGTCGTGGTGCCGGTCTCCGTTCCCTCCATCGCCACCGTCGCCCTGGTGACAGTGGTCAGCGAGTGGAACGACTACATCTGGCCGCTCATCATCACCGACCGGCCCGAGACCATGACCCTTCCAGTCGGCTTGACCCTGCTGCAGAACTCCGAGGGCAATGGCTCCGGCTGGGGCATCCTGATGGCCGGAGCCGTCCTCGTGATCGTCCCCATCCTGCTGGTCTTCGCGGCGCTGCAGCGCTACATCGTGGCCGGCCTCACCCAGGGCAGCGTCACGGGCTGAGTCTGCCCCTGCGCTGGGCCCGTTCAGTTCCCGTCCATCATCTCCGTCATCAGAACCAACGAATTTCGTACCTTTGAGAGGATCCATCGTGGCAATCAATCTTGACCGCAGGCATTTCCTGGGCCTGGCCGGCGCCAGCGCAGGAGCAGCTACCCTGGCCGCGTGCGGCGGTCCGTCGACCGCCGGGACGGCCGCCGCTACCGGCGCCGCCGACATCGACTTCAGCGGTGTCAAGGCCGCCGGGCAGTTCGATTTCTGGACGAACCACCCCGGGAAATCCCAGGACGTGGAGCAGTCGGTGATCGAGAAGTTCCACGCCAAGTTCCCCGACATCAAGGTCAACCTCGTGACCGCGGGAGCCAACTACGAGGAAATCGCGCAGAAGTTCCAGACCTCGCAGGCCGCGAAGTCGGCCCTTCCCGGACTGGTGGTCCTCTCCGATGTCTGGTGGTTCCGCTACTTCACCAACGGCAACATCATTCCGCTCGACGGCCTGATCAAGCAGCTCGAGATCAAGGTGGACGATTTCCAGAAGTCACTCGTGGCGGACTACCAGTACGCCAACAAGCAGTGGGCTCTCCCCTATGGCCGCTCCACGCCGCTGTTCTACTACAACAAGGACCACTTCAAGGCGGCGGGGCTGCCGGACCGCGCCCCCAAGACCTGGCAGGAGTTCGGCGAGTGGGCGCCCAAGCTCAAGGCCAGCTCCGGGGCCGAGTACGCCTACATGTACCCGGCGCTGGCCGGCTACGCGGGCTGGACCCTGCAGAACAATCTGTGGGGATGGGGCGGCAGCTGGTCGGACGGGTGGACCTTCACGTGCGATTCCGCCGAGTCGGTCGCGGCCCTGCAGTGGGTCCAGGATTCGATCTACAAGGACAAGTGGGCCGGGGTGTCCTCCAAGGAAGCCGCGGACGACTTCGCCGCCGGCATCACGTCGACCACCATCTCCTCGACCGGATCGCTGCTCGGCGTCCTGAAGTCCGCGAAGTTCAACGTCGGCGTCGGCTACCTCCCCGGCGGCCCGAAGTCGGAGACCGGCGTCTGCCCCACGGGTGGAGCGGGGCTCGGCATTCCCAGCGGTGTGAGCAAGGAAGTCCAGCTGGCGGCCGCCACGTTCCTGAAGTTCATGACGGAACCGGAAAACACGGCGGCGTTCTCCGCGGCCACCGGCTACATGCCCACTCGCGTGTCCGCTGACATGGGCGCCGTGCTGGCCAAGACCCCGCAGATCAAGACCGCCATGGACCAGCTCGCCGTGACCCGCGTCCAGGACAACGCCCGCGTTTTCCTGCCCGGCGCGGACCAGGAGATGGCCAAGGCCGCCGCGGCGATCCTGACCCAGCAGGGCGACGTCAAGGCCACCATGACGGGCCTCAAGGCAACGCTGGAGGGGATCTACACCAAGGACGTGAAGCCGAAGCTGAAGAGCTAGCTTCCACTGGCGACACACAAAATCCCTGGCGCTACCGGAATTCCGGTGTCGCCAGGGATTTTGCGTGTCGCCAGGGATTTTGCGTGTCGCCGGAAAACCTGCGAGTCGCCGCGTACCGGGGTTTAGGGAATCGGGACGGGCACGACGCCAAGCGGCGCAAGTTTCGCCGCGCCGCCGTCGGGCGCGGAAAGGACCCAGATGCCCTTCTCATGCACGGCAACGGAGTGCTCCCACTGGCAGGAGCGCTTGCCGTCCGTGGTGACAACGGTCCAGTCGTCCTCGAGGATCGCGGTGTCGATGCTGCCGCGGACCAGCATGGGCTCGATGGCCAGGCACAGCCCCGGGCGGATCTTCGGCCCGCGGTGGCTGGTGCGGTAATTCAGCACGTCCGGGGCCATGTGCATCTCGGAGCCGATGCCGTGGCCCACGTAGTCCTCCAGGATGCCCAGCGGCTTGCCGGGCACGGAGGAGACATAGTCGTCCACCGCGTTGCCGACGTCGCCCACGAATTTGCCGGTGGCCAGGGCGGCGATGCCCCGCCACATGGCTTCCTCGGTGACGTCGGACAGGCGCACGTCCTCGGGATCGGCGGTTCCGACAATCACGGTCCGCGCGGAGTCGGAATGCCAGCCGTCCACGATCGCGCCGCCGTCGATCGAGATGATGTCGCCGTCCTGCAGTACCCGGCCGCCGGGGATGCCGTGGACAACTTCCTCGTTCACCGAGGTGCAGATTGTCGCCGGGAACCCGTGGTAGCCGAGGAAGTTGGACTTGGCGCCGGCGTCCTGCAGCACCGCGGCGAAGACCTCGTCCAGCCGGGCCGTGGTGACGCCCGGGGCGGCCGCGGCAACGGCCGCATCCAGTGCCCGGCTCAGGACAAGCCCGGCCTCATGCATCGTGCGCATCTGGGCGTTGGTCTTGTATTCAGTGCGTGCCTGGCCGAATGCCATCTGAACCTCAGAATCTTCTCTCGCGGACCGGGTGCACTTCAGCCCGGGCCTCCACCATGGGCTTTCAACCCACGTCTTCATGCTCTATTCTCCCGCACTGGCACAGCAGCCCCGAACGGGCCGCCGCCAGGAAAGCCAACGCCACCCAACAGCGAAGGGCGCGTCCCGTACACGATGGTACGGAACGCGCCCTTCAGAAGTGCGTCGGCAAGAGTGCCTTAGCCGGAATGGCTCAGGCGGTCTGGGCCGACTTGATCGCTTCCATGACGCGCTCGGTGACGTCGTCGATGGCGCCGATGCCGTCCACCTGGGTCAGGATGCCGCGATCGGCGTACTTGGCCACAACGGGTTCGGTCTGCTCGTGGTACAGGTCCAGCCGGTGACGGATAACACCTTCGTTGTCGTCGCTGCGGCCAGTTTCCTTGGCACGGCCCAGGAGGCGCGTAACCAGTTCTTCGTCGTCCGCGGTGAGCTGCAGGACGACGTCGAGCTTCTGGTCGGCGTCGGCGAGGATCGCATCGAGGTAGTCCACCTGCGCGGTGGTGCGGGGGTAGCCGTCGAGCAGGAAGCCGTTTTCGACGTCGTCCTCGCTGAGGCGGTCGCGCACCATCTTGTTGGTGACGCTGTCCGGGACGAAGTCGCCGGCATCCATGTACTTCTTGGCTTCGACGCCGAGCGGAGTCTCACCCTTGACGTTGGCGCGGAAGATGTCGCCGGTGGAAATCGCAACGACGCCGAGGCGCTCCGAAATGCGTTCCGCCTGCGTTCCCTTGCCGGAGCCGGGAGGTCCGATAATCAACATTCTCGTCATCGCAAAAGCCCTTCGTAGTGACGTTGCTGTAGTTGCGCATCAATCTGCTTCACGGTCTCCAGACCGACGCCCACCATGATCAGGATCGAGGTGCCGCCGAACGGGAAGTTCTGGTTCGCGTTGATCAGGACGAGTGCAACCAGCGGGATCAGTGCCACGAAGCCGAGGTAGAAGGCTCCGGGCAGGGTGATCCGGGATAGGACGTACTGAAGATAGTCCGCCGTCGGCTTACCGGCGCGGATGCCCGGAATGAAGCCGCCGTACTTCTTCATGTTGTCCGAGACCTCTTCAGGGTTGAAAGTAATCGCAACATAGAAGTAGGTGAAAAACACAATCATGGCGAAATACAGTGCCATATAGATCGGGTGGTCACCCTTGGTCAGGTTGTTGTTGATCCACTCAACCCAGGGCTGCATCGGTTCGCCGGCCTTGGGCTGGTTGAACTGTGAGATCAGCCCCGGCAGGTACAGCATGGAGGAGGCGAAGATGACGGGCACGACGCCGGCCATGTTCACCTTGATGGGGATGTACGTGCTGGTTCCGCCGACGGTGCGGCGGCCGATCATGCGCTTGGCGTACTGCACCGGGATCCGGCGCTGGGACTGCTCCACGAAGACCACAAGGCCCACGGTGAGCAGGCCGATGATCAGGACCAGGAAGAAGGTTCCGGGGCCCTGGGCCTTCCAGATCGCACCGAGCGAGCCGGGGAAGCCTGCCGCGATGGACGTGAAGATCAGCAGGGACATGCCGTTGCCGACGCCCTTCTCCGTCACGAGCTCGCCCATCCACATGATCAGGCCGGTGCCGGCCGTGAGCGTGATGATGATCAGGACCGTGGTGACGATCGAGCTGTCCGGAATGATCGGCAGCTGGCAGTTAGGCAGCAGCTGCCCGGAGCGTGCCAGCGACACCAGCGTGGTGGCGTTGAGCAGGCCGAGGGCGATCGTGAGGTAGCGCGTGTACTGGGTCAGTTTCGACTGCCCGGATGCTCCCTCCTCGTACAGCTGCTGGAAGCGGGGAATGACCACCCGGAGCAGCTGGACGATGATGCTGGCGGTGATGTACGGCATGATGCCGAGGGCAAAGATGGAGACCTGCAGCAATGCACCGCCGCTGAACAGGTTGACGAGCTGGTAGATGCCGCCCGAGGTCTGACCGTTCTGCAAGCATTGCTGGACATTCTGGTAGCTCACACCCGGCGAGGGGATGAAGGCACCCAAGCGGAAGATTGTGATGATTCCCAGCGTGAACAACAACTTGCGTCGCAGATCAGGCGTGCGAAAGGCCCGGCCAAATGCGCTAAGCAAGCGTCCTCCTGAGTAATAAGTAAAGTCGTGTGAGATAGGTCAAATAAACCCAACAACCGAGTCTAACCGGTGGATGCGTGCGGCGAACAATCGGCGGGGCCCGGAAAATGAAAAAAACTCCCGGCACCGGGGGCCTGAGCCCCTGATACCGGGAGTTTCAACAACGGGCAACTGCCCCGCCGCCTCGTTAGAGGGCGGTGGTGCTTCCGCCTGCTGCGGCAATCTTTTCTGCGGCGCTGGCCGAGAATGCGTGGACGGTGACGTCAACCTTGACGGTGATGTCGCCGGTGCCCAGCACCTTGACGGGCTGGTTCTTGCGAACGGCACCCTTTTCGACCAGGTTCTCCACGGTGACTGCGCCACCTTCCGGGAACAGCTCGTTGAGCCGGTCCAGGTTTACAACCTGGTACTCGACCCGGAACGGGTTCTTGAAGCCGCGCAGCTTCGGCAGGCGCATGTGCAGCGGCAGCTGGCCGCCGGCAAAGCCAGCCTTGATCTGGTAGCGGGCCTTCGTACCCTTGGTACCGCGACCAGCGGTCTTACCCTTGGAACCTTCACCACGACCAACACGGGTCTTGGCGGTCTTGGCACCCGGGGCGGGACGCAGGTGGTGAACCTTCAGTGCGTTCTGCTTCTCAGCGGCGCCCTGTGCCTTTTCGGCGGTGTTCTTCTCTGCCATTTACTTCGCCTCCTCTACCTTTACCAGGTGCGGAACCGTGTTGAGCATTCCAACGGTCACGGCGTCGGCGGTGCGGACAACGGTGTGTCCGATCCGCTTCAGGCCGAGGGACCGAAGGGTGTCGCGCTGGTTCTGCTTGCCGCCAATGGCGGACTTGATCTGAGTGATCTCCAACTGAGCGTCGGAAACAAGCACGTTCTTAGCCATGACTCAGACACCTGCCTTCTGGTTCAGGAGAGCCTTCACCATTGCCGGCGGAGCGATCTCGTCGAGCGGGAGGCCGCGGCGTGCTGCCACTGCTGCCGGCTCTTCGAGGCGCTTCAGGGCATCAACGGTCGCGTGAACGATGTTGATGGCGTTGGAGGAACCGAGCGACTTGGAGAGGATGTCGTGGATGCCCACGCACTCCAGTACTGCACGGACCGGGCCACCGGCGATAACACCGGTACCGGCGGAAGCCGGACGCAGCATGACGACGCCTGCGGCGGCCTCACCCTGAACGCGGTGCGGGATGGTGTTGCCGATGCGGGGAACGCGGAAGAAGGACTTCTTGGCCTCTTCAACGCCCTTCGCGATAGCGGCAGGAACTTCCTTAGCCTTGCCGTAGCCAACGCCGACCATGCCGTTGCCGTCACCGACGACGACGAGGGCGGTGAAGCTGAAGCGACGACCACCCTTGACGACCTTGGAAACGCGGTTGATGGTTACAACGCGCTCTACGAACTGGCTCTTCTCGGCTTCGCGGCCGCCGTCACGGCCACCACGGCCGCCACGGTCGCCACGGCCCTGGCCGCGGTCGCCACGCTCGCCACGACGGGCGCCACCACGGCGGTCGTCGGTGGTAGCAGGCGCAGCGGTCTCAGTTGCCGGAGCAGCTACAGCTTCAGTCACCTGAATGTCCTTTTCGTTATTTTCGGTCACAGTGCCAGCCCACCTTCACGTGCGCCGTCAGCGACGGCGGCGATCCGGCCGTGGTACTTGTTACCACCGCGGTCGAAGACAACTGCTTCGATACCGGCAGCCTTGGCACGCTCGGCGACCAGTTCGCCAACGCGCTTGGCCTTGGCGGTCTTGTCACCGTCGAATGCACGAAGGTCGGCTTCCAATGTGGAGGCGCTTGCCACGGTCAGGCCCTTGGTGTCATCGACAACCTGGACGAATACGTGACGTGCGGAGCGGTTGACGACCAGACGAGGGCGTACAGCCGTACCGGAGATGCGCTTGCGGATACGAAGCTGGCGGCGGCTGCGCTGGGCAGACTTGCTCTTGTTCGTACGCTTCTTGTTAATTGCGATCGCCATGGTTACTTACCAGCCTTTCCGACCTTGCGGCGGATGACTTCGCCTGCGTAACGGATGCCCTTGCCCTTGTAGGGGTCCGGCTTCCGCAGCTTGCGAATGTTGGCAGCAACCTCGCCGACCTGCTGCTTGGAGATACCTGAAACAGAGAGCTTGGTCGGGGTCTCAACTGCAAAGGTGATGCCGTTCGGTGCCGAGACGTTAACCGGGTGGCTGTAGCCCAGAGCGAACTCCAGGTCAGAACCCTTGGCCTGGACGCGGTAACCGGTACCGACAATCTCAAGCTTCTTCTCGTAGCCTGCGGTGACACCCTGGATCATGTTGGCGATCAGGGTGCGGGTCAGGCCGTGCAGCGAACGTGAGGCGCGCTCGTCGTTCGGGCGGGCGACAGTCAGGGTGCCATCTTCCAGGGAAACCTCGATCGGGCTGGCCACAGTGTGGCTCAGCTCGCCTTTGGAACCCTTGACGCTGACGACAGAGCCGTCAACCTTGACCTCAACGCCGGCAGGAACGGTGATGGGGAGACGTCCAATACGTGACATTATTCTCTTCCTTTCCCGTTACCAGACGTAAGCGAGGACTTCGCCGCCCACGCCCTTCTTGCCGGCCTGCTTGTCAGTCAAGAGGCCGGAAGAGGTGGACAGGATTGCGACACCCAGGCCACCGAGCACGTGCGGCAGGTTGGTGGACTTTGCGTAAACGCGCAGTCCCGGCTTGGAAATACGACGAACGCCAGCGATTGAACGCTCGCGGTTCGGACCGAACTTGAGCTCGAGGGTCAGCTTCTTGCCAACCTCAGCGTCTTCTTCTTTCCAGGAGGCAATGAAACCTTCAGCCTTCAGGATGTCGGCAACGCGTGCCTTGAGCTTGCTGTACGGCATGGTCACGGAGTCGTGGTATGCCGAGTTAGCGTTGCGCAGACGCGTAAGCATGTCTGCGACGGGATCTGTCATTGTCATGTGGGCTCTTGCCCTTCCTCATAACGGTTTCCGCCGTGCTGCATATCCGAACAGAATTCGGGACCAGCGCGGACGGACCTTTTACGTAGCTAGATTAGTCTTCGGTCTTGAACGGGAAGCCAAGCGCCTTGAGCAGCGCGCGACCTTCGTCGTCGGTCTTGGCAGTGGTCACGACGGTGATGTCCATGCCGCGAACGCGGTCGATGGAATCCTGGTCGATCTCGTGGAACATAACCTGCTCGGTCAGACCGAAGGTGTAGTTGCCGTTGCCATCGAACTGCTTGCCGCTGAGGCCACGGAAGTCGCGGATACGCGGCAGGGCCAGCGTGACCAGACGGTCCAGGAATTCCCACATGCGGTCTCCACGCAGGGTTGCGTGTGCACCAATCGGCATGCCTTCGCGCAGCTTGAACTGAGCGATCGACTTGCGTGCCTTGGTGACCTGCGGCTTCTGGCCGGTGATCAGGGTCAGATCGCGGACAGCGCCGTCGATCAGCTTGGAGTCCTTGGCGGCATCTCCAACACCCATGTTCACAACGACCTTGACCAGGCGGGGAACCTGGTTGACGTTCTGGTACTTGAATTCCTCAGTCAGCGTGTTCTTGATGGAATCGGCGTACTTGGTCTTCAGACGAGGAACGATCTTGCTTGCCGGAGTCTCGAGAGTCTCAGTCATTAGATGTCCTTCCCTGAGCTCTTGGCCACGCGGACGCGCACTTCGCGCTTCACGCCATCGCGCTCAACGGTCTCGGTGCGGAAACCGACGCGGGTGGGCTTCTTGGTGGAGGGGTCAACCAGAGCCACGTTGGAGATGTGGATTGAAGCCTCGACGACCTCGATGCCACCGGTCTTGGTGCCGCGCTGCGACTGACCGACCTTGGTGTGCTTGGTTACGCGGTTAATGCCTTCGACCAACACGCGGTTGGTCTCGGGGAAGACGCGCAGAACCTTGCCCTGCTTGCCCTTGTCGCCGCCGCGCTCAGCCTTGGCGCCAGTGATGACCTGAACGAGGTCACCCTTTTTGATCTTAGCCATGGACTAGAGCACCTCCGGAGCCAGAGAAACGATCTTCATGAACTTCTTGTCGCGAAGTTCACGACCAACCGGTCCGAAGATACGGGTACCGCGGGGGTCACCGTCGTTCTTCAGGATGACGGCTGCGTTCTCGTCAAACTTGATGTAGGAACCATCCGCACGGCGGCGTTCCTTCTTGGTACGGACGATGACAGCCTTGACGACGTCGCCCTTCTTTACGTTGCCGCCCGGAATTGCGTCCTTGACGGTAGCGACGATTACGTCGCCAATGCCTGCGTAGCGACGGCCAGATCCACCGAGAACGCGAATGGTAAGGATTTCCTTAGCACCCGTGTTGTCGGCGACCTTGAGTCGCGACTCCTGCTGAATCACTATTTACTCCTTGCGTCGCGCTGGTTCTCAGACCGAAATTATTCCTACGGGATGAGCCTTGCGGAACGGTTGATCGGGGTGTCTCTTGACCTGCCTGGATTTTGCCAGACCAGGCCTAAACGCCCGTGCCAAAAACATTTGCTTCCCAGGCGGTTTCCGACGAGTCGGGGCGCAAGGGGGCACTATGCCGTGGCACGATTGTTTACGAGGTTGATGACGGCGCGCAAAAGGCGCCATACAAACTCAAAATCTTAGCACGTTTTGGGCGTATCCCCATATCACAGCCTTGCCGCCGGCACACGCCAGCCGGGGCCTGTCTATGGCGCCGGCACGCCGCGCCATGCGCTGCGGCCGTCCGCCAGCGCCCGACGGCGTCACGCAGGACAGTCTTTGGGCCCACCGGCCGCGGGTGGCCCCCGGAAACCCGCCCAGACGGCGTCGTACGCCTCCTCAAAGCCTGCCCAGCGTGACGCCACCGGCGGTACCGCCACTCTGGGCAGTCCCCGGCAACGCGGAAGCCCCCGCTCCCCAAAGGGGAACGAGGGCTTCTGCTGTATCAACAAGCAGCAAAGCTGCAGGTGCTACTTGGCCTTTTCGAGGATCTCGACCAGGCGCCACCGCTTGGTAGCGGACAGCGGGCGGGTCTCGGCGAGGAGCACGAGGTCGCCGATGCCGGCGCTGTTCTCTTCGTCGTGAGCCTTGATCTTGGCGTTGCGGCGGATGACCTTGCCGTAGAGGGCGTGCTTCACGCGGTCTTCGACCTGGACAGTGATGGTCTTTTCCATCTTGTCCGAGACGACGTAGCCGCGCTTCGTCTTACGGTAACCGCGCTCGTCAGCCTTGGCTGCGTCGGAAACAGTTTCCGTCACGTTCTCGTCCTTCTTTTCAGTCACTTGGCATCCTCCTCGGTTTCAACCGTTTCAGCCTTTTCGGCCTTCTTGGTTGCAGCCTTCTTGGACTTCTTCTCTTCCTTGGCTTCCACAACCGGTGCGGCAACCTCGGCACGAATGCCCAGCTCGCGCTCACGGAGAACGGTGTAGATGCGGGCGATGTCCTTCTTTACCGCGCGCAGACGACCGTGGTTCTCCAGCTGACCGGTGGCGGACTGGAAACGCAGGTTGAACAGCTCTTCCTTGGCCTTGCGGAGTTCTTCAACGAGACGCTCGTTGTCGAAACCGTCCAGCTGTGCGGATGCAAGTTCCTTGGATCCTACTGCCATTTCTACTCACCACCTTCGCGACGCACAATGCGTGCCTTCAACGGCAGCTTGTGGATTGCCAGGCGCAGGGCCTCGCGAGCTACCTCTTCACTGACACCGGAGAGTTCGAAGAGAACCCGGCCCGGCTTGACGTTTGAGACCCACCATTCCGGAGAACCCTTACCGGAACCCATGCGGGTTTCAGCAGGCTTCTTCGTCAGCGGACGGTCCGGGTAAATGTTGATCCAGACCTTTCCGCCACGCTTGATGTGGCGGGTCATCGCGATACGGGCAGATTCGATCTGACGGTTCGTGACGTAGGCCGGGCTCAGAGCCTGGATGCCCCACTCACCGAAGGAGACCTGGGTGCCGCCCGTAGCAGCGCCGGAACGACCCGGGTGGTGCTGCTTACGGTGCTTGACTCGACGTGGGATAAGCATTTAAGCCTGTCCTCCTTCTACTGCAGCAGGTGCAGCCTCAACTGCCGGAGCTTCGGCGGCAGCCGGAGCTGCCTCAGCTGCGGGGCGGTCGGGACGACGGCGGCGGTCACCACGGTCGGCGCCACCCGGGCGGCCCGGGCGGTCGCCGGCACGGCCACGGGACGGAGCAGCAGCTGCCTGCTGAGCCAGTTCCTTGGCAGTGACGTCGCCCTTGTAGATCCAAACCTTCACGCCGATGCGGCCGAAGGTGGTCTTGGCCTCGTAGAAGCCATAGTCGATGTTCGCGCGCAGGGTGTGCAGGGGCACACGGCCTTCGCGGTAGAACTCCGAGCGGGACATTTCTGCGCCGCCCAGTCGACCCGAGCAAGCGATCCGGATGCCCTTGGCACCGGCACGCTGTGCGGACTGCATGGCCTTCTTCATCGCACGGCGGAACGCCACGCGGGAAGTCAGCTGCTCTGCAACGCCCTGGGCAACAAGCTGGGCTTCCATCTCGGGGTTCTTGACCTCGAGGATGTTCAGCTGTACCTGCTTGCCCGTGAGCTTCTCGAGCTCGCCGCGGATGCGGTCTGCTTCAGCGCCGCGGCGGCCGATGACGATGCCCGGACGTGCCGTGTGGATATCCACGCGGACACGGTCGCGGGTGCGCTCGATTTCGACCTTGGCGATACCGGCGCGCTCCATGCCCGTGGACATGAGCTGGCGGATACGGATGTCTTCGCGAACGAAGTCCTTGTACCGCTGGCCGGCCTTGGTGCTGTCAGCAAACCAGTGCGATACGTGATCGGTGGTGATGCCGAGTCGGAACCCGTGCGGGTTAACTTTCTGTCCCACTTAGCGAGCCTCCTCTTTCTCCGGGGTAGCGACTACCACGGTGATGTGGCTCGTGCGCTTCTTGATCTGAAATGCACGACCCTGGGCTCGCGGCTGGAACCGCTTCATGGTCGGGCCTTCATCAACAAACGCTTCGCTGATGATGAGGTCACCTTCGTCAAACGCCACGCCGTCGCGGTCCGCGAGGACCCGGGCGTTGGAGATTGCCGACTGAACTACCTTGAATACCGGCTCCGAAGCTGCCTGCGGGGCAAACTTCAGAATTGCCAGAGCCTCATTCGCTTGCTTACCACGAACAAGGTTGACGACGCGCCGGGCCTTCATAGGCGTTACGCGGATGTGACGCGCAATTGCCTTGGCTTCCATTGCTTTCCTTCTCTCGTCTTTGACGTAAGTGCAGGCGCCTAGCGGCGCTTGCCCTTACGGTCGTCCTTGACATGGCCGCGGAATGTCCGCGTGGGAGCGAATTCGCCGAGCTTGTGCCCGACCATCGACTCAGTGACAAACACGGGGATGTGCTTGCGTCCGTCGTGTACGGCGATCGTGTGGCCGAGCATGTCGGGGACGATCATCGAGCGGCGGGACCAGGTCTTGATGACGTTCTTGGTGCCCTTTTCGTTTTCCCTGGCTACCTTCACAAAGAGGTGCTGGTCAACGAAAGGACCTTTTTTCAGGCTGCGTGGCATGTGTCCAGGCTCCTATCGCTTGTTCTTGCCAGTACGACGGCGACGAACAATAAGCTTGTCGCTCTCTTTGTTGGGACGGCGGGTGCGGCCTTCGCGCTTACCGTTCGGGTTGACGGGGTTACGTCCACCGGACGTCTTACCCTCGCCACCACCGTGCGGGTGATCGACCGGGTTCATGGCGACACCACGGACGGTCGGGCGAACGCCCTTCCAGCGCATACGGCCAGCCTTGCCCCAGTTGATGTTCGACTGCTCGGCGTTGCCGACCTCGCCGACGGTTGCGCGGCAGCGCACGTCAACGTTGCGGATTTCGCCGGAAGGCAGACGCAGCTGGGCGAAACGGCCTTCCTTTGCAACGAGCTGGATCGATGCGCCGGCGGAGCGGCCCATCTTGGCGCCGCCACCCGGACGCAGTTCGACTGCGTGGATTACGGTACCGACCGGGATGTTGCGCAGCGGAAGGTTGTTGCCGGGCTTGATGTCAGCGTCGGCGCCGGCCTCTACGAAGTCGCCCTGGGACAGCTTGTTCGGGGCGATGATGTAACGCTTGGTGCCATCAACGTAGTGCAGGAGGGCGATCCGAGCCGTGCGGTTCGGGTCGTACTCGATTTCGGCAACGCGGGCGTTGACGCCGTCCTTGTCGTGGCGACGGAAGTCGATCAGACGGTACTGGCGCTTGTGTCCACCACCCTTGTGACGGGTCGTGATCTTACCGGAGTTGTTACGGCCACCCTTTTTCGGGAGGGGACGTACCAACGACTTTTCCGGCGTCGACCGCGTGATTTCAGTGAAGTCCGCTACGCTCGAGCCGCGACGGCCCGGGGTAGTCGGCTTGTATTTACGGATTCCCATAATTTATTTCCTCGTTAAAGTGGTCTCCGCTATGAAAGCGGACCGCCGAAGATGTCGATAGTGCCTTCTTTGAGGCTCACAATGGCACGCTTGGTGTTCTTGCGGGTACCCCAGCCGAATTTGGTGCGCTTGCGCTTACCGGCACGGTTGATGGTGTTGATCGATTCGACCTTGACGGAGAAAATCTTCTCCACGGCCAGCTTGATCTCGGTCTTGTTCGAACGGGGGTCCACCAGGAAGGTGTACTTGCCCTCATCGATCAGGCCGTAGCTCTTTTCCGAGACAACGGGTGCAAGCACGACGTCGCGCGGGTCCTTGATGGTGGCTGCACTCACTTGGCATCCTCCTCGTTCTTTGCAACCTTGTCAGCAACGAATGCTTCGTAGGCAGCCTTGGTGAAGACTACGTCGTCGGAAACGAGCACGTCGTAGGTGTTCAGCTGGTCTGCGTACAGAACGTGAACTTCCTGGAGGTTGCGCACGGACAGTGCAGCAACGTCGTTGGCGCGCTCAATGACAACGAGCAGGTTCTTGCGCTCGGAAACTCCGCGCAGGGTTGCCAGTGCTTCTTTGGAGGACGGCTTGGAGCCGGCAACCAGGTCAGCAACGACGTGGACGCGGCCGTTGCGGGCGCGGTCCGAGAGTGCGCCGCGCAGTGCAGCAGCAATCATCTTCTTGGGGGTGCGCTGGCTGTAGTCACGCGGCGTGGGGCCGTGGACAACGCCACCACCGGTCATGTGAGGAGCACGGATGGAACCCTGACGGGCGCGGCCGGTGCCCTTCTGCTTGAACGGCTTGCGACCTGCACCGGAAACCTCGGCGCGGGTCTTGGTCTTGTGGGTACCCTGGCGAGCAGCAGCGAGCTGGGCAACGACGACCTGGTGCAGCAGCGGCACGTTGGTCTGTACGTCGAAGATCTCTGCAGGCAGGTCAACCTTGACAGTGCTAGTCATTGAACTAGGCTCCCTTCACGGCGGTGCGTACGAGTACGACCTGGCCGCGGGCACCGGGAACGGCGCCCTTGATAAGGAGCAGCGACTTCTCGACGTCAACCGCGTGGACCGTGAGGTTCAGCGTGGTGTGACGAACGGCGCCCATGCGGCCGGCCATTTTCATGCCCTTGAAGACGCGGCTCGGGGTGGATGCGCCACCGATTGAACCGGGCTTACGGTGGTTCTTGTGGGCACCGTGGGAAGCTCCAACGCCGTGGAAGCCGTGACGCTTCATAACACCGGCGAAGCCCTTACCCTTGGTGGTGCCAACGACGTCGATCTTCTGGCCGGCTTCGAAGAGCTCAACGGAGAGCTCCTGGCCCAGCTCGTAAGAGTCAGCATCTGCAGTGCGCAGTTCTACGACGTGGCGGCGAGGCGTGACGCCTGCCTTTTCAAAGTGACCAGCCAGCGGCTTGGTGACCTTGCGGGGATCGATCTGGCCGTAGCCGATCTGAACGGCGACATAGCCATCAGTTTCTGCATTGCGCAGCTGCGTGATGACGTTCGAGTCAGCCTGGACCACAGTGACGGGGATGAGCTTGTTGTTCTCGTCCCAGACCTGGGTCATGCCGAGCTTCGTGCCCAGCAGGCCCTTTACGTTACGGTTTGCGGTCATAGTCTCTCAGCACCTCCCTACAGCTTGATTTCGATGTTCACGTCGGCCGGCAGGTCGAGACGCATAAGCGAGTCAACAGCCTTGGGCGTGGGGTCGATGATGTCGATCAGACGCTTGTGCGTGCGCATTTCAAAGTGCTCGCGGCTGTCCTTGTACTTGTGCGGAGAGCGGATAACGCAGTAAACGTTCTTCTCCGTCGGCAGCGGCACGGGGCCGACTACCGTTGCGCCTGCGCGCGTGACCGTCTCAACGATCTTCCGTGCTGAAACGTCAATGACCTCGTGGTCGTATGACTTCAGCCGGATGCGGATTTTTTGTCCCGCCATGTCGCCTGACTCTCTTTCAGTAAATGCTGCTCTGTTTACTTACCTGTTGTATGTGGCTGCCGAAGCATTTGAAGTCGTGACTACCACCCGCCGCACAAGCTGAATCCGGAAAAATCCGGGTTCCTCAACCTGCCGGCGTAACCGACCCCCGCGGTCGGGCGTGTCGCACGTTTTCACACGTACTCGTCCGCAATTCCGTGGGGAGTGGGTTATGTTTGGTCTCTTACCTGGACCCTGGCACCCGGCATTATCCGGATCGGGACGCGAAAGAGCGCTTGAACAACTCATCTAGTATGCCGGATTTTATGGGCAGAAGCGAATCAGGGCGCTGCACGGCAGTGCAGTCACTGCAGGCAGCTGACCTTGGGTCGTTGTCCTGAACCGCCATCGAATGGATGATAGGGGCATGACTGTGCAGGACTCTGTAGCAGTTCAGGCTCTCGCCGCACGCCTGAGCCCCGGGTTCACCCTGGGAGTTGCCTCCGCGGCCTTCCAGATCGAGGGCGCCCTCGCGGCCGGCGGCCGCGGGCCCTCCGGGTGGGATGCCTTTGCCGAGAAGCCGGGGAACATCCTGCACGGCCACTCCCCCGCCGTCGCCTGCGACCACTACAACCGGGCGGCCGAAGACGTCGGGCTCATGCGCGAGCTCGGAATCGACTCCTACCGCTTCTCGATCTCATGGCCGCGGGTCCAGCCTGCGGGCACCGGCCGGTTCAACGCCGCGGGCCTGGACTTCTATGACCGCCTGATCGACCGGCTGCTCGCCGCCGGCATCTCCCCCATGGCCACCCTCTACCATTGGGACACCCCGCTCCCCCTCGAGCACCGGGGCGGCTGGATGAACCGTTCGACGGCGGAGCGGTTCGCCGAGTACTGTGCGGCGGCAGGCCAGCGGTTCGGCGACCGCGTCGCGCAGTGGGTGACGCTGAACGAACCGGCCTCGGTCACGCTCAACGGTTACGCCATGGACATCCATGCCCCCGGCCGCGGCCTGCTCTTCGATGCCCTGCCCTCAGTGCGCCATCAGCTCCTGGGCCATGGCCTCGCGGTGCAGGCCCTGCGGGCGGCGGGGGTCCGCGGCGGCGTCGGCGTGACGAACCTGCATTCCCCCGTCCGGCCGGCTTCCGGGTCGCTGACGGACCGGCTGCTGGCCAGGGTGTTCGACCTCGTGCTGAACCGTCTCTACGCGGACCCGATCCTCCTGGGCCGCTTTCCCAAGCCGCCGCTGATCGCCCGGCCGTGGTTCCGGTCCCTGGGGAGAGTCTCCGATGCGGACCTGGCCACGATCCACCAGCCGCTGGATTTCTATGGCCTGAACTACTACTACCCCGTGAAGGTGGCCACGGGGCGCGGCGTCAACACCCCCTCGGGAACCGTGGAGGAGTTGCTGAAGATCCCGTTCCATCTCGCCGCGTTCCCGGAGTACGAGCGCACCGGATTCGGCTGGCCGGTCGCCCCGGACCATCTGGGGATCCTGCTGCGGGAGTTGAAGGACAGATACGGCGAGGCCCTGCCGCCGCTCTACATCACCGAGAGCGGCGCGAGCTTCCCCGAACCGGACCACGTCACCGGCCCCATCCCCGACGCCGGACGGATCAGCTACCTCGCCGCACACCTGGCCCAGGCGGTGGACGCCACCTCACCCGGCGGAATAGCCCACGACGTCGACCTGCTCGGCTACTACGTCTGGACGCTCATGGACAACTTTGAATGGGCGGCGGGCTACTCACAGCGCTTCGGCCTGGTGCATGTGGATTTCAAGACGCTCCAGCGCACGCCCAAGGACTCGTACTACTGGTACCAGGCGCTTGCGCGGGCCCGGCGCGCCTGAGTTCCTCCCCCGCAGGGTTATTGGTTGCGGTTCGCCCGGTTGATGCGCTTGGCGCGCTCTATCTCCTGGCGGAAGTGCCGCTTCGCCCAAAAGAACACGACGACTGCCGCGACGACGATGAGCAGAAAAATGAACCAGCCCATGGTGAGCTCCTTTCCCCTCCTGTAAAGGTATCAGGAACTTAAAAAGAACAGCCCCGCTGCGTGTGCAGCGGGGCTGTTCTTTGGTTTTCCGTGACCGTCAACCGGCCAGGATAACCATGATCAGCAAGTACTACTTGATGATCTTGGTGACGCGTCCCGAACCAACGGTGCGGCCGCCTTCGCGGATAGCGAAGCCGAGGCCATCTTCCATTGCGATCGGCTGGATGAGCGCAACGGTCATCTCAGTGTTGTCGCCGGGCATAACCATTTCCGTGCCTTCCGGCAGGGTGATAACGCCGGTTACGTCCGTGGTGCGGAAGTAGAACTGCGGGCGGTAGTTGGAGTAGAACGGGTTGTGACGCCCGCCTTCGTCCTTGGAGAGGATGTAGACGTTAGCCTCGAAGTCGGTGTGCGGGGTGATGGAACCCGGCTTGACGACAACCTGGCCACGCTCGACATCGTCGCGCTTCAGACCGCGGAGCAGGAGGCCACAGTTCTCGCCGGCCCATGCTTCGTCGAGCTGCTTGTGGAACATCTCGATACCGGTAACCGTGGTCTTCTGGACCGGGCGGATGCCGACGATCTCGACCTCGGAGTTGATCGCGAGGGTTCCACGCTCGGCGCGGCCCGTAACAACGGTGCCACGGCCGGTGATCGTGAAGACGTCTTCGATCGGCATCAGGAAGGGCTTGTCGCGGTCGCGTACCGGGTCCGGAACGGACTCGTCGACTGCTGCCATGAGGTCCTCAACGGACTTGACCCAGACGGGGTCGCCTTCGAGGGCCTTCAGGCCGGAAACGCGAACAACGGGAGCCTCGTCGCCGTCGAAGCCCTGCGAGCTGAGCAGCTCACGAACTTCCATTTCGACGAGGTCGAGGAGCTCTTCGTCATCGACCATGTCAGCCTTGTTCAGCGCGACCAGCAGGTAGGGAACGCCAACCTGGCGGGCGAGCAGAACGTGCTCACGGGTCTGTGCCATCGGGCCGTCAGTGGCGGCAACCACGAGGATTGCACCGTCCATCTGAGCAGCGCCGGTGATCATGTTCTTGATGTAGTCAGCGTGACCCGGAGCGTCTACGTGTGCGTAGTGGCGCTTCTCGGTCTGGTACTCAACGTGGGAGATGTTGATGGTAATGCCGCGCTGACGCTCTTCGGGAGCAGAGTCAATCGACGCGAAGTCACGCTTCTCGTTGAGAGTCGGGTACTTGTCGTACAGCACCTTGGAAATGGCGGCCGTCAGCGTCGTCTTACCGTGGTCAACGTGACCAATGGTACCGATGTTAACGTGCGGCTTAGTCCGCTCGAACTTTGCCTTTGCCACAGGTTCCTCCTAGAACGTTTTCAAATGACTTACCCTTCGGCCGCGCTTGTCGCGACAGAAACTCCAGTAAGTCTACTTGGGGGGCTTTGGATTGGTGAAATTGCAGATTCAGGTACTAATGCTAGTGCCTAGAGCCTGTTCGTGCAGACGGCCGCACTCCGGCCTGGCCGGACTACAGCTGACCGGAGTCCGGCCGCCTGCACCAGATGAATCTCCGCTGGCGGAGGCCCATCCGAGTTTTCGTTGCTGCGATGCGTCCTAGGGACTACTCGCCGCGGTTCTTCTGGATGATCTCGTCGGCAACTGCCTTCGGGACCTCGGCGTAGCTGTTGAACGTCATGGAGTACACAGCGCGGCCCTGGGTCTTCGACCGCAGGTCACCGATGTAGCCGAACATGCCGGACAGCGGGACGTGCGCGCGAATAACCTTGACGCCCTGGGCATCCTCCATGGACTGCATCTGGCCACGGCGGGAGTTGAGGTCACCGATAACTTCACCCATGTATTCCTCAGGGGTGCGGACCTCGACATCCATCAGCGGTTCGAGCAGAACAGGGTTCGCCTTGCGTGCGGCTTCCTTGAAAGCCATACGGCCGGCGATCTTGAACGCCATTTCCGAGGAGTCAACATCGTGGTAAGCGCCGTCAATCAGCGTCGCCTTGATGCCGACAACCGGGTAACCGGCCAGGACGCCGTCGTTGAGCGCATCCTGGATGCCGGCGTCGACGGACGGGATGTACTCGCGCGGAACGCGGCCACCAGTGACCTTGTTCTCGAACTCGTACAGCTCGCCTTCCGCAGTGTCCAGCGGCTCGATCGCGATCTGGATCTTTGCGAACTGGCCGGAACCACCGGTCTGCTTCTTGTGCGTGTAGTCGTGACGCTCTACAGCACGCTTGATGGTCTCGCGGTAAGCAACCTGCGGCTTGCCAACGTTCGCCTCAACCTTGAATTCGCGGCGCATGCGGTCCACCAGGATGTCCAGGTGGAGCTCGCCCATGCCGGCGATGATGGTCTGGCCGGTGTCCTCGTTGAGGGAGACCTGGAAGGTCGGGTCCTCAGCGGAGAGCTTCTGGATGGCCGTGGAGAGCTTCTCCTGGTCACCCTTCGTGTTCGGCTCGATCGCAACCGAGATCACGGGCTCCGGGAAGCTCATGGACTCGAGGACGATCTGGTTGGACGGATCGCACAGGGTGTCGCCCGTGGTGGTGTCCTTCAGACCGATCGCTGCGTAGATGTGGCCGGCGGTAGCGCCCTCGACGGGCATTTCCTTGTTGGCGTGCATCTGGAACAGCTTGCCGATGCGCTCCTTCTTGCCCTTGGTGGAGTTGACCACCTGCGAGCCTGCTTCCACGTGACCGGAGTACACGCGGATGAAGGTGAGCTGACCGAAGAACGGGTGCGCGGCGATCTTGAAGGCCAGTGCGGAGAAGGGCTCTTCAGAGGACGGCTTGCGGGTGAGTTCCTTCTCTTCGTCGCGGGGATCGTGACCGATCATCGGCGGGACGTCGAGCGGGTTCGGCAGGTAATCCACGACGGCGTCGAGCATCGGCTGGACGCCGCGGTTCTTGAACGCGGAACCACAGAAGACCGGGTACAGCTCAGAGTTGATCGTCATCTTGCGGATGCCGGCCTTGAGCTCATCGATGCTGATCTCTTCGCCCTCGAGGTACTTCTCCATGAGTTCCTCAGAGGCCTCGGCAACAGTCTCAACGAGAGTTGCGCGGTACTCTTCGGCCTTCGCCTGGAGGTCAGCCGGGATCTCGCGGATCTCGTACTTGGCACCCATGGTGACGTCACCCTTGGAGTCGCCGGGCCAAACCAGCGAACGCATGTACAGGAGGTCGACGACGCCGATGAAGTCGTTCTCGGCGCCGATCGGCAGCTGCATGACGAGCGGCTTGGCACCGAGGCGGCTGATGATGGTGTCGACGGTGAAGTAGAAGTCAGCGCCGAGCTTGTCCATCTTGTTGACGAAGCAGATGCGCGGAACGTTGTACTTGTCGGCCTGGCGCCAAACAGTCTCGGACTGCGGCTCCACACCTTCCTTGCCGTCGAACACGGCGACAGCGCCGTCGAGGACGCGCAGGGAGCGCTCAACCTCGACCGTGAAGTCAACGTGGCCGGGGGTGTCGATGATGTTGATCTGGTTGTTTTCCCAGAAGCAGGTCACGGCGGCAGACGTGATGGTGATGCCGCGTTCCTTTTCCTGTTCCATCCAGTCAGTCGTCGAAGCGCCGTCGTGCGTTTCGCCGATCTTGTGGTTCACACCCGTGTAGAACAGGATGCGCTCGGTAGTAGTGGTCTTGCCGGCATCGATGTGGGCCATGATGCCGATGTTGCGGACCTTGCTAAGGTCGGTAAGCACGTCCTGTGCCACGGTGTCTCCCTTTCGGATGGACTGCACGTTCGCCGCCGGCTCTTTCGAGCCGGCGGCGTCCGGGAAGTATTACCAGCGGTAGTGTGCGAAGGCCTTGTTGGACTCGGCCATCTTGTGGGTGTCTTCGCGACGCTTCACAGCGGCACCGAGACCGTTCGAGGCATCCAGGATTTCGTTCTGGAGGCGCTCGGTCATGGTCTTTTCGCGGCGGGCCTTGGAGTAGCCAACCAGCCAGCGGAGGGCGAGGGCCGTGGAACGGCCCGGCTTGACCTCAACGGGAACCTGGTAGGTGGCGCCACCAACGCGGCGGGAGCGGACCTCAAGCGAAGGCTTGACGTTCTCCATGGCCTTCTTGAGGGCTGCAACGGGGTCGCCGCCGGACTTGGCGCGAGCACCCTCGAGTGCACCGTAAACGATGCGCTCTGCGGTGGACTTCTTGCCGTCAACCAGCACCTTGTTGATGAGCTGGGTGACCAGCGGGGAGCCGTAAACGGGATCTAGAACTAGCGGCCGCTTGGGGGCCGGACCCTTGCGAGGCATATTACTTCTTCTCCATCTTTGCGCCGTAGCGGCTGCGAGCCTGCTTACGGTTCTTGACACCCTGGGTATCGAGGGCGCCACGGACGATCTTGTAGCGGACACCCGGAAGGTCCTTCACGCGGCCGCCGCGAACGAGCACAATGGAGTGCTCCTGCAGGTTGTGGCCTACACCGGGGATGTAAGCGGTGACTTCAATGCCACCGTTGAGGCGCACGCGAGCAACCTTACGCAGAGCCGAGTTCGGCTTCTTCGGGGTCGTCGTGTACACGCGGGTGCAGACACCGCGGCGCATGGGGCTGCCGTTAAGCGCGGGGGCCTTGGTCTTTTTGACCTTCGGCGTGCGGCCCTTGCGGACCAGCTGGTTAATCGTAGGCACTCTCGTGTTCTCCGTTTTATCCGGAGCGGCCGTTGGCGGCCGCTCTCTTGTCGCTGCGCCTCGCCGCCCGAGCTTTGAAGTTCTCTCCAGAGCAGCTGAGGCGAAGCCTTAATAGTCGGACCGCACGCCGGGGTCCAAGGACTTTCGACCTGAACTGCCCCTAGGCATGCGAAAATGTGGCATACGTTGCACAAGAACCCTGCAAACCGGAAACGTCGTCCTGGTCAAGCCCTACAGCTGCAAGCTGTCTAACTAAGACCGGCGCACTCATCCACTGCCACAATAACAATTAGTCTCAAGTCTAACACGGACGGGTCCCAGCCCTTAATCGGCGCGGATTCCCGTCCATTGCTGAGGTACGGCCCTTCTGAAGGGTCTAAAGGGCCATAGCTCAGCAATCGATCGTTGAACGGGGTCAAAAGGAAGGGCCCCGCCCCCGCTCCGCTGAAAAGCAGAGTGGTGACGGGGCCCGACGTCGAGCTGCAAGGGCAGGGCGGCCGGGTCCCTACGTGGCGCGGAACGCGACACGAAAGGGCCCGCCCTGCCCGTTAGCGGAAGTCGCTGCCGAGGTCGTAGTCATCCAGCGGGATGGCGTGGAACTCAGGAGCTCCGTCGCCGCCCAGCGTGTCGTAGGAGAAGTCGCTGAATGCGCTCGGGCCGGTGAACAGGTTGGCCTTCGCTTCTTCAGTCGGTTCCACCGTGACCTCGGTGTAGCGCGGGAGACCCGTGCCGGCCGGGATGAGCTTACCGATGATGACGTTTTCCTTGAGGCCGAGCAGCGGATCGCTCTTGCCTTCCATGGCCGCCTGCGTCAGGACGCGGGTGGTCTCCTGGAAGGAAGCTGCGGACAGCCAGGACTCGGTCGCCAGGGACGCCTTGGTGATGCCCATGAGCTCGGGACGGCCGGAAGCCGGCGTCTTGCCCTCGGACACAACGCGGCGGTTGGCCTCTTCGAAGCGGCTGCGTTCGGCGAGCTCGCCGGGCAGCAGGTCCGATTCGCCGGACTCGATGACCGTGACGCGGCGCAGCATCTGGCGGACGATAACCTCGACGTGCTTGTCGTGGATACCGATGCCCTGGCTGCGGTACACGCCCTGGACTTCGTCCACCAGGAACTTCTGCGCGGCACGGGGGCCCATGATGCGCAGCACCTGCTTGGGGTCGACCGGGCCGTTGATGAGCTTCTGGCCAACGCTGACGTGATCGCCGTCTTCGATGAGGAGACGTGAACGGCGCAGCACCGGGTAGGCGATCTCTTCAGATCCGTCATCCGGGGTGATGACCAGGCGCATCTGGCGCTCGGACTCTTCGATGGTGATGCGGCCGGCTGCTTCAGCAATCGGTGCGACACCCTTCGGAGTACGGGCTTCGAAGAGCTCCTGGATACGGGGCAGACCCTGGGTGATGTCGTCGCCGCCGCTGGCCGAAACTGCACCACCGGTGTGGAACGTACGCATGGTCAGCTGGGTGCCCGGCTCACCGATGGACTGTGCGGCGATAATGCCCACGGCCTCACCGATGTCGACGGTCTTGCCAGTGGCCAGCGAACGGCCGTAGCACAGGGCGCAGGTGCCGACGCTGGACTCACAGGTGAGTACGGAGCGGACCTTGACCTCGGTGATGCCGGCTGCGAACAGTTCGGCAATGACGACGTCGCCGCAGTCAGTGCCGGCCGCTGCCAGGACCTTGCCCGCGGAGTCGACGACGTCCACGGCCAGGGTGCGGGCGTAGGCGCTGTTCTCGACGTTCTCGTCCAGGACGAGGACGCCGTTGGCGTCGGCCACGGCGATCGCGGTCATCAGGCCGCGCTCGGTACCGCAGTCCTCTTCGCGGACAATGACGTCCTGCGAGACGTCCACCAGACGACGGGTCAGGTAACCCGAGTTGGCGGTACGCAGGGCGGTGTCAGCCAGACCCTTACGGGCACCGTGCGTGGCGATGAAGTATTCCAGCACCGACAGGCCCTCGCGGTAGGAGGACTTGATCGGACGCGGGATGATTTCACCCTTCGGGTTGGCCACCAGGCCACGGATACCCGCGATCTGACGGACCTGCATCCAGTTACCACGTGCGCCGGAGGACACCATGCGGTTGATGGTGTTCATCGGGGACAGGCTGTCACGCATCGCCTGGGCGATCTCGTTGGTTGCCTTGTTCCAGATCTCGATCAGTTCCTGGCGACGCTCGTCGTCGTCGATCAGGCCCTTGTCGTACTGGCCCTGGATCTTGGCGGCCATGGTCTCGTAACCGGCGAGGATCCGCGGCTTGTCCGTGGGCACCTCGATGTCGGAGATGGCAACCGTGACGCCCGAGCGGGTGGCCCAGTAGAAACCGGCATCCTTCAGGTTGTCCAGCGTTGCCGCCGTGATGACCTTCGGGTAGCGCTCGGCGAGGTCGTTGACGATCGTGGACAGCTCGCCCTTGTCGGCAACGTTCTCAACCCACGGGTAGTCCGCGGGCAGCGTCTGGTTGAAGATGACCTGGCCGAGGGAGGTCTCGACCAATGTGGTCTGACCGGGCTCCCAGCCCTCCGGGGCTTCCCAGCCGGCGTAGGGCACGAAGCCCTCGAGGCGGATCTTGACCTTGGAGTTCAGGTGCAGCTCGTGAAGGTCGTAGGCCATGATGGCTTCCGCGACGGAGGAGAAGATCCGGCCTTCGCCAGCTGAACCGACACGCTTGGTGGTCAGGTGGTAGAGACCGATGATCATATCCTGCGAAGGCAGGGTCACCGGGCGGCCGTCGGACGGCTTCAGGATGTTGTTCGAGGACAGCATCAGGATGCGGGCCTCGGCCTGGGCTTCGGGGCTCAGCGGCAGGTGCACTGCCATCTGGTCGCCGTCGAAGTCGGCGTTGAAGGCGCCACAAACCAGCGGGTGCAGCTGGATTGCCTTGCCTTCAACAAGCTGCGGCTCGAACGCCTGGATGCCGAGGCGGTGCAGGGTAGGTGCACGGTTCAGCAGCACAGGGTGCTCGGTGATGATCTCTTCGAGGACGTCCCAGACCTGCGGACGGTAACGCTCCACCATGCGCTTGGCCGACTTGATGTTCTGTGCGTGGTTGAGGTCAACCAGGCGCTTCATCACGAACGGCTTGAAGAGCTCCAGGGCCATCTGCTTGGGCAGACCACACTGGTGCAGCTTCAGCTGCGGGCCGACGACGATGACCGAACGGCCGGAGTAGTCGACGCGCTTGCCGAGGAGGTTCTGGCGGAAACGACCCTGCTTGCCCTTGAGCATGTCGCTCAGGGACTTCAGCGGGCGGTTGCCCGGTCCGGTGACCGGACGGCCGCGGCGGCCGTTGTCGAAGAGGCTGTCAACAGCTTCCTGAAGCATGCGCTTCTCGTTGTTGACGATGATCTCCGGAGCACCGAGGTCAAGCAGGCGCTTGAGGCGGTTGTTGCGGTTGATCACGCGGCGGTAGAGGTCGTTGAGGTCGGAGGTCGCGAAGCGGCCACCGTCCAGCTGGACCATCGGGCGCAGTTCCGGCGGGATCACCGGGACGGCGTCCAGAACCATGCCAAGCGGGCTGTTGTTGGTGGTCAGGAACGCGTTGACCACCTTGAGCCGCTTCAGGGCACGCGTCTTGCGCTGGCCCTTGCCGTTGGCGATGACGTCGCGCAGCATGTCGGACTCGGCCTGCATGTCGAAGTTCTCAAGACGCTTCTTGATGGCCTCGGCACCCATGGAGCCTTCGAAGTACATGCCGTAGCGGTCGCGCAGTTCGCGGTACAGGCCCTCGTCACCTTCGAGGTCAGCGACCTTGAGGTTCTTGAAGCGGTCCCAGACCTGCTCGAGGCGCTCGATTTCGGCGTCGGCGCGCTTGCGGACGTTCGCCATCTGGCGGTCGGCGGAGTCGCGGGCCTTCTTCTTGTCGGCAGCCTTGGCGCCTTCGCCTTCGAGACGGGCAAGCTCGTTCTCGAGGTCGCGGGCGATCGTGGCGATGTCCGAGTCGCGGTTGTCGATCAGCTGCTTCTTCTCGATGTCGTGCTCAACCTGGAGGTTGGGCAGTTCTTCGTGGCGGCTGTCGGCGTCGACGCTCGTGATCATGTAGGCGGCGAAGTAGATGACCTTTTCGAGGTCCTTCGGTGCCAGGTCAAGGAGGTAGCCCAGGCGGGACGGAACACCCTTGAAGTACCAGATGTGCGTGACCGGGGCAGCCAGCTCGATGTGGCCCATGCGTTCACGGCGGACCTTGGCGCGGGTGACCTCAACGCCACACCGCTCACAGATGATGCCCTTGAAGCGCACGCGCTTGTACTTACCGCAGTAGCATTCCCAGTCGCGGGACGGTCCGAAGATCTTCTCGCAGAAGAGGCCGTCCTTCTCGGGCTTGAGCGTGCGGTAGTTGATGGTTTCCGGCTTCTTAACCTCGCCGTACGACCAGCCACGGATGTCTTCCGCGGTAGCGAGGCCGATCTGCATGAGGCCGAAGGAGGATTCGCTGGACATATGGTCCCTGTTCTCTCTTGTTCTCTAAATTCTGAAGTCTTGGGTTACGGGAAGAGGCCGAGAGGCCCGGAGAAAAGTCAGCGCGGCGGGGCCGGCTGCTTTTCTCCGGGCGCTCTGCTAGACCTCTTCTACGGAACTGGGCTCTGCACGAGACAGATCGATGCCCAGTTCTTCCGCAGCCGTGAAGACTGCGTCATCAGAGTCACGCATTTCAATTGTGGTTCCGTCCGTGGAAAGCACTTCCACGTTCAGGCACAGCGACTGCATTTCCTTGATCAAGACCTTGAAGGACTCAGGAACGCCCGGCTCGGGGATGTTCTCGCCCTTGACGATGGCTTCGTAGACCTTCACACGACCGTGGATATCATCCGACTTGATCGTGAGGAGCTCCTGGAGCGTGTAGGCGGCGCCGTAAGCCTCGAGCGCCCACACTTCCATTTCACCGAAGCGCTGGCCACCGAACTGTGCCTTACCACCCAGCGGCTGCTGCGTGATCATGGAGTACGGGCCGGTGGAGCGGGCGTGGATCTTGTCGTCCACCAGGTGGTGGAGCTTCAGGATGTACATGTAGCCGACCGAGATCGGATCCGGGAACGGCTCGCCGGAGCGGCCGTCGAACAGACGGGTCTTGCCGGAAGAGTTGATCAGGCGGTCGCCGTCGCGGGTGACGTTGGTGGAATCGAGCAGGCCCGTGATTTCCAGTTCACGCGCACCGTCGAAGACCGGCGTCGCCACAGTGGTCTGGCCACTCTCGCGCGGCAGGTTCGGCAGCTGCTTGACCCACTCGGGCTCGCCCTCGATCTTCCAGCCGGTCTTGGCAACCCAGCCGAGGTGCGTTTCGAGCACCTGGCCGACGTTCATACGGCCCGGAACACCCAGCGGGTTCAGGACGATATCAACGGGGGTACCGTCGGCAAGGAAGGGCATGTCCTCGATCGGAAGGATCTTGGAGATAACACCCTTGTTGCCGTGGCGGCCGGCGAGCTTGTCGCCGTCGGTGATCTTGCGCTTGGCAGCCACGTAGACGCGCACCAGCTGGTTCACGCCCGGGGGCAGCTCGTCGTCGTTGTCGCGGTCGAAGACGCGGACACCGATCACGGTGCCGGACTCGCCGTGCGGAACCTTCAGGGAGGTGTCGCGCACTTCGCGGGACTTCTCACCGAAGATGGCGCGCAGCAGGCGCTCTTCCGGGGTCAGCTCGGTCTCGCCCTTGGGGGTGACCTTACCGACCAGGATGTCGCCGGCTTCAACCTCGGCACCGATGTGGATGATGCCGCGCTCGTCCAGGCCTGCCAGGACTTCCTCAGACACGTTGGGGATGTCACGGGTGATTTCCTCGGCACCAAGCTTGGTGTCGCGGGCATCGATCTCGTGCTCCTCGATGTGGATGGAGGACAGGACGTCCTCGGCCACGATGCGCTGGGACAGGATGATGGCATCCTCGAAGTTGTGGCCTTCCCATGACATGAATGCCACAAGCAGGTTCTTACCGAGGGCGAGCTCGCCCTGGTCCGTTGCCGGGCCGTCAGCGATGATGCCGCCAACTTCCAGGCGCTGGCCTTCGTTAACCAGGACACGGTTGTTATAGCAGTTGCCCTGGTTGGAGCGGGCGAACTTGTTGATGCGGTAGTTGGTTTCCGTACCGTCGTCGTTGAGCATGATGACCAGCTCAGCGGAGACCTCGGTAACCACACCGGCCTTCTTGGCGATGGTGACGTCACCGGCGTCGACAGCTGCGGCGCGTTCCATGCCGGTACCGACGAACGGCGCCTCGGAACGGACCAGCGGCACGGCCTGGCGCTGCATGTTGGCACCCATGAGTGCACGGTTGGCATCGTCATGCTCGAGGAACGGGATCAGGGCGGTAGCCACGGACACCATCTGGCGCGGGGAAACGTCCATGAACTCGACGTCGGCGGCGGGAACCAGCACGGGCTCGCCTCCACCACCGCGGGCGCGGACCAGGACGGTCTCTTCCGCGAAACGCTTGTTCTCGTCGAGCGGGGCGTTGGCCTGTGCGATCAGGACCTCGGCCTCGTCGTCGGCCGTGAGGTACTTGACCTCATCGGAGACGACACCCTCGGCAACAAGGCGGTACGGGGTCTCGATGAAACCGAACGGGTTGATGCGTCCGTAGGATGCCAGCGAACCGATCAGACCAATGTTCGGGCCTTCAGGAGTTTCGATGGGGCACATACGTCCGTAGTGGGACGGGTGCACGTCACGAACTTCCATGCCGGCACGGTCACGGGACAGACCACCCGGGCCAAGCGCGGACAGGCGGCGCTTGTGGGTCAGACCCGACAGCGGGTTGTTCTGGTCCATGAACTGGGACAGCTGGGAAGTTCCGAAGAACTCCTTGATGGCTGCCACGACGGGACGGATGTTGATCAGGGTCTGCGGCGTGATGGCCTCGACGTCCTGGGTCGTCATGCGTTCGCGGACGACGCGCTCCATGCGGGACAGGCCGGTGCGGACCTGGTTCTCGATGAGTTCGCCGACGGCGCGGATGCGACGGTTGCCGAAGTGGTCGATGTCATCGATCTCGACGCGGAGCTCGTGGTCCTGGCCGTCGCGCTTACCCGTGAGGGTCTTCTCGCCGGCGTGCAGCGCAACCAGGAACTTGATCATGGCCACGATGTCTTCAACGTGCAGGACCGAAGCTTCCTTGTCGCCAAGGGAGCGGTCGATGCCAAGCTTGCGGTTGATCTTGTAACGGCCAACCTTGGCCAGATCGTAGCGCTTGGAGTTGAAGTACAGGTTGTCCAGCAGGGACTGGGCAGCCTCAACCGTGGGCGGCTCGCCCGGTCGCAGCTTCCGGTAGATGTCCAGCAACGCGTCTTCGCGGGTCTCGGTGGCGTCCTTCTCCAGCGTCGCGCGCATGGAGTCGTACTGGCCGAATTCCTCGAGGATCTGGCCTTCGGTCCAGCCGAGGGCCTTCAGCAGCACGGTGACGGACTGCTTGCGCTTGCGGTCAAGACGGACGCCGACCTGGTCGCGCTTGTCGATTTCGAGTTCGAACCAGGCGCCACGGGACGGGATGATCTTCGCGGTGAAGATGTCCTTGTCACTGGTCTTGTCGGCGGTGCGCTCAAAGTAGGCGCCCGGGGACCGGACCAGCTGGGAGACGACGACACGCTCGGTGCCGTTGACGACGAAGGTGCCCTTCTCGGTCATCAGCGGGAAGTCACCCATGAACACGGTCTGCTGCTTGATTTCGCCCGTGTTGTTGTTCATGAACTCGGCCTTGACGTACAGCGGAGCCGAGTACGTTGCGTCCCGGTCCTTGCACTCAGCCATGGTGTATTTGGGGTCAGCGAACTCCGGCTCGGAGAAACTCAGGGACATGGTGCCCTGGAAGTCCTCGATCGGGGAGATCTCTTCGAAGATGTCGGACAGACCCGAGGAGGTGGCGACGCTGAGGTCGCCTTCTTCGACGGCCTTCGCAACGCGCGCCTGCCAGCGTTCGTTTCCGACCAGCCAGTCAAAGCTGTCGGTTTGCAGGGCGAGCAGATTCGGAACATCAAGGGGTTCGTGAATCTTTGCGAATGAGAGCCGGCGGGTTGCACCGTCGGTGCTGTCGGCATTGATAGCGGTAGCGTTGTTTACATTAGAGGTGCTCGAGGCGACCAAGAGGGATCCTTCCACAGACCTTCAGGCGTTGTCAGATCTCCCCCGTTATGCACTCTGCAGAATGACTCCGCAGCGCTACCAGTCCGGTTCCGCTATATGACCCGGGACCCGCGCTGTCCATGCTGGTGCACGTTATTGACGGCACATTGATAGAACAGCTGTCAGGCTAAGCCCACCGCTATATGAAGGCTGAAGGTAAACAGGGAAGACGCAAATATCTACGATACGGCAAAGCAACCTACTTGTCTACCCCACTTCCGCCGGGATTGCAAGCACAAAGTTCCGGCGGGGATCCGGCAGGGATCTACTGGGGGTTCTGTTGAGTCTTGTTGCAGCGCTGCCTCAGTCTCGCCAGTCGGCGGCGGCGAGGGCCGGGACCGGGCCGAATGGATAGGTGACGGGGCTCACGATAACGTAGACATAAGTCGACGTAGATCGGAAGAAAAAACCATGAGCAATCCTGCAGACAACAACGATGTTGTCATCCTCTCCGCCGCCCGCACCCCCCAGGGACGCCTGAACGGGCAGCTGGCCAGCTTCACCGCCGTCGAGCTCGGCAGCCACGCCATCCGGGCGGCCCTTGCCGCCAGCGGCGTCAAAGCCGACCAGGTGGACAGCGTCATCATGGGCCAGGTCCTGCAGGCCGGGGCGGGCCAGAACCCGGCACGCCAGAGCGCGATCGGCGCCGGCATCGGCTGGAACGTCCCCACCGTGACCATCAACAAGGTCTGCCTCTCCGGCCTCACCGCGGTGATCGACGCCGCCCGGATGATCCGCAGCGGTGACGCCACGGTGGTGGTCGCCGGCGGCCAGGAATCCATGACCCGCGCACCGCACGTGCTGCCCGGGTCCCGGCAGGGCTGGGCGTACGGCACGGTCCAGGCCCTCGACGTGGCCGCGCACGACGGCCTGACCGATGCCTTCGACGGCCAGTCCATGGGGCTCTCGACCGAGAGCAAGAACCTGACCCTCGGCATCGACCGGGCTTCCCAGGACCGGGTGGCCGCCCAGTCGCACCAGCGTGCGGCGCGGGCCGCCAAGGACGGGGTCTTCGACGGCGAGATCGCCGCGATGAGCGTCAAGCAGCGCAAGGGCGATCCGATCGCCGTCACCTCCGACGAGGGCATCCGGCCGGAGACCAGCGTCGAATCGCTGGCCGGTCTCCGGGCCGCGTTCGTCACGGACGGAACCATCACAGCCGGCAACTCCTCTCCCCTGTCCGACGGCGCCGCCGCCCTGGTGCTGACCAGCCGGAAGTTCGCCGAGGACAACGGCCTGGACTACCTCGCCGTCGTCGGCAAGCCCGGCCAGGTCGCCGGTCCGGACAACTCGCTGCATTCCCAGCCGTCCAACGCCATCAAGAACGCCCTGGACAAGGCCGGCTGGTCCGTCGCCGACCTCGACTTCATCGAAATCAACGAGGCATTCGGCTCCGTGGCGGTCCAGTCCCTGAAGGACCTCGACTATCCGCTGGAGCAGTGCAACATCCACGGCGGTGCAATCGCCCTGGGCCACCCGATCGGGGCCTCCGGCGCCCGACTGGCCCTGCACGCGGCCCACGAACTCAAACGCCGCGGCACCGGCAAGGCGGCCGTGTCCCTGTGCGGCGGCGGCGGACAGGGCGAGGCCCTGCTGCTGTACCGCGACTGAACCGCCACCCGCAGACCCAAGAGAACCGGCAACGACCAGGAGCAGGAAAGGCTTGACGCGGATGGTGGAACAACGGACAACCAGCGGCGGCCGCGAGCGGTTCCTGGCCGACGCCGCGGCCCGCGGCCTGGACGTCGAGATCGTGGAACGCCTCGCCGCCAGGAGCCTTGAGGAGGCGGCCGGAATCCTGGGAATCCAACCCGCGGATATCGTGAAGTCCCTGGTGGTCAAGCACAAGGACGGGAGCTTCCTGTTCGCCCTGGTCCCGGGCGACCGCCAGATCTCCTGGCCCAAGCTGCGGGCGCTGCTGGGCGTCAACAAACTCTCGCTCCCGGCGGCGGAGACCGCGTTCGAGGCCACGGGGTACGAGCGCGGCACGATTACGCCGCTGGGCAGCATCCGCCCCTGGCCGGTCTACGCCGACCGGACCATCACGGGCCGGCGGATCTCCATGGGTGCCGGGGAACACGGCTACAGCGCTTTCGTGGACGCCGACGCCCTGACGGCGGCCCTTGGCGCCGTCAGGGCGGACATCACCGAACCCAACTAGCCCGCGCGGGTTAAAACCAACACCTCTTAAAAGCGACGCGGGGTCACTTACAGCCCATCCGGCGGTCAGGATGGGACGCAGGTGACCCCGCGTTCCTTGGTGTGCGTGTTGGGGTGGCGGGAGTGCTAGGCCGTGACGGTCAGCGGCGCCCCGTTGACGGTGAGCCGCCAGTTGGCCTGGCTGAAGGTGGCGACGTCCAGGGTGCCGCGGTCCACGACGTAGTCGATGATGCGCTGCCGGATCTCCTGCTGGCTGTTCGAGAGCACCGGTGCGCTCTTGACGGCCGGGAAATTGCCGCCGCCGCTCTGCCGGTAGTTGTTGATGGCCAGGGCGAATTCCTGCTCGGGCCGCAGCGCCTGGCCGCCGTAGCTGAGGTTGGCGATCCGGTCCCCCGCCGGCCGGGCGAGGTCGATCTCGTAGTCCAGCGGCGCGTCCAGGCCGTAGACGACGTCATAGTTGTAGTCCGGGGTGCCGTTCGGGGCCGCGGCCGTGACGGCGTTCGTGACGTCCTGGGCCCTGGCCGTGGTGGAGGTCACCGGTTTGAAGTACTGCGCGGACCACTCGAGGTAGGCCTTGACTTGCGCCCCGGTGACCTTGATGGACAGCAGCGTGTTGTCGAAGATATACAGTCCGGCGACATCGCGGATGGTCAGCGGTCCGGCCTTGACGTCCACTGCCCGGGAGAAGGCCGCTGCAATGGACAGGACGGGCAGCCCGGCCGCGGGACCGTTGGCGAGCTCGGCCTTGATGGTGCTGGCCTGGACGTAATTGATGGCGTCGATCGCGGCGGAATCCTCCCAGCAGGCGGTGGCCGTGCTGAGCGGGGCGGTGGAGGTCCCGATGACCTCGTTGACGTAGCTCACGGTGGCCTCGTGCCCGGCCTGCACGGCCCGGACGACGGCGGGATCGGCGTCGACGGTTTTGGCGTCCAAAAGGAGCGAATGCGCTGAGGTGACGCTCCACTTCCCCTTTTCCTTGGCGAGTCCGAGGTCCATGACCGATACGCGCATGCCCCACTTGAGCGGCTCGGTCAGGAGCACCTGCTTGCCTGTGGCCTTGTTGGTGACGAAGCGCTCCGGGATCTCCAGGTGGGCGTGCCCGACCAGGATGGCGTCGATGCCGGGGACTTCCTCGGCGAGCTGGGTGGACGCGTTCTCGGGGAAGGGCAGGGCGTCGCCGTAGGAGGATCCGGGCGTCGCCCCGGAATGGCTGGTGACGATCACGACGTCGGCCCCGGCGGCCTTCACCTGCGGGATGACGGTCTTGGCCTCCTCGACAATGCCGTTGAAGTCGAGCTTGCCCTGGACGTTGTCGCGGTCCCAGAGTGCGCAGCCGGGCGTCACGAAGCCGACCAGGCCGACCATCAGCCAGCCGCTGTCCGTCTTGATCCGCTTCAGGACGTAGGGCGTGAAGGCGCGCCTGCCCGAGACGGCGTCGTGGACGTTCGCGCCCAGGAGCGGGAAATCCAGTTGCTTCTCCCAGGTCCGCAAAAGTGGAATGCCGTAGTTGAACTCGTGGTTGCCCAGCCCCACGGCGTCGTAGCCGATCGCGTTCATGGCCAGCGCCATGGGGTGCTTCACCGTTGCCGAGATGGGCTTGATCTTGGCGAAGTAGTAGGCCAGGGGCGTGCCCTGGATGGTGTCCCCGGCGTCGATGGTCAGCGTGTTGGCCGCGCCGCGCTCGGCCCGCATGGCGTTGATCAACGTGGCGGCCTGCGCGATACCGATCCTGTTGCCGGCGGCGTCGGCATAGGCGGTGTTCTTGAAGTAGTCCCAGTTGAAGACGTTGTTGTGCAGGTCCGTGGTGCCGAGGACCGTCAGCGTGAACTGCTTCTTGCTGCCGGGCTGGCCCCCTCCTGGTTGTTCGCCGGCCGCCTGTGCTGCCGGGCTGCCGGCCAGCGCGGCGGCGGCTGCGCCTCCGCCTACGAGGGCCGCCGTGAGCATGGCGCGGCGGGAGGGGGAAGTGTTTGGGTCCGTCATTGTGGGTGAACTCCTGAACGTTGGGGGCCGGTGGGCACAAATCCAAAGTCTAGGGTCGAGCCATCAAGTGCGACAGGGGTATCAGAAAAACTTTGCCAAATCCTTGGGCGCCGTTCACCCGCGCCCCCGGGATGTGTATGCCCGGGCCGGGAATGCAGGAAACCCCGCCCACCTGAGTGGACGGGGTTTCCTTCGAGCAGTGCGGATCGCGATGGATCCGGACGGCAGGAGTTACTTGAGGGTAACGCGGGCGCCAGCTTCTTCGAGCTGAGCCTTTGCCTTCTCGGCAGCTTCCTTGGTGGCGCCTTCGAGAACAGCCTTGGGTGCGCTGTCAACCAGGTCCTTGGCTTCCTTGAGGCCCAGGGAGGTGATGGCGCGAACTTCCTTGATCACTGCGATCTTCTTGTCGCCAGCAGCTTCGAGGATGACATCGAAGTCGGTCTTCTCTTCGGCTTCCTCAGCGGCAGCGCCACCGGCGGGGCCGGCAACGGCAACAGCAGCAGCGGTAACTTCGAAGGTCTCTTCGAAGAGCTTGACGAACTCGGAGAGCTCGATGATGGTCAGTTCCTTGAAAGCTTCAATGAGCTCTTCGTTGGTGAGCTTCGCCATGGTGTGGCGTCCTTCCTATAGTGGTGCCCGGCGGGCCTGAGGCTCGCTGTCGCACCGGAGTCTTATGGAGAAGAGGACTAGTTCTCTTCGGGGGCTGCGGCTTCGGCCGGTGCTTCGGCCTCGGCTGCTGCATCTGCTGCGGGAGCTTCTTCAGCGGCGGGTGCTTCGGCTGCTGCCGGGGCACCGTTCTCTTCTTCAAGCTTGAGGCGCAGTGCGTCAATGATGCGTGCAGCAGCGGCAGCAGGAGCCTTGAGGATGCCTGCAACCTTTGCGAGCTGCAGCTCACGGGACTCGAGTGCTGCCAGGGCAGCAACTTCGGTGGCGTTCAGAGCCTTGCCCTCGAAGTAACCGGTCTTGATGACCAGCTGCTTGTTGGCCTTGGCAAAATCCGTCAGGCTCTTGGCAGCGGCAACTGCGTCACCCTTGATGAACGCGATTGCAGTGGGGCCGGCAAGCTGACCGTCGAATGCTTCGACACCAGCTTCCTTGGCTGCAATGGCGGTCAGGGTGTTCTTGACGACCGAGAACTTGGTTTCCTGGCCGAGAGAAACACGCAGCTGCTTGAGCTGTGCAACGGTGAGCCCACGGTATTCGGTCAGGACAGCGGCGTTCGATTCCTTGAAATCGTTAGTGATCTCAGCTACTGCTGAAACCTTGCTAGGCGTTGCCATAACCCTCCTTCCGGGGATAGTGCCGGTATGTCCGGGGCCCCGCTCAAGAGAGCTAAAACTAAAAAACGCCCCGCGCAGATGCACGGGGCTTGTCTCGACGCGGTCCATGACCACGGAGCTTTGCTTCGTTCACCTGCGCCGGCCGCCCTATGTTCAGGGTCCTTCGTCCGGAAATCCACTGCGCTCTCCCGGCGCGACTGCAGAATTGAGTCTTGCTTGGGAGAGTGGATTTCCAACAACCGACGGTCTTTGGTCATGCCAGCTTACGGGACACCGGGCGCGGGTTCCAAATCGGGCGGGCAGGAGCCCGCCGGACAGGGCCGGACAGGCCCGGCCGAAAGAGTCCGCTGTCCCTCAGCTGACGCTCGGGCCGAAGTCGGGGAGCTCTTTCTGCCAGAGGCCCGTGACGCCCGCCGTCGTGAATCCGAGCTGCTGGTTGACCTTCAGGAGGTAGCGGTTCTCCGGGGCGTTCCAGGTGTACAGGACACGGGCGTCCGGGAACTGTTCGCTGAGCCGCTCCATGTTGGCAACCTTGATCAGCAGCCCGAGCTTGTTGCCGCGGTGTTCCTGCAGCACCACGGTGTCATCCTGGAAGACGACATCCGGGCGCAGCGCCAGGACGCTGATGGTGGTCAGGCCAACGAGCGTTCCACTGGCGATGTGCTCGACGGCGGTGACCACAGTCCGGCGGCCCTGGGCGATGGTGACCTCTTCCGCCTCCCGGAGGATTCCGCCGTCGAACACCATCTCCTGGGCGTCCGGGCCGGGCACTTCGTCCTCGCCTGCCTGGTTCTCCAGGGCGGCGACAGCCTCGAGCCACTGGTCAGGACACCGGTCGGTCCAGTGGTGAAGGCGGTAGCGGCCGCCATTGGCTTCCTCGGCCTCGGCCTCGAGTTCGGCGACGAGTTTGCTGTCCAGCGGAAGTGCGCAGGAACTGAACTGTTCGATGTGCTGCAGGGTGTAGCCGGTGTGACGGGCAAATTCGACGTCGCGGCTTCCCAGCGGGACAAATCCGACGCCGCTGCCGGGCACGAGCTGCTCGGCTTCCGGGTCCCTCAGGGTGGATCCCGGGTGGTTGGTGTCGATCAGGATGGTGTGGCGGCCCTCGTCCCGGGCCAGGTGCTCCGCGGCCTCCAGCAGCTGCCGCCCCACGCCCTGGCGCCGGAATTCGGGCAGGATGTCCAGCGTGAATTCGGCGAGGTCGAGGTTGTCCACGAGCGGCAGCGCGATGTCCGCCGTCCCGACAATCACGCCGTCGATCTTGGCGACAAGGATCACCTGGCGTTCGTAGGGGTCCGCCATCTCGAGGAGCTTCTCCTGCGGCGCATAGGCGAGGTCGTCGGTGCCCCAGGTCTGCATCCGGACTCTTCTTCCCACCTCGACGGCGGCCAGAAAATCCGCGGCATCGGGCGCGTCAAGGGAATCGGGGATCCACAGCTGCTCAATCCGTACTTCGTTTGCCATAGAGGGCATCTTCCCAGCCGTTGTGCCATCCACCATCGGTCCGGCCCGGCTCACACCGGGCCTTCAACCGCCAGCATATGCCGGTTTGGGCCACTCTTCCATTGGTGACGCGGGTCCGTTGGTGACGCGGGTCCGTTGGTGACGCGGACGGTTTCGCTCCAGTGGCTTCCCGTCCGCCGCGGGAGGTCAGTTCCGGCCGCCGCGACCAGCTGCGCCCGCGGGGGCCGCGGTCCGCTGCCACTCGCCGTCGTAACCGGCCGCCTTGAAGCCCAGTGCGATGTTGATGCTGAGCATGTGATCGTTTTCCGCGGCGTTGTAGGTCAGCACACGCCGCACCGCAGGGAATTGTTCCCGCAATTGGCGCAGGTTGAGGATCTTGATGAGCATGCCGAGCCGGTGGCCGCGGTGGTTCGCCGCGACCAGGGTGTCGTCCTGGCTGGCCAGCCAGGGTTTGTCCGGTTCAGTTTGGAGGACCGTGTAGGCGGCCAGCTCCCCGGTGGCCCGGTGCCGTGCCGCCGCCACCAGGGAGGACTGGCCGGCCCGCCGCCAGATGTCCTCGACGTGGCGGACCCGGGCGACGTCCCAGGTCTCCGGCTCGTAGCTCAGCGCGCCACTGGGGGCGTCGGTGCTCATGCGGGACATCAGCACCGCGAGCCCGGCGGCGTGTTCCTCGGGGCAGGCATCCCACCAGTGCAGGAGCTCGTAGTCCCCCGCGTGGGCCACGGCATCCCGTTCCAGAACGTCCAGGTCCGCGGTGTTGAGGTCCGCGGTGTTGAGGTCCGCGGTGTTGAGGTCCGCTGTGTTGGGGTCCTCTGCGTTGGTGTCGGCGGTGGGCGGGAGGTCGAGGGAGCTGAACCGTTCCACCTGCTCGAGGCGGTAGCCGGCGTGTCCGGCGAACCGGACGCCGGGCGCGGCGGCGGGAAGCGCCCCGGTGCCCGTGGCGGGCCTGATGACGTTTGGGCCGTCGACGTCGAAATCGGCCGGGTGCTCCGTGAAGGTCTGCAGTATGGTCCGTCCGTCGGCAGCTGCAACCGCTTCGGCGTGCTCCAGCAGTGCCCGGCCGATCCCCCGGCCGGTAAAGGCATCCAGGACACTCACGTGCAGAAGCGCGCTGCTGAGGTTGTCCTGCAATTCGAAGCGGACCCAGGAGCTGGCCACCATGCGTCCGTCGACCCGGACGAAAAAGAGCCGCACCCGGGTGTAGGGACTGTCCCGCCAGTACTGAAGACGCGCTGCCGGGGACGTGGCCCGGTCAAGGTTGCCCCACGTCTGCAGCACGAGCTCATCGGAGAGTGCCATGAATTCCAGGAAGTCCGCTGCGTCGGCATCAACGCGGGCGCCGTCAAGGCTTGCAGGCAGGGAAAGGGGCTCGATAAGGTACGACGGCGTAGTCACCGGGACAGCCTAACCGGCAAGTCCGGCCGCTCCAAGGGCTCCGGGACGGCTAATGAGTCCGGGACGGCGGGGGTTCCCGGGCGCCGAAACGGCGAAAGGCCGCCCCGCTGGTGCGGGACGGCCTTTCGTTTGGAACTGGAGGCGCCGTGGGGCTGGTGGCGCCGTGGATCCGGTGAGGACTAGACCTCGGTCAGGACCTTGGTGACGTTGGGGTCAACCGAGATGCCCGGGCCAAACGTGGTGGCGACGGTGGCCTTCTGGATGTAGCGGCCCTTGGAAGCGGACGGCTTGAGGCGAAGGACCTCTTCCAGTGCTGCCGCGTAGTTCTCGGCCAGCTTGATGGCGTCGAAGGAAACCTTGCCGATGATGAAGTGCAGGTTCGAGTGCTTGTCGACGCGGAAGTCGATCTTGCCGCCCTTGATGTCGTTGACAGCCTTCGCGACGTCAGCGGTCACGGTGCCGGTCTTCGGGTTCGGCATCAGGTTACGCGGACCCAGGACCTTACCGAGGCGGCCAACCTTGCCCATGAGGTCAGGGGTGGCGACGGCGGCGTCGAAGTCGGTCCAGCCGGCGGCGATCTTTTCGATCAGGTCATCGGAGCCAACGAAGTCGGCGCCGGCTGCGATTGCAGCCTCAGCCTTGTCGCCCGTTGCGAAGACGAGGACGCGGGCGACCTTACCGGTGCCGTGCGGCAGGTTGACGGTGCCGCGGACCATCTGGTCGGCCTTGCGAGGGTCAACGCCCAGGCGGAAAGCGACCTCAACGGTGGCGTCGAACTTGGACGGGTTGGTGTCCTTGGCGAGCGTCACTGCCTCGAACGGCGCGTAGAACTTCTCCGCGTCGATCTTGGCGGCGGCTGCCTCATATGCTTTGCTGCGCTTTGCCATGCTGCTTATTTCTCCTTGTGCAGTTGTGGTCTGCGGACCGCGCTGGGCCCTGCCACAGGCGGTATCCCGGCTGGATTATCTGTTCCGGAATTCCGCTTTTCAATGTTTAGGTGGTGCCGGCTGGCCGGCGGTGCTGACGGCGTCGTGATCGGGTACCCGAACCCGGCCCATCAGCGGACGGGAATTAACCCTCGACGGTGATACCCATGGAGCGGGCGGTGCCGGCGATGATCTTCGCTGCGCCTTCGAGGCTCGTGGCGTTGAGGTCTTCCATCTTGGTGGTGGCGATCTCGTTGACCTGGGCCTGGGTCAGCTTGGCAACCTTGACGGTGTGCGGGGTAGCCGAACCCTTGGCGACGCCTGCAGCCTTCTTGATGAGCTCTGCAGCCGGCGGGGTCTTGGTGATGAACGTGAATGAACGGTCTTCGTAGACCGTGATCTCCACGGGGATAACGTTGCCGCGCTGGGCTTCCGTCGCAGCGTTGTACGCCTTGCAGAATTCCATGATGTTGACACCGTGCTGGCCAAGCGCAGGACCGATCGGCGGGGCCGGGTTAGCGGCACCTGCCTGGATCTGCAGCTTGATGAGGCCGGTGACCTTCTTCTTGGGAGCCAATGTAGGTCCTTCTCTCAAATACGTCCTGGGGCACAGGAGCGTGCCTCAGGTTGGTGGCCGCCATGGCAAGGCGGCCGGCCGCTCCGTGACTGCTAAGCGGGCAGTCCGGGGCGAATTCTGTGGGAACAGCTAGATCTTGCTGACCTGGTTGAACGCCAGGGTGACCGGAGTCTCGCGCTCGAAGATGGATACCAGCACCACGAGGGTCTGGGAATCGATCTTGATCTCGGAGATCGTGGCGGGGAGGGTCTCGAACGGGCCTTCCTTGACGATGACCGACTCGCCAACCTCGAAGTCGACGTCGACCTGGGCGGCGGCGTGCTTGACGGGCTTGCCCTTCTCGGCCTGCTCTTCCTCGAAGACCGGGGCGAGCATGGAGAAGACCTCATCGAGGCGCAGCGGGACCGGGTTGTGGGCGTTGCCCACGAAGCCGGTGACGCCGGGGGTGTGGCGGACGGCGCCCCAGGAGGCGTCCGTCAGGTCCATGCGGACCAGGACGTAACCGGGGATGCGGACGCGGTTGATGACCTTGCGCTGAGCGTTCTTGATCTCAACGACTTCCTCCATCGGAACCTGGATTTCGAAGATGTAATCTTCCATGTCCAGGGTCTGGATGCGGGTCTCAAGGTTGGCCTTGACGCGGTTCTCGTAGCCTGCGTAGGAGTGGATGACGTACCAGTCACCCTCCTGGCGGCGCAGCTTGCCCTTGAATTCCTCGGCAGGGTCGACCTCGGCCTTGGCGGCCGCGGCTGCCAGCGCGTCGGTATCTTCGTCGGATTCTTCGGCGTCTTCAACGTCGGTATCTTCAGCGTCGGTATCTTCAGCGTCGCCGGCTTCGGCGTCTTCTTCCGCGACTACGGCCTCGTCAGCGACGTCGGATTCGGGCGCAGCAGACGCGGCCTCGGACTCTTCCGTGGCTTCCACCGCGGCGTCCTGGCGCTTATCCAGCTCAGTCTCAGTTACCTCGAGCTCCTGCTCAGACACTTGGTCTCCTGCTTCCTCATTGCCTAACATGCCTATTTAAATGACTCAATTCCGCACACTCCGCGGAACCTCCGGTTTCCCGGGGCATCCACGCAGTCTGCGGACCGGTCCCCTTAGCGGTCCGTGGGGCCGCTGCCGCCGAAGACCCAGCCGACCGCGGTCCCAAAGGCCAAGTCGAGCAGGGTGACGATCACCATCATGATGGTCACGAACACTAGCACCACGAGCGTGTAGTTGATCAGTTCTTTACGGGTCGGTGCGACGACCTTCTTCAGTTCGCCAATGACCTGGCGAATGAAGATCGCGATGCGAGCGAAGAAGCCGGGCTTGACGGCATTCTTGGCGGGGCGGCCTTTGGAGCTGCTGGCAGCTGTTTCGGTCACCTGGTCCTCACTCATCCTCGCAATGATCGGATACCCGGCTCTGAACTGAACCATGGTTGCTGCGCTGGTCCCGGAATTCCCGGAACAGCATGCGCAGGGCAGACAGGACTCGAACCTGCAACCTGCGGTTTTGGAGACCGCTGCGCTACCAATTGCGCCACTACCCTTCGGGGCGAAAATCCGCTCCGGCCGACGTTTTTCCCCAGGCTTCCCTGAGGCGCAGACCATCATCGTGTTTTCAACACCGGAGAACCAGTCTACGCAACAACTGCGCCTACGTCGAACCGGCCCTCTTCCGGACCCCTGCGGACCTGCGCAAACGGGCTGACAGCAGTCAGTCACATTTGCGTTCAGGCACCCCGGAGGATCCGGTGAACAGCATAGAGTAGATTTCGTCGATTCCCATATTCAGCCTTCCAGCTGCAAGCGAAGAACGGACCCGCCCATGTCTTCTGCCCGCATTTCCCGGCGCATTTCCGCCATAGCCGAATCCGCCACTCTGGCCGTCGATGCCAAGGCGAAGGCGCTGAAGGCAGCCGGCCGGCCGGTCATTGGCTTCGGCGCCGGGGAACCCGATTTCCCGACTCCCGACTACATCGTGCAGGCAGCCATCGAGGCCGCCAGCCAGCCGAAGTACCACCGCTACTCCCCCGCTGGCGGCCTTCCCGAACTGAAGCAGGCCATCGCGGACAAGACCTTCCGCGATTCCGGATACAAGGCCACGGCAGCGCAGGTGCTGGTGACCAACGGCGGAAAGCAGGCCGTCTACAACACCTTCGCGACGCTCCTGGATCCGGGCGACGAGGTCATTGTTCCCACCCCCTTCTGGACCACGTACCCCGAGGCCATCCGGCTGAGCGGCGGCGTGCCCGTGGAGGTTTTCGCAGGCCCGGAGCAGGGCTACCTGGTCACAGTGGAGCAGCTGGAAGCCGCGCTCACGGAGCGCACCAAGATCCTCCTGTTCGTCTCCCCCTCCAACCCCACGGGCGCCGTGTACTCCCCGGAGCAGGTCAAGGAGATCGGCCAGTGGGCGGCGTCCAAGGGCCTATGGGTGGTCACCGACGAGATCTATGAGCACCTGACCTACGACGGCGCGCCCTTCACCTCGATCGCCACCGCAGCACCGGAACTGGGCGACAAGGTGGTCATCCTCAACGGTGTCGCCAAGACCTATGCCATGACCGGCTGGCGGGTGGGCTGGATGATCGGACCGGCGGACGTCATCAAGGCCGCCACCAACCTGCAGTCCCACGCGACGTCGAACGTCTCCAATATTCCCCAAATGGCCGCTCTCGCCGCCGTTTCCGGGCCGCTGACCGCCGTCGACGAGATGAAGGTGGCCTTTGACCGCCGCCGCAAGGCGATCGTCGCCGGCCTGAACGCGATTGACGGCGTTGACTGCCCGACGCCGAAGGGCGCGTTCTACGTCTACGCGGACGTCCGCGCGCTGCTGGGCAAGGAATTCCCGTCCGCGAACGGTCCGGTGCGGCCGGCCACCTCCGCCGAACTTGCGGCGCTCATCCTGGATGAGGTGGAGGTCGCAGTGGTTCCCGGCGAGGCGTTCGGCCCGTCCGGGTACCTGCGCCTGTCCTATGCCCTCGGCGACGAGGACCTGGCCACAGGCGTCGCCCGCCTCCAGGACTTCCTCGGCAAGGCGAAGTAGCCCGCCCCAAACCCCCGATGCGCTATCACTTGTGGTTGCTTTGCCCCCGGCAAGAGGACCCCAAGTGATAGCGCATCGCTGGGTTAAAGCAGGCGGCGCTCGGCGGCCCAGCGGGTCAGCTCGTGGCGGCTGGAGAGCTGGAGCTTGCGCAGCACGGCCGAGACATGGGTTTCAACGGTCTTGATCGAGATGAACAATTCCTTGGCCACTTCCTTGTAGCTGTAGCCGCGGGCGATGAGGCGCATCACCTCGAGTTCGCGCGCCGAGAGCTTGTCCAGTTCGTCATCGGCGATGTCCGCCGGGGCCGTGCCGAACGCGTCGAGCACGAAGCCCGCCAGCCGGGGCGAGAAGACGGCGTCGCCGCCGGCCACGCGGCGGACGGCGCCGCTGATTTCCGCGCCGGAGATTGTCTTGGTGACATAGCCGCGCGCACCCGCCCGGATCACGGAGACCACATCCTCCGCTGCGTCGGAGACGCTCAGCGCCAGGAACCGGGTGGTGCCCAGCAGCGGCGCCGAGCCGGCCAGGACTTCGCGCCCGCCGCCACCCCGGCCGCCCGGGAGATGGACGTCCAGCAGCACGACGTCGGGGCGCTGCGTTGCGATGACGGCGATCGCCTCTTCCACGGTTCCGGCCTCCCCCGCGACGACGATGTCCGGGTCCAGGTCCGCTTTCAGCCCGGAACGGAAGATGGCGTGGTCGTCGACGATCACCACCCGAACGTGGGCCGCATTTCCTGGTGACTGGTTGTCGTGCGCCGGGGTTCCTGGTGCTGGGCTGGTCACTGCTTGGCCTCTCCGTTGACGTTGTTGGCGGCAGCCGCCGCGGGTCCGCCAGATGCGGGCGTGGCGACGGCGGGCAGCCGCAGCCGCACCTCGGTGCCGTCCGGGCTGCTGATGATGGCGGCGGTGCCTCCGTGGCGGTTCATCCGCCCGATGATCGATTCCCGGACACCGAGCCGGTCCGGCGGAACCGACTCCGGGTCGAAGCCCTGGCCCCGGTCCTTGATGAAAACCTCTGCGGCGGCGTCGGTGACTTCCAGATACACGGACACGGCTCCGCCTCCGTGCCGGGCGGCGTTGAGCATGGCTTCGCGGGCCGCCTGGACGAGGGCCTCATGGCGTTGGGTCATGGCGCAGTCCCCGACGCTGACCACTTCAACCGCGTGCCCCAATGAGTCTTCGACCTCTGCGGCGGCGGCCATGATGCCCTCAGACAGCTGGCCGGACTCCTTGCCGGCATCCCGGTACAGCCAGCCCCGCAGTTCGCGCTCCTGTGCGCGGGCAAGCCGGATGACGTCGTGCTCGTTGCCGGCACGGCGCTGGATCAGGGCGAGCGTCTGCAGCACGGAATCGTGGAGGTGGGCTGCGATCTCGGCGCGCTCGGTGGCGCGCACCCGTCCCGCGCGTTCGGTCTCCAGGTCACGCCAGAACTTCAGCCCCCAGGGCAACAGCACCAGGGCCACGCCGCCGAGCACCGCCACCGAGGCCAGCAGGGCCAGCCAGGTCTGTTCCCAGGACCCCGAGCCGGACACCATGACCAGCACGCCGGCCACCACGAGGGCAAGCCCGGCCGCGAGCCGCGCCCAGCCGCCGGCCTGGTCCGCCTTGGTCTTGTCCACGAGCCCGGCCCGGCGGGTCTCGTCCAGTTGCATCCAGGCGATCGCGGCACCGCCCAGGATCGCCGCCACGGGAATCAGGGTGCCCAGCGGGACGTCAACACCGAGGAGCCGGGCGATCAGGATCCCGGCCGCCAGCAACAAGCCGGCGCCCAGCAGGATCTCCTTGCCGAACGGCATGCCGGGCACCTTGGACCACCAGGACCCCTGCGGTGCCATGCCGCGCGCGCCTCGGGATCCCGGCCTGCCCGGGGTTCCGGGCGTGCCGGGAGCCCGCGCGGTGCCCGTGGCTCCGGGGGCGTCCGGGAGGCTTACCGCCGGGGCGATCGGCGACGCCGGGCGGCGGGCGTTGCGCCGGGCGCTTTCGTCCGCCGTGGGGACCATGATCCAGAGCCAGGCGTAAAAGGCCACCCCCGCGCCGCCTGCGAGCGCAGCCACCACCATGCCGATCCTGACCATGCGCACCGGCCAGCCCAGGTGGTTGGCGAGGCCCGCGCAGACGCCGGCAATCACGCGGTCGCTGCTGCGGACCAGCGGCGGGCGGGCGGGTGGGGTACTCATGCATCAATCCAAGCATGGATCGGGGTTCCCCGGACGCGTTTCGGGGCCCGGCCGGGGGACACTCAGGGACCATTCAGGGTGTTCCCCAGTAGAGCCCGGCGCCGGGAACGGGAAGGATCGAAGTATGAATCCGCACACTCCGCACCCCGATGAAGGCCCGGCCTCCGCAGTCCGGCCGGCCACGGACAATCCAGACACGGAACGTCCCGGCACAGAAAACCCTGACACCGACGTTTCCGGCACGGGCCAGCCTGCCTCCGCTGCGGCCGGCTCCGAGCCTTTCAACGCCCTGCCGGCCGGTTCCGAGCCGGTCAACGCCGGACCGGCCGGCGGGCAGCAGCCGGAGCCGCCGCGGCTCTACCCGGCCCCGGACGGACCGCTCCCCGCGCCCCAGTCCCAGAACTTCTTCGACTGGATCCGGGGCCATCGCATCTACCGGGGACGGGACCGGTGGGTCGGCGGCGTGGCCAGCGGCATCGCCCACCGGCTCGGCGTCGACCCCCTCATCATTCGCGGTGTCCTGATCGTCCTGGCTGTCTTCGCCGGAATCGGCGTGCTCGCCTACGGTCTGGCCTGGGCACTGCTGCCAGAGCCTGACGGCCGCATTCACGTCCAGGAGGCTGCCGCCGGCCGGTGGACGGCCGGCATGACCGGCTCCCTCATCGCCACGGTCATCGGTTTCCCCAGCCTCGGCACCGGCGTCTGGGGCTGGGACCGTTACGGCTTTGGCGCCTTCCTCTGGACGGTGTTCTGGGTGGGCGGCGCAATCTACCTCGTCTACTACCTGACCCAACGCAACAAGACCCGGAACGGAGCCACTCCCATGCCAACGCGCTACGACTACAGCAGTCCGGCCGGCACGGCGGCCTTTGCGGGCACCTCCCGCACTGACGCCGGTCAGCAATCCGATGCAGGCTTCGCCACCGGAGGATTCGCCCAGTCCGGCGGCCCGGCCTATGGCCAGCCCGTCAGCGGCTCGGGAGTCTCCGGCGCCGGCCCCGTCTGGGGTCCGCCTCCGCCGTCGGGCTCCATCCCGCCCGGCCCCACCGGCCCCATTCCCCCCGGCGGCTATGGGCCCGGTGCAACACCCCCTCCACCGGCTGCGCCCCGTAATCTTGGTCCCGGCGCTCCGGCAGTTGCCGTGACAGTCGGTTCCGCCCTCCTGGTGGGCGGCGGCATCAAGGCCCTCGACGCCGCCCACGTGATCGACCTCGGCGACGCCGGCAATGCCCTGGTCTGGGCTATTGGCGCGGCCATCCTGGGCCTGGGAATCCTCTTTGCAGGGCTGCGGGGCCGGACCTCCGGGATCCTGAGCTTCTTCGCGGTCGTGGCGCTGCTGATCGGTGGAATCTTCAGTGTGGTTCCGCACGGGGACCGGTTCCGTTTCCAGAACGCGGACTGGACACCGGCCAGCATTGAACAGGCCCGCGGCGGCTTCGAGATCACCGGCGGCGCCGGAACTGTGGACCTGACCAAGCTGGCGCTGAATCCGCCGCTGGGCTCCGACGTCGTTGTGCCGATCGACGCGACGGCCAGCAACCTCACTGTCGTCATCCCCACTACCGTCCCCGTGCAGGTCCAGGCGGACATGACCATGGGGAGCCTCCACGACGGCAATCAGGACCGCGGCGGCATCACGAAGCAGCAAAGCGATTACAACACCTCGAAGCCGGGCGCCCGGCTGGTCCTGCAGGTCTCCGGCACCGTGAGCAACGTGACCATCAAGGAAGGAAACTGACATGAGCAGCTATGACGACTCCCGGCCCGACGCTGGGCAGGACCTTGAACAGGCCGGTTCCCCGGCCCGGGTAGGCACGGTGGTCTGGGGGCTGATAGTGGTGGCCCTGGCCGCGCTGCTCATCATTTCCCGCCTCGGCATCGTGGCCCTCAACGGCACGTACGTGCTGATTGGCCTGATGATCGGGGCGGGTGCCGCCCTGATCATCGGCGGGCTGGTCTCGGCCCGCAGGCGTGACAAGAACCCCACAACAGGGAAGTCTTGAACCATGGATAAATTCTTCGACACCATCCGGGGCTTCGGCCTGAAACGTGGTCCGCAGCGCTGGCTTGGCGGGGTCTGCGGAGGAATCGCCGCCAAACTCAATGTTGATGTGGCCTATGTCCGGATCGCCTACCTGCTTTTGAGCCTGCTCCCGGGACCGGCGTTCGTGGTCTACCTTGCCGCGTGGCTGCTCCTCCCGGACCAGCGCAACGCAATCGTCCTCCAGAGCTTCCTCTCGAAGCGTTCTTCCCGGCCCTGATTCCGACCCTGACGCTGGCCACAGGCCCCGCCCAACATCACGCAAAAATGCCCCTGCCTTCACGGCGGGGGCATTTTTGTAACCGTTTGTGTCCTGCCCCACACCCGCCACTAGACTCTAGGTGAGCTCAGCGTGGCGCTCTGCCTGTACCCCTTCAAACCAGGATTTGAGCCAAGATATGAAAATTGGAATCCTCACCAGCGGCGGAGACTGCCCCGGACTGAACGCCGTCATCCGTGGCGCCGTCCTCAAGGGAATCGCGGTCCACGGCCAGCAGTTCGTAGGGTTCAAGGATGGCTGGCGCGGCGTTGTCGAGGGTGACATCGTGGAGATCCCCCGCACCATGGTCCGCGGCATCGCCAAGCAGGGCGGCACCATCCTCGGCACGTCCCGCACCAACCCCTTTGAGAACGGCGGCGGCCCCGAGGTCATCAAGGCCAACATGGACCGGCTCGGGATCGACGCCATCATCGCCATCGGCGGCGAGGGCACCCTGGCCGCCGCCAAGCGCCTCACCGACGCCGGCCTGAAGATCGTGGGCGTGCCCAAGACGGTCGACAACGACCTCGACGCCACGGACTACACCTTCGGATTCGACACTGCCGTGGAAATCGCCACCGAGGCAATTGACCGGCTGCGCACCACCGGGGAGTCCCACCACCGCTGCATGATCGCCGAGGTCATGGGACGGCATGTGGGCTGGATCGCCTTGCACGCCGGCATGGCCTCGGGCGCCCACGCCATCCTGATCCCGGAGCAAAAGGCCTCCATGGAACAGATCGCCGAGTGGGTTGTCTCCGCCCATGACCGTGGCCGTGCCCCGCTGCTTGTGGTCGCCGAGGGGTTCGTGCCCGAGGGCCAGGAGTCCCCGCACTCGGAGCGCGGACTGGACACGTTTGGCCGCCCCCGCCTCGGCGGCATCGCAGAAATGCTGGCGCCCGAGCTCGAAGCACGCACCGGCATCGAGACCCGCGCGACGGTCCTTGGCCACATCCAGCGCGGCGGTGTCCCGACAGCGTTCGACCGCGTCCTGGCCACCCGGCTGGGCATGGCGGCCATCGATTCGGTGGTGGAGAAGCGCTGGGGCACGATGGTGTCGCTGCACGGCACGGACATTGTGCATGTGGGCTTCGACGCCGCCCTGGGCAACCTCAAGTCCGTACCGCAGAGCCGCTATGACGAGGCCGCAGTCCTCTTCGGCTAATGAGGTCTCCTGGGCAACGTGCGCACCGCCCGCGGGCGGTGCCCACAGGCTGTGTCTGCCGGCTGCGCCTGCTGGCTGTGACCGGAACCGCGGTCCGGCGGTGGGTAGGGTTGTTTCATGACTCTTGAGCCCGGTTCCGCTGAAATTGTCCAGCTCGCGTGGGCGCGCCGCTTGGGGTTCGACGACGGCGCCTTCGCGGCCGCGGCAGGGGTACGGCTCACCCGGGCCGACGAGACGGCCCGGGCCGTGCAGTTTGTCCGCCTGTTCGGCAACTCCGCCTTGGTGGGCCCGCAATGGGCGCTCGACGCCGCCGAAGGCCTCGCCGACGAGGAACTGGCCCAGCACGTGACGCTTCTGACCATCACCCGCGCGCACGGTGGCCACGGGCTAGGCGCCGCCGCACTTTTCTTCGCCGACGACCTTCCCCTGCAGCAGCCTTCCGAGGAGCTGACCGTCTCGCACGGGAATCCGGAAGCAATCGAGCTGGAGTCGTTCTGCCCGCCCGATGACGTCAACGAGGTGGGCCTCGCGGACCTCGAGCACCGTTTCACTGTCCTGCATGTGGAAGACGGACGCCGGACGCCCGTGGCCTGCGGGGCCTACGCCGAATGGGAGGGGCTCCTGGCGCATCTGGGCGTGCTGGTTGCGCCGGAGTGGCGGCGCCGCGGGCTGGGCAAGCTGGCCGCCTCAATAGCCGCCCACGAGGCCCTAGCCGCCGGGCTGACGCTGCAGTGGCGTTCCGAAGTCAGCAACAAGGGGTCGCTGGCGCTGGCCCGCAGCCTCGGTTTCTCCGCCGGCGGCATCCAGACCAGCGTGCTGCTGGGCTGACCCGGATGCCGGCCGGTCTAGCGCCGCTCCGCGGCAGCGTTGTCCGTTCGGCCGATGGCCTGGTCCGTGCCGGCAGCCGTGCCGGACATGCCTGCGGCTTCCGCCGCCTCTGACGCGGCAACGTCGTCCGGTGCGCCCCAGCCCTGGACCGGCTTGGGTTTGGCGAAGAAGAGCGCCACGGCGGCGCCGAGCAGGATGACGGCCGCCGGCAGCAGGATGGACTGGCCCATCGCCGTCGAGAACCCCTCACGCAGTGCCTCGGGCAGCGCTCCGCCGAAGCCCATGGGGCTGGCATCTCCGCCTGCCCCGGGACGGGCGGGAAGCTCGGCCGCCAGCCGCGACTGGATGAGAACGGCGATCGCGGCGCTGCCGAGCACCGCGCCGATCTGGCGGGTGGTGTTGTAGACGCCCGAGCCGGCGCCGGCCTGCCGCGGCGGCAGGTTACGCGTGACCGTGGAGCTCAGCGGGGCCCAGATGCCCGCGTTGGCGAAGCCCAGCACCGCGCTCGGGAGCAGGAACAGCCAGATGGGTGTGTCCGGGTGCATGAGCAGCGAGTTCCAGAACAACGCCACGGACATCAGGACCAGTCCCGTCGCGGTGATGAATTTCGGGTTGACTCTGTCGATGATCCGGCCGACGACGGGGGCCAGGCCGCCCGAGATCAGCGCCATCGGCACCATCATGAGCGCGGACTCGGTGGGGGTCAGGCCGCGGACGATCTGGTAGTAGAAGATCAGCGGCAGGGTGAACGCCGTGACGGTGAAGCCGACGGTGGTGATCGCGATGTTGGCGAGCGAGAAGTTCCGGTCGTTGAACAGGGACAGGGGCAGCAGCGGTTCACCCTTGTTGAACTTCTGCCACAGGACGAAGACAACCAGCACGGCGATGCCGCTGATAATCAGGCCCCAAACGGTGATGGGGCCGACGATGGTGCCCCAGTCGTAGGTCTCACCCTCCTGGATGCCGAAGACCAGCAGAAAGAGGCCAAGGGCGCTGAGCAGCACGCCGGGGATATCGAACTTGTGCGGGTGAGTGCTCAGTGTCGGGACGAACCGCATCGCGAGGATGAAGCCGGCAATGCCGACCGGGACGTTGATGAAGAAGATCCATTCCCAACCGAGGCCGTCCACCAGCACACCGCCGAGGATCGGTCCGACCAGGGTGGCGACGCCGGCCGTGGCGCCCCAGATGCCCATGGCCGCTCCACGCCGGTCCGGCGGGAAGATCCGGGTGATGACGGCCATGGTCTGCGGCGTCATCATGGCCGCGCCCAGGCCCTGGACCACGCGGGCCGCAATCAGGGTCTCGACGTTGCCGGAGAGCCCGCACCACAGCGAGGCCAGGGTGAAGACCACCAGGCCGGACAGGTAGAGCTTCTTCGGCCCGAAGCGGTCCCCGAGCCGGCCCGTGATGAGCAGCGGCACGGCATAGGCCAGCAGGTAGGCGCTGGTGACCCAGATGACCGCGTTGATGTCAGTGTTGAGGCCCTTCATGATGCTCGGGTTGGCCACCGAGACGATGGTGGTGTCGATCAGGATCATGAAGAAGCCGATCACCAGGGACCAGAGTGCCGGCCATGGCCGGGCTACGTTTTCCATGGGGTTCCTTAGGGTCTGGTGCGTGAATGCTGGATGGTCGATGTTTCGTTGGCGGCCAGGGTCCGGCCGCCGGTTGTGCTTGGGCGTCACCACGGCAGTTCGCCGGAGCGGAGCTGGTCCTGCAGGCCGTCGATCCAGGCGATTTCGGCCTGCATCATGCTCTGCTGGTACAGGACATCAACCCAGTACTTGCGGTCCACGCCCTTGGTCTTGAGCAGTTCCTCACCGGAGAGCAGGAAGGCGAGCTGTTCACGCAATGCCTGGAGGCGCCGGTCCAGGAGTTCGACGACGAGGTCGGCGGGCAGGTTGTAGGCCTCGGAGATGGCCAGCGGGAAGGACGGGTATTCATTGACGGGGGTGGCGAGCACGTCCTGGAGCCACGTCGTGAACGCCTCGCGGCCGGCTGCCGAGATCGTGTACGTGGTGCGCTCCGGACGGTTGCCTCCCCGGTCGGTTCCCGTTGCCGCGACGAGACCCTGCTCTTCGAGCCTCCCGACGGCGTGATAGAGCGTTCCCGGCCGGACCTTGACCAGCCGGTCCTCGTGCCGGGCGATCAGGAGCTGGTACATCTCGTAGGGATGCATGGGTTCCTCCACGAGCAGGGAAAGTGCGGCGACACCCAGCGGTGTCAATGCGGTTGCCCGGGCCATGGTGCTGTCCTCTGCGGTCTAAATTGCTCTTACTCCACACCGATTATTCCACGTGGAGTATTTGGCCGCAATTGTTCCCGAATCCTGCGCCGGCCGACGGCAGGCCGGGTCAGCCGAGGAGCGCCAGGATGTCCGTGCGGGCGAACATTTCGGCGGCGGCCCGCGCGGAGGGGGTGCCGGCGTCGGGGTCGGCCCCGGCTGCCAGCAGTTCCCGGGCGACGTCCGTGTAACCCTTGAAGACGGCGCCGGCCAGCGGCGTCTGACCGCGGTCATTAGGCATGTTGGCGTCGCCGCCGTGCGTGAGGATCAGCCGGACTGTGGCGGCGTGGCCGTGATAGGCCGCCAACATGACCAGCGAGTCGCCGGAGGCATTGGTCAGCGTGGCCGGGGCGCCGGCGGCAAGGTAGCCGCCCAGCAGTTCGGAGTTGCCCTCGCGGGCCGCGCCGAACAGCACGTGGGCCAGCGCCAGCGTCTCGTCGTGGGGCGCCGCTCCCGCGTTGTCAGGCGCGGAGGAATCCTCGGCGGAAGATTGTTGTGCCGATGAATCCGGTGCCGAAGAACCCAGCGGGGAAGAACCGGTCATCGGGTCCCCCGCAGGAAGCCGGTCTGGCGGCCCACTACCTGGCCGGCGTCGGGGGCCACAATGACCTCCTGGGCCGCGGCATAGGGCTCGTCGCCGTCAACAACGGTCAGGACGTCCTCCGGGGCGACCGAACGCTTGATCACTGCCAGGGCCACGGGGCCCATTTCGTAGTGCTGCGCCACGGAGGTCACCGAGCCCACCTTGCGGTCGCCTGCGCGCACCTCGCTGCCGGCCGCCGGCAGGGTGTGCTGGGAACCGTCGAGCTGGAGGAACACGAGCCGCCGCGGCGGGTGGCCCAGGTTGTGGACCCGCGCGATCGTCTCCTGGCCCTTGTAGCAGCCCTTGGCCAGATGCACGGCGGTGCGGAGGAGGTCGAGCTCGTGCGGGATGGTCTTGTCGTCGGTTTCCGCGCCCCACCGGGGCCGCCATGCGGCGATCCGCAGCGCTTCGGACGCCAGGGTGCCGGCGAGGGCACGGTCCCCCACCGTCGCGACCAGCTCAGCCGCGGGGACAAGGTACTCGAACCACGGCCGCTCCAGTCCGGGGTGGGCGTCCTCGCCCACTACCGCATAGGAGTAGCCGCCGGCGCCGACGTGCGGCCAGGGATCTTCCCAGACCTGCAGCCCGGTCCATTCCGGGATCCGCCGGGTGGAACCGAGGACGGCCCAGTCGGCGGAGACGTCGGCGATCTCGACCCGCAGCATGAACTTCATCTTGTTCAGCCATTCGGCCAGGGGTGCCGCCTCGGCTCCTTCGACGATCAGCCAGGTGGTGGCGCCGTCGTCCACCACGCGTGCATCAAACTCGATCCGGCCCTGGACGCTCAGCAACAGCAGCTCGGTGGACTGGCCGGGGGCCAGGGAAGTGAGCTGCTGGGAGGACAGGGTGTTGAGCCAGCTCAGGCGGTCAGGTCCGCTGACCGTGACCACGCCGCGGCAGGAGAGATCGACGACGGCGGTGCCGGCGGCCAGCGCCCGCTGCTCCCGGAGCGGCTCGCCGTAGTGGGCGGCGACGCCGGCGTCGGCGCCGCCGGCTTCAACGGCGGCCGGGCGCGACAACAGGGGGCTAGTGATAGTCATACTGAAGGGAACGTCCTTAGCTTTAGCGGTATTCCGGATTTTCGAAGTCGAAGCGGGTGCCGGCCTTCCAGGCCTCGGGGAGATTTCCGTAGGACGGAATGCCGCCTGCGTCCTTGAGTATCCGTGCCAGGTGCAGCAGGTTCCAGGTCATGAAGGTGGTGTTGCGGTTGGTGAAATCGCTCTCGGGGCCCCCGGACCCCTCGTCAAGGTAGCTCGGCCCCGGCCCGACGGGGCCAATCCAGCCGGCATCGGCCTGCGGCGGGATGGTGAAGCCGACATGCTGGAGGCTGTACAGGACGTTCATGGCGCAATGCTTGATCCCGTCCTCATTGCCGGTGATCAGGCAGCCGCCCACCTTCGGATAGTAGGCCCACTGGCCCTTCGCGTTCAGCTGCCCGGAGTGGGCGTAGAGGCGCTCGATGAGTTTCTTGGTCTGGGAGGAGTTGTCCCCCAGCCAGATCGGCCCGGCGACGACCACGATATCCGCGTCCTGGACGGCCGGGTAAAGTTCCGGCCATTCATCCGTGGCCCAGCCGTGTTCGCGCATGTCCGGGTAGACGCCGCTGGCGATGTCATGGTCCACGGTGCGGATCACGCGGGTGGTGACACCCTGCTTCTCCATGATCCGGCGGCTGACCTCGATCAGGCCTTCGGTGTTGGAGACATCCGGGGACTTCTTGAGGGTGCCGTTGAAGTACACGGCCTTGAGGTCGGCGTAGCTGGTCTTGCCGGCGTCGTTGCTGGCGTCGGTGCCGGCGCCCGTACCGGTGGCTGAGTCATTCACGGGGTTTCTCCTTGGTCGATGCAGACAACGGAAAAATCAGTGAGACCGTGTGGTTAGCCTACTTTGGCGAGGATGGCCGACGCATGGGCTTCCAAGCCGCCGCCCGCCGTCGAACCCTTGCCCGTGGCCACATCCCAACGCCACAGCAGGTTCCCTTCGACAAGCCCGAAGATCCGGGTGGCCGCGGTGTACTCCTTGGAGTGGCTGCCGCGCATCACCATGTCGGTGCTGAGCTGAATCTGGGGACCCTTGATCTGGCCGTAATACAGCTCCGAAATCCCGCCGGGGTGGGCGATGGAGACGGAGATGTCGAAGCCGCCGTCGCTGTTGCGCAGGGCCTCGACCTCGTCGGCGCTCTTGAGCACGGGGACGATGTCGGCCGGGATCAGGCCGGGGCCGCCGTCTTCCTCGCGCTGCTTGCGCTCCAGCGCCCAGAAGCCGGTCTCGACCGTCAGGGGACGCAGCTTGGTGCCCTCGTCGTCGGTCAGCCAGCTCTCGGCGCGGTACTGCAGGTACGGCAGGCCATTGTGCGTGAACGAGACGTGCTGCACGAAGTGCTCGGAGTCCTCGTCCCCGGCTCCCAGCCGGCCGCTGCCCTCCCACTCACCGATGAGCCAGGACAGCGGAACGATTTCGGGGGTCAGATCAGTAGGGATTTCAATCGGCACAGCATCTACCTCTGGAAGCTACGGGTTCTGGAACGTGTTACTTCTGGCCTTTGAAGAGGCGGTACACGACAAAGCCGGCAAACCACGCCATGGACAGGCTGGCCACGCCGAGCAGGACAAGGAAGAAAATCTCATATGCAAGTACGGACATGATGCCATCCTAACGCCTAGTAGATGAGTAGTTTGTCTATGAAGTAGGCCAGGGAACCGACGGCCGACACCGGGCCAATGCCCATGCCCACGGCCGCCCAAACGGTCAGACCCTCGCCATTGAGAATGACCAGGCGGCGGAAGCTCACCAGCACCGCGCCTACCACGACGCCGACGAGGGCGGCCGGGATCACGGCGATGTCGGAGAACACCAGGCCGGCCAGCGGCCCGGCGAGCCCCGCGGCCACGATGCCCAGCGGCGCCACGATCCGGTCGGGCCAGCGGATCAGCCCCGCCATCAGGGCGATCGCCGCGCTGATGGCGGCCACGAGGATCATTTCGCGGACCCCGTTGAGGCGAGAACTCGCAATCCAGCCGGCACCCAGGCAGGACAGCAGGACCCCCGAGCACGAGCCCAGGGTGGATTCGAGGCGCTGGGCCTGGCCGGTGCCCCGGATCAGCTGCATGACGAAGATGGCCATGACCCCGACTGCCATGAACGACGGCGTCCAGTCCAGGAAACCGGGAGCCGGAAGATAGGTCGCCGCCACCGCCGACCCGACGCCGGGCAGGCCAATCAGGACCGCGAGGGTCTTCTTGGCGGGGATGCCAAGGAAATAGGGCCAGCCAATGCCGATGCCGGCGGCGCTGAGGGCCCCGACGGCAAGGAGGGCCTCAGGAGAGACATAGGCACCGGCAACGATGGCCACCAGACCGGCCAGGCCAATGATCCCGACGCTCCACGGCTTCACCGTTGGCTCGCCATCGGCAGACCCGCCATGGTCGTACCTTCGCTCACTGCGGACCCCAATTCGACTCGGCTCAATTTCGACGGGCCGCGGGCCCTGACTGTTCAATCCTGCCCTATATGAACGGTATGTGTCGCAAATGGACCGGCCGGAGGTGACGGGACCATGGCCGGAAAGGGGCCTTTAGGTATACTCATGATCAGCAACACAGACGCCCAATGATGCGCGGACACCCCTTGGAGGAACAATGTCGCACATCCTGCTCTTGACGAACAGCACCGGAACATCCGTGGACGTCCTGCCTGCTCTGGAACTGTTGAACCACCGGGTGCACATTCTTCCGGCCGAGCCCACGGCCCTGCTCGAAACCGACCCCTGCGACATTGTCCTTTTGGATGCCCGCAAGGACCTGGTGGGCGCACGTTCCCTCACCCAACTGCTCAAGGCCACCGGCCTCAGCGCTCCCCTGATGCTCATCCTGACCGAAGGCGGAATGGCTGCCGTGTCCTCGGCGTGGGCCGTGGACGACATCCTCCTCGAATCCGCCGGCCCGGCAGAAGTCGAAGCCCGGATCCGCCTCGGTGTGGCGCGCGCCGTTCCCGAGCAGGAGGATGTCCCGACCGAAATCCGGGCCGCCGGCGTCGTGATTGACGAGGCCAGCTACACCGCACGGGTCAACGGCGCCGCGCTGAACCTGACCTTCAAGGAATTTGAACTGCTGAAATACCTGGCTCAGCACCCCGGACGGGTGTTCACCCGCCAGCAGCTGCTGACCGAAGTCTGGGGCTATGACTACTACGGCGGCACCCGCACCGTGGACGTCCACGTCCGGCGGCTCCGCGCCAAACTGGGCGCCGACCACGAGAACCTGATCAGCACGGTCCGCAACGTGGGCTACCGCCTGACCCTGGTCCGCCAGCCCGAGGACGAACTCACCGAGGCCTGACCGGCGCGCCCGAGACAGAAGCGTCCGGGCAAACGGGCACTTGGGTACCGAACGACATTTGCACCAAACGCGGAAGGCCCCGGACTCTGGAATCCAGAGTCCGGGGCCTTCATGCTGCGGTATTCAGTGCTGCTGTTTATTGGTGGAGGACATACGGGTCGAACGTATCGAGGCCACCCCAGTGGTGGATCCCCCTCGCATCTGGCTCAACGCCGGACGAGATATCGACTATACGCCGACGCCCGGAGTTCAACAAAATCGGCCGCTGACACCCGGGCACCGGATAGCCTTGCCCCAACCCGATACCCTTGCACCATGAGCCCTGCGCACCCGGAAAACTGGCCCGTACTCGCCGTCAAAGGAACCGTGGACAGCAGGCTGCTGCGGGACGTCGCCGCCCTTGTGGCTGCGGCAGAAGAGTCCGACGGCAATCCGCCGCTGTCCGAACAAACCCTTGTCACATTGCGCGCCGCCGACGCGGGCGAGCATTCGGTGCTGGCCCTCGCCCTGTACGCCCCCGACGACCAGCTGGATCCGGCGACCGCGCAGGACCTGGCCGGCGTCGCCGTCGTGATCGAAGAACCCGACGGCACAGGCGTCCTGGAAGTCGCCGTCCACCCCAGCTACCGCAACCAGGGCGTCGGCGACCGCCTGGTGGGCGAACTGCAGAGCGTCCGCGGCTTCGCCGGCCTGAAGGCCTGGTCCCACGGAAACCATGAGGCCGCCGCGGACCTTGCGGCCCGCTACGGCTACGGCGCCGTCCGCGAACTCTGGAAGATGCGGCTGATGACGGCCGCGGCGGCGTTGCCGGAGGTCCGGCTCCCGGAGGGCGTGCGGCTCCGCGCCTTCGAGCCCGGCCGGGACGAGGACGCCTGGCTGGCCGCCAACAGGGCCGCCTTCGCCCACCACCCGGAGCAGGGCAACATGACGCGCGCCGACCTGGACGCCCGGATGGCCGAAGCGTGGTTTGATCCGGCAGGTTTCCTGCTGGCCGTGGACCCGGCGGACCGGCTCCTGGGGTTCCACTGGACCAAGGTGCACCCCCGGCACGGCGATCACCCCGCGATCGGCGAGGTCTATGTGGTGGGCGTAACCCCGGAGGCCCAGGGCTCCGGGCTGGGCAAGGCGCTCACCGTCGCCGGAATAACGCACCTCCAAGGCCTCGGCCTCCGCGCCGTCATGCTCTACGTCGATGCTGACAACGCCCCCGCTGTGGCCCTCTACCGGCGGCTCGGATTCACCCGCTGGGATGTCGACGTGATGTACGCGCCGCTGCCGCAGCAGCACTGACCGGCCGCCGCGGGACCCCTTCGACGGCCGTTAGTCAAGTCGGCGGATGACCGTCCCGCCCGGGCCGCAATCTGGGGTCATCTGGCCACGATTGCTTGTAAGGTTGAACCTACATCGCGCCAGCATTGAGGAGACACCATGCCACGGGATACTGCCCGGACATCCACGTCTGAACCAGCTACGTCGGAAAAGGGGGCGCGTCCGGTACGAGCCCGCTTTGGCTCCTCCGAGGTGCCGGCCTCACGCGCCACCCAGGACCGGATCGACATTCCGGAGTTCGCGCCGAACCTGGAACCGGAAGGCGACATCAGCCCCGACCGGTTCCTGGACCGGGAGCTCAGCTGGCTTTCCTTCAACGCCCGGGTCCTGGAACTCGCCGAGGACCCCAACCTGTACCTGTTGGAGCGCGTCAGCTTCCTGTCCATCTTCGCTTCCAACCTGGATGAGTTCTTCATGGTCCGGGTGGCCGGGCTGAAGCGGCGCATCGCCACCGGCCTCGCGGTCCCCTCCCCGGCCGGGCTGAGCCCCATGCAGGTTTTGGAGCAAATCGGCGAGGAGGCCCACCGGCTCCAGCAGCGCCACGCCCGGGTCTACGCCGAGCAGATCCGCCCGGCGCTGGCCTACGAGCACATCCACCTCATGCACTGGGAGGAGCTGGACTCGCAGGCCAAGGACCAGCTCAGCGCCATGTTCGCGGAGAAGGTCTTCCCGATCCTGACCCCGCTGGCGGTGGACCCGGCCCACCCGTTCCCCTACATTTCGGGGCTGTCCCTGAACCTGGCCGTGGTGGTCCGCAACCCGGTCAGCGACAAGGAGCTCTTCGCCCGCGTCAAGGTCCCGGACCAGCTGCCGCGCCTGATCTCCATCGACGGCGCCCGCGCCGGCTCCGTCGCCGGACGGGTGGCACGGTTCATCGCGCTCGAAGAAGTGATCGCCGTGCACCTGGACCAGCTGTTCGCCGGCATGGAGGTCCTGGAGCACCACATTTTCCGCGTGACCCGCAACGAGGACGTCGAGGTCGAAGAGGACGACGCCGAGAACCTCCTGCAGGCGCTGGAGAAGGAACTCCTGCGCCGCCGGTTCGGCCCGCCCGTCCGGCTTGAGGTCACCAACGACATCAACCCGAACATCCGCGCCCTGCTGATCCGCGAGCTCGGCGTCGAGGAATCCGAGGTCTACTCCGTTCCGGCCCCGCTGGACCTGCGCGGCCTGTCGGTGATTGCCGGGATCGACCGGGCAGACCTGCACTACCCGAAGCACGTCCCGCACACCTCCCGGTACCTGAACGAATCGGAAACCTCCAAGGCGGCCAACGTCTTTGCCGCCATGCGGCGCCGGGACATCCTCCTGCACCACCCGTATGACTCCTTCTCCACCTCCGTCCAGGCGTTCCTGGAACAGGCGGCCGCGGACCCGAAGGTCCAGGCCATCAAGCAGACCCTCTACCGCACGTCCGGGGATTCCCCGATTGTCGATGCGCTGATCGACGCCGCCGAGGCCGGCAAGCAGGTCCTGGCCCTCGTGGAGATCAAGGCCCGCTTCGACGAGCAGGCCAACATCTCCTGGGCCCGGAAACTGGAACAGGCCGGCGTACACGTGGTGTACGGCATCGTGGGCCTGAAGACCCACTGCAAGCTCTCCCTCGTGGTCCGCCAGGAAGTGGACGGCCTGCGCCGCTACTGCCACATCGGCACCGGCAACTACCACCCCCGCACGGCCCGCTACTACGAGGACCTGGGCCTGCTGACCGCAAACGAGCAAGTGGGCGAGGACCTCTCCAAGCTGTTCAACCAGCTCTCCGGCTACGCGCCGAAGTCCACGTTCAAGAGGCTGCTCGTGGCGCCGCGCTCGGTCCGGTCCGGACTGATCGACAGGATCGAAACCGAGATCCGGAACGCCAAGGCCGGCATCGCCGCCCGCGTCCAGATCAAGGTCAATTCCATGGTGGACGAGGCCATCATCGATTCCCTGTACCGTGCGTCCCAGGCCGGAGTGCGGGTGGACGTCATTGTCCGCGGCATCTGCTCCCTGCGTCCCGGTGTTCCCGGCCTCAGCGAGAACATCACGGTCCGCTCCGTGCTGGGCCGCTTCCTTGAGCACTCGCGCGTGTTCGCCTTCGCCAACGCCGGCGACCCGGTGGTGTACATCGGCTCGGCCGACATGATGCACCGCAACCTCGACCGCCGGGTGGAGGCCCTGGTGCAGCTGGCGAGCGGCAATGACACGAGCTATGTCCTGGATTTGCTGGACCGCTACATGGTTCCGGAAACCGCCAGCTGGCACCTGGACAAGCAGGGCGAATGGACCCGCCATCACCTGGCAGAAGATGGCGGGAACCTCCAGGACGTCCAGTCCTGGCTGCTCGCCTCCCGTTCGCGTCAGCGCTCGACCACCCTGCGGTAGGGACCGTGAGTGTGAGCAGCGATGCACTGGTAGAGGATCAGACCGACCGTCCGGACGAAGAGATTGCCGTTACGGCAGCGGGCGCCATCCCTTGGCGGCTCAATTCGGCCAACAAGGACCAGCTCGAGGTCCTGCTGATCCACCGCCCGCGGTATGACGACTGGTCCTGGCCGAAGGGAAAAATCGACGCCGGCGAGACCATCCCGGAGTGCGCCGTCCGCGAGGTGGAGGAGGAGATCGGCCTCACCGCTCCCTTGGGAATCCCGCTTCCGCCCATCCATTACCACGTGCCGGCTGGTTTGAAGGTGGTCCACTACTGGGCGGTCGACGTCGATGGCGCCGCCTTGGTGCCGGACGGCACGGAAGTCGACAGCGTCATGTGGTGCCCGCCCGAGAAGGCCGCCCGCCTCCTGAGCAACCCCGGCGACATCGAACCGCTGCAGCACCTGGTGAACGCCCACGACCGCGGCGAACTGGCAACCTGGCCGCTGCTGATCGTGCGCCATGCGAAGGCCAAACCGCGCTCCTCGTGGACGAAGGCCGAAGGTGACCGCCCACTCGCGGCCACCGGAGCCCGGCAGGCCCAGGCGGTGGGGCGGCTCCTGCAGGCGTGGAAGCCCGCGCGGATCGTTTCAAGCCCGTGGCTGCGGTGCGTGGCCACCATCGCACCGTACGCCAAGGCGGCCGACGCGAAGGTGAAGCTCAACGAGGCCCTGACCGAGCACCGGCACGGCCGCAGCCCGCACAAGACGGCGGCCGTCGTCGAGGCGTTGTTCGACAAGCAGCGGGCCGTGGCCGTGTGCACGCACCGCCCGGCACTGCCCACCGTGCTGAAGCAGCTGGGCAAGCACATGAGCTCCCGCCTGCGGGATCTGCTGCCGTCCTCGGACCCCTATCTCGCGCCTGGCGAGATCGTGGTCTGCCATGTGGCGCGCGGCACCAAGAACAAGGTGGTTGCCGTGGAGCGGTTCAAGCCCTTCGACGACTGACACCTTGACCCTCGAAGTCCCAAGCCACTAGTTTGTATCAAAAGCTTGATACATAACTGCTGAATCTTGGGGGATTTCATGCCGGTCCAGTTCTACGTTCCGCCCATGCTGCTGCTGGGTCCGGCGATCGCGGCGCTGCTGGTCTATGCCGTGCTGCGGTGGGTGATCTGGGCCCCCGGGACGGGAACGACGGCACAGAGCGTGTCCGAGCACGGGCTGTGGGTAGGCGTGATCGGCTGGCTGGCGAGCTCCCTCCAGGGCGCCATGACCCTGGGCATCATCCCGGCCAACCCGTCGGCCAGCAGTGCTGGGGTGAGCGCCGTCGTGAGCGCCGAGGCGATTATCCCCGCACTGGGATGGCCGGTCCTGGGCTGCCTGGCCGTGCACGCCCTGGGCCAGGTCAGTTACCCGGGTCCGCGGCGAATGCGGCGCCAGGCCGTGCTGTCGGTGCGGCGGATCCGGGATTTCCTTCCCCGCCGGCTGGCAGTGACCACGGCTGCGATCTTCGTCTCGGCCGCGGCGGCCATCGCCCGGGCCGCCACGCTGCCCGGATTCGCGGCCGTCGCCCCCTCGACCATCAACCACGGTGATTACAGCTACAACAGCGGCGGCGGTGAGGGCCGCATCCCCGGACCGGAAGAGGCCGCCTGGCTCGGGGGCGCCCTGTTGGTGCTGGCCGTCGGCACGTGGCTGGTCTTGTGGCTGATTGCCCGCCGCCGCCAGCTGGAGTCCCTCGACGCCGCCGACAACGCCGTGCTGCGGAGCATCGCGATGAACCGGCTGCTGCGCACGGTGTCCACAGTGGCTGCCGGGCTTGCCGTCATCGCGGGGAACTTCGCCGCCCGTCCCGATCCGTCCCAGGGGCTGACGTCGTGGACGAACTACGCCGGCATCGCGGCAACCGCGGTCCTCCTGGTCATGTGGTGGTGGCGGCCCCCTCGGCTCGCGGCTGCCGGCCTGGGCGTGCGGAACCGGCCCGAAGCCGGGCTCGCCGCCGGACCCCGGCACCCGGCGGTACGGCTGATCGCCTCGCTCGGAGCACTCCTTGGCCTCGCGGCTGCCCTGCCGCTCGTGGCCGGCATCTTCCTCACCCCTGTGGTCATGGCGCCCGCCAGCCTGGGCCTCGCGGTAGTCGTGGCCCTGATGGCCAGCGCGGTGCTGTTGGCCATCACCGGCGGTGAGCTGCTCCTGCAGCGCAACTACGGAAGTCCGGAAGCGCCGCGCCGCTGGCCCCGGCAAGCGGTGAGCCCCGCCCTGCTGACCACGGCTGTCCTGGCCCTGCTGGTCTTCCTGGCCGTCCTAGGTGTCACCGCCGCGGGGTCCGCACTCCCGGCCGAGGAGCGGGACTGGGTTCCGGCCGCCCTGTTCATGGCCGGCACAGCGGCCGCTTCGGTGCCTGCACTCCTTGTTGCCCGGCGCCGGCAGGGGGTGCCCGGCCTTCCCGCGGGGGTGGACACGGCCCTGCGCGCCATCACTGTCCACAGGGTGGTGCGGACCCTCGCGGCTGCCCTCACCGCCCAGGCCGCGGTCCTGCTGCTCACCCAAAGCCAGGTGTGGGCGGCGGTGCTGGGGCCGGACGCCTTCGGTGCTGGCGTCCCGCCGGCCGCCGGATTCTGGTGGCCGGCGACCCTGGCCGGCTCCGTCCTGGGCGGCGTCGCCGTGGTCATCGCCGTGATCCCCGTCCGCATGCTGGCCCGGGACCGGCCCACGCCAGCTCCGCGGCCGGACAAGGAACCCGCCACGTGACGGCGGGGCTCTCCGTCGACCTGCGCTCCCCCGTTCCGCCCTTCGAGCAGATCCGGGCGCAGATCGCTTCCCTGATCACCGCCGGGACGCTGGCACCGGGAACCAGGCTGCCGACCGTCCGCAGCCTGGCCTCGGACTTGGGTTTGGCGGCCGGGACCGTGGCCCGGGCCTACAAGGAGCTCGAACTGGCGGGACTGGTCGAGACCCGGCGGCGCAACGGCACAGTGGTCGCGGGGACAACTGCCCGGCCAGTCCCCGCAACCGCGGCAGTCCCGGAAACCCCGGCGGGGCAAGCGGACGCACAGGCGGCTCCCGCGGAGGTGATCGCCGCCGTCGACCGCTACATTGCTGTCGGCCGCGCAGCAGGACTGGACGACGCTGCCCTGCTGGCGGTCCTGCGCGCTCAGCTCAGCCAGCAAGACGGATAAGGGAGAGCCAGCGACTACTCAGTAGACTGGAACCGTGAGCATTCCTACGCCCTATGAAGACCTCCTGCGCGACGTCCTTGAACACGGCACGCACAAATCGGACCGCACCGGCACCGGCACCATCAGCGTTTTCGGCCGCCAGCTCCGTTTCGACCTGAGCAAAAGCTTCCCGCTGATCACCACCAAGCGGGTGCACTTCAAGTCCGTGGCCGTGGAGCTGCTGTGGTTCCTGCGTGGCGACACGAACGTCAAATGGATGCAGGACCAAGGCGTGACGATCTGGGACGAATGGGCCGACGCCGACGGCGAACTCGGTCCCGTGTACGGGGTGCAGTGGCGTTCCTGGCCCACGCCCGACGGCGGCCACATCGACCAGATCGCCGAACTCATCGAGAACCTGAAGTCCAACCCGGACTCGCGCCGGCACATCGTCTCGGCCTGGAACGTCTCCGAGCTCAAGGACATGGCGCTGCCCCCGTGCCACGCGTTCTTCCAGTTCTACGTGGCGGACGGCAAACTCTCCTGCCAGCTGTACCAGCGCTCGGCGGACACCTTTCTGGGAGTGCCGTTCAACATCGCCTCCTACGCCCTGCTGACGCGCATGATCGCGCAGCAGACCGGGCTGGAACCGGGCGAATTCGTCTGGACCGGCGGGGATGTCCACATCTATGACAACCACATGGACCAGGTCCTCAAGCAGCTCGCCCGCGAACCCTACGAATACCCCCAGCTGAACATCACCCGCAAGCCGGACTCCATCTTCGACTACACCCTCGAGGACTTCGAAGTGGTCGGCTACCAGCACCACCCGACGATTAAGGCCCCGATAGCCGTATGAGCACCGACGACGCCATGGATCCCATGGCCTTCACCGAGAAAATCGCTGCCGGCACCACCGGCCTTGGCCTGGTCTGGGCGCAGACCACGGCCGGGGTGATCGGCAAGGACGGCGACATGCCGTGGCACCTTCCCGAAGACATGAAGCACTTCACCAGGCTGACCACCGGGCATCCGGTGATCATGGGCCGCAAGACCTGGCTGTCCTTCCCGGACAAGTACCGTCCGCTGCCGGAGCGCACCAACATTGTGGTCACCAGGCAGGAAGGCTGGGGCGATACCTCCGAGGCGGAGGGAGCACTGGCAGTGAAGTCGCTCGACGACGCGCTGCTGGAGTCCCAGTTCGCTCCCGGCCACGAGACCGTGTGGGTGCTCGGCGGCGGGGAAATCTTTGCGCAGACCCTGGACATCGCCGACGTCGCGGTGGTGACGTTCATCGATTCCGAAACAGACGGCGACACCTACGCGCCCGAACTGACCTACGAATGGAAGCTGGCAGCCAGTGAGCCGGCCACCGGCTGGCTCACGTCCGCCAGCGGAACGCGCTACCGGTTCACCATGTGGCGCCGGACGGAGGCCAAGTAATGCTGCGCAAGCCCGAGACTCTCTTTGTCTTGGGGTACATGCTCCTGCCCCTGCTCGCCCTGCTCTCGGCCATCGTGGGACTGACCATGATCCTGGGCGGCAACAAGATCATCGGCGCGATTGTGCTGGTGGTGGTGACCCAGGTCTTCACCTTCGGGGCGGTCTTCGCGCTGCGCCGGCGGAAGTCCGCGCTGCTGGAAGAGCCGCGCGGCGACTAGCGCAAGTGACGTAACCGACTGCGTCAGACGGCCCGTGAAGTCTAAACTGGGCCCATGACTACAGCAGCTACCCCGTCTGTCGGCCTCGTCGGTTGGCGCGGCATGGTCGGTTCCGTCCTGATGCAGCGCATGCAGGACGAGGGCGACTTCGCCAACATCAACCCGGTCTTCTTCTCCACCTCGAACGCGGGCGGTGCCGCCCCCGCCGTTGCCGGCGCTGCCGCGGGCGCCGCCGGCAAGCTCGAGGACGCATTTGACCTCGAGACCCTGGCGAAGCTGCCCATTATTGTCACCGCCCAGGGCGGCGACTACACCAAGCAGGTCCACGGCGAACTGCGCAGCCGCGGCTGGGACGGCCTCTGGATCGATGCCGCCTCCACGCTGCGCATGAATGATGACTCCATCATCGTGCTGGACCCCATCAACCGTGACGTCATCGACGCCGGGCTCTCCGGCGGCGTGAAGGACTACATCGGCGGCAACTGCACCGTGTCCTGCATGCTGATGGGACTCGGCGGGCTGTTCAAGAACGACCTCGTCGAGTGGGGCACCTCCATGACCTACCAGGCGGCGTCCGGCGGCGGCGCGCGCCACATGCGTGAACTGCTGAACCAGTTCGGCAGCCTCAACGCCGAGGTCAGCAGCGAACTGGACGACCCGGCGTCGGCGATCCTGGAGATCGACCGGAAGGTCCTGGCGCACCAGCGCACCGGAGTCGACGCCACGCAGTTCGGCGTTCCGCTGGCCGGTTCGCTGATCCCCTGGATCGACGCGGACCTCGGCAACGGCCAGTCCAAGGAGGAATGGAAGGCCGGGGTGGAGACCAACAAGATCCTTGGCACTTCGGCGGGGAACCGGGTCATCATGGACGGCCTGTGCGTCCGGATCGGTGCCATGCGCTCACACTCCCAAGCCCTGACGCTGAAGCTGCGCGAAGACCTCTCGGTGGCCGAGATCGAGAAGCTCCTCGCCACGGACAACGAGTGGGCCCGTGTGGTGCCGAACACCAAGGAAGCCTCGATGGCTGAGCTCACGCCCGTGGCGGCGTCCGGCACCCTGGACATTCCGGTGGGCCGCATCCGCAAGCTGGAGATGGGTCCGGAGTACATCAGCGCGTTCACGGTGGGCGACCAGCTGCTGTGGGGCGCCGCCGAGCCGCTGCGGCGCATGCTCCGCATCGCCACGGGCAATCTCTAGGATTACCGGGATCCTCAGCCGCCTAAGAATTTTAGGTACTTCGCGGCCTGCAGCTCAAAGGACTTTTGGGCGGCAGGCCGCAGCCCGTTAACCGTGTCAAACGGTTCAGGCACGACGGCGGCAGCCCGCCCGGCGCCCGCCCGCGCCCAGGTGCCAACCACCTGGCCGCCGGAGACGATGGTCTTCTTAAACATGCCGTTGCCGCCCGGGACGATCTTCTCGGCGTGCTCGGGCGGCAGCACGAGGGACCGGTCCGTGTAACCGAGCAGGAACTCGTCGAACCCCGGCAGGGCAAGCACGGTCCGCTGCCCGGGCACCGCGTCCTCGAGCAGCGCCGCGGTGGACGGCGACAACCAGTAGGTGGCTCCCCCGAACTCCAGCCCCACCAGCTGGTCCCTCACCCGGGCCAGGGCGGTCCGGACCTCCGTCAGCGGCGTGTTCGACCACCAGGCGAAGTCCCGCTCCGTGGCGGGGCCGTGGCTGAGCATGTACCGCAGCAGCAGTTCGGCGATGCCTTCGGCACGGTCCAGTTCGCGCGATTTCGGAATCCATTCGTCGAACGCTTTGATGAGCTGCTGGTTCCCCTCGAGCGGTCCCTGGACCAGCCAGGCCCGCTGGCACAGCATCCCCAGCAGGTGGATGCCGCGCTGGCCCGCCGTCGATTGCCCCGCGGCCTCGAAGGCCGCGAAAAGCTGCTGGCGTGTCGCCGACCGGCCACCTTGGACGAGTTCCAGGGCCGCGTCACGGCTTGCTTCGACGTCCCGGGCAGCAATGCCCAGCTCCCGGTGGCGCCCGGCCATGCCACGGATCAGCCGATCAGAGGTAATCGACAGCATCCACTTCAAATCTTCCGGGGCCAGCACGTGCAGGGTGCCGCGCATGGGCCACGAGCGGACGATCTCGGCCCGGTCCAGCGCCCCGCGGACATCGCCAACCCGGGCACCGGGCACGCGCTGGCCGACAGCCCAGAGGGCGGCCTGCAGGTCCTGGGCCTGCATCGCCGTCATGGTGCGGACCGCTTCGGGGACGGACTCAAACCCGTCTCCCAGCAGCCCCTGCGAGGCCAGCCGCAGCCTGCCGATGATCCCGGGACTCAGCCGGATGCCTGACGTTGTTGCCATGGACCCATGGTAAGACGCCCACAGCAAGAGGCACATGGCGGGCGGCGCGCCAGTTGTCGGGCTGTTGCCCGGCTGTTCCCAGCCGTCTTCCAGCGGGCCTGCCTACCCTTGAAGCATGACGATGAGTGAGGTGTGGCCGCAGCTGCGGCCCCTGTGCCGGAAGCTGGCCCTGCTGGGCTGGGCCTCCAGCGCCGCCGGCATGGCTGCCGGTCTCGCCGTCGCCATCGCCAGCGGGACCCGGCTTTCGCCGATGATGAGTACCCTGCAGCTGGTGGCCGGCTTGTGCATGGCAGTGTCTGTGGCCAGCTTTGTCATGGCCGCGGCGCTGCAGCCGCGCGCACGGTCCCAGGCACATTCTCAAACACGCTCTCAAACACTGACGCAGGAGAACGTGAACCGCGGAAGCGGTGCCCCCCGCGGCCGGGACCTCCACTTCGATTACGCGGGCGAATTTCCGGCCACCGTACAGGCGTTCCTGCTCGGCTCGCTGGTGTTGCTCGCCGGCGCCATAGCGTTTGCGTGCGCCGGACTGGTCCTGCAGAGCGGTCCCAGCGTCCAGTCCGTGGCGTTCTGCCAGGTCTTCCTGCTCGGGGCCGCCGCGTCCGGTTTCACCTTCATGCTTTTCAGCAAGGTGACCCCCCGCCACGGCAGCTAGGCCCCGCTGACGGACCGCTTTTCCTGGAGAACTAGCCTTCCGAGAAGGCTCCCCTTAGAGGGCGACGCCGATCAGCAACGGTTCCGGGTGCAGTTCAATGCCGAAACGTTCGACGACGCCGTGGCGCACCTCGCGCGCGACGGCCAGCATGTCCGCGGTGCTTGCCCCTCCCCGGTTGGTGATGGCGAGCGTGTGCTTGGTGGAAAGCGATGCCCGGCCGCCCGAGACGCTGCCCGGCTCCAGCCCGAAGCCCTTGGCGAACCCGGCCTGGTCGATCAGCCAGGCCGCCGAGAGCTTGGTCAGCCCATCCGCCCCACCCGGGTAGCGGGGGGCCTCCTGCGGCAGCCGTGCGGCGACGTCCTGGGACACGATCGGGTTCGTGAAGAACGATCCCGTGGAGTAGGTGTCACGGTCCTTCGCATCCCAGACCATGCCCTTGGACGCCCTCAGCCGGAGCACTTCGCGCCGGACGTCGTTGGAGTAGGCCCGCCGGCCCTGCTCGACGCCGAGGGACCGGGCGAGCTCGGCGTAGCGGATCGGGGCGCTCATCCGGCCGAGCGGGAGCTGGAATTCCACCGTGAGCACCACGTAGCGCGGCGAGCCGTTGACGGTGGTCTGCTTCAGGATGGAGTCGCGGTAGCCGAACCCGAGTTCGGAATTCGTGAAGGTTTTCACCGCATTGCGTTCCCGGTCCCAGGTGCGCACCGCGGCGATGGTCTGCGACACGTCGGCTCCGTAGGCGCCGACATTCTGCACGGGAGTGGCGCCCGTGGCGCCGGGGATCCCGGAGAGCGCCTCGACGCCGGACCAGGCGTGCTTCACGGCGTGATCGACGAAGGCGTCCCAGTTGTGGCCGGCCTGGACCACCACCGCCACGCCGCCGCAGGAGTCCTCGGCGTTGACTGTGAACCCTTCCGAGGCGATCTTCAACACTGTACCGGGGAACCCGTCGTCGGAGACCAGTAGGTTGGAGCCTCCGCCGATGATCAGCAGGGGCTGGCCGGCGGCGTCCGCCGTGCGCACGGCGTCGATGATCCCGGCCTCGCTGTTGGCCTCGATGTAGCTGCCGGCGGGCCCGCCGACAGCGGAGGTGGTCAGGGCGGAGAGCTGAATCTGGGTCACCTGACCAGCCTAGCCGGGATCATCGGCCCGGCTAAGCCGGGACTACCTGCACTCCTCTAGCTCGCCCGGACGGGCGAGGGGAGTTTGCGTGCCACCGGGGAGAGCAGGAAGCTGGCGATCAGCATCACCATGACGGCCAGCAGCGAGTGGAGGATGCCGACGTGCTCGGCCAGCAGGCCCAGCAGCGGCGGCCCGCACAGGAACGCTCCGTACCCGATCGTGGACACCACGGAGACCCGGGCGGCGGCCTTGACGGGATCGTCGGCCGCGGCGGACATGCCCACCGGAAAACCGAGCGAGGCGCCGAGTCCCCAGATGGCCAGGGCAACGTAGGCCAGCCACGGGACCGGGGCGAAGACGAACAGGCCCAGGCCCACAACAGCCAGTGCGGCGCACCAGCGCATCACCGGGACGCGGCCATAACGGTCCAGGACCAGGGTGCCGGCGAAGCGGCCAATGGTCATGAAGGTGACGAACAGCCCGTACCCGGCGGCTCCGGCCGCGTCGGTCTGGCCGTGGCCGTCCGCCAGGGCGAGGGCTACCCAGTCCCCCGCGGCGCCTTCGGCGAGGGCGAGTCCGAGGACCAGCACGCCCAGGAGCAGCGTGCGCCGGTCGCGCCAGGCCTGGGCGATCTGGCGTTTGTTGTCCAGCGGCTGTTCGGGGACCGCGTCCGTCTGCCGGACGATGGGGATGGGCCCGGTGGAGGGATCTTCGAAGGTATCGGTCCCGGATGCCTTGAAGGGCCGTTCGCCCTCGACCGGCGTGATGTCGGCGCGGAACCACGCCGCAGCGATGGTCACCGAGCCGGCCACCAGTAGGCCGGCGGCGGCGAAGTGCCAGAGGACCGGGATTCCGGCGCCGGCAGCCCAGGCGCCCAGCCCGGCTCCTGCCACCGTTCCCAGGCTGAAGGAGCCGTGCAGCCGGGGCATGATGTGCCGCCGGACGGCGCGTTCCACGGCGGCGCCCTCAACATTGGACGCGGTGTTCCAGCTGGCCGTGCCCAGCCCGATGATCGCCATTCCCGCGGCGACCGCCACCGGGTTGGCGAGCACGGAGGTGCCGAAGCCTGCCAGGACCAGGCCGAACCCGACCATGATGGCGCCGATCCGGATGGTGCGCTTGGAGCCTAGCCGCAGGACAATCAGGCCCGAGGCGGACACGGACACGAAGGACCCCGCCGTCAGGCAGAGCAGGAGCACCCCGATGGTGCCCGGGGTCAGGTCCAGGCCGTCGCGTATGGCGGGCAGCCGGGACACCCACGTAGAAAACGCGATGCCGCTGGCGGCGTAGGCCACCACCACCGCGTTCCGCCAGTGCGTGATCTCGGCGGCCGGGACGAAGACATCCCTGCTCACAGCCGTTCGCCTCGCAGCCGTTCGTCTCACTGCAGCGCCATGGGGCTAGGCCAGCCTGACGACGGCCTGGGCCTTGACGAGGACCTTCTGGCCGGCCGAGACGACCGTGAGGTCCACGCGGGCGGTGCCGGCGTCGGCGTCGAGCGCTCCGATGGCGCCGCTGACCTCGATCACGGCCCCGGACTCGGGTGTGCCCGTGGTGTCAGCGACCGGCACCGGCTTGGTGAAGCGGGTCTGGAAGTCCACGACGGCGGAGGGGTCACCAGCCCAGTCGGTCACCAGCTGGACGGCGGCGCCCATGGTGAACATGCCGTGGGCGATCACGCCCGGCAGGCCGACGCCGGTGGCGAACGCCTCGTTCCAGTGGATCGGGTTGAAGTCACCGGAGGCGCCCGCGTACTTGACGAGGTCGGTGCGGGTGACGGTGATGCTGCGGCTGCCGATGTCCTGGCCCACCGCGAGATCCGCGAACTTGGGAGCAAAAGATGCAGTGCTCATGGCTACTGTCCCTCTCCGCGGACCAGGATGGACGACGTGGCGGTGGCGACGGGTTCGCGGACACCGGCTGGGTCACCGGCAGCGCCGGGGGCGACGCCGGGGGCAAGCGCGAAGATTTCCGAGCGGGTGGTGATCATGGCTCCCCCGCCCATGGCGCGGACGCCGTCGACGTGCAGCTCGGCGACCAGCCGGTCGCCGGCGACGATGGGGCGGTGGTGGGTGAACCGCTGGTCGGCGTGGACCACGCGGGAGAAGTCGATGCCGGAATCCGGATCCTCGATCAGCTGCGCGTCGGCGCGCTGGGCGACGATGATGGCGAAGGTCGGCGGCGCCACGAGGTCGCTGTGGCCGAGCGACTCGGCGGCGGCGACATCGAAGTGGGCGGGGTGGGTGGCCTTGACCGCGCGCGCGAACTCGCGGATCTTCTCGCGGCCGACGTCATACACCTCTGCGGCAGGGTAGCTGCGCCCCTGCAGGTCCGGATTGATAGTCATGGTTCCAGCCTATCGCCACGCCCCGGGCCGTCCGGCTTCGTGACAACTCGCACCGGGCCCGGGCCGGTCTTGATGTACTGGTCTTGACTCGCGCGATATGATGAAAACATCAATTCATCAATCCGCAGGGCGGCGCTGTCCCGCCGGGCCGCACCGCGAGCGGATGCGAGAAAGTGTCCTCCTGCCATGATCTCCGCCGCGCAGACCCCCCTGTACGAAATCAAGGCCAACCTGTTCAAGGCCCTGGCCCACCCGGCCCGAATCCGGATCCTCGAGCTTCTGGCCGCCGCGCCGGACACGCAAGCCCCGGTCAGTTACCTGCTCGCCGAGACGGGGCTGGAGCCCTCGCATCTGTCCCAGCATCTGGCGACGCTGCGCCGGCACGGAGTGGTGACGTCGGTCCGGACTGCGAATGTGGTGACCTACCGGCTGGCTCATCCCAAGATCAAAGAGCTTCTCGCGATCGCCCGGACCTTCCTGCTGGACACGCTGGCCGGTTCCAGCGAACAGCTCCGGATAGCGCAGGAGCTGCCGGCCGGCCACCTCGAGGGCCACCTCGAGGGCACCGGCCACCTCGACAACACTGGCCATCTCGACAACACTGCGCCGTGAGCGCGGCCCAGGCATTAAGTCCGGCCGGGGCGCCTGACACGCTCCGGACACGCCTCGCCCGGTTCGTGCCGTCCCGCCGCGATTACGAGCTCTTGCGGTCCGCCTGGAAGACTGACCTGTTCGCCGGCATCACGGTCGGCATCGTGGCGCTCCCCCTGGCGCTGGCCTTCGGGGTCAGCTCCGGTGTCGGGGCGGAGGCCGGACTCATCACCGCGGTGGTGGCAGGATTGGTCGCCGCCGTCATGGGCGGATCCAACGTCCAGGTTTCCGGCCCGACAGGCGCCATGGTGGTGGTACTGGCCCCCGTGGTGGCCACCCACGGCGTCGCCAGCATTGCCCTGGTCTCGGTCCTGGCCGGGCTGCTCGTCATGGTTCTGGGAGCTAGCGGGCTGGGCCGGGCCGTCGCGTTCATCCCTTGGCCGGTCGTGGAGGGTTTCACGCTCGGCATTGCCGCCATCATCTTCCTCCAGCAGGTTCCCCTGGCCACCGGTACCGCGGGAATACCGGGCCACAACACACTCCTGGCCGCCGTCGAGAGCGCATCGCAGGCAACCGTGCCCACCGTGCTGCAGACCCTCGCGGTGGTGGCGGCCGTCGCGGCCCTGATGTATGTGCTGCCCAGGCTCAATAAGTCCCTGCCCGCGAGCCTCATCGCCGTGTTGCTCACTACCGTGGCGGCAGAGCTGCTGGCGCTGGACATACCCCGGATCGGCGCACTTCCGCACTCCCTGCCGGCCCCCGCCATGCCTTCTGTGGATCCGGCTGCACTGGGCGGCCTGCTGATGCCCGCCATCTCCATCGCGACGCTCGCCGCCATCGAATCCCTGCTCTCGGCCCGGGTGGCCGCCGGCATGGTCGGTCCCGACGGCCGTCCGTCCGGCCCGTACAGCCCGGACCGGGAGCTCACCGGCCAGGGACTGGCTTCGATCGCTGCCGGCTTCTTCGGCGGCATGCCCGCCACGGGCGCGATTGCCCGGACCGCCGTGAACGTCCGTTCAGGGGCCAAGACCCGACTCTCCGCGGTGGTGCACGCCCTCGTGCTGCTGGCCATCATCTACTTGGCGGCGGGACTCGTCGGCAGAATTCCCCTGGCGGCGCTGGCCGGCATCCTCATGGTCACGGCCACCCGCATGGTCTCGCGGCACACGGTGACGGCGATCCTCCGGTCCACCCGGGCGGACGCCGCGGTGTTCGTGATCACGGCCCTCATCACGGTCACCTTCGACCTCATTGTGGCCATCCAGATCGGACTCGCCGCGGCTGCCGTGTTCGCGCTGCGGACGTTCGCGTCCCTGAGCGGAGTCCGGCGCGAGCACATCCCCGGGGCGCCGGTTCCGGGAGACGAGCACATAGCCATTTTCCGGCTGGACGGTGCCATGTTCTTCGGCGCCGCGGAGCGGGTCCTGCAGGAGATCAGCCAGGTCAAGGACGTCCAGGTGGCCATCATCCGGCTTTCCCAGCTGCGGATGCTGGACGCTACGGGCGCCCATATGCTCGTCGAGGTGATCTCCGCGCTGGAGCTGCGCGGCGTCACGGTCCTGTTGAAAGGGGTCCAGCCGCAGCATCTGGAGCTCGTGACCAACGTGGGGGTTATCCGCTCATTGCGGCATCACAAGCACCTGTTCACGTCCCTCCCGGACGCCGTGGAACATGCCCGGAGCCATGTGCTGCGGAACGCGACCGCTAGCGCTTGAGGTTCTTCCGGATCGTCTGGCCGCGGACCACAAGCCCGGCGATGTGCAGGATCAGGCCGAGCCCGATCACCGGCAGCGAGGCGAGCGCCAGTGCCTGGTTGCCGGTGGTGTTGCCCACCACGTTGAGGACGATCCCGAGGGCGATCAGGCCCATGGCACTGAAGACGAGCACCTTGTAGGTGGTTGACGCGGTGGCCCAGAATTCATTCAGCACCGTGCCAGTCTACCGGGGCGCGCCGGCAACGCTGCGAGCCGCTAAATCCCTGGCGACACGCTAACTACCTGGCGCTACCGGAATACGGGCGCGTCCGGTATTTTCCGCGTCGCGGGGCTTTTCCAGCGTCAGAACAGGGATTCCTGCACCGCCGGGACCTCCGAGCCGTGGTCACCGAGTTCGATCACGCGGGCCTTGAGCTGTCCGAGGTTCACCACGAATTCCAGGTCGCTGCCGTCCAGTGCCGCGAGCGCAATGCTGCCGCTCAGCGAGTCGATCCGGAACCCGTGCGTTCCGGTACCGAGGTCGTGCGGGTAGGCGTGCCGGGTGGCCTGTGCGCAGGCGCCGGCGGAGAGCTGCGGCCGGGCCCACCGCTCGTCCACGATTTCGAACCCCTCCCCGCCGGCACCGGCCAGAAGGGTCCGGGCGTGTTCGGCCAGCTGTGCGTTCAGGGCATCGAGTTCGACGGCGGCTGCCGGAGCCACGAGCGCGGCCGCCTTGGCGGCCGCACGGACCTGCTGCGGCAGACCGGCGTCGCGGGTGAGCATGTCTTCAAGGATCCGGACCACCCGGCCGTCCCCCGCGCGGGCGACGTACCGGGCGACGACGGCGCCCTGCTCGGCGAGCCGGTTCCATTTGCGCAGGTGGGACGCGGTTCCGACCTTGCTGGCTCCGCCCGCGAATGTGGCCACATAGAGCCAGTGCGGCTGCATAAGGTAGGCGCGCAGGCCCGGCGGAACCCGGCCGCCGCGGTGGAAGTCGTGGATGAGCCGGGAATCGTCCAGCACGAAGCACCGCTCGCACTGGCTGCCCTTCACGGCCGGTGCCAGCGCCGGACACAGGACGTGGTCTCGGTCGGCGGGCCCGTGGACCCTGTGGTGGCCGAGGCAGGACTTCCCCTCGGCAGCGAGCCGGAATCCGAGCCGGGTTCCGGCGTCGAGCGCTAGTTCGGTGAGCGTGCCGTCAGGGTCCTGGAGGCGCATCACGGGGAGCCCGCCCTGTCCAGATGCGGTGTCGGGAGCGGGCGCCGGACCATCCCAAAAGACCCCGTGGACCATATAGCGGGTATCGGTCACGGGGTCTCCTGGTCTGGTACGGGTGTGGCTACAGGGCCGGCTGCACCCCAAAGGCTACCGCGAGCTTCATGATCTTCTCGGCGCGGCCCAGGCGCGGCAGGTCGGAGCCGTCCCGGATGACGCGGCCGCTGGCCTCGAAATCTGCCATGAAGTCCGTGGCCCAGGCGACGTCGGACGGCGTGGGACTGATGACCTCGTTGATGACCGGTGTCTGGTCGATCGCCAGGCAGAGCTTGCCGGTCATCCCCATCATCACGGTGATGCCGGTCTGTTCGCGCAGGATCGGGTGGTTCGTGCCGACCGTGGGGCCGTCGATGGGGCCGGGCAGGTTGCCGACGCGGCTGGCCACCACCAGCTTGGCGCGCGGGTAGGCCATAGCCTCGGCGGTGGCCGCCATGCCGGTGTCGCGGCGGAAGTCGCCCGAGCCGAAGGCCAGGCGGAAGGCGCCCTGTGCCTTGGCGATGTTGTTGGCTTCCTCGATGCCGACGGCGGACTCGACCAGGGGGATCACCGGGGTCTTGCCGTCCATCCGGTGGAAGCTCTCCGTGACCTGGTCGGCGGACTCGGTCTTGGCGAGCATGACGCCGAGCAGTCCGGGGGTGCCGCGCAGGCCGGCGAGGTCGTCGGCCCAGAACGGGCTGGTGGCATCGTTGATGCGCACCCACGCGCTGCCGCCGGCGGTCAGCCAGTTCACGACGTTGCCGCGGGCCTTGTCCTTTTGGGAGGGGTCCACCGCGTCTTCGATGTCGAGGATGATCGCATCGGCCCGGGAGACGGCGGACTGGTCGAAGAGGTCGGTCTTCATCGCATTGACCAGCAGCCAGGAGCGGGCGATGTCGGCCGGGATTTTGCGCTGGGGCCGAAGTGATTCGGCGGTGGTGGTTGTAGAGGTCATGCATCTACGCTAGCCGCCCGGAGGCACTTGCCGCTAAGCGATTCGGCCCTCAGGGGTGACCATTACGACCAAAATCACCTCCGCACCCAACTAACTGGCAGCAGAAGCCGTTCTCAGCGCTCAAAACGGCCTCAGCTGCCAGCCAGCTGGGTGGGGCGGTGGGAGCGGCTAGGGGATGTTGCTTCCCCTGGCCGCGACCCAGAGGCCGTACCACTCGGCGCGGGTCATCGCCGCGGCGACCTCGGCGGCGCCGGCGCAGGCGAGGATCCTGTCCGGGTTGGCGGTGCCGATCACGGGCGCAATCCCGGCCGGGTGCTTCATGAGCCAGCCGAGCACGATCGCCTCCCCCGTAGTGCCCTTCGCGGCGGCCAGGCCGGCGACGAGGGCGGCGGTGGCCTCCTCAGCCGGCGTCGGCGCGGCGGCCGGCGCCCCGGTGTACAGGCCACGGGCCAGCGACCCGTACGCCTGCAGCCGGATGCCGTTCCGGACGCAATGCTCCACGGTGCCGTGCGGGAAGCTGTAGTCCGTGCCCTCGGCATGGTTGACCAGCACCGTGCTTTCGAGCCAGGCACGCTTCAACAGGCTCATTTCGAGCTGGTTGGCCACCACAGGCGCCTCGAGCCGGTCCTGCAGCAGCTCGATCTGCGGGCCGGACATGTTGGACACGCCCACGGCGCGCACCTTGCCCTCGGCCATGAGCTGCCCGACGGCGGACGCCACCTCCGCCGGGTCCATCAGGGGGTCGGGGCGGTGCAGCATGAGCACGTCCACGTAGTCGGTCCGGAGCCGGGCCAGGCTTTCGTTGACGCGCTCCAGGATGCCGTCCCGGCTGAGGTCGTAGTACGCCTCCAGGCCCTGCTCGTTCAGCCGGATGCCGCATTTGGTCTGCAGCCGGATCTTCTCCCGCAGCCCCGGTGTCCGGGCCAGGACCTCGCCGAAGACGGCCTCGGCTTTGCCGTTGGTGTAGATGTCCGCGTGGTCAAAGAGCGTGATGCCGGCTTGGAGGGCCGCGTCGACGGCGGCGGCCGCCTCGTCCACATGCGCGGACGAGTACGGCTCCGCCGTCCAGCCGCCGCCCAGGCCCATGCAGCCGTAGACGAGTTCCTGGGCCAGGCCGGCGCCGTTGGGGCTCACGCCGTTGTTCACGTCGGGGGCGGGCGTTCCGGACAGATCCTTCAAGGCGGGGCTCACCGCAGCCAGACGGTGGTGTTGGCGGGCAGCAGTCCGCCAACCAGCGGGCCACTGCTGACCAGCACCTCGCCGGCGGGCAGGTCAACCGGTGCGTCGCCGAAGTTGGTCACCGTCTGCCAGCCACCGGGGCGGCTGAAGTGCAGGACATCGGCGCTGCCGGATTCGTGCCACTGCAGTTCCTCCGAGGTCTGCAGTTCGCGGCGCAGCTTCAGGGCCGTGCGGTAGAGCTCCAGGGTGGAGCCCTCCACGCCGTCCTGGGCTGCCACAGCGAAGCGGCTGAACCATGCCGGCTGCGGCAGGTGTGCCCCGCCGGCGCCGAAGCCGAAGGAGGTGCCCTCCGGGGCCCACGGCAGCGGCACGCGGCAGCCGTCGCGGCCGATCTCCACGCCCTTGTTGCGGAAGAAGGTGGGGTCCTGGCGCTCGGCGTCGGGGATTTCCGTGACTTCCTGCAGGCCCAGTTCCTCGCCCTGGTACAGGTACGCGGATCCCGGCAGGGCCAGCATCAGGAGCGTCGCCGCGCGGGCCCGGCTCAGGCCGAGTTCGGCGTCGAGTTCCTCGGCCGGCGCCCCGGCCAGTAGCCAGCCCTTGCCGTCCTGGCCGCTGGCGTGCTTGCCACCGCCCTGGGGCAGGCCGTAGCGGGTGGCGTGGCGGACGACGTCGTGGTTGGAGAAGACCCAGGTGGAGGAGGCGCCGGATTCCGTGGCCTCGGCGAGGTTCCGGGTGATGATTTCGCGGAACTCGACGGCGTTGAAGTCGGCCTGAAGGAGGTCGAAGTTGAACGCCTGGCCCAGGCCCGCCGGGCTGGCGTACCGGGCGCGGCGGGTGGCGTGCACCCAGGCTTCGGCGACGGCGGTGCGCGGCGGGTTGTACTCGTTGAACACCTCGCGCCATTCGGCGTAGATCTCGTGGACTTCGTCGCGGTCCCAGAACGGGTGCGAGCCGTCCGGGAATCCGTCGGTGCCCGTGTTGGCGACGCTGAGCTCCACCTTGGAGATCAGCGGCTCGGTGAGGTCCTTGGTCAGCGCGTGCGCGACGTCGACGCGGAAGCCGTCCACGCCGCGGTCGGACCAGAAGCGGAGCGTCTTGAGGAAGTCGTCGCGGATTTCCCGGTTGGCCCAGTTCAGGTCCGGCTGCTCCTTCGCGAAGATGTGCATGTACCACTGGCCGGGCGTGCCGTCGGGCTCGGTGATGCGCTCCCAGGCCGGGCCGCCGAAGACGGACTCCCAGTCCGACGGCGGGATCTCGCCGTTGTCGCCAAGGCCGTCGCGGAAGATGTAGCGCTCGCGGGCGGCGGAGCCGCGCGGGGCGGCCAGGGCTTCCTGGAACCAGGCGTGCCGGTTCGAGGAGTGGTTGGGGACGATGTCGGCGATGAGCTTGATGCCGGCGGCGTGCAGCGCGGCGGACATCTCATCGAAGTCAGCCAGGGTGCCCAGCTTGGGGTCCACGTCGCGGTAGTCGTCGACGTCGTAGCCGCCGTCAGCCAGCGCCGAGGGGTAGAACGGGGAGAGCCAGACGGCGTCGATGCCGAGTTCCTTCAGGTACGGGACCTTGGCCGTGATGCCCTTGACGTCGCCCAGGCCGTCCGCGTTGGAGTCGGAAAAGCTCCGCGGGTAGATCTGGTACACCGATGCCTGGCGCCACCAGTTGGGGTCGGCGGCGAGGTCGGAACCGGACAGGGTTGCCAGAGTGGCGGTGTTGGTCAAAGGAGATTCCTTCGGGTCTGGGAGGGCTTCTGGTATTTTAGATACAAGCTAAATATATTGCCTGAACAATTATGGGTCCGCAGGACAGAAGAGGTCAAGAAGTGATGCAGCACGCAGCCGCCGCCACGCCGCAGCTGCTGCGCCGCGTCAACGCCCAGGCCGTGCTGCGCCATGTCCGCGACGCCGACGTCGCCACCGGAACCGAGCTGATGGCCCTGACCGGGCTCACCCGGGCCTCGGTGATCGCCGTCTGCGAGGACCTGATCGGCAGGGGCTGGATCGTGGAGCCGGACCAGCCCGTTGCGGACCCCGCCAGTCCGCGCAAGGGCCGCCCGGCCCGGCGCTTCGCCTTCAACCGGGAGGCCGGCGTCGTGCTGGGCCTGGACATCGGCGCCGCGACCACCATCGCCGCCGTCGCCGACCTCCGCGGCACCGTCATCGGCCGGTCCAGCGAGAGCTTCCGCGCGGCGGACATCCCGGCGCAGGAGCGGATCGCCGTCATCGATCTCGCCTGCCGCCAGGCACTGGACGCCGCGGGCACGGACCCGGGCAAGGTCCTGGCCGTCGGCGCCGGGATCGCCGCCCCCGTGGACCGGGAGGGCAACGTCCTCGTGACCCAGCGGTTCTGGAGCCTGTTCGACGTCGGGCTCCGCTCCGCGCTGAAGGAGCTGCACGGCTGGACCGTGCTCCTGGAAAACGACGCCAACCTGGCCGCGCTCGGTGAGCGCTGGCGCGGCTCCGGAACGGGCGTCGACGACCTCGTGGTGCTCCTGGCCGGCGAACGCCTGGGCGCGGGGGTGATGGAATCCGGGCGCCTCCTGCACGGCCGCGGCGGCGCCGCCGGCGAGATGGGCTACCTGGACATGATGGAAGGCGTCGGCTCCAGCGACGGCATCGCGGCCCTGGTGCGGCAGTGGTCCGCGGCAGAAGGCGGGCCGTCCGCGGGCGGACCTGCCAGTGCGCCGCGGGTCTTTGCGGATGCGGAGGCCGGAGACGCGACGGCTCTGGCAATCCTGGACCGGATTTCGGAGCGCATGGCCCGCGTCATCGCCTCGATCGCGAGCCTGATCAACCCCGAACAGGTGGTGATCGGCGGCGCCGTCGCCGAGTCCGCCGGGGCGCTCCTGCCAGGCATCACGGCGCTGCTCCCCCGATTCACCGCGACTCCCCCGCGGGTGACGGTCTCGCCCCTGGGCGACGGAATCGTCACGGCCGGCGCGGTCCGGCACGCCCTGGACTACGTCGAGGCGAATGCCCTGGAGCTGGTCCTGCCCGCGCCGGCCTGACCCCAATTCGGGCCTAACCGCTGCGTGAAATTCGGGCCCACCCGCTACGTGGTCCCTATTCCGGCATGATCATGGTGCGCAGGTCCAGCTGCCGCAGCACCCGGTCCGCGACTTCCGGGTCCATGCCCGGCTCGTTCCGGGCGGCCACGACTTCCTGGCGGGCGGCGTCGAGGGCGATCGTCTGCACCGCGATGGCCAGTTCGCGGCCGCGCTGGCGTTTCTCCCCGGGGCTCTCGTTCCGCAGGCTCCCGTCCAGCAGTTCGGCGTGCAGCCGGGTCATTTTCTCCTTCACCAGCGCCACCTTCTCGGCCGGGAGTTCCTTCATCAGCTCGTTGTCCTTGAGCGCGGCAATCGCTGCCTGTTGGGCACGGCGGGCCAGCACGCGGGCGGCGTCGCGTTCTTCGGTGCCGTCCTCGGACGCTTTCAGGACCCGCATCAGCCACGGCAGCGTCAGCCCGGGCAGCACCAGGGTGGCCAGCAGGACGGCGCAGGCGATCACCAGCAGTTCGCTCCGGGCAGGGAACGGCGTGCCGTCCGCGATGGTCAGCGGAAGGGCCAGCGCCAATGCCAGGGTGGCCAGGCCGCGCATGCCGCACCAGGTAAGGATCAGCACGTCCTTGGCCGAGGTAGGGCGCAGGACGTCCTTCCTGGCCCGGGACAGGCCGGACATCATGGCCAGCCAGGCAAAGCGTGCCGCGAAGACGAGCACGCAGACCACGGCGGCCGTCCCGATCATGCCGAACACGCCGGTGCCTTCGTCATGGATGACCTGCCGGACTTCCAGCCCCACCAGCCCGAACGCCAGGCCGGTGATCAGCAGCTCCACGACGTCCCAGAAGGCGGTGCGGGTGACTCGCTCGGCGGCGTCCTCGGGCCGGGAGTGGCGCTGTATTTCCAGGGCGGTGACCACGACGGCGATCACCCCGGAGGCGTGCACTTCCTCGGCCAGGATGTAGGCGGCAAACGGCACCACGAGGGTGACGGCACTGCGGGCCACCATGGAGCTCACGAGGCGGGTGATCAGGCTGGTCAGCCAGCCCATGCCGATGCCCACGACCACCGCGATCGCGGCTCCGAGGACAAACTGGAGGACGACGTCGGAGGCGATCTTGGTGCCGGCGACGGCGGCCGCCACGGCCGCCTGGAAGATGACAATGGCGGCGGCGTCGTTGAAGAGGCCTTCGCTCTGGAGCACGTTGATGAGCCGCCGCGGCATGTGGACCCGGCTGGCGATCGAGTCCACCGCCACGGGATCCGGCGGGGCCACCATGGCGCCCAGGGCGATCGCGGCCGGAATGCCGATGCCCGGAATCATGAGCCAGGCCGCGCCGGCGACCACGGCCGTGGAGACCACCACGAGCGCGACGGCCAGCATGAGCAGCGTGCGCCAGCGGACCCGGAAAACGGCCCACGAGCTGCGCTGGGCCGTGGCGAAGAGCAGCGGCGGCAAGAAGATGGGCAGGATCAGCTCGGGCGCGATCTGGACCTCCGGGAAGCCCGGGATGAACGTCAGTGCCACGGCCAGCAGCAGCATCAGCACCGGGTACGGCAGCCTCAGCCGGTCGCCCAGGCCCACGGCCACCACAGTGGCCAGCAGGAGTCCAACGATGAGCGCCAACTGGTCCATGTGCCTGCTTTCCCCGGAGGCGGACCTGTTGCATCCCGGGTGGATGCACGGACCGCCCCCCACCACCCTATCGGCCCGGTGCCTGGGCTGCGGGACTGGGCTGCGGGACTGAGGCCCGGGCCTGGGCTTAGGGACCTGGGTCTATGGCTGCAGGGCCGCGGCGAGCGGCAGTGTGCCGTCCCGGAACTCGATGGTGCGCCCGATCGTGGCGGGCAGGCCGAGGACCGCGGCCGCCACCAGGGCGACGTTGGCGCGGGCGGTAGCGGTGCCCTCCGACGTGTCGGCGGGGTCGACGTCGATCATCCCGTTGCCCGGACCGGACGTCAGCGTGCCGGGCCCCAGGATGGTCCAGTCAAGGCCCGAGCCGCGCAGGTACGCGTCCGCCGCGGCCTTGGCCTCGGCGTAGGCGAAGAAGCCGTTGTCCGCGGGGACCCCGTGGTCGGGGCCCGCGCCGAAGTAGGACACCATGATGTAGCGGCCCACGCCGGCTTCAGCCGCGGCGTCCATCGAACGGATGGCCGCGTCCCGGTCCACGGCGTAGGTGCGCTCGGGGCTGCCGCCGCCGGCCCCGGCAGAGAACACCACAGCGTCGTGGTTCCGCAGGGCATCGGCGATCTGCGCCGTCGTGGCGTTCTCCACGTCCAGCAGCGACGGCGTGGCTCCAGTGGCCGCGACGTCGGCCGCTTGCTCCGGGTTGCGGATGAAGGACGTGACGTCCTGCCCGTCCGCTGCGAGGATCCTGGACAGTTCCAAAGCCACCTTGCCGTGGCCGCCGATGATTGCGATTCGCGTCATGGACCCATTCTGTCCCACTGGATGACGTACTGCTGCCCCAGGGTCCAGAAGTTGGTGGTGGTCCAGTAGATCAGGACGCCGATGGGGAAGACGATGCCGCCCACACCGAACACGACCGGCAGGATGTAGAGCATCATCTTCTGCTGGCGCATGAAAGGGTTCGCCAGGGCCTCTTCGGAGGTGTTCATGGCCGTGATCTGCCGCTGCATGATGAGCCGCTGCGTCATGAACTGTGCGGCCGTCATGGCCAGGATCATCGTGATGGACAGGATCCAGACGGCCGTTTGGTTGCCCCCGCCGTGCAGCAGCGACGCCGAAAGCGGGGCGCCGAAAATGGTGGATTCGTCGAACTGCCGGACCTGTTCGGCGCTCATGGCGCCGACGCCCTGGTCCTGGCTGGCCGCCGCGCTAATGCCGGAGAGCACCTGGAACAGGGCGAAGAAGAAGGGCGTCTGGATCAGCAGGGGCAGGCAGGCCGAGAACGGGTTGGTGCCGTGCGCCTTGTACAGCGCCATCTGTTCCTGGGCCATGGCCTGGCGGGACAGCGGATCGGTCTTGCCCCGGTATTTGTCCTGGAGCTTCTTCAGGTCCGGCTGCAAGAGCCCCATGCGATGCTGGGCGTTGACCTGCTTCAGGTAAACCGGGATCAGGGCGGCACGGATCACGAGCACCAGCCCGATGATGGACAGGGTCCAGGTCCAGCCGCTGGCCGGCGGCATGCCGAGGGCGCTGAGTCCGTCGTGGAAGCCCACCATGATGGCCGAGACCAACCATTTGAACGGGGCCATGATGGTGCCCAAGAAGTCCACTGATATCCCCATCTGTCAGGTGAGGCAAAACTACGGCGAAACGGGCCGCTTGTCACGGGCGCGGCCTGCAGCGCGCCCCGCACCCGGTTGCGCTATCACTCTTGGTTGCCATCAGGCCTCGATGAGGACCATAAGTGACAGGGCAACGGGTGGTCCGGTGGCTGGGAATCCAGATGAGGGGAGAAACAGAAAGACCCCCGGAACCTTGCGGATTCCGGGGGTCTTGCCTGTAGCGGTGGGGAGGCTCGATCTCCCGACCTCACGATTATGAGTCGTGCGCTCTAACCAACTGAGCTACACCGCCATAAATGAGGAAAACCTGCGCTAAGCCGGTCAAAAACCGCCTTGACACAGGCCCTCATTCAGAGCCCCCCACCGGAATCGATCCGGTGACCTCGTTCTTACCAAGAACGCGCTCTACCACTGAGCTAGGGGGGCAACGAGTAAATACTCTACCGGAAGATTCGCCCACCAACAAATCGGCGGCCGGACGACGCCGGACCCGCCAAAAGCAGCGCAAATCCGGGCTCCCAGCAGGGTCCGGGATGCCAAAACAGGCTCCCCGGGGAGGCCCGCCCGCCGCCGCTGTGACGAAGGGAACACGCTGGCGAAATGCTTAGGCAAGAACGGGCCGGCTCAAGAGCCGGCCCGTTCTCAGGAAATGCTAGTGGTTACCACTTGTTGCGGGGCTTGAAGCCGCCTTCGTGGCGCGGCTTGCGGGTGTCCGCGCCGAAGGTCCGCTGCTCGGAGCGCTCGCTGAAGGAGCGGCCGCCACGGTCAGCGGAAGACCGCTCGCCGTCGCCCTTGCGGAATTCGCGCTTGAAGCCGCCGTTGCCCTTGAAGTTGCCGCTGCCGCCGGAGTAGCCGCCACGGTCCCCACCGCGGTCGCCGCCGCGGTTGCCCTGGTACGCGCCGCGCTCGCCCGAGGGCTTGCGGCCGTTGTCCAGCTCGAGGTGGATCAGCTCGCCGCCGATCCGGGTGCGGGACAGGGCCTTCAGCTGATCGGGGCTCAGGTCCGCCGGGAGCTCCACGAGGGAGTGGTCCGAGCGGATGTCGATGCCGCCGATCTGGGCCGAGGAGATGCCGCCTTCGTTGGCGATGGCGCCAACGATCGAACCGGGCATGACGCGCTGGCGGCGTCCGACGGCGATCCGGTAGGTGGCGTTGCCCTCGGTCAGGGTGCGGGTCGGGCCGCGTGAGCCGAAGCCGTCCTTGGAGCGCTCGCGCTTCTGGAATTCGGGAGCGGCCGGCAGTTCCTTGACCAGGAGCGGCTGTCCGCCCTGGGCCATGACGGCCAGTGCTGCGGCGATCTCCGAGGCCGGGACGTTGTGCTCTTCCTCGTAGGAGGAGATGAGGTCGCGGAACGCGGCGACGTCCTCGGACTCGAGGGTCTCGGTGATGCGCTCGGCGAACTTGCCCAGGCGCAGCGTGTTGACGGTCTCGGCCGTGGGCAGGTGCATCTGCTCCACCGGCTGGCGGGTCGCCTTCTCGATGGAACGCAGCAGGTACTTCTCCCGCGGCGTCATGAACAGGATCGCGTCGCCGGAACGGCCTGCACGGCCGGTGCGGCCGATGCGGTGCACGTAGGACTCGGTGTCGTGCGGGATGTCGTAGTTGACCACGTGGCTGATGCGCTCAACGTCCAGGCCGCGGGCCGCCACGTCGGTGGCCACGAGGATATCGATGCGGCCTTCCTTCAGTGCATCGACAGTGCGCTCGCGCTGCTGCTGCGGGATGTCACCGTTGATGGCGGCGGCCTGGAAGCCGCGGGACTTCAGCTTGTCAGCCAGGTCCTCGGTAGCCATCTTGGTGCGCACGAAGGCGATGACGCCGTCGAACTCTTCGACCTCGAGGATGCGGGTCAGCGCGTCCAGCTTGTGCGGGCCCATGACCTGCAGGTACCGCTGGCGGGTGTTGGCGCCGGTGGTGGTCTTGGACTTCACCGAGATCTCGGCCGGGTTGTTCAGGTACTGCTTGGACATGCGGCGGATCTGGCTCGGCATGGTGGCCGAGAACAGCGCGACCTGGCGGTCCGACGGGGTCTGCTGGAAGATCTGCTCCACGTCTTCGGCGAAGCCCATGCGGAGCATTTCGTCGGCCTCGTCCAGCACCAGGTACTGAAGTTCGGAGAGGTCCAGGGAACCCTTGGCGATGTGGTCGATCACACGGCCGGGGGTACCGACAACAACCTGGGCGCCGCGGCGCAGGCCGGCGAGCTGCGGGCCGTAGGCGGAGCCGCCGTACACCGGGAGGACCGTGAAGTCGTCGATGTGCTTGGCGTAGGAGGTGAAGGCCTCGGCAACCTGGAGCGCAAGCTCGCGGGTCGGGGCGAGAACCAGGGCCTGGGTCTTGCGGGACGGGCCGTTTAGGTCGTGGAGCTCGGCCAGGCGGGACAGCGCCGGTACTGCGAATGCTGCAGTCTTACCGGTGCCCGTCTGGGCCAGGCCCACGACGTCGCGGCCTTCGAGCAGCAGCGGGATGGTTGCTGCCTGGATCGGGGACGGCTTCTCGTAGCCGACGTCCTGCAGTGCGGCGAGGACACGGCCATCGATGCCGAGATCGGCGAACTTCACGCCTTCTTCCTCGGCGTCGTCGTCCTTGGCCGGGGCGGAAGTCGCCTCGGTCTTGGTGTCGGCCTGCGGGGCAGCCTCGGCAGCGGCTTCAACAGCCGCCGGTGCTACGAAGTCCGCAGGAGCCTCGGTGAATTCCGGGGCGGAGCCGGCTGCGGGGGCAGCCGTTTCAGAAGTCTCGACGTCGGCCTGGCTGTGCTCGGTGGCGAGTTCGGTGTCGACGGAGTTGTTCTGATTTTCGGGCATAGGTGAAATTTCCTCATCCATAGGGGCCAAGCGGCACAACCCGAGGTGAGCGGAGCCGCAGTACGCGTGACACGAAATGCCGGGCGTACGGTTGACCGGCGGGTCACAGAAGTCCGGCGCTTTCGCAATCCCGTGGCAGGACTTCCCGCTGCATCTCTTGGCTGCTATCCCAGCAGTCTGTACAGCGTTTTCTTTTGCCGGCTCTCCCTATGAAAATGCCCGCATCACATTTGCGGGCCCCAACACTTACCAGTCCTGCCTCAAGAATTGGGCAGGAATAAGGGATTTCCGGAGTGGGGGATATTTCAAGTGTAGGGCATGGAACAGAACAGTGGTAGTTGAGAGGCCGACGGCGGCCGGTGAGCTTGCGCACACCGGCGCACCGGACGGTGCATTCCGACGCCGTACGGCTAGACGCCGAGGCGGCGCTCCAGCTGCTCGAATCGCTGGTGGTACTCGGGCTGGAGGCGGATCTGGCCGTCGGCGTCGGCGTCGCGCAGGGCCTCTATGTCCTCCAGCGAGGGATCAGCGAACCACTTGGCAATCGTCACGCCGTGGGCGGGGACAAAGAGCAGGTGGATGTGGTCGCCGGCCTCGATGCTGCCGGTCCGGACCACCCGGAGGTAAGTGCCCACCCTGCCCGCCTCGGTGAACCTCTTGACCCAGTGCGGCTCCCCCATCCGCCGCTGGAACGTGGCGCACGGCACGCGCGGGGAGGTGACTTCGACCTCCACGTCCAGTCCGATCTTCCAGCGTTCGCCGATCACGGCGGTGGAGGCGTTGAGGCCAGTGATCCGCAGGTTTTCGCCGAAGATGCCCGGCGGCATGTCCCGTCCGAGCTCACCGGCCCAGTAGTCGGCGTCGTCCTGCGAGTAAGCGTAGAGGGCCTGGTCCTCGCCGCCGTGGTCGATCCTGCTGGCCTGGACATCACCGCGCAGGCCGAGTTTGTGGACCCGGACCGGTCCGTCCACGGCGCGCTTGTCGATCGCAGTGACCCCAACGCTGCCGGGATCCTCGAGCAGCTGGTGAACCCTGCAGACAGCAAGGACAGATGCGGTTTCCATGGCACCAGTGTAGGCCTGCCGCCCGCCGGGCACCGGACCAGGCGCGGCCACCCTGCGCAGGGCGGCCACGGGCCGCGGCACCGCACCCGGCACGGGGCGCGGCACTGCGGGTGCGGCCGTAGGATGCTGGCATGAGCAATGAGGCCGGCCTGTCCGATGTTTCCGACGTTTCCGATGTCCTGGCGATCGATTCGCTGCTGAGCGCGGAGGAGCTGGCCGTGCGCGAGCGTGTCCGCGACTTCACCAACCAGCGGATCAGGCCCGGGATCGCCGGCTGGTACGAGGACGCCGTGTTCCCCCTGGACCTTGCCCCGGAACTTGGCGAGCTCGGCGTGCTCGGCATGCACCTGGAGGGCTACGGGTGCCCCGGCCGCTCCGCCGTCGAATATGGCCTCGCCGCCATGGAACTGGAGGCCGGCGATTCGGGCGTCCGCACGTTCGTCTCCGTGCAGGGCTCCCTCGCCATGACGGCCATCCACAAGTGGGGCTCCGAGGACCAGAAGCAGGAGTGGCTCCCCCGGATGGCCGCCGGCGAGCTGATCGGCGCGTTCGCGCTGACCGAGCCGACCGCCGGATCCGATCCGGCGTCCATGAAAACCTTTGCCCGCCCCGACGGAACGGGCGCCAACGCCGGCTGGATCCTGGACGGCGCCAAACGCTGGATCGGGCTCGCGTCCGTGGCGGATGTGCTGGTGGTGTGGGCCATGACCGAGGACGGCGTGCGCGGATTCCTGGTCCCGGCCGGCACCGCGGGGGTCACCGCGACGCCGATCGGGCAGAAGCTCTCAATGCGCGCCTCGATCCAGTGCGATATCACGTTCGACGCCGTCCGGCTGGGCCCGGAGGCGCTGCTGCCCGCGGCTCAGGGGCTGCGCGGACCCTTCTCCTGCCTCAACGAGGCCCGCTACGGGATCGCCTGGGGCGCGATGGGCGCCGCCCGGGATTCCTACGAGGCTGCCCTGGCCTATGCCCAGGAACGGCTGCAGTTCGGCAAGCCGCTGGCCGGATACCAGCTGACGCAGGAGAAACTCGTGAACATGCTCCTGGAAATCCAGAAGGGCACCCTGCTGGCACTGCACCTGGGCCGGCTCAAAGACGCCGGCAGGCTGCGTCCGGAGCAGATCTCGCTCGGCAAGCTCAACAACGTGCGGGAGGCGATCGGGATTGCCCGGGAGGCCCGCACCATCCTGGGCGGCAACGGCATCACGCTGGACTACTCCCCGCTGCGGCACGCCGCCAACCTGGAATCCGTCCGGACCTACGAGGGCACCGACGAGGTCCACACCCTGATCCTGGGCCAGCACATCACGGGACTCCCCGCCTTCCGCTAGCGGCGCGAGATGTCACGTCGCGGCAGTGTTTGCCGCCGACACTGCCGTGATGTGCCTTCTCGACGGGGTTCCGGGTGGAAGTTCCGGCTCAGGCGGAGAAGCCGCCGTCGGCCTTGACCAGCTGGCCGGACATCCAGCGGCCCTCGGGCGAGAGCAGGAACGCGACCGTGCCGGACACGTCCGCCGGGGTGCCCAGCCGGCCGCCGGGGTGCCGACGGGCCAGATCGTCCCGGAGCGGCCCGTCCATCCAGCCGGTGTCCACCGGTCCCGGGTTCAGGACGTTGGAGCTGATCCCGAGCGGGCCGAGTTCCCGGGCCGCGGCGATCACGATCCGGTCCAGGGCGCCCTTGGATGCGCCGTAGGGCAGGTTGAAGGCGGTGTGGTCGCTGGTGAGGGCCACGATGGCCCCGCCGTCGGGACCTGCCTGCCGGGCGAAGGCGGCAATCAGCTGCCAGCTGGCACGGGTGTTGACCGCGAAGTGCCGGTCGAAGCTTTCCAGGGTCGTGTCCAGGATGCCGGAGTCCGCGGATTCGCAATGGCTGAGCACCAGGCCCTGCAGGGGTCCGGCTTCCGCCGCGGCGGCGGCCATCAGCCGGTCCACGGCCTGCGGATCTTCGAAATCCGCCGGCAGGGCCACGACGGCGGCGCCGATCGCCTGCAGCTCGGCGGTGAGGCGTTCGACGTCGTCGGGCTGGACTCCCCACGGCATCCTCGCGTCGTAGTCCTGCCAGTACGTCAGGACGAGGTCCCAGCCGTCGGCGGCGAGGCGGCGCGCGATGCCGGCGCCGATTCCGGCGAGCCGGCCGACACCTGTGACGAGGGCGGTTTTGCGCGGAGTTGAGGAAGTCATGCCGACCAGCCTAGCGGTGGCGGCCGTCACGGCATCTGAGAAGCCGCACCCGGGAAGAGGCGCCTAGGAAGAGGTAGCGGAGACGGCGGCCCGGGCGTCCTGTGCGGCTACCGGCCCGGACGTGAGGTCGAGCCCCGGCGCCAGCGAGTCCCGCCGCAGGGCCACCAGCCAGCACACCAGCAGGGCCAGGGCGCAGAAGACGCCGGCGCTGGAGGCCATGATCCAGAGGCCGGGCGTCTGGATATCGAGGTTTTCCGCGCCCAGGGCCGTGCCGATGGTCTTCGGCGAGAACAAGAACACCAGGATCGAGATGCCCAGCACCGCACCCATGGTCCAGCGCATCCCGGCGTAGCGGCGCGGGGCTTCCCGCAAGGTCCAGGCGAAGGCCGGGAAGACGGCCGCGACCCACACCCAGTGGTGGGACCAGGAGACCGGGCTGATCAACAGCATGGTGAGCGCCGTCGCCGACACCGCGACCACGCGCGCGCCCTGATCGCTGGCGGCCTTGATTACGCCGGCGCCCAGGGCCACCACCGCCAGGCTCAGCACCAGCCACGGCACGGTGACGTGCGCCTCCGGGACGCCGAAGTGCAGCAGGGCGCCCTTCAGCGACAGGTTGTCCACATAGCCGGCTCCCCCCATCCGGGAGGTGTCCGGCAGCATCTCGAGCCAGAACTGCAGGGATTCGGCGGGGCGCAGCAGCCAGCCGACCACCACGGTGGCGGTGAAGCCGGCAGCCATGTTGCCCAGTCCACGCCAGTCCTTGCGGACCAGGAAGTACAGTCCGAACACCAGTGGCGTCAGCTTGATGCCGGCCGCGACGCCCACCAGGAAGCCGCTGCCGGGGAATCCGCGGGTCCAGCGCGGGTTGCGGGCCAGCAGGTCCACGGCGATCAGGCCCATCAGCAGGGCGTTGATCTGGCCAAACACGAGGGTCTCGCGCCACGGGCCGAGGTTGAGCACCGCCAGGACCAGGACGGCGGCGGCCCAGACGTTGCCGGGAGCCCGGAAGGTGGCGCGCCAACTGGTCTTGGAGTTCCAGTACCGGACCGCGCGGACCGTGGTCAGGACCGCCACGCCGGCTCCGGCCGCGTTGAACAGGGTCAGCGCCGCAGTCTGGGGCAGCCGCGCCAACAGGCCAAAGACCATGGCGGCGAACGGCGGGTAGGTGAACATCAGCTTCGGCCCGCCGGCCCAGTCGACATTACCCGCGTACAGCTGGGACGGCGCCGCGCCGGCGTCATTGAGGATCTTCCCGCCGTACCAGTAGACGCTGAAGTCCAGGCCCTGTTTGGCCCAGACGCCGAGCGAGACCCAGAGGAAGTAGCCCACTCCGGCGATAGCCAGGAGCGCGGAGAGCCGGATCAGCTGCGGGAGGGGTGACGGGCGCGCCGGGCTGCGGTCGGAATCGAGCACTGACATGAATTCCCCAATCGGGCTGCTGGTGAGACGCTGGCCGTTTGGTCGGTTCCGTCCGGGGCGGCGGAAACGCGCCCTCGCTGTCGGGTCAGTCTACCGAACAGCTAGGCCGGGACCGGGATGGACTCCGGCTTCCGGGCGTCTTTGCGGATCGTGGCGCTGATGACGGCGGCGATGGTGCACATGGCGGCGGCAGCAAACCAGGCGTAGGTGTACTGGCCGGTGGCGTCGCGGACAGCCCCGGCTGCCAGTGCCGCGGCGGCCGCGCCGAGCTGGTGGGCCGCGAAGACCCAGCCAAACACGACGGACCCGTCGGCGCCGAACACCTGACGGCAGATCGCGGCGGTCGGCGGCACCGTGGCCACCCAGTCCAGTCCGTAGATGACCACGAACACGATCATGCTGGGCTGGACGGTGGCGCTGAGCAGCAGCGGCAGGACCAGCAGCCCGATCCCGCGGAACTGGTAGTAGACGGCAAGCAGGATCCGCGGGTTGAAGCGGTCCGTCAGCCAGCCGGAGGCGATGGTGCCGACGATGTCGAACAGGCCGACGACGGCGAGCAGGCCCGCCGCGGTGGTTTCCGGCATGCCGTGGTCATGGGCGGAGGGAATGAAGTGCGTGCCGATCAGCCCGTTGGTCGTCGCGCCGCAGATCGCGAAACCGGCCACGAGGGCCCAGAAGGTACGGACCTTGCTGGCCCGCTTGAGGACCTGCAGGGCCCGGACGGCAGCATTCCGGCGCGGCTCCGCCGTTGCCGGCCCGGTTGTTGCCGGCCCGGTGGCCGCTGCCCCGGCGGCCGCCCCGGGGGCCGCTTCCGTGGCTGCTTCCGTGACCGCTTCCGCGGCCAGCGGCGTCGCCCCGTACGGCAGCACACCGACGTCGGCCGGTGAGTTCTTCAGGAACATCAGCACCATCGGCACCACGGCCAGGGCGCCGGCGGCGATGAGGAGCGAGGCCTGCCGCCAGCCCGCGTCCTGGGCCAGGACGGCGATGAACGGCAGGAACACGAGCTGCCCGGCGGCGCTGCCGGCGGTGAGGATGCCGATCACCAGGCCCCGGCTCTTGGCGAACCACGTGTTGGCGACCGTAGCGGCGAAGACCAGCGCCATGGATCCGGTACCGAGCCCGATCAGCAGTCCCCAGGTCAGCAGGATCTGCCAGGACTGGGTCACGAAGACTGTCAGGGCGCTGCCCGCGCCGATCAGCACGAGGGCCACGGCCGTGACGGCGCGGATGCCGAAGCGTTCCATGAGGGCTGCCGCGAACGGTGCCGTGAGCCCGAAAAGCACGAGGTTGATGCTGACCGCGGCGGAGAGCACGGTGGTGGACCAGCCGAACTCGTTCTGCAGCGGCACCATCAGCACGCCCGGCGCGGCGCGGAACCCGGCAGCGCCGACCAGCGCGAGGAAGGCCACGGCGGCGACGATCCATGCCGGGTGGATCCGGCGGCGGACGGGCGCGGGGGTCATGGTGGTTTTGGGGGCGCTCATGCGGCGGTTCCGTTCTGGGGGTGGGCAGGGGCTTCCGTGCCGGCGGAGGCCAGGGGCACGGGGTCCGCGGTGCGGGTGAGGCTGTGCCAGCTCGTGTTCGAAGCCGTCAGCGGTTCCCCGCAGGCCGTGCAGGTGTCGGCCGAGGAGGTCCTTTCCCCGCAGCCGCTGTGAATGACGAACATGTGCGCCTGCCCGGAAGGAGCCGGGAGGTGCTTTTCGGCCCAGATCACGACGGCGTTGAGCACAGGGAGGGCATCCTCGCCTTTGGCGGTGAGGACGTATTCCTGGCGGGTGCGGCCGCCGTCGTCGTAGGGCCGCCGGGTGAGGAGACCGGCGTCCAGGAGCGCGGCGAGCCGTTTGGTGAGCACGGAATCGGCCGCCCCCAGCCTCTGTTTCATGGCGTCGAAGCGGCCGTTGCCGAAGAACACCTCGCGCAGGACGAGCATGCTCCAGGGATCGCCCAGGATGTCGAGGCCGCGGGCCATGCTGCAGGTCCGTTGGGACCAGTCTGATCGGAGTGCCATGCGGCCACCCTAGCTGACTCTCTTAGAGAAAGCTAGGGTGGCCGGATGAATGCAGCGCAGATGACGCCTGCGCCGGGTAAAGCTGGCTGCCGCTTAGCTGCCGGCATCCAGGGAGGAGATCGCGGCGTCGAGGTCCGCGATCAGGTCCTCGACGTCCTCGATGCCGCAGGAGAGCCGGATCAGGTTGACCGGGACGGCCAGTTCGGTGCCTTTGACCGAGGCGTGCGTCATTTCCGAGGGGTAGTTCATCAGCGATTCGATCCCGCCCAGGGACTCGGCCAGCGTGAAGACGGAGGTCGATTCGGCCACCTTGCGCGCCGCGGCCTCGCCGCCCTTGAACTGCACGGAGATCATGCCGCCGAACTTCTTCATCTGCTTCTTGGCCAGCTCATGGCCCGGGTGGGAAGGCAGGCCCGGGTACAGCACGGCCTCGACCTCGGGGCGCTCCAGCAGCCATTCGGCCACAGCCTGGGCGTTGTCGCTGTGCCGGTCCATGCGCACGCCGAGGGTCTTCAGGCCGCGGGTGGTCAGGAAGGCGTCCATCGGCCCGGACACGGCGCCGACGGCAAACTGGACGAAGCCGATCTTCTCCGCCAGCTCCGGGTCGTTGACGACGATCGCGCCGCCGACGACGTCGGAGTGGCCGCCGATGTACTTGGTGGTGGAGTGCACCACGACGTCGGCGCCGAGTGCCAGCGGGGTCTGCAGGTACGGCGAGGCGAAGGTGTTGTCCACCACCAGGAGCGCACCGGCGTCGTGCGCCACCTTGGCGAGTGCCTCGATGTCGGTGATCTTCATCATCGGGTTCGACGGCGTCTCGACCCACACGAGGCGGGTCTTGCCGCCGCCGTCGGACGCGCCGCCTGCCGCGACGGCTGCCGCGACGGCGTCGAGGTCGGACATGTCCACCGGGGTGTTGCCGATGCCCCACTCCCCCAGAACCCGGCTGATGAGCCGGTACGTTCCGCCGTAGGCGTCGTTGCCGAGCACAATGTGGTCCCCGGGGCGGGTGAGGGCGCGGATCATGGAGTCCTCGGCGGCCAGGCCGGAGCCGAAGGAGAACGCGGCGGTCCCGCCTTCCAGTGCTGTCAGCTGCTCTTGCAGCGAGTCGCGCGTGGGGTTGGTGCCCCGGCCGTATTCGTACCCGGCGCGCAGCCCGCCGATGCCGTCCTGGGCATAGGTCGAGGAGAAGTGCACGGGCGGCACCACCGCGCCGGTGCGGGGCTCAAAGGCCTGGCCGGCGTGGATGGCGCGGGTGTTGAACCCCTGGCTGGACGAGGAAGAGTTTTCTGGCTGGGACATGGGACTCCTTGAACTGGTCAGTTGCTGAGGTAGGCGAGGAGGTCGTGGCGGGTCAGAATCCCCACCGGAGCGCCGACAAAGGTCACCATGAGGGTGTCGGTCTCGGAGAGGAGTTCGCGGGCGGTCGAGATCGATTCGAGCGAGCCGATCACGGGGAGGCGTGCCTCCATGTGTTCGGAGATCTTGTCCGAGAGCTTGGCCTCGCCGCGGAAGAGCTTGGCCGTGAGGGTGCGTTCGTCCACGGCGCCCAGCACCTCGCCCATGACCACGGGCGGTTCCTGGGACAGGACGGGGATGTGCGAGACGCCGTACTCGTTCATGATGTTGATGACATCGCGGACGGACTCGTTGGGGTGGATGTGCACGAGGTCCGGGAGTTCGCCGGTCTTGGCCTTGAGGACCTCGCCGACCGACGCCTCGTCTCCGCTGGCCAGGAAGCCGTAGGAGCGCATCCACTGGTCGTTGAAGATCTTCGCGAGGTAGCCGCGGCCGGAGTCCGGCAGGATGACCACGACGACGGCGTCCGCCGGGAGGTCTTTGGCGACCTCCAGTGCGGCCACGACGGCCATGCCCGAGGACCCGCCCACCAGCAGGCCTTCCTCGCGGGCCAGCCGGCGCGTCATCGCGAAGGAATCGGCGTCGCTGACGGCAATGACGTCGTCCGGGACGGACTTGTCATAGTTGGCCGGCCACATGTCCTCGCCGACGCCCTCGACAAAGTAGGGCCGGCCCGTCCCGCCGGAGTACACCGAGCCCGCGGGGTCCGCGCCGATGATCTTCACGACGCCGCCCTCGGCCTGGGGCCGCTTGGCGGAAACTTCCTTGAGGAACCGGCCGGTGCCGGTGATCGTGCCGCCGGTCCCGGCGCCGATCACGCAGTGCGTGATGAGCCCGTCGGTGTCGTTCCAGATCTCGGGACCGGTGGATTCGTAGTGGCTCGCCGGGGCTGCAGGGTTGGAGAACTGGTCTGGCTTGTACGCGCCCGGGATCTCGGTGACGAGCCGGTCGGAGACGCCGTAGTAGCTTTGCGGGCTGTCCGGCGGGACGGCGGTGGGTGTGACCACCACTTCGGCGCCGTAGGCCTGGAGCACGGCCCGCTTGTCCTCGCCGACCTTGTCCGGAACCACGAAGATGCAGCGGTAGCCCTTCTGCTGCGCCACGAGCGCCAGGCCCACGCCGGTGTTGCCCGAGGTCGGTTCCACGATCGTGCCGCCGGGCAGGAGCTTGCCGGTGCGTTCGGCCTCCTCGATCATCTTGGCCGCAATGCGGTCCTTGATCGAACCGCCGGGGTTCAGGTATTCGAGTTTCACGAGGACGGTGGCTGCGATGCCGTCGGTCACGTGGTTGAGTTTGACGAGCGGCGTATGGCCGATGAGGTCCAGGATGGACTGGGCGTACTTCATGGGTACTAAGTTACCGTCTCCGGCGCGGCAGCCATGTCGACGGGGCCACGGCTCCTCGTTCCGCTCCGGCGGGTGCGAGGATTAGCCGGTGAAGTGGATCGCCCGGCTCAAGAAGCTCAAGAGTTATGCTCTGCCCGGGGGCATGCTGCTGGCCGGATGCGTGGCCCTGGCGACCGGGCTCCTGCCCGTGCCGGCTTTCCAGGAACTCGCGGCACGGACAGTGCCGGTGCTGGCGTTCGTGGTGGCGATGTCCCTGGTCACCGAGCTCGTGGATGAGGCCGGGCTCTTCCGGGTGGTCACCGAGCGGCTGGCCGCCCTGGGCCGCGGCCGGGTCCTGCTCCTGTGGTTCCTCGTGATCGCCCTCGCTACCGTTTCCACGGTGTTCCTGTCACTGGATACGACGGCGGTGCTGGTGACTCCCGTCGTGGTGCTGCTGGCCATTCACGCCCGCATCCCGCCGCTGCCGTTCGCGCTGACCACGGTGTGGCTGGCGAACACGGCCTCGCTGCTGCTGCCGGTCTCCAACCTGACCAACCTGCTGGCACAGGACCGGCTCAAGCTCAGCCCCGCCGCGTTCGCCGCCCTGGTGTGGGCGCCTGCCCTGGTGGGGATCCTGGTGCCGCTGGTGCTCCTGTGGTTGGCGTTTCGGAAGGATCTGCGGGGCAAGTACGGCCCGCAGCCGGTCCATAAGGTGCGGGACCGGGTGCTGCTCTACGCGGCATCCGGCGTCATGGTGGTCCTGCTGCCGGCGCTGGTCTCCGGAGTTCCGGTGCAGATCCCCGCGATCGCGGCGGCCGCGGCCCTGCTCCTGCTGTTCCTCTGGCGGCGGCGCTCCGTGCTGCGATGCTCCATGATTCCTTGGCGCCCGCTCATGCTTACGTCCGGGCTCTTCATGGTGGTGGAGGCCCTGCACGCCAATGGCCTCGCCGGGTTCCTGTCCGGGATCGCCGGCACGGGCGAGAGCCTTCCGGCGCTCCTTCAGCTGGCCGGCCTGGGCGCAGGGGCAGCCAACGCCGTCAACAACCTGCCGGCCTATTTGGCCCTGGAACCGGTGGCCGGCTCCCCGGCCCGGCTGGCCGCCCTGCTGATCGGCGTAAACCTGGGCCCGCTGGTGACGCCGTGGGCGTCCCTGGCCACGCTTCTGTGGCACGAACGGCTCCGCGCCCTCAACGTGGAGATCCGCTGGGGAGGCTTCGCCCTGGCCGGCGTAGTCGCCGTCGTCCTCACGGTCCCGCTGGCGGTGGTGGCACTGTGGCTCACCACGGGGATGCCCTGATTCCTGGTGCGTGGAAGGGGGACGACGCAGGTGTCGGGCGCCGGTCCCAGGCAGCTCCTCAGGCGCCGATGTCATCCGCCGATGCGTCGGCGCCACCCTCACGCGGGGCGCTCTGCCAGAGACCGACCACATTGCCTTCGGTGTCCCTGAAGTAGGCGGCCCAGCCCATGGTGCCGACCTCCTGCCGCGCCAGGACCGTGGTGCCGCCCAAGGAGTTGATCTTCTCCAGCGCCGCGTCAATGTCATCGACATCCACGGTGACCACCGGGGACGTGAGGTCTCCTTCGCGGTGGAACATGCCGCCGTTGATGGAGCCCGCAACGGAGGGCATGCCCGTCGCATCCGTCGGCGTCGTCTTGATCATGGAGTAACTCATCTCCGGCATGACGCTGACCTGCCAGCCAAACGCCGAACTGTAGAACTCCCGTGCGCGGCTCTCGTCGTCCGCGGGGATTTCAAAATGTACAACTCCACCAGCCATCACACTCTCCCAAGAACAAGGATTCGGGCCACGATCCGGGCGCCGGCGCGCCACGCCCCAGCCGGAGTCTAGCCCCCGCAGCCCGGGAGGTTAAGGGCCCTATGGCCCATGCTCCGCGCCGGCTGATGCGGCCGCCGTCAGGGGGCCGTGGGAACATGTTTGAATGACCGTTGCCGACGTCCCCGCAGGCCTTGCCGCCGCGGCGGACGCCTCACTGCGGTGGCACCCGGGTGGTCCGTTCGACCTGATGCAGACCATCGGCCCGCTCCTGCGCGGCCACGGCGACCCGGCCATCCGCACCGCCCCGGACGGGGTCTGGCTCGCGTTTACAACACCGCACGGCCCGGCCACTTTGCGCCTTGCGACGGCGGGGCCGCGGGCGGACCCGGCAGTGGACGCACAGGCCTGGGGGCCCGGGGCAGTGGACGCCATCGATTCCGTCCCGCGCATGCTCGGCAGCGAGGACGACTGGTCCGGGTTCGATGAGCCCGCGTTCCATGCCACGCTCCCGCGCATGGTGGTTGAAGCCCGACACCGGAACCTCGCGCTGCGCCTGCCCGCCACCGGCCGGATCATCGACTCACTGGTGCCGACCATCCTGGAGCAGAAGGTCACCGTCATCGAGGCCCGCCGCGGCTACCGTTACCTGATGTACCGCTTCGGGACGCCGGCGCCGGGGGCCGGCACGGTCGCTCCCGCCAATCTGCTGGTCCAGCCGACGGCCGCGCAGTGGCTGCACATTCCGTCCTGGGAATGGCACCAGGCCGGCGTGGGCCCGCAGCGCTCGGCAACCGTCATGCGGGCCCTGCGGTCCGCCGTCGCACTCGAACGGCTCGCCGCCCTCCCCGCAGTGGAGGCGGGGGCCAAGCTGCAGACCCTTCCCGGGATCGGGGTGTGGACGGCGGCGGAGGTGGTCCAACGCACGCACGGCTGCCCGGACTCGATCGCCGTGGGCGATTACCACCTTGCGGCCTACGTGGGCGCGGCACTGACCGGCCGCCGGACCGACGACGCCGGCATGCTCTCCCTGCTGGCCCCCTGGGCAGGGCACCGGCAGCGGGTGGTCCGGATGATCGGCCTGAGCGGCTTCCGCAAACCGACCTTCGGCCCGCGCATGACCATCCAGGACCACCGCCGCCACTGACCCGCCCTGCCCGCGTTGCCGTCAGGCGTCGGTTTTTTAGAGGCCCAGCCGGGCCGCGGCCTCCTGGCGCATGTCCACCTTGCGGATCTTGCCGGAGACGGTCATCGGGAAGCTTTCTCGGACGTCCACGTAGCGCGGGATCTTGTAGTGCGCCAGCTTGCCGCGGCAGAACTCGGCCAGGCCGGCGGCGTCCAGCGGCGCGGCGCCGGGTTTGAGGATGACGCAGGCCATCAGTTCCTCGCCGTACTTGGCGTCCGGGACGCCGATCACCTGGACGTCCTGGATGTCCGGGTGGGTGTAGAGGAATTCCTCGATCTCCCGCGGATAGATGTTCTCGCCGCCACGGATCACCATGTCCTTGATCCTGCCCTCGATCACGATGTAGCCGTCCGCGTCCATCCGGGCGAGGTCCCCGGTGTGCATCCAGCCGTCGTCGTCGATCGCCTCGGCGGTCTTGTCCGGCTGGTTCCAGTACCCCCGCATCACGGCGTAGCCGCGCGTGCACAGTTCACCGATCCCGCCGCGTTCCAGCTCATCCCCGGTCACCGGGTCCACGATCCGGCTCTCCAGGTTGGGCATGCTCCGGCCGACAGTCTCGGTCCGCTGGGCCATGGGGTCCACGCTCCGGGTCATGGTGGACACCGGCGAGGTCTCGGTCATTCCGTAGCAAATGGCGACGTCGTTCATGTTCATCTCGCCGATGACCCGGTTCATCACCTCGATCGGGCACAGCGATCCGGCCATGACGCCTGTGCGCAGTGTCGAGAGGTCGTAGGAGGCGAAGTCCGGCAGGGCGAGCTCGGCGATGAACATGGTCGGCACGCCGTACAGCGAGGTCCCGCCGAAGTCCTGCACGGCCTCCAGCGCCGCGGCCGGTGAGAACGCCCGGCCGGGGATGATGGTGGCGGCGCCGTGGCTAAGGGCCGCCAGGTTTCCGATCACCATGCCGAAGCAGTGATAGAACGGCACCGGGATGACCACGCGGTCGTGTTCGGTATACCCCAGCTGCTCGCCGATCGAGTAGCCGTTGTTCAGGATGTTGTGGTGCGTCAGCGTGGCGCCCTTGGGGAAACCCGTGGTGCCCGAGGTGTACTGCAGGTTGATGGGATCGTGCGCGTCCAGGTCCGCCATGCGCGCCTTCAGGGCGGAATGTGCGACGTCGTCAGCCCGCTTGAGCAGCTCGGCGTACGTGCGCTCCGACTCGTTGCCGGGGTCGCCGGCTCTCAGCCCGGCCAGACCGGCATCGGGGAGGAAGACCAGCTCGCGCAGCTCCGGACACGCCGCCAATGCCTGCCGCGCCATCCCGGTGTAGTCGCTGTTCCGGTCCGAGGGCGCGGTGACCAGCATGCGCATGCCGTTCTGCTGGACCACGAACTCGAGCTCGTGGCTGCGGTAGGCAGGGTTGACGTTGACCAGGATCGCCCCGATCTTCGCGGTGGCGTACTGCAGGATGGTCCATTCGGCGCAGTTGGGGCTCCAGATGCCGATCCTCTCGCCCTTCGCAACGCCCAAGGCGAGGAGCGCACGCGCGAGGCGGTCGACGTCGTCGTTCAGCTTGGTGTAGCTCCACCGCCGGGCCTCTTCGCCGGGCACCGCGGCCGCCTCGATCAGGGCGTCCTGGTACGGGAACCGCGCCGCGATCCGTTCGAAGTTCGCACCAATGGTTTCCTCGAGCAGCGGGACGTCAGTGTCCCCGGCTGTGTAAGCACGCATGAAGTGACGCTACCAACTGACCGGGGGCAAAAGAAGAGCAAAGCTTGGAAGTCCTATGAAATCTTGGGTCATCTTCCGGCCGCTGCGCAGCGGCCCGGTAGGGTAATTGCCATGACTGCACCCGTTGACCTTCAGGCCATATTCATCCCCAACGACGGCGAATTCTTCCGCGTGAAGCTCGCCCTGGATATCGCGATTGACGAGGTAGTCAACGAGCCCGGCTGTATCCGCTACGAGCTCACGGAGGCCAGCGAGGACAAGCTCGTCCTGACCGAACGCTGGGCCAGCCAGGCAGACCTGGACAAGCACTCCAAGGGCACGGCCGTCCAGGACCTGAACGAATCCCTCAGCGCACTGCTGGCCGAGCCGGTCAAACTGGAAACGCTCTAGGCGCCCCGCCCTCCACAACGCCACAAAGAACGCCACAACAACGCGGGGTCACTCTGCGCCCATCCTGCGAGGGATTCATGGGCGCGGAGTGACCCCGCGTTACTTTAAGTTTCCGAGGAGGCCGTGGAGCCTCAGGCTTCCGGAATCTGGGTCCCGTCCTGCTTGGCCGCCGCTGCGGCGGCCTCGGCCTGGGACCGGGCCACATGGGCGTGGACTTCCTCCATGTCCAGGGCCTTGACGGCGTCGACCACCTGCTCCAGCTGCTGGGCATTCAGGGCGCCGGGCTGGGAGAACACCAGGACCTTTTCGCGGAAGGCCATCAGCGTGGGGATCGAGGTGATGCCGGCCTCGGCGGCGAGCTGCTGCTCAGCCTCGGTGTCCACCTTGGAGAAGACGACGTCCGGGTGCTTCTCTGAGATCGCGGAGTACGTGGGGCCAAACTGCTTGCACGGGCCGCACCATTCGGCCCAGAAATCGACGAGGACAATGTCGTTATCCTCGACTGTCGATGCGAACTGTTCACCTGTGATGTCTACGGTAGCCATGAGTCAACGGTACGGGAGCAGGCGCGGATTGTCCCCGGCATTACGCTGTTGGCACATCCGGGCAGGCGGGTACGGAGGTCACGCCCAGGCGTGCGGAGCCGGGCGCCTGGCGCCGGGCAGGGCGTTGGTTTCGCGCCATTCATGGATCCACCCGGGCAGTTCCAGATCCGCCGGCGGGGCGCCGAACTCGCGGATGATTTCCTCCTGGCTGACGGGCTTGCCTTTGCTGACCAGCCGGGTGGCGATGTACGCACGCGCATAGACCTCGCCGTCCACCACCATCCGCTGCTCGAAGTAGATTGCTTTCGAGTCGAGCCCGATGATCCTCGATTCGATGGTGTACCGCTGCCAAAGCTGCAGCGAGCGGCGGAAGGCGATGGTCTCCCCCGCCGCCACCGGGGTCCAGCCCCGGCGGCGCATCTTCTTCCACGTTCCGCTGCGGGCCATGAGGTCGAAGCGGCCCAGGTCCATGAGCGAGAAGTACATGCCGTTGTTGACGTGCATGGCGATGTCAATGTCAGTGGGCAGGACCCGCAAGGGCAGCGATGAGTTGTCCCAAATGCTCAGCGGCGAGCGGCGCGAGGACGTGAACAGCAGCAGGAGGGTGCGGAACAGAAGGTGCATAAGGCAATGTTACTCGCGAGTAACAACTCGTGCCAAGGGGGGCGGGCTAGCCATGCGCCGACAGGACCGAGACCGTGGCCTTGGGGCCGGTGCCGCGAATCGTCCAGCAGTTCCCAATGCCGATCACCTCCACGGAGTCCAGGTCCGTGTGGTGCAGGACCAGGGCAGTGTTCTCATCCACGGCAGCCGCGCGGTCCACGAGGCCCTTCGCCACCGCGGCGACGGCCCGGCTGAGCGTCCCGGCCTGCGCGGCGTGGACGTCGACAGCGAAGGGCACCAATCCGAGCCCGTCGCGGATCTCCACTTCCTCGAGACCCTCCGACCAATCCACCGGGCATACCTCGGTGCCGCGGATGCGGTAGCCTCCCACGATCGACCTCGCCGGCGCCACCATCGCCCCGGCAGAGAACCCCATATACGGCACACCATCGGAGACTGCCCGGCGGATGGCCTCCGCGGACGACAGGAGACCTTCCAGGTAGCCCGGCGTCGGGCCGCCGCCCACCACGATCCCATCGACGTGGTCGAACGCGGCACCAGCCGCGCCCTTGTCAAAGCGGAGAAGGACCGGGACCACCTCGCAGGCGATTCGGGATTCCAGCGGCTCCAGATAGGCGGGCAGGAAATATTCCGAGCTGCCCTCATGGTCAAAGAGAACCACGGCGACGCGCGGAACCCTCCCAGGGGCCCGGAACCGGAGTTCCCTGACGAACCGGTCGAAGACGACGGGAGTGGTGACGGTGTCCGGGCCTCCGCCGACAAGCAAGATGGTCATGCTTCAAAGTACCCGCAGCGATTGACCGGCGCTGAGCGTGAGGAACATAATCGGAATCGGTACTAGCTTCGTGACACGACTGCGCCGACCATGAGGCCGACGGCAGAGCATTCAAACGGAAAGCGGTCGGCATTATGAGCACTGTCCATCATCCTGTCGCTTCGACTGGCTGGACCGGTTGGGTCCGCTTCGCCGGAGTCATTCTGATCATCAACGGCGTCTTCAGTGGTCTTCAAGGACTCGTCGCGCTCACCGGACCGGACACCTACTACCTATCGACGCCGGGAAGCCTGTTCCTCTTCGATGCGAAGGGGTGGGGCTGGTGGAATCTGGCGATCGGAGTGCTCTTGATTCTCACCGGCGTCGCGCTCTTCTCAGGCGCAATGTGGGCCCGGGTGGTTGGCGTCGTCCTGGCCGGCATCAGCGCGGTGGTGCAGCTGATGCTCATCCCGCAGCAGCCGTGGTGGGCCTTCATCGTCATCGCCATGAACGTGCTGATCATCTACGCGATCATCGCCCACGGCGAGGAATTGAAGGCTGAACAAGCACCTCCGGCAAGCAATCCGTAGGCCGCCGGGCGCTCAGTCCGCAGCGATCAGCTCCACTTCGTAGCCGTCCGTGTTGACAAGGTAGGCGGCGAAGTGGCCTGGACCGCCCGCGTGCGGGTATTTCTCCGGGAACAGCTCGGCCCAGCCGTGGCTCAGACTCTCGGCCGCCATGGCGTCCACGTGCTCCCGGGTCCCCGCGCTGAAGGCCAGATGGTTCAGGCCGGGAGCCGTGCGCTGGTGTTCGGTTCCGCTGAGGGCCGGGGACTGCTCGACGACGATATAGGTTGGCCCGCGACGCCAGCTGCATCCGTGGGCCCAGTCCTGGTAAGGCTCGTAGCCCAGCCGGCCCAGCAGCCAGCCCCACTGGTCCCTGGCGCGTTGCAGGTCCGGCACCCAGAGTTCAACATGGTGCAGCGCACCAAAGTCCGCAGGCGTATCCGGAACAGCTGCCATCAGAAGAGGATCCGCTGGAAAAGGACGTGGTCCTGCCATGAACCGGCGATCTGAAGGTACCGTGGCGCCAGGCCGATCTCCTCAAAAGCCGCCCGCTTCAGGATCCGCTGTGACGCGGTATTGTGCGGGAGGGTGGCGGCCTGCAACCGGTGCAGGCCCAGCTCGGACCGCGCGGCTTGGACTGCGAACTCCAGCGCTGCCGAGCCAATCCCCCGCCCGGTCATGTCCTTATCCACCCAGTAGCCGAGGTGGGCACTGAGGAAGGGCCCCCGGACAATCCCGCTGAGGTTCATCACCCCGACGATGCGGGAGCCCTCCACAAGAACCCATGGCACGTCCGATCCCGCGATGAACAGCCCGAGCTTGGACTCAATGCTGGCGGACTGTCCGTTGACGGTGAAGAAATCCTCGGACCGCAGGGGCTCCCAGGGCGCCAGGTGCTCCCGGTTCCGCAGGTAGGCATCGGCCAGGGCGCTGGCGTCGGGCCTGCGCAGCACCCGCACCCGCACAGTATCCGTCAAGGCGGCGCTGTTCTCGGTCATCCGCAGACTCTAACGGTCATCCGGAACGGCTTCAATCAGAGGCCAGCTTCAGGGGCCTGGATCGATCGGCCCGGCTTGAGCGGCCTGACTCAATCGGAGCGGCTTGAGTTTCCGCCAGCCACCGGCCCGGTTGTCCGCAATGATCTGCCGGAACATCGCCGTGAGGGCCAGGGCGGGGATGGCTTCTCCCTGGGTGAAGGCGACGGTGCGCGCGGTCTTGTTGTCGTGCCCGCCCGTGATGATGCCCTCCGGATCCGGGACTATTCCGCCGTCGTACAGGAAGACGTTGACGTGGTCCTTGGCCGCCAGGAACGCGCAGATGTTGCCGTCAAGGACAAAATAGGGCTGCGTGGTGCGCTTGATGGTCTCGGTAACCGCCGGGTCGGCGGCATGGACCAGTTCACGCACCTGGGCGCAGACATCCTGCTGCCATTCCGGCAGCGCCGCGATGAAGGCGTCCACTCGGGGGTCCCGTTGCGGGTTTTCAGGAACTGGAGTCATCGTCCTCCTCGTTCGGGTCGGCGCCGCGAACGGTGACACTCTTCACGCCGGGCACATCCAGAAGGTAGGGGACGAGGTCCCGCAGCGGAAGATGCCCGTGGAAGCGGATGTCCATGAGGACGATCGGTTTTTGCTCGGTTCCCGATTTGTTGGTGCTCAGGATCGACGAGCTGAAGCCCATATTGGTGGCGATCTCCAACACTTGCCGCAGCACGCCCTGGTTGTCGTCGTAGCCCAGATGCAGGACCCGGTGGGCGTCCGGGGTCGGTATCTTCCTGATGAAGGGAGAGACGACGTACAACGTGATGAGGTGGAAAACAGTCAGTGAAACGGCCAGGGACAGCATTCCGGCCCCGCACGCCATGCCGACGGCGGCCGAAACCCAAATGCTCGCGGCCGTCGTCAGGCCCCGGACAACGTTCCGCCCCTTGAAAATCACGCCGGCTCCGAGGAAGCCGATGCCGCTGACAATTTGGGCCGCAATGCGGGCCGGGTCCATGGTGCCCCCGGGGGGCTGAGCGGCGGCGAAACCGTAGGCGGAGATCAGAGTAAAGGTGCACGATCCCAGACCGACGAGTACGTGGGTGCGGTAGCCCGCGACCTTTTGCCGGACCTGCCGCTCGGTACCAATCAGGGAACAGAGGACAAATGTCGCCAGCAGCAGCCCGATTTCCACCAGTGTGGTTGGGGTATATATCCCATATGCGTCCTGCATCCCGCTCTCCGGCCCGGCCCGAGAGTGGCGCCCCGTTCCGGACGCCGGCGGCTCCGGCCAACTCTGAGGTACGCCAACGACTCCCTTGATGTTGATCGTACCGCCGCCCCCTTGCTGGGAGTAGGGGGCGGCGAACAGGGGCGGGTCTGTTCCGCTCAGGCCGCGAGATCGCGGCGGCGCCAGCCGGAGTAGCCCACTACGGCGAGCGCAGAAGCCGTCACGGTGAGTCCCAGCAACGGCCCCACGGCGCCGGAATCCAACGGAAGCAGCGGCGAATGCCGGAACGGGGAGAGTTCCATCAGCCACTCCGGGGCGTTCCACAGTACGCCGAACTCGCCCAGGGCCACGAACAACAGCAGCAGGGCCCAGACAGCCCCGGTGAGCCGGGGTGCCCAGCCGAACACGGCCAGTACCGCTGATGTCATGACCCAGGCCGCGGGGATCTGGGCGGCGGCGGCCACGGTGACGCGTCCAAGCTGGTTTCCGTCGGCCAGCACCGCCGCTGCGCCGGCTCCGACCGACAACCCGGCCAGCAGCATGAGCACGGCGACGCCGGCGAGCGCCAGGGCGAAATGGCTGGTGGCCCAGCGCGGCCGGGTGGTGGCCGTGCCCAGCAGAGCCTCGACGTGGCCGTCTGTCTCCTCGTCGCGGAGCCGGCTGGCCGCCGAGAGCCCGTAGGCGGCGGCCAGCAGCCCCATAATGCTGATCTCCGCGGCAATGAAGGCGTCCGTCATGGCCTGGGTTCCGCCCAGCATCTTGATCAGGTCCTGGGCGTTTGGGGAACTCAGCAAGTCCGTGACGTTGCCGACCAGCGATCCGATCACCACGCCGAACACCACGAACGCCACCGCCCACGCTGCAAGCATTCTTAGTTGGAGCCGCACGGCGAGGTCCCAGACACCGCGGAGGGAACCTCGCGCCGGGCCGGGGCGCTCCTCCCGCAGACCCGAGCCAAGGTCACGGCGGGCGCGGAGGCCGACGGCCACTGGCACCAGGACAACGCACAGTGACAGCGGCAGGGCGATCACCCACCATTGGTCCCCGGCAAAGGCCCGGATCTGCTGGTTCCAGCCAATCGGTGAAAGCCAGGACATGGCGGACGGCCCGGGTTCGGCGAGGTCCCCCACGGCCCGCAGCGCATAGGTCACTGCCACGACGCCGACGCCCATTCCGGTGGCGGCCCGCGCACTGGCGGTGACCTGGGCGGTGACCCCGGCCACGGCGCTGTACGCCATGCCGGTCGCGGCCCAGCCGAGTCCGAACGCCAGTGACCCGGCGGCAGGAAGTCCGCCGGCGGCCAGGGACAACGCCGTTACCAGTCCGAGGACCAGGCTCGATCCGAAGCTGATGGCGAGGGCGGCTGCGAGTGGGGCGTCGCGACCCAGCCGCCCTCCCCCGAGCAACTCCAGCCGCCCCGACTCTTCGTCGCTGCGGGTGTGCCGGACGGTGATGCTCACCATCAGGACGGCGAGGATGGCTGCCATGAAGGCTGTGTACTTGATGAGGGACAGCGCTCCCAGGGATGTGGGGTCATAGACCCGGCCGAATAGCGCCACGAGCGAGGCCGTGGCGTTCAGGGCCGTCGCGGCTTCGACCCGGCTCCCGACGTCGGGGTACAGTTCGGCGCCGGCTGCGGCGGTGGAATAGGTCGTTAGGGCGAATCCTGCGATCCATGCCGGCAGCAGCCAGCGGTCGCGCCGGAGTCCGAGCCGGACCAGGACCGTTGTACCCGCCAACGTTTCACGCATCACCGGACCGCCCATTGCCGGACTCGGCTGCGGACACTGCCGCGGCCGCGGGGACCGCTGAGCCATAGTGGCGGAGGAAGAGGTCCTCGAGGGTTGGCGGTTGGCTGGTCAGCGCGAGGAGGCCCGCGTCGGTCAGCGCACGCATGAGCGGGGCCAGGCCGGACGGTTCCACCTGCGCGCTGACGCGGTGGTTTGTTATGACGACGTCGTGGACCCCCGGCAGGATGTCCAAACCCGGCGGCACCGCTGAGACGTCGGCCGTGACGGTGGTCCTGGTCAAGTGCCTGAGCTCCTCAAGCCGCCCGGAGTCCACCACTTGGCCCGCCCGGATGATGCTGACGCGGTCGGACAACGCCTCGGCCTCGCTGAGGATGTGGCTGCTCAGCAGCACCGTGCGGCCTTGGTTCCGCAGGTCCCGGATACAGCCGCGAAAAACGTCCTCCATGAGCGGGTCCAGGCCACTGGTGGGCTCGTCCAGCAAGAACAGCTCAGCGTCGGTGGACAGTGCCGCGATCAGGGCAACTTTCTGCCGGTTCCCTTTGGAGTACGCCCGGGACTTCTTTGTGGGGTCGAGGTCGAATGCCTCAAGGAGCCGGTCCCGCCGGTCCACGTCCTGGCCGCCCTGGAGCCGGCCGAGGAGGTCGATCACCTCGCCGCCGGTCAGGTTGGGCCAGAGCGCCACGTCCCCTGGAACATAGGCCAGGCGCCGGTGCAGGCTCGCGACGTCGCGCCACGGGTCCAGGCCCAGCACCCGGATGGAACCCGCGTTGGCCCGGAGCATGCCCAGCAGCAGGCGGATCGTTGTCGATTTGCCCGCACCGTTCGGGCCTAGGAACCCGTGCACCTCGCCGGCCTCAACTGAAAAGTCCAACCCGTTCAGGGCAACCACCGGCCCGAAGCGCTTTACAACCCCGGCCATCTCCACCACGCTCGCCATGGGGGACACAATACGCCTGAGACCGACAATTTGATCCCAGCCGAAAGGCCTGTCACCTCAGGGCACGCTGCCTTTGCCCTGTCACGGCCCTGTCGCTTCCACGGACCTGTCGCTTCGCGATCCGGCGACGTAGCCTAACGAACATGGAAGACCCCTACGATCTTGAACGGTTCGTGGTCGCCCAAGATGCAGGCGGAACCTATGGGCACGCCCTGGCGGAGGTGAGGTCGGGCATGAAGCGGAGCCACTGGATGTGGTTCGTTTTCCCCCAGCTCGCAGGCCTGGGCCACAGCGAAACCGCCCGCAAATATGCCATCTCCTCCCTGGACGAGGCCCGGGCCTACATTCGGCACGACCTCCTTGGTCCCCGCCTGCGGGAAGTTGCCGCCACAGTGGCCTCCCTGGAGGGCCGGTCTGCGGTGCAGATTTTTGGCAGCATCGACGCGCGGAAGCTGCACTCGTCCATGACGCTGTTCCGGCTTGCAGACCCGGGTGAATCCGTGTTCCGCGATGTCCTGGACCGCTACTTCGAGGGCAGGGAGGACCCCGGCACGGGACAGTTGTTGGATGGACAGCTGCCGGCGGGGCAGTCCGGCGACGCGGACCAGCCAGGCGATCCGGACGGTTAGCCGTCCGGGCGGACGGTTAGCTGTCCGGCGCAGCCAGGGCGGTGATCATCCGCTCCATGCGCGCGACGCCGGCAAAGCGGCCGGCGTTGTCCGTCACCAGAAGGGGGTCAAACCTGTTGCCCTGAGTCCGCGTCATGCAACGCGCCAGCGCCTCGCCGATCGGCGTGTCCAGGTTGACCCGCATTCCCGGGCTCACCATGCCCATGGCCGCCGCGACGGGATCGAGCACCGCGACCGGCCGCAGGTGTTCCTCCATCAGCACCACGGACTGAAGGGCGGGGTTGGCATCAAAGGCGGCAGCCGCCGTCGCCGTCGTGGTGGCCGTTGTCGCGGGTTCCGCGATGTCCCGAATAGTGCTCCGCTGCGTCACCGGGGGTTTGGACGCCAGGCGGTGGGCGACGTCAAGATCGATCTGCACCCAGGCCGGTCCCGGCCGGGCCAGGCAATACCCCTGGACAAGCGGCACGCCGAGGGCCACCAGGGCGTCCAGTTCCTCCACCCGTTCCACTCCCTCGGCCAGGATCCAGGCGTCGACCCGACTGGCAAAGGTTCCGAGCATGGAGATCAGGGCCCGTTTGGCCTCGTCACGGTCGAGGTCCTGGACGAGTTCGCGATCGATCTTGATCAGCGAGGGCCGCAGCGCCAGGAGGTGGCGGAGCCCCGCATAGCCGGCTCCGGCGTCGTCGACGGCGATCAGCGCGCCGGCGGCGCGCAGCTGGTTGAGGTCGGGCTCGAGCTCCAGATAGGAGTCGATCGGGGTTTGCTCCGTCAGCTCAACCACCAGTCCGCCAAGGTTTCCCTGGCGGCGCCAGATCTCCCGGATATCGTCCGTGAGCAGCAGCTCCGGCGAGACGTTGAGGGTCAGGAAGCAGTTCGCAGGCAGGGTGGGACGTGCCGCGAGGGCAACCCGCAAGGCAGCAGCCTCAAGCTCGGCCGCCAGGCCATGAGTGCGCGCTGCGGCAAACCACACTTCGGGGTTCTTTTCGGCGAACCCCGGAAATCGCGCCAGGGCCTCGTAGCCCACCACCGTTCCGCGGGCAGTATCAACGATGGGTTGGTAGGCCGCGGAAAGGCCGACACCCCGGCAGGCGGCCGCCAGCTGCTCGTTCCAGTCCGGGCCGGGAACGGCCCCGGCGTGGGGCCGGAGGCCGCCTGCCTCGTGAATCAACTAACGGGAACGATGGCTCTGTGGACGGCCTGCACGACGTCGGCCGGCAGCTCCTCCAGCCCATGCGAAGACGCAGCGTGAGCGGCGACATTGACCAGAATTTCATCTTCCGTACTGCACACCCAGCGTGCTTCACAACCGGGAACCACATCACCACAGGCAAACGACTTCACGAATTCTCCCTTTACTTCTTCGACAGCGGACCGGACAACAGTACGATGGCGGTGCCTCGAAAACTGAGATTTTGCTCGCAGAAAAGCGGGGTGTTGCCGGAACACGAACGCCAACAGAGCGCGAAGCCGGCAATGTCACTGCTTGGCCAGGGTCCCGATCTTGCTACCGCTGTTGCCGTAGACGACAAGCACAGTCCCGTCCACCTTGGCGGTGTGCGCCTGCGACAGCCACGTGTCGACGTCGCTGCAGGCCATCATGGTGGATGCGATCGGGCCGAAGTCGAAGGAATCGGCCGAAATCGATCCTTTGCCCGTCAAACGATTGCAGCCGTCCGTTCCCTGGAAGGAGCCGTCGTCGGTGATCGTGAGGTTGGGCTGACCTTTGACGGTCTGCCCCCAACTTCCGGCGAACGATTTCAGGGCCGGACCGGAGCACCCCGTGAGTGCCGCCAGCGCCATGCCGGCAACCAGCATGGCAACAACCAGCAGACCGCTTCGGCGCAACCGACTCATGCCGCCATGCTAGTTGAGCTATCTCCCGGACGGAAGGATCATTCCGCCTCTCCGGGTCGCCTTCGGACTCCTAGCGGCCGGCAGCCGGTGCCCCCGCTTCGGCGGCGACGGCGGCCGCCTCGATCCGGGCCCGGTGGACAGCCCACTCTTCGGGCGTACGCACCGACAAGTTCGGATCCCCCGGGCGCTGGCCAGCGCTGCCGTCGATGAGCTCGCGCAGGATGTCCGCGTGGCCGAGGTGATGGGCTGTTTCCACGCACATGTGCACAAGAATCTGGTGCAGGGTCACGTGCTTGCGCTCGTCCGGCCACCAAGGCACCACGCCGGGCGCGTCCAGGGCGAGCTCCTCGATGGTGGCGTCGCTGTGCGCGGCAGAGACGCGGTGGAGCTCTGCGATCTGCTCCCGCGTCTCGCCGGGGGCAGCCCACATGTCAGCGTCGGGCTCCGCATTCTCGGCCAACCATGGCAGTTCCAGGTCGCTGGGCCGGCCAAAGACCTCGCCGAAGTAACCGAGCTCTACGCTGGCCACATGCTTGACCAGGCCCAGCAGGTTGGTGCCCGTGGCCGTGAGGGGCCGGCGCGCGTCGTACTCGCTGAGCCCGTCGAGCTTTGCCAGCAGGCTGGCCCTTCGGGTGCGCAGGTAGGTGTGCAAGATCGCCTTTTCATCCATGACCGGCACTATACCGAACCCCCGGGCTGCGGCCTGCGGAAATCTCGGTTTCATAAAACGTATGGAATAATCAGCGGCAACGGGCCTCGGGGGGAGGCCCCGACTGACAGGACACCCAACGTGAGTCACAGTTCCGGTGTAAAGCGCGTCCCGCCAGCCGCCGCAGTTCTTCTGGCCGTGGTTCTTCTGGCTGCAGTCCTCGCCGTCCTGCTGGCAGCCTGCGAATCAGGCGCGGCAGCCCAGGGCGAATCCCCCGCGGCCGCTGCCCCTGCAACGACCCCGGCGGCCGGGGGCCTGCAGGGGACGACCGAAACGAACGGGTTCTTCCAGCCGATGCGCTACACGGCTGTCGACGGAGACACCTGGGAGGGCATCGCCGCCCACTTCAGGATGACTCCCGAGATCCTCAGGAGTTTCAACGAAGCGGTGTCCATTACCGCGGGAGAAGTCATCGACCTCAGAGGCGTGGCCGTGCCGCAGCTGGGGGCCGGCGGAAGCGTGACCGGCCAGGACGGGCAGGGGCGGCTCCTGTACGAGACGATCGCAGGAGACACCCCTTCTGGGATCGCGAGCCGCTACGGAGTCCCGCTCTATGCGTTGCGGATAGCCAACCTGAACCTGTTGACCGGCCACGAGTGGATACCGCCCGCCGGCACCACGGTCACCATCCCGAGTCCAACGACCAACTGAGCCGCGGCGTTCTTGGGGACTACAGAACGGCGGGGAAAGAAAAGGCCTCCGGAACTGATTGGTTCCGGAGGCCCCCCGAGGGAGTAACCGGACGAAAGGCACGCACGGTCCTTCAGGAGGCTTCGGAGCCCGTCTCCGAAGCGGATGCTAGCGTTTCAGCGTTACCTCCGGGCTGGATACCCTGCCGGCCGAATACGTGCTGGCAGCTCCCCAGGTGTCGCCGGCGATGAACTGGTGCCGTGCACCGTCCGTGATCGGGGCGACGTAGAGCTTCTTCAGGGTGGCACTGCGGTCCTCGTAGTACGCGTAGGCTGCCCCCGATGCGAAGGAGCGGAAGCCCTCAATTCCGGAGTCGCACAGGGCAACATAGTTCCCGTCCGGGTTCCAGGCATAGCACAACTGGTACGGGAGTTTGCCGAGTTGGCCGCCAGGCGCCTTGCCGAGATTCTGGTCCGCGGTCCAGGTCTGGTTGGCCCCGACCCACGACACTCGCTGCAGCGTGGTCGGCCACATCACCATGTAGGGGCAGTAGTACCAGCCGTCTGTCGCCCACGTGATTTTTCGGTGAACGTGCAATCCTCCCGCTGCAGTCATGCTGTACACGACCCGCGCGGTCCCCACCTTGCTCTCGCTGCCAGGGTGGTAAAGATCCGACAGCCGCTCGATCGTGAACCCGTTCGAGGTGTAGATGGAGTCCACTGGCGGAGTGAGAGTCTTGCCCTCGGCGTAAACCTTCCAAGACGCAGGGCGGTCGTAACCGTGCTGGTTGCCGATGAACGCGTCAGTGCCGCCGATGGCAACACCCAAGGCGTATTCCCACGCCGACGGGTCGCTCCGTCCAGCGCCGCCCAACTGCTCATCAAGGACCCACGTCGTCTGACTATTCGGGGTCGGGTGGTCGCGGCCGATGGCGGCCACCGTCACGTACGGCGCCGGCACCCCTTCGGCGCAGGGGCCTGGCATGTCCGACTGCTCGAGCACCACGCCGTCAAAGTCAATCGTGTCGCCGACGGCAGCAGCGTCAGCATTGCCGATCCGAAGAAGCATGCTTACTGTCCCGGCTGGGGCTGTTGCAGTTACGGAAGTCCAGGCAAAAGTAGCGCCGGTGATGGTGGGCGATGAGGAACTGTTGCCGATTGCGGCCCCGGCAGAATCGTAAAAGGACATCTGCAGGGATACGCCTACATTTCCAGACGCCCGAACGTAGGCAGACATGGTGTGTGGCAGACCGGGGACAACTGTAACGCGAGGCGAAATATCCACCTGCTGGTTGTGGGTACCAGCAGTGTTGTCCGTGACGGTCAGTCGGTAGTATGCACCGCCCTGGGCCGGAGCGGCGCCTGCCACCCTCGACAGTGAGGCGCCTGTTGCTTCGCCCTCCGAAAATTCCACTTCGGCCGACGGATTGCCAACCAGGTGGACCGGGATGGAACCGGCTCTCTGCACGCCTGTCCCCAGAACGGTCACGGTGTAGGTCCGTTGCGTGTCGAGGTTCGTGGACAGGACACGGTCCGCGAGGCAGCTCACCCCATACGTGTGCTGGCTGATGTAGTAGGCGCTGGTACTGATGTTCCCCGCATCGATATCGCACTGCGTGACCAGTCCGGCTTCCAGCATCTCCCGGCCCGACAGCAGATCAGACGGCGTGTGTGTCATGCCCAGATCATCCGTCATGCGGACTTCGGCAATCCCGTTGGACGAGTGCGCGGTATAGCGCATTAGGGCCGCGCGGCTGCCCACCGGCAAGGTGAACCGGGCGTATTCCCTGCGGGTCCTTGCCCGACGCCCGGCTAACGGGGTGGAGTCCTCCCAGCTCGCCCCCTTCCACGTCCAGTCCGCCGCGTCCCAGTTCGTGTACAGGCCGGCGCGGTAGGCGGCGAAATTGTTCAACTGCACGAGTTGCCTGGCCTCGGCGCCGCCGTCAGTGTTTGGGGAGTTACTGAAGGTGTGAACCATCCACCGCAGCGAATCCAGTTGGTAGCCCATCCAGTACTTGTACTTTGACGTGCGGCGGAGGAAGCACTTGCCGGAGGGCATGGGGCGGGTGCGTGCCAGCAGGTTGTGTCGCAGTGGGTCCAATAGTTGGGCGAGGTTGTTCTCCTGCTGGGCCTTCTGGGCGTTAGCCGGGATGACGTGACTGCCGCCGCGAAGCAGTTCGTTCTCGTCAGGCGTCTTAAGGCCGCGCAGTGTTGTCTCTGTCCCCAATGGAAGTCCTTTGCGTGATTCATGGCTCGTCGGTGTAGGCGTCGTCGGTTGTGCCTGCCCTTGGGACGGCCAGATCCGTCGCCCGGCGCTACTCAAAGGCTCCGCAATGCTCGTTGGCGAGAATCTCGGGGCCTTGGGCACTTGGGCCAGGATCGAGGACGTTAGGTAGAGGCGTTGCCCGACACGCGGGAACTATACGCGCGCGGGGCGGGCGAGGCAGCACGAAACGCGGTCGACGGCGCGGCCTGGTTGTTGCGGCACGCAGAACGGTGCTCACGGGGCCCTGATATGGCTGGCACCATTGCGCGCAAACACGGGAGCCTCGCTCTGGACATCCACGCGGTCCTGGTGGATGAGCATCTGGACGGGGCGGCCGCACACTGGATCGAGCCGTTTCACACTCAAGTGTGTTCAAAATGTGCCCAGACAGGATTCTCGAGAAAACAACAAAGGGCTCTATTTCCTTAGCTACTGCTAGGAAATAGAGCCCTTTGCAAGGGTGGCAGATGAGGGATTCGAACCCCCGTAGGCGTTGCCAGCTGATTTACAGTCAGCCCCCTTTGGCCGCTCGGGTAATCTGCCGAACTTCAAAAGAAGATCACTCGCGGTTTCCAGTCCCAGAACGCCTGTTTCCAGTCCGTTCCGCTTCCAGCACCCGCGGGCAAGACAACTTTACAGAACTTCTGCCGAAGAATCGAATCGGCGCCGGAGAGGGCCGAAATCCCCGGAAAATCAGGCCTCTCCGAGAATGCGTCCGGCCAGGCGTTCCTCGAATCGTGCTGCCTGCTCCGCGGTGACCTGGTTCAGCTGGACGGCGCGGGCCAGGTCGGCGTGGACACCGTCCATGCGGGCTGACGCATCGGCGGTCGGGCTCAGGATGATGGAGGCCGCCAGGGCAGCGGCGGCAACGGAGCTCGCCGTCGTCGCCAGGGTGCTGGCAGCGGCGGCGGTGGTGCGGGTGACGTAGCGGACGGCCTTGTGGTGCATGTTCTTGCCTTTCAGCGGGGGTTCCAACCCTTGCAACTCTGGGCGCCCCGGCTTCGTTCCCGCCATGATTGAGCTATGAGCGGACTGTGAAACGTAGCCGCACCTGCCGGCCGCCACATCCGGGGCATCCGTACTAGGCTGGAATGCAGAGATCCCGGCCTCACCTGAGGCCCCCGGCAACCACCAGGAGGACAGTCATGGCAGGCGAATCCACGTTCGACGTCGTCAGCAAGGTAGACAAGCAGGAAGTCGCCAACGCGCTGAACCAGGCGCAGAAGGAAATTGCGCAGCGCTACGATTTCAAGGGCGTCGGCGCCGAGGTTGATTTCAGCGGCGAGAAGATCCTCATGAAGGCCAACTCCGAGGAGCGCGTCCTGGCGGTCCTGGACGTGCTGCAGTCCAAGCTCATCCGCCGCGGCATCTCGCTGAAGTCCCTCGACACCGGCGAGCCCTACGCCTCCGGCAAGGAGTTCCGGCTCGAGGCCTCCATCAAGGAGGGCATTGCCCAGGACCTTGCCAAGAAGATCAACAAGCTGATCCGGGACGAGGCCCCCAAGTCCGTCAAGTCCCAGATCCAGGGGGACGAACTCCGGGTGACGTCAAAATCCCGCGATGACCTCCAGGAGACCATGAACCTGCTCAAGGGCTTCGACGAGGCCGACCTGCAGTTTGTGAACTTCCGCAGCTAGCGGCCCGTCCGCTGCGGACGCTTCCTCGCGACGCGCAAAAGGGACGGCGACACCGGAATTCCGGTGTCGCCGTCCCTTTTGCGTGTCGCGGAGCAAATGCCGCGTCGCCAGCCAAGCCGCCCGGCGCCAGCCAAGCCGTGAGCGTTCTAGCTGAGCGGACGGCCCGCCATCCGCTCCAGCCGGCCGATCCGCTCGGCCATCGGCGGGTGGGTGGAGAACAGCTTGGCCACGCCCGCCCCGCGGAAGGGGTTGGCGATCATCAGGTGCGAGGCGTTGACGAGCCGCTGGTCCTGGGGCAGCGGCTCCAGCTGGACACCCTGCTCGATCTTGCGCAGGGCGGAGGCGAGCGCCAGCGGATCGCCGGTGAGCGAGGATCCGTCCTCGTCGGCGTCGTACTCCCGTGTGCGCGAGATGGCCATCTGGATCAGGGAGGCGGCGAACGGGGCCAGCAGGGCCATGGCGATCGCGGCGAACGGGTTGCCGTTGCGGCGGTCCCCGCCGCCGAACAGCAGCATCATCTGCCCCACCGAGGTGATGACGCCGGCGACGGCGGCGGCCACCGACGCGGTCAGGATGTCCCGGTTGTAGACGTGCATCAGCTCATGGCCAAGCACGCCGCGCAGTTCGCGGGCGTCCAGAAGCCTCAGGATGCCCTCGGTGCAGCACACTGCCGCGGTCTTCGGGCTCCGGCCGGTGGCGAAGGCGTTGGGCGCCATGGTGGGCGAGACGTAGATCCGTGGCATCGGCTGGTTGGCCCGGGCGGAGAGCTCGCGGACGATCTGGTACAGCTGGGGCGCCTCGGCCTCCGTGACGGGGTAGGCCTGCATGGACCGGATGGCGATCTTGTCGCTGTTCCAGTAGCCGTAGGCCGTGGTGGCGACGCCGATCAGGGCCATGATCACGATGGGCGCGGCACTGCGCGTCCCGGCGGCGATGAACACCCCGAGGCCCAGCAGGACTGCCCACAGGACTCCGAACAGGGCCGCGGTTTTCAGTCCGTTGTGATGCTGGTGCACTGGTCCTCCTATATGCCCTGTATTTCCGGATGTCGCGAACCTCGATACGTACCCATAAAAACGAACCGCTACGGTACCGGGTTCCGCGCGTCATACTGCAGGAATCCGGACTGTCGGCGGGCCAGCGTCCAGGCCACGGCAATGCACAACACCCCGCCGAGCAGCAGGACCCATCCCTCGTTCAAAAGTTTAGTCGCGCCGCCGGCCAGCATGTCTCCGATCCGGGGCCCGCCCGCGACGACCACCACGAACACGCCCTGCAGGCGCCCGCGCAGGTGGTCCGGGGTGGAGGCCTGCAGGATGGTGGTCCGGAAGACGGCGCTGACGGAATCCGCGATCCCGGCGAGTGCACAGCACAGGGCCGCGGGCAGCAGCCACACCGTCGCGCCACCGCCGCCGGACTGACCGGCGAGGACCACCACCAGGCCGAGCGCCGCGATTGAGGCGCCCCAGCCCATCACGGACCACACGACGGCGGTCCCCTGGCGGCGGACACCGCCCAGCGGCCCGGAGAACAATCCGGCCAGGAAGGCACCCACGGCCGTGGAGGCCAGCAGGATGCCAACGGTTGCCTCGCCGCCGCCGATCATGAGTGCAGCGATGGCGGGCAGCAAGGCCCGCGGCTGGGCAAAGATCATGGCCACGAGGTCGATCACGAAGGTCATGCGGACGTTGGGCCGGGTGCCAAGGAATCGGAAGCCCTCGAGCACCGAACGCAGTCCGGCCGGCTTGGCATGCTGCCCGGGAGGCATGGGCGGCAGCTTGAGTAGCGCCCAGAAAGCGAAGGCGAAGGTGACGAGGTCGATCGTGTAGGTCCAGCCGAATCCGATCCACGCCACGAGCACGCCGGCCAGCAGCGGACCGGCCGTCATGGTCAGGCCGAAGGTCATCATGCTCAGGGCGTTGGCGGCCGGAAGCAGTTCCTTGCGCACCAGGGCGGGGATGATAGCGCTGCGGGCCGGCTGGTTGATGGCCTGGGCTCCACTCTGCACCGCCACGATCGCGTACAGCAGCCACACATTGCCCACCTGCAGCCATGCCTGGAGGGCCAGCGCGGCGGTGCTCAGCCACAGCACGGACGAGGCCAGCAGGGCCACGGTGCGGCGGTCGTGGGCGTCCGCGATCGAGCCGCCCAGGAGGCCGCCGAAGATCAGGGGGACGAGGGCGAAGATGCTCAGCAGCCCGACGTAGAGGCTGTCCTGGGTCAGCCGGTAGACCTCGAGGCTGACGGCCACCAGTGTTAGCTGGCTGCCGAGCGCGGAGACGGCTGAGCCCAGCCACAGGCGGCGGAAGGCGGGACTTTCGCGCACGGGGGTGATGTCCGCCAGAAGATTCTCCACCGGGCAACTCTAGCGGCGGCCGGGGACGGGCTGTGACACGGACGGACATTCTTAGCCCTGCCTTATTGTGAGACAGTCATAATAAGTGCTTCAATGAGGGTATGACGGATTCCTCGGGCACCCACGATGCATGGGCAGCCGCCCTGCGTGCCCACGGCCGCCGGGTGACCAAGCAGCGCCTGGCCGTGCTGGCCGCCGTCGAACATCACCCGCATTCCCCCGCCGAGGCAATCCTTGCCGCCGCCCGGCAGGAATTGCCGGACCTGACCGCCCAGTCCGTCTATGTGGTCCTGGGGGACCTCACCGACCTGCACATGCTGCGCCGGTTCGAACCCCCGCACTCCCCCGCGCTGTACGAGACCCGGGTCGGAGACAACCACCACCACGCAGTGTGCATCAGCTGCGGCCGCGTGGAGGACGTCGAATGCGCCGTGGGCCATGCGCCCTGCCTGACCCCGCACTGGGACGCGGACGCCAAGCCGATGACCATCCAGATCGCGGATGTGCTGTACCAGGGCATCTGCCAGGACTGTCAGCGCACCCAACAGCTTCCTTCCGAACGAAACTAAGAAATCCAACCAAAGGAGAACGATGACCGAGAACATCTCTGCGCCCGCAGTGTCCACGACACAGTCCGGCGCTCCCGTCACTTCCGACGCCCACTCCAAGTCCGTCGGTGCCGACGGCGCGATCATCCTGACCGATCACTACCTGATCGAGAAGCTCGCGCAGTTCAACCGCGAGCGCGTCCCGGAGCGCGTCGTGCACGCCAAGGGCGGCGGCGCATTCGGCACCTTCAAGGCCACCGAGGACGTCTCGAAGTACACCAAGGCCGCGTTCCTGCAGCCCGGTGCTGAGACGGACATGCTCATCCGTTTCTCCTCGGTCGCCGGCGAGAACGGTTCCCCCGATACCTGGCGCGACCCCCGCGGTTTCGCCGTGAAGTTCTACACCACCGAGGGCAACTACGACCTCGTCGGCAACAACACCCCGGTCTTCTTCATCCGCGACGGCATCAAGTTCCCGGACTTCATCCACTCCCAGAAGCGCCTCCCGGGCACCCACCTGCGCGACGCCGACATGCAGTGGGACTTCTGGACCCTCTCCCCCGAGTCCGCCCACCAGGTCACCTGGCTCATGGGCGACCGCGGCCTGCCGGCCTCCTGGCGTGAGATGCAGGGCTACGGCTCGCACACGTACCAGTGGATCAACGCCGAGGGCGAGCGCTTCTGGGTCAAGTACCACTTCAAGTCCAACCAGGGCGTCAAGTCCATGACGGGCGATGAGGCCGAGGCACTGGCCGGCTCGGACGCGGACTTCTACATCCGCGACCTGCAGGAGAACATCGCCGCCGGTAACTTCCCGTCCTGGGACCTGCACGTGCAGGTCATGCCGTACGAGGACGCCAAGACCTACCGCTTCAACCCCTTCGACCTGACCAAGGTGTGGCCGCACGCGGACTACCCGCTGATCAAGGTCGGCACCATGGAGCTGAACAAGAACCCGGAGAACTACTTCGCGCAGATCGAACAGGCCACCTTCGCGCCGTCGAACTTCGTGCCGGGCATCGCCGCTTCCCCGGACAAGATGCTGCAGGCCCGCATCTTCTCCTACGCGGACGCACACCGCTACCGCGTTGGCACCAACCACGCCCAGCTCCCGGTGAATGCACCGCAGAGCCAGGTCAACAACTACAGCCAGGACGGCGCCGGACGCTTCCACTTCAACGCTCCGTCCGTTCCGGTCTACGCACCGAACTCCGTCGCCGGCCCCGCTGCCGTGGAGCCCGCCGTTGCCGGCGGCGGCTGGGAGAACGACGGCGAGCTCACGCTCTCCGCGCACTCCCTGCACGCCGAGGACAGCGACTTCGGCCAGGCCGGCGCGCTGTACCGCGAGGTCTACAACGACGGCGAGAAGGCCCGCCTGCTGGAGACCGTCACCGGCGCCGTCGGCGGCGTGAAGAGCGCCGACATCAAGGAACGCGCCATCGCGTACTGGACCAACGTCGACGCCGACTTCGGCGCCAAGCTGCGCGCCAACCTGGGTGCCGGGCAGTTTGAGTCCGACGCCGAGGCCGCCAACAAGGTCTAGTCCCGGTTGAGTCGACCTGCGCCGTCAGCTCGACGGTGAACGCCCCGCCACGGATCTCCGTGGCGGGGCGTTGTGCGTTATCCACATGCGTGCGCGTGCCCCTCGCCTCCACGGACAGCGGATCCGTAGGATTTGGGCATGACCGCATTTGCAGGCATTCCGGATGACGCCTTCCGGTTCTACGCAGATCTTGAACAGAACAACAACCGCGACTGGTGGCTGGAGCACAAGCCGGTCTACGACGCTGCCGTGAAAGGCCCGCTCACCCAGCTGCTGGCCGAGCTGGAGCCACGCTTCGGCCCGGCCAAGATCTTCCGCCCCAACCGGGACGTCCGGTTCTCGCCGGACAAGTCGCCCTACAAGACCGCCCAGGGCGCCTTCGCCGAGCTGGAAGAGGGCTTGGGCTTCTATATCCAGCTCAGCGCCGACGGCCTGCTCATCGGCGGCGGCTGCCACACCTACACCCCGGCCCAGCTGGCGCGCTTTCGCGGTGCGGTGGATGATCCCGCCAGCGGCGAGGCCCTGAGGGAGATCGTGCGCAAAGTCGAGGCAGCAGGGTTCGCGGTGGAGGGCGAACGCCTCAAGACGGTGCCGCGGGGCTTCGACAAGGACCATCCCAGGGCGGAGCTGCTCAAGCACAAATCGCTCACGGCCGGGGTCAACGTGGGCCAGCCGGACTGGCTTGCCGGCCCCGGCGCGGTGGAGGAAGTGGCACAGCGCTGGGAGGAATTGCGTCCCCTTGTGGAATGGGAGGGCCGCTACGCCGCTCCCTGAAGGGTCAGCTGCGCCGCTCCCTAGGCATCAGCCGCTTCCTGCGAATCAGATGTGCTGGCCGTCGGTGGCCAGGCGCCTGTCGAGGTTGTTGAAGAAGACCAGCATCATCAGCTCAAAGGCCTCGCTGGCTTCCTCGGGCTGGTTGTTGACGACGAAATCGAACTGCAGCCCATAGAAGGCGGCGGTGAACAGGCGGGCGTCCGTGTCGGCAAACTCGGGCTGGATGCCCTGGAGGACGAGCCAGTCCCGGGACTTCTCGTGCAGCATCCGGAAGTGCTCCTGGGCGGTGCCGCGCGGTACCGCCGCCACCACGTCCTGCGCTGTGGCCTCAAATTCAAGCCGGGCCAGGTGCCGGTTGCGCTGCGCCATGGTCCACTGCCAGGACTCAAGGAGGAAGGCACGCCACGCGTCCCTGTCGATGTCCCGGACGTCCGTGGCACGAATGCTGTCCAGCCGGGATTCGATACCGCGGATGATCTCGTTGATCAGCTGTTCCCGGTGGCCGAAGTGGTACACCAGGACGTAACTGCTGACGCCCAGCCCGTCGGCGAGGCTCCGGAACGTGAGCTCCGCCAGCGACTTGTCCATCAGGTAATCGAGAATCGCGGACAACAACTCTGTTTTGCGTTCCGGTCGTGCGGGGCGGGCCATGCCTCCATCTTAGGGAGCAGCCCGCCCCTCCCGCGTCCGCAGCCGGAGGCCAACCCGCGCCGGCTCCTTCCCGGACAACGCCGAAATCGCCGGAGCCGTGCCAGGCCCCCGGAAATTTCCAGCGACTTCGCACGGCTCCGGCGACTTGGACATCCCAGAACCCGACGGTCCCGATCGGGAACCGGCAGTGCGGTCAGCGGGTGAGCGCGTCCTCGTCATCCATGGCAGCCGGTCCGGCCGTCGTGGCGGCGCTTCCCTGACCGGGGCCATTCACTGAGGCCCGTGCCTCCGCGAACTTTTCGTTCAGCCGGGAGTGACGCTGGCCGTAGGCGAAGTAGATCGCGATGCCGATAACCAGCCAGATCGCGAAGAAGATCCAGGTTTCCACGGCGAGGTTGGTCATCAGGTACAGGCACAGCACAGCCGAGACGACAGGGAGCACCTTGCCGAACGGGACGCGGAAGGCCGGCTTCAGGTCGGGGCGCTTCTTGCGGAGCACCAGGATGCCCAGGCTCACCATCACGAAGGCGGAGAGCGTGCCGATGTTGATCATTTCCTCCAGCAGGTCCACGTTGGTCAGTCCGGCCACGAGGGCCACTGCGGCGCCGCAAATGATCTGGAGGCGGGCCGGCGTCGCACGCACCGTGCTGGTCTTGGACAGCGAACGCGGAAGCAGGCCGTCGCGGCTCATGGCCAGGACCACGCGCGAGAGGCCCATGAGCAGCACCATGATGACGGTGGTGAGGCCCACAAGGGAGCCAAAGGCAATGATCTTGGCGGCGTCGGTATTGCCGACGGCCTCGAACGCGGTGGTGAGCGTCGGGTTCTTGGCCTCGGCCAGCTGCGTGTAGGAAACCATGCCGGTCAGTGCCAGCGACACCAGGATGTACAGCACCGTGACGATCGCCAGGCCACCGAAGATGCCGCGGGGCAGCGTCTTCTGCGGGTTCTTGACCTCTTCGGCCGAAGTGGCGACGACGTCGAAGCCGATGAAGGCGAAGAAGACCAGGGCCGCGCCGGCGAAGATTCCGAGGGTTCCGTACTGGGCGGGGGCCGCACCGGTCAGGAAGCCAAAGAAGGACTGCTTGAGGACATCCGCGGTTCCGGTGCCTCCGGTCGGCTCGGACGCCGGGACGAACGGGGCGTAGTTCTCGACCTTCATGTACGTGAAGCCGACCACGATCACGAACAGGACCACGGCAATCTTGATGAGCGTGAAGATGTTGCCCACGCGGGCAGAGAGCTTGGTTCCGAGGACCAGCAGCACGGTGAAGATCGCAACGATCAGGAAGGCGCCCCAGTAGAGGTCGATGCCGCCCAGGGAGATCGACGGCGGAATGTCCACGCCCATGAGCGCGAAGACCTTGCTGAGGTAGATGCCCCAGTACTTCGCGATCACGGCGCCGGCCGTGAAGAGTTCGAGGATCAGGTTCCAGCCGATGATCCACGCCAGGATCTCGCCCATGGTGGCGTAGGTGAAGACGTAGGCGGAGCCTGCCACAGGGATGGCTGTCGCGAACTCGGCGTAGCACATGATGGCGAGCGCGCAGGTGACGGCGGCCACGAGGAAGGAGATGGTCACGGCGGGGCCGGCGAAATTCGCGGCGGCCTTGGCGCCGACCGAAAAGATCCCGGCGCCCACGGCAACGGCGACCCCCATGATCATGAGGTCCCACGTGCTGAGCGAGCGTTTCAGCTTACGTCCGGGTTCATCGGCGTCAGACATGGACTGCTCGATGGATTTGGTCCGGAAAAGATTCATTAGGAAAGTCCGCAATCTCGATAACAGGTTTGGAAACAGACCTATCTATCGTAGTGTCCATCCACTGGACGGCCAGATTTGTCCCACATAGTGAGACGCTGCAGCGAGTGGGAGCGGCCGCGGAGCAGCCTCAAATCCCACCCTGATCAGCCTCAGACGGGCCACGGATGAGCCTTAGACGGGCCAGTCCATCAGCGTCGAGCGGATCAGGAATCGCTTGCCTTCCGGCGCTTCCACCGAGAACCCGCTCCCCCGGCCAGGAACGACGTCGACGGTCAGGTGAGTGTGGCTCCAATAGTTGAACTGCTCCCGCGACATCCAGAATTCCAGCGGTTGGGGCTGCAACCCGTCGGAGATGTCGAACAGGCCCAGCTGGACGTCGGAGTCCCCCGTGATGAACTCCCCTGCCGGGTAGCACATCGGCGAGGAGCCGTCGCAGCAGCCACCTGACTGGTGAAACATCAGTGGACCGTGCAGTGCCCAGAGCTTTCGCAGCAACTCGACGGACTCGGGGGTGAGCGCCACGCGGGAGAAGTCCTCGCCGTTGCGGGTGATGGCGGCGTCGAGCCTGGCCTGGGACATGGGAAGTACTCCCTCAGAAGTCGGTGGGGCGGAAGTCGGGGCTGGCGGAAGTCGGGGCGGGCGGAAATCGGGGCTGGCGGGAAATGGTGCGGGCGGGGCGGATCACTGCCGATCCGCCCCGCCCGGGTCAATGCGGCTTAAAAGAAGCCGAGCTTGTTCTCGTTGTAGCTGACCAGGAGGTTCTTGGTCTGCTGGTAGTGGTCCAGCATCATCGAGTGGTTCTCGCGGCCGATGCCGGAGGACTTGTACCCGCCGAACGCCGCGCCGGCCGGGTAGGCGTGGTAGTTGTTGACCCACACGCGGCCGGCCTGGATCTCGCGGCCGGCACGGTAGGCGACGTTGCCGTTGCGGGACCAGACGCCGGCGCCGAGGCCGTACAGGGTGTCGTTGGCGATCCCCATGGCGTCGTTGTAGTCACTGAAGCGGGTCACGGACACCACGGGGCCGAAGATCTCCTCCTGGAAGATCCGCATCTTGTTGTGGCCCTCGAACACGGTGGGCTGCACGTAGTAGCCGCCGGCAAGGTCACCGGGCAGTTCGGCGCGCGCGCCGCCGGTGAGCAGCTTGGCGCCCTCCTGCTTGCCGATGTCGATGTAGGAGAGGATCTTCTCCAGCTGGTCGTTGGAGGCCTGGGCGCCGAGCTGTGTCTCAGTATCCAGCGGGTTGCCCTGGATGATCTTCTCCACCCGGGCGATGGCGTCGGCCATGAAGGAATCGTAGATGCCGTCCTGGACCAGGGCCCGGGACGGGCAGGTGCAGACCTCGCCCTGGTTGAAGGCGAAGAGCGTGAAGCCCTCCTGGGCCTTGTCGTAGAACGCGTCGCTGGTGTCGGCGACGTCGTTGAAGAAGATGTTCGGGCTCTTGCCGCCGAGTTCCAGGGTGACCGGAATCAGGTTCTGGCTGGCGTACTGGCTGATCAGCCGTCCTGTGGTGGTTTCACCGGTGAACGCGATCTTGCGGATCCGTGAGCTGGAGGCCAGCGGCTTGCCGGCCTCGACGCCGAAGCCGTTGACCACGTTGACCACGCCGGCGGGCAGGAGGTCTCCGATGAGTTCCATCAGCACCAGAATCGAGGACGGCGTCTGCTCGGCCGGCTTGAGGACGACGGCGTTGCCGGCGGCCAGGGCCGGGGCGAGCTTCCAGACGGCCATGAGGATCGGGAAGTTCCAGGGGATGATCTGGCCCACGACGCCGAGGGGCTCGTGGTAGTGGTAGGCGGTGGTGTCGTCGTCGAGCTGGGACAGCCGGCCCTCCTGGGCGCGCACTGCGGAGGCGAAGTAGCGGAAGTGGTCGGCGGCGAGCGGAATATCGGCGTTGAGGGTTTCGCGGATCGGCTTGCCGTTGTCCCAGGACTCGGCGACGGCTAGCATCTCGGTGTTCTCATCGATCCGGTCGGCGATTTTGTTCAGGATCGCGGCGCGCTCGGCCACGGAGGTCTTGCCCCAGGACGGTGCGATCTTGTGGGCGGCGTCCAGTGCCAGCTCGATGTCCTCGGCGGTGCCGCGGGCCACCTCGCAGAACGCCTTGCCGGTCACCGGGGTGATGTTCTCGAAGTACTGTCCCTTGACCGGGGCAACCCATTCGCCGCCGATCCAGTTTTCGTAGCGGTCCTTGAAGGTGACCTTCGAGCCCTCGGTACCGGGCTGGGCGTAAACAGTCATTGCTAGCTCCTTTGCTGTGCAAGAGGGGGGCAGCAAGGCGCTTCCGGCCCCCGTTGCACCCAGCGTAGGCGCGCATAGGTTGCAATCAGGTTGCAACCTAAGTGAGCCAGGTCACCTGTCGGGCGTCCTGGCTTCCCGCGCCGGGGTCAGGCGCTCAGTTCCTTGTCCAGCCGTTCCAGATCGGCGACGACGGCGGCGCGCTTGGGCGAGCGGGGCGCCAGCAGCTTCAGCGCGGCGATCCGGACCTCGACGTCGTCCTTTGCCTCGGGCAGCGCAGCGTACTTCAGGAGCGATTCGGCGCTGCCGTCCGTCAGCAGGGCCTCGCGCATCAGCGCGGAGACCCTGCCCCGCAACTCCACGATGCCGGGCGCTTCGGAGCGTGGCAGCACGGCGCCGCGGTAGAGTTCCAGCGCTATCCGGTGGGCGCCGCGCTGCAGGCAGTCCAGCACCTGTCCGGCGTCGGGAACGAGGTCCAGCGGCAGGCGGTAGGGGCGTGACTCCGGGACGGCGCCGGGGTTGAGCTGGTGGAGTACCTTGCGCAGCCGCACCATCTCCGCGCGCAGCGTCATGGTGGAGGCGTCCCCCGGGTACAGGAGGGCGCAGAGTTCCTCTGCGTTCAGCCCTGCGGGGTGCGTGCTGAGCAGCGCCAGGATCTCGCTGTGCCGGGCGGACAGTGCAACGGTGCGGCCGTCGATGCTGAGCAGGGCCTGGTCGCGGCCGAGCAGCTGGAGGCTGTCGCGGTAGAGGCTGTTGGCGGCCGGCGCCCCGGACGGTCTGGGCGCCGAGCTGCGCCGCCGGGACGGCGAGGACTCGCGGGCGGCGGCCAGCTGCAGCCGTTCCACCCGCAGGTGGGCCTGGGCCGCGGCGACTGTGGCCTCAACGAGCGACAGCGTGTGCGGGGCCACGGCCGACTCGGTGCCGGTGATGTCCACGACCCCCAGCAGCGCGCCGGAATCGGGATCGTGGAAGGGCACAGCCGTGCAGCTCCACGGATGCACCGAGCGCTTGTAGTGCTCGGCGCCGGAGATCTGGATTCCCCGGCCTAGGGCCAGGGCGGTGCCGGGGGCGCTTGTGCCGACTGTCGCCTCGGACCAGTCGGCGCCGGGGACGAACATCATGCCTTCCGCCCGGCGCTGCAGTTCGGCGTCGCCTTCCACCCAGAGCAGCCTGCCGACCTCGTCCCCCACGGCTACCAGCATGCCGCTGTCATGGCTGGGCAGGACCAGGAGCTTATGGATCACGGGCATGATGGCGGCCAGCGGGTGCTGCCGGCGGTATTCTTCGAGTTCTTCGCGGTCCAGGGCCAGCGGCGCCTCGGGGTTGTCAGGGTTGGCGTGCAGTTGGGCTGACCGCCGCCACGACTCCTGGATCAGGCTGCTGAGTCCGGGCAGTTGGAGCGCCTCCGGGGAAACGAGTCCACGCGAGTCCAGTTCCTCGTGCCCGGCGCTGGCATGCTGCTGCCGCAGCGCTGCTGTGACCCCGCCAGCTGGCGGGAACAGCGCTGCCGGATGGACCAGATTCCTCATTGAACTCCCACCGGACGGGCTCGACGGCGTGCCGAAGGCCGCCTCGTCCGGCCCAGTCTAGTTCCGCCCGGGGAGTTTGGAAACGCACCGGCCTGTACAAGCCTGCGGGCGGCTCAGGCGCCGGCTCCCGGCGGCAGGACGTAGCTCTTGACCTCGCCCAGGTGCCGGATATCGGGATGCGGCAGGCCGGCGGCCGTGAGCAGCTCCTGGAATTCCCGGCCGCTGCTGAACCGGTCAAAGATCTCCCGGTTAGGGCAAGTGTCCAGGACGGCGATGCCCGCCTCCGTTTGCACGCACAGGTGTACGTCCAACTGGCCGGCCGGCAAGAGGGCCAGCATGCGGTCGTGGCCGGCCAGAAGCTCTGCCGGGTCACCGCGGAAGCTGTACATTCCCAAATACATCATCGCTCTCCTTCACATCGACTACGCTGCGCGATATCGCTATACAGGCACCACGGGATGCCGTCCGGCCCACGGCCTGGCCTGTTCCAGCTGGGCGGCGAGCCGGAAGAGGGTCGCTTCGGCGCCGAAGCCGGCGAGGAAGGACATGCCCACGGGAAGTCCCGCCGAATCGGCGCCCAGGGGGACGGACATGGCCGGGCCGCCCGTGATGTTGGCGTACTCGCCGTCGAACATCAGGAAGCGGCCGGCCTCCCGTTCCCCGCGGACGGGGTCCTCCGCCGTCGGCGTCAGGGTGCCCAGCGGCACCGGCGGCCAACCCACCGTCGGCGTCAGCCAGAGATCGTAGACCCGAAAAAAGCCGGCTACCCGGCGGCTGAACCGCTGCAGTTCCTCCACGCCCTGAAGGTAGTCTCCGGCACTGACCTTCCGGCCGCGCCCGAACAGGACCTCCGTGTGCGGTTCCAGCTCGCCAGGATCCGGCCCGCGGCCCAACCGCCGTGTCCAGTACCCCTCGATCCAGGCGGCTGCGGCGGCGTAGACCGCACGGATGGCCCGGTGCCCGGCCTGGTCAAGGGGCTCGGGGTGCGCCTCTTCGACGTCGTGGCCCAAGCTGCCCAGCAACTCCACGGTGGCGTCGAAGGTCCGAAGGTAGTCGGGATGGACGCTCTGGCCGCTGTTGGGCGTGGCCGTGGCGGCGATCCGCAGCCGTCCCGGCGGCGTCGCGGTTTCGGCCACGTACGGGCGCTGCTGCGGCGGTGCCCAGTAGGGGTCCCCGCGAGCCGGGCCGGCGACGGCGTCCAGCAGCGCCGCGGCGTCGCGCACTGTCCGGGTCAGGGCAAATTCGGCCGCGAGGCCGCCGACCACATCACCGTATTCCGGACCCATTGGCACCCGTCCCCGGGTCGGTTTGAGGGCGAAAAGCCCGCACCATGCCGCCGGATAGCGCAGCGACCCGCCGAAGTCGTTGCCATGGGCCATCGGGACGATCCCGGCTGCCACGGCGGCGGCCGACCCGCCGCTCGATCCGCTCGTGGACCGGGACAGGTCCCAGGGGTTGCGCGTGGCTCCGTACAGCAGCGGTTCGCAGTGGGGGCTGAGGCCGAACTCGCACGTATTGGTCTTGCCGATGATGGCCAGCCCGGCCCGGCGGAAGCGGCTCGCGAGCTCCTGGTCGCGCTGTGAGACGTTGCCGGCGAGCCAGCGGGAGCCTTCGGAGAACGGTGTCCCGGCGATTTCCAGGGCAAGGTCCTTGACGAGGAACGGCACGCCGGGAAAAGGGAGGTCATCGGCCGCCACGGCCGCTGCGCCGTCGTCCGGACTGCCGGTAACCGGGGAGTTGCCGTCCAGCTCGGCAATCACCGCGTTCACGGCGGGGTTGATTTCCCTGACGCGCTCCCGCGCCTCAGCGAGGAGTTCGGCGGCGCTGACCTGGCCGGAGCGGACCAGGTTCGCCTGTTCGGTGGCATCCATCCAGCGGAGTTGTTCGTCCACGGCAACCTCCCGAAGCGACTAACTGGGCGGGACCAACGGCACGGCATGAACGGCGCGGGACTATGCGCGGGAATCGCGGCGGCCCGGTGCCCGCCGCGAGCGTCGGTGTCCGTGAAGATTCTACGTCCGGACCCCTGGCGGGGACAGGCCTTGCCGGGTCCCTTCGGGACCCCTCAGGTGCCTCGAAGGGATCGAGCCCGCGGCAGGATCCCGGAGGGACCAGGCGTTCACTGGGTTGGTTCGGCCACTACATCGGCTCGACGAGCAGCTTTCTGATTTCGGTGAGCTTGGCTTCGGATGCATCCAGGCGCAGGCGGAGTCCCTCCACCGTCGCCGTACCTGTGTCGGCCGCATCGACGGGCGGCGCGGGAGCCTTGGGCGCCAGGAAGAAGTTGGCCAGGTAACCAGTGAACGTGCCGAAGATACCGACGCCGAGGACGATGATGCCCGACCCGATGGCACGGCCCAGATCGGTGACCGGGTACTGGTCGCCGTAGCCAACTGTCGAGATCGTGACGATCGTGTACCAGATGGCGTCCGAGGCGCTGGTGATGTTGGCCCCTGGGGCGTATTGCTCGACGCGGAGCATCGTAAAGCTTCCGAATTCCAGGACCAAAATGCCCATGAGCAGCAGGACGTACAGGGAGCTGCCGGCCCGGTCTTTCATCAGCGCGCGGCGGATCGTCCCGACGCCGACCTCGCGGAGCAGGCGGTACACCCGGATCAGCCGGAAGATCCGCAGGATCTTGAATTGGGCAACCGGCACGCTGGCCAACAGGTCGGCCCAGCCGAAGTGCTTGAAGAAATAGGCACCCGCCGAGGGCGCTGTGAAGATCCGGTAGAGGAAGTCGGCGAGGAAGATCACGCTGAAGATGGCGTTCATCACGGTGAGCACGGTATCGAGCGACGCGTCCTGCACGACATACAGGAGCACGAGGTTGACGATCGACAGGATCGAGAGGATACCGATGAAGATCTCGTATCCGGTGCTCTTCAGTTCACTGCGTTCCTTGGTCATGTGAGGATTCTGGCACGCAGGCGTCTGTGTGCCGACACTTTTTTCCAGCCATCACACGGCGGAAGGTGGCGGCATGCCTAGCCTCGGGAAATCTCGATCATGTCCTCGCGCGGCACCACCTTGATGCGCTCCCGTTCGATCCCCTTCGCGGACTCCGCCGCGGACCACTCTGCGCCGAGGGCGAGCTCGTGGGCATCGAGCTTGATCCACCCTTCCCACGTGGTGTACTCGATGCCGCGCTCCTGAAGCAGGTCGATGATGGCCTGCGGGTCCGGGTTCTGCGCCGGGGGCAGCGTCAGCCGGTCCTCCAGCAGGAAGCCGATGGTCTCCAGGGCGTCGCCCTTGGTGTGGCCGATCAGCCCGACGGGCCCGCGCTTGATCCAGCCGGTCGCGTAGATCCCGGGGACGGCGTTTCCCTCGGCGTCGAGCACGCGGCCGCCTTCGTTGGGGACAACGCCGCGGCGGGCATCGTATTCCAGCTCATCCAGCGGCGAGCCGTGGTAGCCGATCGCACGGTAGACGGCCTGGACGGGGTAGTCCAGGAACTCTCCGCTGCCCTTGACGTTTCCGGTGCCATCCAGCTGCATGCGTTCGAACTTGACGCCCGCGACCTTGCCGGGGTTCGCGGCGTCGTCGTATACCTCCACCGGGCTGTGCAGGAAATGCAGGTGCAGCCGGCGCGAGGACGGTTCCTCCGCCTCGGCGTGCTCCTCGACGAGCCAGTTGGTCAGGGTGTTGACCATGGTCCGGATCTGGTTGTTGCTGCGGATCGCCTCGTCCGAGGCCTCGTCGAACTCGAAGTCCTCCGGATACAGGACGATGTCCACGTCCTTGGCGTGGCTGAGTTCGCGCAGCTCCAGCGGCGTGAACTTCACCTGGGCCGGACCGCGGCGGCCAAAGACGTGGACGTCGGTGACCGGGGAATCCTTCAGCGCCCGGTAGACGTTGTCCGGGATTTCGGTGACCAGGAGTTCATCGGCGTGCTTGACCAGCATGCGGGCCACATCCAGGGCCACGTTGCCGTTGCCGATCACGGCAATCTCCTTGGCCTCCAGCGGCCACTCCCGCGGCACGTCCGGGTGGCCGTCGTACCAGGAGACGAAGTCTGCCCCGCCGAAGGAACCCTCCAGGCCGATCCCGGGAATGTCCAGGTCCGCGTCCTTGATGGCTCCGGTGGAGAAGATGACGGCGTCGTAGAAGGCGCGGAAGTCATGGAGCGTCAGGTCCCGGCCGTACGTGACGTTGCCGAGGAACCGGATGTCGCCGCGGTCCAGGACCTTGTGCAGCGCGTTGACGATTCCCTTGATCCGCGGATGGTCGGGGGCCACGCCGTAGCGGATCAGGCCGTACGGGGCCGGGTAGGCCTCGAAGAGATCGATGCTGACCTGGAAGTCGCCGTCCTTGACCTCATTGGACTTCGTCAGGATGTCCGCGGCGTAGACGCCGGCCGGACCGGCGCCAACAATCGCGACGCGGAGGGGACGGGTGGATGTGGATTCGGCCGAGTTGGACACCGGGAGCCCTTCTGATCCTTAGGGACAGCGCCAGTAGATACAGCGCACAGGCCCCTATTCTAAATGTCGCCGGCTCGCCTGCGCCCAATTGGCAGGAATAGGCGCAGCGCAGATGGTGTTATTGGTCTTGTGCCTAATCCCGAAGGATCCTTCTCCCCCGCCCCGCTGACGGCGCCGCCCGTCCCCGCCGCTGCCGCAGGCCCCGGCCCCGTCCGGCCGGCGGGACCGGCACCGGTAGACAAGGACACGACGGCGGGGATCCTGTTCGGCATCGGCGCCTACGGGCTCTGGGGGCTGCTGCCCCTGTACTTCTACGTCCTGCATCCGGCCGGCGCGGTCGAAATCGTGGCGAACCGGGTGGTCTGGTCGCTGATTTTCTGCATCCTGCTGATCACCGTCACCCGGTCCTGGCGGGTGCTCGGCGCCGCGTTCCGGAACCGGACGGTGATCGGCCCGCTGGCCATCGCCGCGGCGCTGATCGCGGTGAACTGGCTGACGTATACCTACGGCGTGACCACCGGCCAGGCCGTCGAGGCTTCCCTGGGCTACTTCATCAACCCGCTGGTCTCGGTCCTGCTGGGGGTCTTTGTCCTGAAGGAGAAGCTGCGGCCGCTGCAGTGGGCCGCCGTCGCAATCGGCTTCATCGCCGTGGGAGTGCTGACAGTCTCCTACGGCAAGCTCCCCTGGATCGCCCTGACGCTGGCGTTCAGCTTCGGCCTGTACGGATTCGTCAAGAAACGCGTTGGCCCGCGAGCGGACGCCATCACCAGCCTCACGGTGGAGACGATCGTGCTGGCCCCGGTGGCTGCGGCCACCATGATCGTCCTCGCGGTCAGCGGGGCGGCAAGCCTGGCCTCCAACGGTGCCGGGCATTTTTGGCTCTTGGTGGCATCGGGCGTCATCACCGCAGTGCCGCTGCTGTTCTTCGGCGCCTCCGCCCGCCGGCTGCCGATGACCACGATTGGCCTGCTGCAGTACTTCGCACCCGTCCTGCAGTTCATCGTGGCGCTCGTCGTGTTCAAGGAAGCTATGACACTTGACCGCTGGATCGGCTTCGGCGTGGTCTGGCTGGCCCTGCTGATCTTGACCGTGGACATGCTGCTCACTGCCCGGAAGAACTCCGTGACCCGGAAACGGGCCCGCGCCGCCGCGTAGGCGGTACCCAACTCCGCCGGCCGGCGTCCTGCACACCACGCCCGCCGTGCACTAGTGTCATCATGAATGGACACTTTGGGGCGGAATTGAGGATTGCTGGTGCCAGTAGAGGATCGTGGAACTCCAGGCGGACGGGATATCTCGTCCCTGGACTTCGACAACAGCGGCATCTTGCGCCTGGAGTGGGCCCGGGACGTCGTGATTGATGCGCCCAACGCACAGCTGGCCATGGACCGGGTCAATGAACTGTGCGGCGGCCGGCCCACGCCGCTGCTGATCGACATGGCCACCACGCAGTCCGTCAGCCGGGCCGCCCGGGCCGTGTTCGCCAAGCGCTGCGACGCCTCGGCCATCGCGCTCCTTGGCTCCTCCGCCGTGGACCGGGTGCTGGCCAACTTCTTCCTGGGCGTCAATTCCGCGCCGGTTCCGACACGCTTTTTCACCAACGGCGATGAGGCGGTCCGCTGGCTGACCTCGCAGGGCCATGACGGGGAATGATGATGACCGCCGCCTCGAGGAACTCGTGGACGGCATCGTCGTACTGTCCTCGGGCGATCTGTCGAACCGCCTGCCGGTGTCCCCGGCACGGGACGGCATTGACGCCGTAACGACCGGCATCAACCTGCTGGCCGAAGAACTCCAAAGCATGTACGAAGACCTGGAGGTCCGGGTCGCCGAACGGACCGCGCTGCTGGAAGCGGCCAAGGCCGAACTCCGGCGCGTCATCAATACCGATGAGCTGACCGGACTGGCCAGCCGCTCGCTGCTGCAGGAAAAAGCGGCCGAGGCCGTAGCCGGAGCCCAGACCGGCGCCGGACACCAGCCGGCCCTCATCCTGCTGGACCTCGACTCCTTCCGGCTCATCAACGACAGCCTCGGCCACGGCGCGGGGGACGCCGTGCTGCGGGAGGCGGCGCTGCGGTTGAGCGCTGCGGCCGGGCCCGGCCACCTGATCGCACGCCTGAGCGGCGATGAGTTCGCCGTGCTCGTGGCGGACCAGGATCCGGAGGCCGTGCTGCAGATCGCGGCCCGGCTCGGCGAATCGCTGAAGGCCAGAATCGTCGCCGGCGGCGTCGCGATCGCCCTCACGGCCGGCACCGGGGTCCGGCTGGGGGAACCTGGCCTGCGCAGCGAGGAGTTTATCCGGGATGCCGACATCGCCATGCACGAGGCCAAGAAACGTGGCCGCGACACCCTTCTGGTGTTTTCCGCGGCGATGCACGAGGCCGCCAAGCAGCGGGTCCACCAGGTGGCGGAACTGCGGACAGCGCTCGCTACGGACCAGCTCGAACTGGAATACCAGCCCATCATGGATCTGCGCACCGGCACCATCGCCGGCGCCGAGGCCCTGATCCGCTGGCGGCACCCCGCCCTGGGCCTGCTGGCGCCCGATACCTTCCTCGACGCCGCCGACGAGGCTGGGCTCACGGTGGAAATCGGGCACTGGGTGCTCCGGAACGCCATCGCCCAAACCGGCAGATGGAAGTCCGAACCCGGGCTTCCGGCGGGCTTCAGCACGCACATCAACCTCTCACCGGCGGACCTGCACCACGTCGACCTGGCCCCCTACGTCGAAACCCTGTTGGCCCGGCACGGCGTCGAACCCCGCAATGTCTCCATCGAAATCACCGAAACCGCGATCATGCGCGGCGGTCCGGAAGTGGCAGCCACGATGAAATCGCTCAATGACCTCGGCGTCCGGATCGAGATTGACGACTTCGGCACAGGCTATTCGTCCATCAGCTACCTGCGCACGCTGCCTGTCACGCAGGCCAAAATCGACAAGTCCCTGCTCGACGGGCTGACCACCGACCGGCAACAGGAGACCTTCGTCGCGGCCATCCTGCAACTGATCCATTCGGCCGGCCTCGGTGCCGTCGCCGAGGGCATCGAGGACAGTGAGCAGGCGAACAGGCTCCGGCAGCTGAACTGCGAATTCGGCCAGGGATACTTCTTCAGCCGTCCGCTGCCCGTCGAGGGTATGACGGATCTGCTGGCGCACCGGGACGGCGCCGTCGCGTGAGCGGAACCGAGAAGACGGGCGTCCAGAAGTCAGGCACCGAGAAGTCAGGCGCGCACGGGTCGGGCGCGCACGGGACGGGCATAACCGGGAACGCCATAGGCAGGGCTGCGGACACAATCCGGCTCGCGGCCAGGGTCGCCGCCCTGTCCCTGCACAGTCCGCGGCGCCCGGACCGGCGCTGGGACGCCTTCTGGCACGGCGTGTCTCAGGGATCCCTCACGGAAGCGATCATCTGGGATGCGGCCCCCGGCGACGGCAACGAGGAGGTCCGGCACCATCTGCAGACGATGGCCGGCACAATGGACACCGGCCTTCCGGTGATCGATCTCGGCTGCGGGAACGGCGCCATCACCCGGCGGCTCACCGAAATCTTCCCCGCGGTCCTGGGCGTGGACGTCTCCCCCGGGGCCGTGGCGGCAGCACAATCCGCGCACCCGGACATCCCCGGCCTCAGTTTTCGGAGCCTGGATGCCACGCGGCCGGCCGCAGCGGCGGCGCTGGCCCGCGAACTCGGCGACGCCAACGTCTTTGTGCGCGGTGTGTTCCACGTCCTGGGCCGGCGACGGCAGGCCCGCCTGGCGGGCTCCATCGAAGCCCTCCTCGGCGCCCGGGGACGGGTCTACCTCGTCGAGACGAACGTCCCGGGCGGCGCGCTAAGTTACCTCAGGGGCCTCGGCGCCACGGGCGGGCAGATCCCGGGACCTCTCCGCCAAGCCATTTCCGCCCTGCCAAAACCGGGCCATTTCGGCGCCGGGCAGCGCGCGCGGGTGTTCCCCGCTGACCGGTGGAGCCTCATCGCTGAGGGCTCCACCGTCCTGAGGACAGTGCCGATGGAACCCGGCGGACCGCCCGGCAGCATTCCGGCGTACTGGGCGGTCCTTGCGCCGCGGCCCCAGGCCTCCGGGACCTAGACCTCCGGGAAGGTGTCCACCCGCTGGTAGTCGCGCGGAACCACGACCATCGGGACGGGGAGTGCCCGCAGCACCTTGTTGGCAGTGCTGCCGATGAACAGCTTGTACTTCTCCGCCAGGCGGGAGGACCCCACGATCATGACCTCGCCGTCGTCCCATTCCAGGTCGTCGATTGCTTCCTCGATCGAGCGGCCGTGGGCCACCTCCACGCTGGCGTGGTGGCCTTCGGGCAGACGCTGAGCGGCCGCTGCCAGGACGGTGTTGGCGTGGATGTGGGCGGCGTTGACGTTTTCCCCGCCGTCGCCCTCCACGTCGAGTTCCACCAGGGAAACCAGCCGAAGCGGCACTCCGCGGCGTTGGGCGGATTCAATCGCGACGTCGATCGCTGCCTCCGCTCCGACGCGTTGGCCCACGGCGAGGGTCAGCCGCGTGACGGCCTCGGTCCGGCGGTAACCGCGCGGCGCCAGTGCCACCGGGACCGGGGCGGCGTGCAGGAGGGCGCTGGCCACGCTGCCCACGGTGTGCCGCTTGAAGAGCCCGTTGCTTGCTGCCCCCACCACGATCAGGCCGGCCCGGTATTCGAGGGCGGCGTCGATAAGGCCTGCGGCGAAGGATTCCGCCTGGCGGACGTGGAAGTGTGCCTCCAGTCCCTCGGGGACCAGTTCCATTCCCTGGCGTTCCGCGGAGATAACCTGCTGCTCGGCGGTGCTGACCCGGCTGCCTTCCGGATTCATCGCCACATAGGGCGTGTGCCGGTCCACCACATAGACCAGGTCAAGATGCGCTCCCTGCGCCCGGGCCATGGCCGACGCCAGGGCAACGGCGTCCGCGCCGCGTTCGGTGGGGGTATAGCCGACTACGTATCGCATGTATGAACCCCTTATGGGTCTGTGGCAGATGCCAGCTGCGCCCCGGGGGTTCCGGGCGACGTCGGCCGGTCTGCGTTCCTGCAGTGGATATGGATGACTCTAGTCCAGCAGCCCCCCGAAAGGTGGTGACCAATGGCCCTGAGCAGCACAATCTTCCGCGCCTACGCTGGGATGGTCGAGGGGAGAGGACCATGAACGCCATCCGCAACCGCAGGACCGGGTCGCGGACAGCGGGGCTGGGAACCCTGGCGCTCCTGGTGGTCCTGACCGCCTGCACGACGCCGGCCCCGCAGCCCGCGGCCGGCAGCCCGCCGCCGTCGCAGTCCCCGACAACCACGGCCACCGCGAGGCCGTTGCCGACCGGCGACGCTGACGAAACGGCACCGCCGCAACCTGGCGACAAGGTGATTTCCTCGACGGTCGCCCACGACTGGTCGGTGCCCGGGCCGACCACACCGATCCACACGGACCACCAGAACCCGGTGCCTATCGCGCCTCCGCCGGCGTCCCCGTTGCCAGCCCTCTACGCGATCGGCGCGGGCCAGCACCCCTCCGACACCCCGCCGTATGACCAGCTGAGCTTCCGGTTCTCCGGCGGATTCCCCAGCTACGACCTCGAAGTGGTCCCCGAACTCGTCGCCGACGGCAGCGGCCTGCCCATTCCGATGCCCGGTACGGGCACCATCCTGGAGGTAACGTTCCGGGGCGCCCAGTCGCACACTGCGGACGGCACGGCCAGCACCGTGACCAGCGCGCCGCCACCGGCAATCGGATACCAGGCGCTCACCAGCTACGCGCCGGCCGGGGACTTCGAGGGCGTGCTGAGCTACGGAATCGGCGTCGGCCGTCAGATGAACACGGTCCCGGAGACGAAGGTTCGCGTCTCTGAGGTGGAAAAGATCGAGCAGGGCCAGCACCTGTACGTGGTGGCGATCCAGCTGGACTCGTCGGCCTGGAAATAGCGCCGCAGATTCCAGCCCGGGGCCAGGGCCGGAAGACGCGGGACCAAATAAGACAACGCAGGAGCCGCGGACGGTGTGTCCGCGGCTCCTGCGTTGTCTACCGGAAGGCCGGCCTCCGGGAAGGGATCGCCCTCCCGGCGGCTTGTTTCAGGGGTGGATCAGGCGTTGGCCTTGATGGCCGCGGCCAGGACCGCAAGGCCGTCCAGCAGCAGCTCGTCGCTGATCACCAGCGGCGGCAGCAGCCGGATGACGTTGCCGTAGGTGCCGCAGGTGAGGATGATGACACCCTCCTTGAGGCAGGCTGCGGCGACGGCCTTGGTCAGCTCCGGGTTCGGCTCTTTGGAACCGGCCTGGACGAGTTCAATGGCCAGCATGGCGCCGCGGCCGCGGACGTCACCGATCACGGACTGCTCGTTGGCAAGTTCGCGGAGCTTGCCGAGGGCGATCTCCTCGATGTGCTTGGCACGGGCGTTGAGGTCGTACTGCTCCATCGAGCCGATCGAGGCCAGCGCGGCTGCACAGGCTACCGGGTTGCCGCCGTAGGTGCCGCCGAGGCCGCCCGGGTGGACGGCGTCGAGGAGGTCGGCGCGGCCGGTGATGGCGGAGAGCGGCATGCCGCCGGCGATGCCCTTGGCCATGGTGATGATGTCCGGGACAACACCCTCGTGGTTCACGGCGAACCATTCGCCGGTGCGGCAGAAGCCGGACTGGACCTCGTCGGCGATGAAAACGATGCCCTTGTCCTTGGCCCAGGCAGCCAGGGCGGGCAGGAAGCCATCGGCGGGGACAATGAAGCCGCCCTCACCCTGGATGGGCTCGATGATGATCGCGGCAACCTGCTCGCCGCCGATCTGCTTCTCGATCATGGTGATGGCGCGCTTGGCGGCCTCGGCACCGGTGATCTCCGGGTTTTCCTCGCGGAACGGGTAGCTCATCGGCATGCGGTAGACCTCGGGCGCGAACGGGCCGAAGTTGGTCTTGTACGGCATGGCCTTGGCGGTCAGCGCCATGGTCAGGTTGGTACGGCCGTGGTAGGCGTGGTCGAACGCGACGACGGCGTCCCGACCCGTGGCCAGGCGGGCAACCTTGACGGCGTTTTCGACAGCCTCGGCGCCGGAGTTGAACAGCACCGTGCGCTTTTCGTGGTCACCCGGGGTGAGGCGGTTCAGCTGCTCGGCGACGGCGACATAGCCTTCGTAGGGCGTGACCATGAAGCAGGTGTGGGTGAAGTGCTCCACGGCTTCCTTCACGGCACCGACGACGGCGGGGTCCGAGGCGCCGACGCTGGTCACCGCGATGCCGGAGCCGAGGTCGATGAAGGAGTTGCCGTCGACGTCGTGGATGATGCCGCCGTCGGCGTCGGCCACGAAGACCGGGACGCTGGACGCGACACCAGCCGCGACGACCGCCTTGCGGCGCTCGGTCAGGGCAACGGACTTGGGGCCCGGGAAGTCGGCCTGGACGCGGCGCTTCTGCTCGAGCCGGTAGGTGATGTCATGTGCGGTGGTGGTCATGGGAAGGCCTTCCTAAGCGTGCGGTTGAGGCGCGCGAGTTATGCGTCAGGTTGAGTTATGCGGCTGCTGTGTTCTGCATCCGCGTTTATGCGACGGCGTTATGCGTCGAGCGCACTCATGACGTGCTTGATGCGGGTGTAGTCCTCCACGCCGTACATGGACAGGTCCTTGCCGTAGCCGGACTGCTTGAAGCCACCGTGCGGCATTTCGGCGGTGAGGAGAATGTGGGTGTTGATCCAGACGGCGCCGAAGTCGAGGTCACGGCTCAGGCGCATGGCGGTGCCGTGGTTGGTCGTCCAGACGCTGGACGCCAGGGCGTACTCGACGTCGTTGGCCAGTTCCACTGCCTCGTCCTCGGTGCTGAACTTCTGCACCGTGATGACGGGGCCGAACGTTTCCTTCTGGACGATGTCATCGGTCTGCTTGGCGCCCGTGACGATGGTGGGTTCGAAGAAGAAGCCCTTCTCGCCCGCGCGGTGGCCGCCGGTCTCGATCTTGCAGTTCGCCGGCAGGTGCTCCACGACGGAGGTGACCGCGTTGAAGTGGTTGACGTTGTTCAGCGGACCGAAGTAGTTGTCTTCATCGTTCTGCGAGCCCGTGTGCAGGGTCCTGGTGTGCTCGACCATGGCGGCGACGACGTCGTCGTGCACCGAATCCTGGACCAGGACGCGGGTAATCGCCGTGCAGTCCTGGCCGGCGTTGAAGAAGGCGAACTCGGCGATCGCCGCGGCGCTCTTCTTGATGTCGGCGTCGGCGAACACAATGGCCGGGGCCTTGCCGCCGAGTTCCAGGTGGGCGCGCTTGAGTCCCTTGGCGGCGCCCGAGGCGACGGCGATGCCGGCGCGGACGGAACCGGTGATGGAGACCAGGCCGGGGACCTTGTGCTCGACCATCATGGCGCCGGTCTCGCCGGTGCCCAGGACAACGTTCAGGACGCCGGCCGGGAAGATCTCGCCGGCGAGCCGGGCCAGCACCAGGGTGGACTCCGGGGTGGTGTCCGAGGGCTTGAGGACCACGGTGTTGCCGGCGGCCAGGGCGGGCCCGATCTTCCAGATGGCCATGAGGAACGGGTAGTTCCACGGGGCCACCTGGGCCACGACGCCGATCGGCTCGCGGCGCACGTAGGAGGTGTGGCCTTCGAAGTACTCGCCGGCGGATTTGCCTTCCATGATGCGGGCCGCGCCGGCGAAGAAGCGCAGCTGGTCGGCGCCCGCGGCGACTTCCTCGGAGGCGATCAGGGAGCGGACCTGGCCGGTGTTGCGGTGCTGGGCGTCCACGAGCTCGTCGCTGTTGGCCTCGACGGCATCCGCGAGCTTGAGCAGCATGAGCTGCCGCTGCCCCGGCGTGGTGTGCTTCCAGGTCTTGAAGGCGTTCCTGGCTGCCGTCATGGCGGCGTCGACGTCGGCCTGCACCGAGATCGGCGACTGTGCCACCACGTCGCCGTTGGTGGGGTTGACGATGGGCAGCATCCCTGTGCCGGCGGGGGTGACGAACTCGCCGTTGATGAAGTTCTGCAAGGTTTGGACCACGGTGTACAACCTCTTTCTTACTGCCAATGACGGATGTGTGTGACTGGTCACGAGCCTATGCCAGCCGGGCAAGCCAGGGAATAGGCACCTGCACACCTTGCCAGCAAGAGTTTAGTGCGCTTGACCAGCACCCGGCTATCCTGAATCCATGGCCATTTCACTCGCTGCCCTGCTGGGAGTTCCCTCCCTGAATCTCACCAAGGCCGGCCTCGCCGAAACCACCTGGCACCAGGACATCCTCTGGGTGGCCGTCACCGAACAGGAGGACCCGCAGCGGTTCCTCAACGGCGGCGAACTGATCCTGACCACCGGAATGCGGCTCAAGAGCGCCGCCGAACAGCGCCGCTTCGTGCGGCAGGTCCAGCGGGCCGGGGCCGTGGGAATCGGGTTCGGGGTAGGACTGACGCACGACGCCGTACCTCCGGCCCTTATCGCCGAGGCCAACCGGTGGGGGCTGCCGGTGGTGGAAGTGCCCTACGAGACGCCGTTCATCGCGATCGGTAAGCTCGTGGCCGACGCCCAGTCCGCGGACCACCTGGTGAAGCTTGAGCGGCTCATCGCCGGGCACCAGATCCTGGCCCGGGCCCTGCTGACCGGTGGCGGCCTCGCCGAACTCCTGAAGCACCTGGGCTCGATGCTGCGGACCGAGATCGTCCTGACCCAGTTCACCGCCCAGCTGTACAACAGCGTGCCCGGCCACCCGGCGCCCAAGGCCGAGGGCTGGGCATCCTACCCCATCCCCACGGGCCGCCGCGACGCCTGCACGCTGTGGGTAAAGCAGCCCTTTGAGGACTCGGGCATCGTGGGCTACGCCCAAAACCTGATCAGCGTTGAACTGAACAACATGGTCAAGCAGCGGCAGGCGCAGCGGGCCCTGGCCGGACAGGTCCTCGACGACGTCATCCACGGCACGCTGGAGTCCAGCGAAGCCACCCGGCGCCTCGCCGGCGTCGGGATCAACAGCACCCGCAAGAACGTGGTCCTGCTCGCCGAGTCGGCCGCCCACCAGAAACAGCTGGGGAGTTCCTCCCTGCCCCAGCCGCTCGAGGCGGCGGTCAGCGCCGCCGTCGGGAAGGACCTCGTGGTGGTGATCCCCGACGACGGCAGCGGCGCCAGCGCCCTGGCCCGCAGCCTCAGCGACCATCTGGCCGAAGCCGGGATCCACGCCACGATCGGCATTGGCGGGGCCTACACGAAACCCAACGGCCTGCGCTGGAGCTATTTCGAGGCCCGCGACGCGTCCAGCCACGGCCTGCCGGTCAACGAGCCGGAGCGGCTGAGCCTGACTTCGCTGCTGCTGGCCAGTGAAGACGTCCCGCTGGCGGACATGGCCAACGAATCGCTGAACCCGCTGCGGGCCTTTGACGCAGCCCACGGCGCCGAACTCATGGCCACGCTGGAGAGCTACCTCGTCAACAACGGCTCGGTGGCGGCTGTCGCCGAGGAACTCACCCTGCACCGTAATACGGTCCGCTACCGGCTGGCGCAGATCACCGAACTCACCGGCTACGACCCGGCCCAGACACCGGACCGGGTGCAGCTCTGGCTCGCGCTGGCGGTGCAGCGGCTCAGCGCCCGGCAGCCGCGCTGACGCACACCGCCCCGCTCGACCCCGGCCCCCAAGCCGCTGTCACTCGCAGAGATATTCGCCACTAAAGGCTGACGCTCAAACATCAAACGTCTAACCTTTAGATATGGCTAGCAGCACGGCGGTTTCCGCACTTTCCCAGACAGCTCCACCCGGTGCCGGCCGTCCGCGCGGGGTGATCGTGGCCGGCGTCGTGGCGCTCGTGCTCATCGGGCTCAACCTGCGCGCAGGGATCACCGGCGCAGCCGCCCTCTTCCACGACCTGCAGGCCGTCCTGGGCTACGGGCCTTTCATCGCGGCCCTGCTCCCCTCGATCCCCACGCTGTGCTTCGCGGTGGCCGGGGCTGCCACGTCCTGGCTCACCCGGCAGCTGGGGCTGGAAAAAGCCATCCTGCTCTCCCTCGTGATGCTGGCCGCGGGTCTGCTGCTCCGCGGCGTTCCGTCCACCGGAATGCTCCTGGCCGGGACCGTGGCGGGGATGTCCGGGCTCGCTATCTGCAACGTGGCCATGCCGTCCTTCATCAGGGTGCACTTCGCGGACCGCACCTCCCTCATGACCGCCGTCTACACGTTGACCATGACCACCGGTGCCACGGTCACCGCCGTGCTGATCGTTCCGATGGCCACCGCCCTGGGCTCTCCATCGGCGGGCGTCGGCGCAATCGGCCTCCTTGCCCTGGGCGCCTGCCTCGGCTTCGTGCCGATCGCGGTCCACGCCCACCGCAACGCAACCGCCGGCAAGGCCGCCAGGGTTTCCCCGTGGCCCCTGCTGCGGACCCGCACCGGCGCGCTGATTACCCTCGGATTCACCGTGCAGGCGCTCCTGGCCTACGCCGTGCTCAGCTGGTTCCCCTACATGCTGGCCACGATGGGCCTCACCGCCTCTGACAGCGGGCTCATGTTCGGACTCATGCAGCTCGTCTCCGTCCCCGCCGGCATGGTGCTGGTGGCCATCGGCTCGCGCCCCCGGATGCTTCGCACAGCGTTCTACCTGGCCACCGTCACCATGGCCCTCGGCGTCCTGGCCATGCTGGTCCTGCCGGCTACCTGGGCTCCGCTGACCGCGGTGCTGCTGGGCTTCGGGCTCGGCATCTTCCCGCTGGTCATGGTGATGATCAGCCGCAGCGGCCGCACCACGGCCGAGACCACCGCGCTGTCCACCGTGGCCCAGTCCGCCGGCTATCTGCTGGCGACGCTGGGGCCGTTCGGCATGGGCCTGCTGCACAGCGCCACCAACTCCTGGACCCTGCCCCTGGCGCTGCTGCTGGCCGTGGCCCTCGGCCAGATCGTGGTGGGCCATCTCCTGTCGGCCGGGCCGAAAGAGATGCGCGAGAAGGAACGGCGGGCCGCCGAACGGCGCTCCGCCGAACTGCGCTCCGAGGCAAGGACCCGGCCATGACTCTTACCGCCTCGCACCGGCCCCCGCTGGCGGAGGAAATCACCGCCAAGCTCCGGGAACTGATCCACTCGGGCGAGTGGCCACTGCAGCAGCGCATTCCGGCCGAACCGGAATTGATGGCCGCGTTCGGGGTTTCCCGCGGCACCCTGCGCGAGGCCATCAAGGCGCTCGCGCACAGCGGCATGCTTGAGGTCCGGCGCGGGGACGGCACGTACGTCCGCGCCACCAGCGAGATCGCCGGCGCCACGCAGCGGATGTACCAGGACCACTCCCAGGAGCACATCCTCGAGGTCCGGGTCGGACTGGACACCCAGGCCGCCCGCCTTGCCGCCCGCCACGCGACGGCCGAGGACGTCAGTGCCCTGCGCGATTTGCTCACGGCACGCCGGGACGCCTGGCTGGCCGGAGACTACGCAGCCTGGGCCCGCGCCGACTGGGACTTCCATGCGCGGGTGGCGCAGGCGTCCGCCAACCCGCTGCTCCATGAGCTGTATGTCAGCTTCGGCGGAGTTTTCCACAATGACCTGCTCCGCCAGCAGCGGCGAGCAGGATTCAACGGCCTCCCGCTTGAGGGCCACGACGAACTCGTGGCCGCGATTGCCGCCGGCGACGAGGCGGCCGCCGTCGAGAGCGTCACGCGGAACCTGAATTCCTGCGCCGAATGGCTGCAGGAGTAGTTGCCGAGGGTTTTCCCAAGGTGGCCGGAAGATGCTCTGTCTCAGTGGCGCCCGCCACTCGCGCACCGGCCTCACAGCCTGGCCCGCGGGCACGCGGATTCGCGTCACCGTCGGCCTCAACGCCGAGTCCGGACGGCCGGTCCCTGCGCCCAGCAGCAGGGGCCGGCTCGACTTCGGCGGGGGCTCAGCGGCCCGTCAATAGGGTCTTAGTGCCGTAGACCGGGCCCCGGCCACGGTCAACACTAAGAGTGGTAGGACGCTGCACGAGGGTGCCCGAAAAAGGGTCACCTGCTTGCACCCCAGTCCCCGGACAAAGGTGCCAGTCTCGCCGGATGACAGTCCGGCCGGATGACAGCCTCGCCGCGTGCGGCGGTGCCTGCTGTGCTTTGCCTCAGCAAGTACGCCGCGAGGAGGTCGAAGGTGGGCAAGAAGAAGAAAAAGGCCAGGCGCGCCGAAGGACAGGACGAGCGGGCCCGGAAGAAAATGCCCCGCAAGGAGTACGAGGCGGAGATGGCCGTCCTGCAAGGCGAGCTGGTCGCCATGCAGGAGTGGGTGAAGTCCACGGGAGCCAAGGTCTGCATCGTCTTCGAAGGCCGCGACACGGCCGGCAAGGGCGGCACGATCAAGCGCATCGTCGAGCGGGTGAGCCCCCGGGTGTTCCGGGTGGTGGCGCTCCCCACCCCGACGGAGCGGGAGAAATCCCAGATGTACCTCCAGCGCTACATGTCCCACTTTCCGGCGGGCGGCGAGGTGGTCATCTTTGATCGCAGCTGGTACAACCGTGCCGGTGTGGAGCGCGTGATGAACTTCTGCACCCCGGAGGAGACCGAAAGGTTCCTGAACATGACGCCGATCTTCGAGAAGGCGATGGTCGATGCTGGAATCATCCTGATCAAGTACTGGCTCGAGGTCAGCGCCGACGAGCAGACCCGGCGCCTGGAGAGCCGGATAGATGATCCCCGCAAGACCTGGAAACTCTCCCCCATGGATCTGAAGTCGTACAAACGTTGGTACGACTACTCCCGGGCCAGGGACGCCATGTTCGAAGCGACCGACACCGCCTGGGCGCCGTGGTACGTCGTGCACAACGACGTCAAGAAGCGGGGCCGGCTCAACATCATCAGCCACTTGCTCAGCCAGGTGCCCTATGAGCCGTTCCCGGGCCTCGACGTCGAGCTCCCCAAGCGCCAGAAGGCCGGCGACTACCGCGAACCCACGCTGGCCGTCCGGCACATCCCGACACCTTTCTGAGCACCGTCCCGGCCACGAGGAGGAAAGTCATGACCGACAATCCCGGAGCAGCAGCAGACTTGGCCGCGGCCGAAGCGGACGCAACCTGGTACTCCATGGCACCAGCGGACGTGGCGTCCGAGCTGAGGGTGGACCCGGCCAGCGGGCTGAGCGCGGCAGAGGCCGAGCAGCGGCTGCAGGAGTACGGCCCCAACGCCCTGGCCGCCGCGAAGCAGGAGCCGGTCTGGAAGCGGTTCTTCAAGCACTACCGGGACTACATGCAGATCGTGCTCGTCGTCGCCGCCCTGGTGAGCCTGCTGATCGAGGAGTACGGGACCGCGATCGGGCTTGCCCTGCTGACGCTGTTCAACGCGTGGCTGGGCTACCACCAGGAAGGCAAGGCCGAGGCGGCCGCCGCTTCCCTGGGGCAGATGATGAAGTCCATGGCCAAGGTGCGCCGCGACGGTGACATGGCGGAGATCCCCTCCGAGCAGATTGTGCCCGGCGACATCGTGGTGGTCGACGCCGGTGACCGCGTCCCCGCCGACGGCAGGGTGATTCTGGCCGCGACCCTCCAGATCGAAGAGGGCGCGCTGACGGGCGAAAGCGTCGCCGTCGAGAAGGAAGTCGGGGCCATCAGCCGGCACGACGTCGGCATCGGCGACCGGGTGAACATGGCATTCATGAACACCAACGTCACCCGGGGCCACGGCGAGATCCTCGTGACCACCACGGGCATGGGCTCGGAAGTCGGCCACATCGCCCACATGCTCTCTGGCCAGAAGGAGGAGAAGACCCCGCTCACCAAGCAGGTGGACCGGCTCACGATCTTCATCATCATCGCGGCCCTCTTCGCCTTCGTCGCGATCGTGGTGATGGGCCTGGCCCAGGGCGAAAGCTTCGCGGTGCTGTTCGGGATCGGCGTGGCCCTGGCGGTCGGCTCGATCCCGGATGCGCTTCCCGCCGTCGTCACCACAATCCTGTCCGTGGGCTCGGTCAACATGGCCAAGAAGAACGCCATCATGAAGGTCCTGCCCGCGGTGGAGACCCTCGGCTCCACGTCGGCCATCAACTCCGATAAGACCGGCACCCTGACCCTGAACCAGATGACGGTGCGGGAAGTCGTGACCGTCCAGCACCATTACACGGTCAGCGGCGAGGGCTACAGCTTCGAGGGCCAGATCCAGCGGACCACCGGCGACGCCGAACGCGACCTGGATTACGTGATGTTCCCGTGTGCGCTGTGCAACGACTCCGATATCGAAAACGGCGAGGTCATCGGCGATCCCACCGAGGCGGCGCTGTACGTGCTCGCGCAGAAGGGCGGCGTGGACGTCCGGGAGTTCCGCAGGAACAACCCGCGGGTGGCGTCCGTGCCCTTTGACTCCGACTACAAGTTCATGGCCACGTTCCACCTGATGCCGGGCGCCGACGGCAAGCCCGTGATCCGGGCGTACGTGAAGGGGGCACCCGACGTCGTCCTCAACAGGTCCTCGTCCGGGCGGATGCCGGGCGGACGGGCGGAGACCCTCACCGAGGAAATGCGCGGGAAGGTGCTGGCCGCCAATGAACGGATCGCCAGCCAGGGCCGGCGGGTGCTCGCCCTGGCCCAGCGCGAATTCGACCCGGCCACGTTCCAGCCCTCGGGCGACCTCATGGCGCTGATGCAGGACCTGGAGATTTCGGCGCTGATCGGCGAGGTGGACCCGCCGCGCGCCGAAGCCGTGGCCGCCATCGCCAAGGCCAAACACGCCGGCATCCGGGTCCGGATGATTACCGGCGACCACGCCATCACCGCGGCCGCGATCGCCGACGAGCTCGGCATCCGGGGGCGCGCGGTCACCGGCGCCGAGTTCGCGGCCATGAGCGATTCCGAGGCCGACAGCCAGGTGGATGGGATCGGCGTGATCGCCCGGGTGGCGCCCGAGCACAAGGTCCGGCTGGTCGAAGTGCTCAAGCGCAAGGGCAACGTCGTCGCCATGACCGGCGACGGCGTCAACGACGCGCCGGCCATCGCGGCGGCCGACATCGGGATCGCGATGGGCATCACCGGCACCGACGTCGCCAAGGGTGCGGCCAAAATGATCCTCGCCGACGACAACTTCGCCACGATCGTGACCGCGGTCGAGCAGGGCCGGCTCGTGTACGACAACCTGCAGAAGTTCATCCGTATCCAGGTCGCCAACCTGTTCATGTTCATCCTGGCCTTCATCGGCTCGTCGGCGTTCGCGATCGCCGGCACCGCGCTGCTCAGCCCGGCCCAGGTGCTGTGGATCCACATGGCGATCGTCGCCCCCATCGGCGCCGTGATGGGCCTGGACCTCGCGACGCCGGGCATCATGGACCGGAAGCCCCGTCCGTTCAATCAGCCGATCATCGTCCGGTCGATGATGGTGCGCCTGTTCGTCGTCGGGCTGTTCATGGCGGCCGCCACCCTGGTCCTCGTGCAGATCGGCAAGGCCAGCTACGGTTCGCTGGAGGTAGGGCAGACCATGGCCATAGTTGGCCTAGGGCTGATGAACATTACCGTGGCCCTCAACCTGCGATTCCCCGAGGAGAGCGCGTTCGGCCCGTCCACCGTGTCCAACCCGAAGCTGCTTTGGGCGTTCGGCTGGGCAGTGGTCGGCTCGATGCTGATCACCCAGATGCGCGTGCTGCAGGACCTGTTCGCCACCGTGCAGCTCAACGGGGCGCAGTGGCTGATCTGTCTGGTGCCGGCCGTGGTGCTGCTGCTCCTGGGCGAACTGTTCAAGGTGATCCTGCGGGCCCGGCATAGTGCTGACAGGGCCAAGGTCCTGGCGCCGGCCGTTCCTGCCTGACGCTGTGAGCCTCCGCGCGTAGAATCAGGGCCACAGGCAACGCCGTGGGCAGCGCCGTGGGCACAAGAGAGTTTCACCGGACCGGATGAGGTTAAGCGGCATCGCTACGGCAGAGGAAAAGTCAGGAAGCGATTCCGTCATCGACGGCGCCGCGGACGCCGCCGAGGCGGCGTCGAACAGCATCTGGCTCGACGTCGCCGCACGGTCGGGTTTCGCAGTGATGGCGCTGCTTCACATCGTGATCGGGGCCATCGCCATCGCCCTGGTGTTGGGGGTCCCCGGACAGGCCGACCCCACCGGCGCTATCGAACAACTCGCGGCCAACCCCTGGGGTCCTGCCGTCATGTGGGCTTCCTGCGCGGCCTGCGCCGGGCTTTCGCTCTGGCAGCTGAGCGAGGCCACCCTGCGGGCCCGGCACCTGCCGCGCGGCGAGCGGCTGGGCAAGCTCATTTCCTCCGGTTTCCTGGCCGTCGCGTACGGCAGCGTTGGGTTGAGCTTCGCCGGCTTCGCGCTCGGCCAGCGCGGCGATTCCGGCGACTCCACGCGGGACTTCAGCACGGCGCTGGTCCGGTCCCCGTTCGGGGTTCCGGCCCTGGTCGGCCTGGGCCTGGTCATCATCGGGATCGGCGTGTACTTCATCGCCAAGGGCCTCGGGAAGAAGTTCAAGGAGGAGCTGCACCATTTCGAGGGCACCCGCCGCGGCAGGCTGATCAGTATGCTCGGCGTCGCCGGGCACGTCGCGAAAGGGCTGGCGCTGATCCTGACCGGGCTGCTGTTCGTGATCGCCGCGGCCACCAACAACCCCGGTTCGTCCACCGGCCTGGACGGCAGCCTCAAGGCACTGCGGGACCACCCGTTCGGCCCGTACCTGCTCCTGGCGATCGGCACGGGCTTCATTGCCTACGGCGCGTTCGCCCTGGTGCGGGCGCGCTTCGGCCGGATGTAGCCTCTTCAGGTGCGGCTAGCCTGCGGCCTTCCGCAGCGGAACCACGTCGCCTTCCTGGTAGAGCAGGGCCCGGATTTCGGATTCGGCGGAATCCAGCCGCCTGGCATCGATCGTCTCCCCTGCGGCGAAGTGGTCCAGCAGCCGCGGATCCACGTAGCTTTTCCGGGCGATCGACGGTGTGTTGCCAAGGACCGCGGACGCGTCAACCATGGCGCGGCTGACCGCCCTCTTCCGGGTCGATTTCTTCGCCTGCGGGCCGCTGCGCGCCAGGCTGACGGCCGCCGTCGCCGTCCCGCGCAGGGTGCGGAAGTCCTTGGCCGTGAAGTCCTCCCCCGTGCGCTCCTTGACGTACTCGTTGATGTCCGCGCTGGACACCGGATGCCAGCGGCGGCCGGCCTTGTAGGCGAGCAGCCGTGCCTTGCCGCCGCGCCGCTTGAGCTGGCGCACGACGGCGGCGAGGTCGGCGTCGTCGATCCGCGACTCCCAGGTCTTGCCGCTCTTGGCCGGGAAACTGAGCCGGAGTTCGTCCTTGTGGACCGTGACGTGGGCGCAGAGCAGGGTGGCGAGGCCACGGCTGCCGTTTTCGTTGGTGTAGCGCTCGGAGCCGACCCGAAGCGACCCGCTGTCGAGCATCCGAAAGGCGGCGGCCAGCACGCGTTCCCGGGTCAGCCCCTCGGAGCGCAGGTCCATGGTCACCAGGCGGCGTGCGGCCGGCAGGGTCTCGGCCAGCTGGAGCGAACGGTCGAACTTCAGCCGGTCCTTCCGCTCCCGCCAGCCCGGATGGTAGATGTACTGCCGCCGGCCCACCGCGTCGAGTCCCGTGGCCTGGATGTGCCCGTTGTCGTACGGGGCAATCCAGACGTCGGTCCAGGCCGGCGGGATCCCGATGCCCTCAAGCCGGTCCCGCACGGGACCCGGCGGCAGGGTGGACCCGTCCAAATCCTTGTAGCTGAAGCCGGTCCCGGCGGGTACCCGGCGGTACCCGCGGCCGGACGCGTTGCTGTGACGGAGCCTCATGACGGTAAGCCTACTGACTATCACCCGGGTTTCCACGCACAACAAACAACGCGGGGTCATTCCGCGCCCATAATCCCGTCCGGGAAGGGCGCGGAGTGACCCCGCGTTGCTCTGTGCTGGTGCGCTTCGGGCGCTGTGCTGTTGAGGCTAGACCTCCGCGGCCACTCCGCCGCGGGAGATCGCCACCATTTCCTCGCGCGGGACCACCTTGATGCGCTCACGGGTGACCTCGACCCCGAAGGACGGGCCGGCCGCCGTCGCCGTCTCGCCGAGGCCGCGCTCGTGGGCGTCGAGCGCCAGCCAGCCTTCCCAGCTGGTGTACTGGATGCCGCGGCCCTCCAGGAGTTCGACAATCTTCTCCGGGGCGGGCGCCGCGGCCAGCGGCAGGTTGGCGCGGTCCTCGAGCAGGTAGGTCACGGTTTCGAGGGCGTCGCCCTTGGTGTGGCCGATCAGTCCCACCGGCCCGCGCTTGATCCAGCCGGTCGCGTAGATCCCCGGGACGTGGGTGCCGGCGGCATCCAGGACGCGGCCGCCGTCGTTCGGGACAACGCCCTTGCTGTGGTCGAACTCGACCTCGGGCAGTGCGGAGCCAAAGTAGCCGATGGCGCGGTACACGGCCTGGACCGGGTAGTCGACAAACTCGCCGGTGCCGCGGGCGTTGCCGGTGCCGTCCAGTTCGGTGCGCTCGAACTTGATGCCTGCGACGCGGCCGGGAGTCTCGGCGCCGTCGTACACCTCCACCGGGCTGTGCAGGAAGTGCAGGTGCAGCCGGCGGGAGGCCTTGAGCTCGGAGAGGTCCTCGGGCTGCTCGGCGATCCAGTTGGTGAGGGTGCCCACCATGGTCTTGGTCTGGTTGTTGCTCTGGATCTGCCGGTCGGACTCGGCGTCGAACTCGAAGTCCTCGGCGTAGAGAATGATGTCGACGTCCTTGGAGTGCGAGAGTTCGCGCAGTTCCAGGGGCGTGAACTTGACCTGGGCCGGGCCGCGGCGGCCGAAGACGTGCACGTCCGTGACGGGCGAGGACTTCAGGCCGGCGTAGACGTTGTCCGGGATTTCGGAGACCAGGAGGTCGTCGGCGTGCTTGGAGAGCATGCGGGCCACGTCCAGGGCCACGTTGCCGTTGCCGATCACGGCGATTTCCTTGGCGTCCAGCGGCCATTCGCGGGACACATCGGGGTGGCCGTCGTACCAGGAGACGAAGTCTGCGCCGCCGTAGGAGCCCTCGAGTTCGATGCCGGGGATGTTCAGGTCCGCGTCCTTGATGGCGCCGGTGGCGAAGATGACGGCGTCGTAGTGGGTGCGGAGGTCATCGATGGACAGGTCGGTGCCGTAGTCCACGTTGCCGAAGAAGCGGATGTCGCCGCGGTCCAGGACCTTGTGCAGCGCGTTGACGATGCCCTTGATGCGGGGGTGGTCCGGGGCAACGCCGTAGCGGATCAGGCCGTAGGGTGCCGGGTAGCGGTCGAAGAGGTCGATGCTGACGGTGAGCTCGCCGCTCTTGACGGCCTCGCTCTTGGTCAGGATGTCCGCGGCGTAGACGCCGGCGGGACCGGAGCCGACGACGGCGACGCGCAGCGGGCGGGCGGCAGTTCCTACAGGGGTGTTCGTTGACACGGCTGTGTTCCTTTTTCTTCTGCATCCGTTGCTCCACAAACGCCCTTTTGAGGCTTGATAACGGCAGTTATGGAGCAATCGACGGACTTTACGGGGTCAGTACGCGGGTCTTGGTGGTGCGGGGAGCGTTCGGGGAGGTGGTGCTGTAGTCCGCGGTCCTGAAGTGCGACGGCGCGAACGGGCTGACGCGGACCACGTCGCCGATCACGATCACGGCGGGGTTCGCGACGCCGGCGGCCTCCGCCTGATCCGCGATGGTCCCGAGAGTTCCAATGGTCACCCGCTGGTTGGGCAGGTATCCATTCTCTACGATGCCAACAGGCGTCTCCGGAGGCAAACCGGCGCGGGCCAAGGAGGCTGCGGAATCGCGCAACTGGCCCACGCCCATGAGCAGGATCACAGTGTGGTCGGCGCGGGCCGGGACCTCGGAGAGTTCCTCGTGGCCGGTGACCACGCTGAAGCCCTTGGCGAGCCCGCGGTGCGTGACGGGGATGCCCGCGGCGGCCGGGACGGAGATGGCCGACGTGACGCCGGAAACCACTTCCACCTCGACGCCGTGCTGCCGGCAGAATTCGGCTTCCTCGCCGCCGCGGCCCAAAACGTACGGGTCGCCGCCCTTGAGCCGGACCACGCGGTGGCCCTGCAGGGCCTCATCGACCAGGATCCGGTTGATTTCCGCCTGCGGGACGGGATGGTGGCCCGGATTCTTGCCGACCTCGATCACGCGGACGTCGGGGGCGAGTTCGTTGAGCAGTTCGCGGGGGCCGAGCCGGTCCGCAACCACGACGTCGGCCTGGCCCAGGAGCCGGCGGCCGCGCACGGTGATCAGTCCGGTGTCGCCGGGACCGCCGCCCACGAGGGCAACAGATCCGGTGGCGCCTGCGCCGGAGACACGGCGCCTGCGCAGCGGCAGGTCCCCGGTGTCCAGTGCGGTGGCGACGGCGTCGCGCAGGGCCATGGCGCGGCGCGGGTCCCCGCCGGCGTTGACGGCGATCTTCACGTCGTCCACCACGGCGACGGCGGGCGTCCAGGCCGCGGACGCTTCGTGGTCGGAGGCGTTGACGCACCAGATGCGCTGCGCCTCGGCGTCGGCCGAAACCTGCGCATCCACGGCGGCGTCGCCGGTGGCGGTCTGGACGAACCAGACGCCGTCGACGTCGGAGGGGCGGTAGTGGCGGGGCTCCCAGTTCACGAGGCCGGCGTCGGCAAGTTCAGCCAGGGCCGGGCAGGCAACCGGGGCCACAACGGTGACGCGGGCTCCGGCGTCGAGCAGCCCCTTGGTGCGCCGGGCGGCCACCGGTCCTGCCCCGACCACCAGCACGGGACGGCCGAGGAGGCGCAGCGCCGTGGGGTAAATGTCCTGAATTGCCATGCATCGACGATAGGGCGGCGTCACATTGCGGAACAACGGTGCGGAAACACCAGTTCACGCAAGGTAACGCCACGTCACATTGGGGACCGGGCCATTCCGGGACCCTGCGCCGCTATTTCACGGTGATGTCACTGCTATTTCACTGGGATTATTTCACTGCGATTATTTCACTGCGATGAGTTCGATCAGTTTGATGTCCGGGTCCTTGGCGAGCAGGGCAGGACCGTGCTCGCCGAGGGCGGCGGGGATGGCGCCGGTGAGGTGGGCCTGACGGTCCTCCTCGGTATCGAAGGTGTCGAAGATGCCGAAGGTGTTCTCATTGACCCGGAAGGCGTACCAGGTACGGGTTCCCGGCTCGTTGAGCACGATCTCGCGGCCCCCGTTGAGGAAGTCCCAGACGTCCTGTTCCTTCCCCGCCTTGGCTTCGAGCAGGGCCAGCACGCCAAATTTTGCTGCCACAGCGACCTCCTTGGAGTCAGTCGTGGAATGGGCACAACCCGGCCCATAGGCGTGAGTGTAGGCCCCTGCCGGAACCCCGACAAGGAGGTCCCGACAGGGAGGTCCCGGATGCCTCCCGGGAACGCAGCAGGGCCCGACGGCGGTGGTCGCCGTCGGGCCCTGCTGGTGGTGTGGTGTGCCTTAGCGGGTGCTGCCCGCCAGGAGGCCCCGGCGGCGGAGGAGCCGCTTTTCGATCGGGGCGAACACGAGCAGTTCGATCAGGATGCCGACGCCGAGGATCAGCAGGATCGCGGACATCACGACGGTCATGTCGGACAGGGCACGGCCCTGGTCCAGCATGGAGCCCAGGCCAAAGCCGATGGTGCCGCCGACGGCGATGATCTCCGCTGCCATGAGCGAGCGCCAGGAGAACGCCCAGCCCTGCTTGAGGCCGCTGAGGTATCCGGGCAGGGCCGCCGGGAGGATGATCTGCAGGGCCAGCTGCAGCCGGGACGCCCCGAGGACCTTGCCGACGCTGCGGTACTGCGGCGGGATCTGGTCCACGCCGGAGATGAGCCCGTTGATGATGGAGGGGATGGCGCCCATGAACACCACGAAATACACTGTGGCGTCGGTCAGGCCGAACCAGAGAATGGCCGCGGGCACCCAGGCCACGGACGGCAGGACCTGCAGCCCGGAGATCAGCGGACCGAAGGCGCGCCGGAGCGGGGCCACCTGCGCCAGCAGGAGCCCCACCGGAGTCGCGACGACCACGCTGATCAGGAAGCCCACGACGCCGCGCTGCAGCGAGGTCCAGACGGCCTGCTGCAGCTTGCCCTCACCCCACAGGGTGCCGATCTGCCCAACGACATCCATTGGCCCGGGCACGATGTCCCGGCGTTTGTAGCCAAGGGAGACGTACACCTGCCAGATGAGGACAAGCACCACCAGGGCAGCCACCGGGAGCAGGATCCGGCTCCAGTCGATGCCGGCCTTGCGTACAGCATCGGACTGGAGCGAATCGAGCCCGGATTCGAGCTGCCGCAGGTCTTCCTTGCCGGTGGAGGAACGGGTCAGGGCCGCGTGGACTTTGCGGGTCTCGGCGGGGGCGTCCGCCACAGCTTCGGCTACGGGTAGTTGGTTACTTGGCATGGCGGCGGATCTCCTCGCGAAGCCGGGCGGTGATGACGCCGGTCAGGTGGCCGGCCAAGCCTGCGTCGGTGCGGTGCTCTTCGGTGACGTGCCATTCCTGCACCACCCGGCCGGGCCGGGAGGAGAGCAGCAGCACGCGCTGGCCAAGCCGGACGGCCTCGCGGACGTTGTGGGTGACAAAGACGATGGTGCGGCCGGTTTCCTTCCAGATGCGCTCCAGCTCGTCATGGAGCAGGTCGCGCGTAATGGCGTCCAGGGCGGCGAACGGCTCGTCCATCAGCAGCAGCTGCCGGTCCTGGGCCAGGGAACGGGCCAGGGCCACGCGCTGTCGCATGCCGCCGGAGAGCTCGTGCGGGCGTTTGTCCCCCGCGCTGCCCAGGTGCACGAGGTCGAGCAGTTCGCCGGCCTTGGTCCGCCGCTCGGCCTTCCCGAGCCCGCGCAGCTTCAGCGCCAGTTCCACGTTTTCCCGGGCAGTGAGCCACGGGAAGAGTGCTGAGTCCTGGAACATGAAGGCGGCGCCGTCGCTGGGCACTTCCAGGGCCCCCGACGTCGGTGCCTCCAGTCCCGCCATGATGTTGAGCAGGGTGGACTTGCCGCAGCCGGACGCACCGAGCAGGGCGACGAACTCGCCCTGCCCGATGGTGGCGTTGACCTCGTCCAGCACCGGGGCGCCGTCGCCGAAGCGCTTGCCCAGGTTTTCCAGTACGACTGGCATGGTCAGGTCCTAACTGTTGTTGCGGGTGGCGGCTGGAGGCTAAGGAGCTAGTCCTTGCCCAGTCCTTCGGCGGAAATCTTCTGGCCCGCCGCAGTCTCAGCCAGGACGCTGTTGAGCGCTGTGAGGTCGAAGATCCCGTTGATGTCGGCCGGTTTGGTGGTTCCGGCGTCGACGCCGTCCTGGAGCAGCTTCTTGTACGTCCCGGCGAGCGGGTCCGTGGTGAAGGCGATGTTCTTCAGGGACCGGTCGATCACATCGGCCGGAAGCGGCGAGCCGGCCGCTGCCTTGAGCGCGTCGTTGAGGACGGTGGCCTTCTCGGCGGCGGGCGCCGCATTGAGCCAGTTGACCGATTCAACATGGCCCTTCAGGAGCGCCTGCACGGTGGCCGGGTGCTCGGCCGCGAACTTCTTGTTGACGATCAGGACGGTGGTGATGAACTCGCCCTTGTCCCACAGGTCCTTCTCGTCCACCAGGACCTTCGCGCCGGCCTGCAGGACAAGGCGGGAGGCCCAAGGCTCCGGCAGCCACGCGCCGTCAAGCTTGCCGTCCTGGAACAGCTTCAGGGTCTGGGCGTTCTCGGTCGGGTTGATCGCGACGTCACCGCCGCCGTCGGTGGAGGTCTTCAGACCCTGGTGGCCGAGCCAGGCACGCAAGGCCACGTCCTGGGTGCCCCCAAGCTGCGGGGACGCGAGCGTCTTGCCCTTGAGATCGGCCGGTGAGTTGATGCCGGGCTTGACCACCAGCTGGGCTCCGCCTGCCGCGGCGCCGGCGATGATGCTGACCGATTCGCCCTTGCTCTTGATGTAGGAGTTGATGGCCGGGTTGGGGCCGATGTAGGTGGCGTCGATGGCGCCGGCGTTCAGGGCCTCGATCGCGGCGGGGCCGGCGTTGAAGGTCTGCGTGGTGAGCTTGGTTGCGCCAAGGTCCTTGGCGATGAGGCCCTTGCTGACGCCGACCAGGGCCGGGGCGTGGGTGATGTTGTTGAAGTAGCCGAGCCGCAGTTCGGTGGCCGGGCTGGTGTCCCCGGCGGCCACTGCCGGGGCGGTTTCCGGGGCGCGGGACAGCGAGGATGCCACGGCTGCGCCGGCGCCGATCAGGATCACGAGTCCCGCTACGAGGGCGATCTCCAGGGTGCGCTTGCGTTTGGGTTTGCCGGTCTCGCCGGCGACGATCCGGGTTGTGCCGGGCTGCGTGGGCTCACGGTTTTCGGGTGTGGGTGACATGGGCTGAATCCTGTTCTGGGTCTGTGCGGAAAGGCCGGGCGGGGTGGTCAGCGCCGGCGACATCGCCCCCGAAGATCCCCGTCGACAAGACCGTGGAACCGTTCCGTCGTCGTCATTCATTCACCATAGGGAGTGTCATAAACGCGGTTCAATGGCCCGGAAACCGGGGGTCACGCAAGTTCATGCAGCGTCATATTCGGCCGAAAAAGACTGCAGCCTGTTTCCTGGCCCGCGGCAATTGCTGCGGGCAAGGAAACAGGCTGCACCCGTGAGGAGGGGCGTCAGATCGCGTAGCGCTCGTCCTCGTGGTCTCCCGGGTGGTCATTGACCAGGCCGGCGGCAAGGGTGTTGCCGTCGAGCGGGTCGATCACCAGGAACGCCCCGGTGCGGCGGTGGTGCAGGTAGTTCTCCAGCGGCAGCGCGGCGGCGAGCCGAAGCTGCGCGTGCCCGATGTCGTTCAGCTCCAGGGTGGACGTCGGTTCCAGGCCGAAGCTGGCGAGGTCCACCTTGCCTGTCACATTCCGGACCAGGGCCTGGACCGTGCGGGTGCCGTGCTTGACCAGCACCTTGGCGCCCTCGCGGAGCGGCTTGGGCGAGAGCCAGCACAGGGCGGCGTACAGGTCCGCGCTACTTTCGCGCACGGTGCCGGCAGCGGCGATCGTGTCGCCTCGGGCGACGTCGAACTCGTCGGCCAGGCGCAGTGCTACGGACTGCGGGGCGGCCGCCTCGGCGAGCTCGCTGCCCGCGAAGTCGATCCCGGTGACCGTGGTGGTGCGCGGGGCCTGGCCCGGGGTCAGGATGCTGACCTGGTCCCCCACCTTGACCGAACCTTCGGTGATCTGCCCGGCGTAGGCGCGGTAGTCGCGGTACGCCTCGGCGTCGAGCCCGGCTGCGATCGCGTCCGGCGCCAGCGCGCCCTGCGGCCGGATGACCAGCTGGACGGGGAAGCGGAAGCTCTCCAGGTGGCTTTCGAGCTCGTCGGCGGCCGGCAGCGTCTCCAGGACTTCCAGCAGCGCCGGCCCGGTGTACCAGGGGGTGCGCTCCGACGCGTCCACCACGTTGTCGCCGTCGAGCGCGGACACCGGGATGACCCGGAGATCGGCGACACCGTCGGACCCCAGCCCGAGCTCGCGCCCGACCCGCTGGACGTCCGCCTCGATTTCGCGGAACACGTCCTCGCTGAAGTCCACAAGGTCGATCTTGTTCACGGCCACGATCACGTGCGCCACGCGCAGCAGCTGCAGCACGGACAGGTGCCGGCGGGTCTGCTCCAGGACACCCTTGCGGGCGTCGATGAGCACGACGACGGCGTCCGCGGTGGACGCGCCGGTCACCGTGTTCTTGGTGTACTGCACGTGACCGGGGCAGTCCGCCAGGATGAAGCTGCGGCGGTCCGTGGCGAAGTAGCGGTAGGCGACGTCGATGGTGATGCCCTGCTCGCGCTCGGCGCGCAGGCCGTCGGTCAGCAGTGCGAGGTCGATCGCTTTCGTGCCGGTGGCCCCGGCCCCGCCGAAGCCGCGGTCCGCGGACGTGCGGGCGACGGCGTCGAGCTGGTCGGCGAGGATCGCCTTGGAGTCGTGCAGGAGCCGGCCCACCAGCGTGGACTTGCCGTCATCGACCGAGCCAGCAGTGGCGAAGCGGAACAGGGTGGTGGGCAGCGCCGCGGACACCAGGTCCGGGTCCGGGAGAAACGTTTCCGTGCTCATTAGAAATAGCCGTCCTTCTTGCGGTCTTCCATGGCGGCCTCGGAGATGCGGTCATCGGCCCGAGTGGCGCCACGTTCGGTGATGGTCGAGGCGGCAACCTCAATGACGACATCCTGCACGGTGGCGGCGGCCGATTCCACGGCGCCGGTGCAGGACATGTCCCCGACGGTCCTGTACCGGACGGTCTTGGTGATGACTTCCTCGTTCTCGCGCGGCTGGGAGACCTCGCCGACTGCGCGCCACATGCCGTCGCGGGCGAAGACTTCGCGGTCGTGGGCGTAGTACAGGCCGGGCAGTTCGATGCCTTCGCGCTCGATGTAGCGCCACACATCCAGTTCGGTCCAGTTGCTGATCGGGAACGCACGGACGTGCTGGCCCACGGTGTGCCGGCCGTTGTACAGGTTCCACAGCTCGGGCCGCTGGTTGCGGGGGTCCCACTGGCCAAATTCGTCGCGCAGGCTCAGGATCCGTTCCTTGGCGCGGGCCTTGTCCTCGTCGCGGCGGCCGCCGCCGAAGACTGCGTCGAACTTGTTGCGCTGGATCGCGTCCAGCAGCGGGACGGTCTGCAGCGGGTTGCGGGTGCCGTCGGCGCGTTCGGCCAGTTCACCGGAGTCGATGAACTCCTGGACGGAGCCGACAACCAGCTTCAGGCCCAGCCGCTCCACCGTGCGGTCGCGGAAATCGATGACCTCGGGGAAGTTGTGGCCGGTGTCCACGTGCAGCACGGGGAAGGGCACCTTGCCGGGCCAGAAGGCCTTGGTGGCCAGGTGCAGCATGACCACGGAATCCTTGCCGCCGGAGAACAGCAGCGCCGGCTTCTCGAACTCGGCGACCACCTCGCGGATGATGTGGATGGCCTCGGACTCGAGGGTGTCCAGGCTGGAGAGGCGTGAGCTTGAGTCGCCGATTGCCGCCCCCGCCCCTTCGCCGCTGGGCTGATCTTCGATCAGCCCAGCGCGCGGCTCCGACAGGCCCGATGCCACTCCCTGGGCGGCAATCGGCGTCTCAGCAGCGTCGTTGTCCAGCACAGACAGCTCCAGGTCCTCGTTGGTGATTTGGGTGCTCATACGTGTAGTCCGCATTCTGTCTTGTCGGTTCCTGCCCAGCGGCCGGCGCGGGGATCATCGCCGGGCGCTACCTTGCGGGTGCAAGGCTGGCAGCCAATGGACGGGTAGCCCTGTGAAAGCAGCGGGTTGACGGGCAGGAGGTTGTCGTCGGAATACTGCACCAGCTGGTCGAACGTCCAGGCCGCCACCGGGTTGACCTTGACCAGTCCGTTGGCCTCGTCCCAGGTGATCAGCGGGGTGTTGGTGCGGGTGGGGGCCTCGTCCCGGCGGACTCCGGTGAACCAGAGCTCGTAGTCGGCGAGGGTGCGGCGCAGGGGCGCGACTTTACGCAGGGCGCAGCACTGGGCGGGGTCGCGGGCGAAGAGGTCCTTGCCCAGGAGCCGGTCCTGCTGTTCCACGGTGTTCTCCGGGAGGACGTCCACGACGTTGACGCGCAGGTTGGCCGCGACCTCGTCGCGCGTCGCGTACGTCTCCGGGAAGTGGTAGCCGGTCTCCAGGAACAGGACGTCGACGCCGGGAAGCTGGTCCGCGACCAGCGCCGGCAGGACGGCGTCGGCCATGGAGCAGGCGACGGCGACGGCGGGCAGCTCGAAGTTGCGGGCCACCCAGGCGATGACGTCACGGGCCGGGGCGTCCCAGCCGAGCTCGGCGGAGCCGGCCTCGGCGAGGGCCTTGAGCTCCTCATGGGAGCGGAGTGCGACGGGGGCGGCACCGCCTGCCAGCGGCTGAGCCTCGGTCACTGCAGATCACCCTCTTCAGCCGCGTGGGCCCATTCGGCGAAGGTCTGGCCTTCGGCGCGGTCCGCCACGAACTTCCGCACCACGCGTTCCACGTAGTCCGGCAGGTCCGCAACGTAGACCTTGAGTCCGCGGACGGTGCGTCCGAGGCCGGCCTCTTCGCGGTCCGAGGACGCCAGCCCGCCGCCGAGGTGGACCTGGAAACCCGGGCTGGGGTCGCCGTCGGGCGTGGGGAGCATCATGCCCTTGAGCCCGATGTCCGCGGTCTGGATGCGGGCGCAGGAGTTGGGGCAGCCGTTGATGTGCAGGGACAGTGCGTGGGGCAGCTGGCCGCTGTCCGCGAGGTCGGCGAGGCGGCGTTCCAGTTCGGCGACGGCGGTGGCCGCGGTGACCTTGGTCTCCACGATGGCCAGCTTGCAGTACTCGATGCCGGTGCAGGCGATGGTGCCGCGGCGGAAGACGGACGGCCGGGCGGACAGGCCCAGGGCGTCGAGTTCTGCCACGAGCGGCTCAACCTCGTCCTTGGGCACGTCCAGCACCACGAGCTTCTGGTGCGGGGTGGTGCGCAGGCGGTGGGAGCCGCGGGCCTCGAGAGTGTCCGCGAGCTTCACCAGCTGGCTGCCGGAGAGGCGGCCGGCGATGGGGGTGGCGCCGATGAAGAACTTGCCGTCCTTTTGTTCGTGCACGCCCACGTGGTCGCCCGGGGTGGACGGCTTGGGCGCGGCGGGACCGTCGGCCAGCTTGTAGCCGAGGTACTCGTCCTCGAGGATCTGGCGGAACTTCTCCGGGCCCCAGTCGGCCATGAGGAACTTCAGGCGTGCCTTGGTGCGCATGCGGCGGTACCCGTAGTCGCGGAAGATGCTGGTGACGCCGAGCCAGACGTCGGCAGCCTGCTCGGGGGTGACGAAGGCGCCGAGGCGCTTGCCCAGCATCGGGTTGGTGGACAGGGCGCCGCCGGCCCAGAGGTCGTAGCCGATGCCGAGTTCGGGGTGTTTGACGCCGACGAGGGCGAAGTCGTTGATCTCGTGCACCACGTCCTGGCTGGGGTGGCCGGTGATGGCGGTCTTGTACTTGCGCGGCAGGTTGGACAGCAGCGGGTTGCCGATGAACCGTTCGCCCAGCTCGGCGATGAGCGGGGTGGGGTCGATGATTTCGTCCTTCGCGATGCCGGCCACGGGCGAGCCGAGGATGACGCGGGGAACGTCGCCGCAGGCTTCGGTGGTGGACAGGCCCACGCCTTCGAGCCGCTTCCAGATCTCGGGAATATCTTCCACGCGGATCCAGTGCAGCTGGATGTTCTGGCGGTCGGTGAGGTCGGCGGAGTCGCGGGCGAAGTCGACCGAGATGTTGCCGATGACGCGCAGCTGCTCGGTGGTGAGCGCGCCGCCGTCGATCCTCACGCGGAGCATGAAGTACTTGTCTTCGAGCTCGTGCGGCTCAAGCGTGGCGGTCTTGCCGCCGTCGATCCCGGGCTTGCGCTGGGTGTACAGGCCCCACCAGCGGAAGCGGCCGTGCAGGTCCTGGCCCGGGATGGAGTCGAAGCCGTCCTTGGAGTAGATGGACTCGATACGTTCGCGGACGTTGAGGCCGTCGTCTTCCTGTTTCCAGGTTTCGTTGGCGTTCAGCGGCGTGGTTCCGTCGACCTTCCACTGGCCGTGGGGCTTGGCGGCGGGCCGGGAGGCACGGGCCGGGCGCGAGGGCTTGTCCGTGGACGCTCCGGCTAGAGCTGTATCAGTCATGCATCGACTGTAGGGGTGGCCGTAATGCCGTCACAAAGGGTCGGAAACGGGAAGTCACCTAGGGAAACATTTCGTCACGAACCGCCCGAAAGCATTGATCGATCCGGGCGCCTGTGCATCGGCGGGGACGGTCAGTCCGGTGGCTGGGAGGCTGCCGCCAGCGCCGCGTCGTAGCGTTCCAGCGCAATTTCGGCGAGGACGGGCGAGGGCAGGAGCGGCGCCGTCACCAGGTCCGCGCCGGCCTTGGCCAGCTGGTCATGGAAGAAGCCGGGCGCCAGGAGATAGGAGGCGATCACCACCCGTCCGCCCAGGTCCACCGCCCCGGCCGACTCCCCCGCACCCGCGCCGCCGGCCTCCTCCTCGCGGAGCATGGCAACGGCCTCGGGGACCGAGGGCTTGGCCGAGGCGCCATACCCCGCCACGATCCGGTTGGACCGCAGCGCCCGGAGCTGGTCGGCGAGCTCCTCGACGTTCTTCGAGGCGTTGGGATCGGAGGAACCGGCGGCGGCGAGGACCACGGCGTCGTTGTCCGTCACGCCGGCCTCGCGCAGGCGCTGGTCCAGCAGCGCCGCGAGGCGCGGGTCCGGGCCCAGCGGCGCGGCGGCAAGGGTGTCCGGCCGGCTCTTCACGGCCCGGGCGATGTCCACCTTGACGTGGTAGCCGACGCTGAGCAGCAGCGGAACCACGACGGCGCGCTCCCCAGCCGGGAGCCCCGCGACGACGGCCGGCAGGTCCGGATCCTGCACGTCGACGTAGGCCTCGCGGATGTCCAGTCCCGGACGGAGCCCGGCGATCCCGTCCCGGAGCGCGTTGACCTCCGCGGCTCCGTTCGGGCTGGACGTGCCATGGGCGCAGGCGATCAGGATGGGGCTATTCATAGCCGTTAGCGTAACCTTGGAGCCGCCCCATCCACCCCTTGTTATCGACCGGGACGCTTCATGACCTTCTCTTTCAGCCTTGTCCTGGTCTGGCTTGACCTTGCCGGCGTCTTCTTCTTTGCGGTCTCGGGCTCACTGCTCGCGGCGCGGAAACAGTTCGACATCATCGGCTCGCTGCTCCTGGCCTCGCTGGTGAGCCTTGGCGGGGGCGTCATCCGCGACATCATCATCAACGCGGGCCCGCCCGCAGCGTTCACCAACCCGGCCTACCTGGCGCCTCCCCTGTTCGCCACGGTGCTGGTGTATTTCCTGTTCTCCAGCGTCCAGCGCTTCACGTCGCTGCTGGTCCTGTTCGACGCCGGCGGGCTGGCCCTGTTCTGCATCACCGGCACCCTGAAGGCCATGGCCGCCGGGATGAACCCGGTGGCGGCCGTGCTGCTGGGGGTCACGACGGCGGTGGGCGGCGGCCTGCTCCGGGACATCACCGCGAACGAGGTGCCGCAGCTATTCGACCCCAAGGACCTGTACGCGCTGCCGGCGTTCGCGGGGGCGGCATCGACCGTGATCCTGTCCCTGACGGGGGCTTTCACAGCTGTGAGTGCCGGCGCTGTCGCCGCCGTCGTTTTCGCCTTCCGGGTCACGGCCTGGCGGCGCCACTGGTACGTTCCGCTGGCCGTCCGCGGCTGGCACCGGCTGGGCCTGGACCCGGCGGAAAACGACCGCTGAGGATTAGCTAGGATAAGACCATGACTGACATGTTCCTCGAGAAATTCCGCGCGCTTGTCCCGAAGTATCTCGAAGACGAATGGCAGGAAGAAGATGGCCTGGCGGCCGACGAGCTCGACGCCGCCCTCGCCGAACACCAGTTCCAAGTCCCGCTGGTCCTGCGCGAGTTCTACCTCGCCGTCGGAGGGTGCGAGGACATCATGGAGGCCTACCACTACTTCTGGGACCCCGAAGAGCTCGAAGTCGACGACGAAGGCTTCCTCATGTTCCTCGAGGACGAGGAGGAGCAGTTCACCTGGGGCTTCCGCGTGGGGGACCTCAGCATCCCCGATCCCATCGTTTACCGCCGCAACAACGCCCGCGGCCAGTGGAAAAGCGAAGAGGGGACCTTCTCCGAATTCGTCTTCGACATGTTCGAGTGGGCCTTCAACGACGAGGACGAAGACTAGGCCGGGGCTGGCCGCCCGCCTCCAGCCTTCCCCGGCCGGCTGCACTGCCTGCCCTGCTGCGCTGTCTGCCCCGCGGCGGATTCTCCCCATGATTGGCCTCCCCCGACGGAGTGTCCTGGCAAACCGCCGGTGATTTTCGGCGTCGGACGGTCATACCTGGGGAAACTCAGCGGATGATCCGGCCGCGGAGCACCTGCCACACCTCATCAACCACCTTCTGCGGGGTGTGGACCACGTCCTGATACCCGTAGCGGAGCACGGCATAGCCCGTCAGGGTGCTGGCGTTGTTCCGCCCGCGGTCCTTCCTTACCTGCGCCTGCTCAAGATGGGTGCTCCCGTCGATCTCCACGATCAGGAATCCCTCCAGCAGGAAATCCACAATGCCGATCCCGGGCAGCGCCACCTGTGTCTGGGTGCCAATACCCTGGCTCCGGAAAAGCAGCCTCGCAACGACCTCGATGGCTGAACCCGCCGTGCCGTCGACCAGCTCCAGGACTGCGCGGGCGGCGCCGTTCCGGTTTCCCGGCAGCCGCTCCCGCAGGTAGTCGAGGGTGGTGCGGCCCTGGAGAAGGGCGCTTTCCACCATGACGGCGGCCTCGACAGCGGGCAGGCACCGCAGCGCATGGAGCAGGGTGTCCGTCAGACCGGCTACCGGCAACGGGAACACCGGGGGCACTACAGTACCGCGGTGGATGACGGCGCCGGTCGCTGATCCGTGCGCGCACAGCAGGTGCAGCCGTTCGGGCTCATGAAGGCGCCATATGCCGTGGAACGGCGCGGCGGAGGCGCAGCAGAGTGTGCCGTTCGCGAGCACGGCGGCCACCAGATCAGGCCTGGCGCCCTCCAGGGCCACGACTCCGTGGCGCAGCCGTGACATCTCCCCCACAGCCACGGCATTCCTGATGCTCCGCTCGGAGAAGCCTGCTTGCAACAGCGTCCCCGTCCGGGCCACGGAGCCGGCGTATTTGAGGTAAGTGGTGAGGTCCATGGGCCCAGCACAGTCCCGGCCCGAGCGCACCAACAGCCTTGTTGGCATCTATGTGGAAAATTCCGGCGCCGGCACCCCCGGGCTTTGGCGCCGACTTTCCCCAGTTTTGACGGCGTCCGACGGCGTGTCCCGCCGCCGGGCCGGCGTGTCCGGCAGCTGCCCGGCCAAAGGTGGGGAAACTCGGCGCGACAACGCTGGCATGGACCTGAGAATTTTATGACAAGAAAATAACAGAAAGGGCTGGACTCTATGACACAACTGTCATAGAGTCATTTCTGGGTTCACCAAATGCCTCCGGTGGATCTGATGCGAACGGAGAAATGGACCCGGTTCGGCACAACGGAAGACTCGAACGTTGTGAGGAACCGGGGCCATTCCGTTTAAGAATCAGCAGGGCCGGCGAAATCAGCCCGGCGCGGCCACCTGACGAGATCAGCCGGCGAGATCAGCCCGGCACGGCCAACCAGGCAAGATCAGCCGCCGCGCCAGCCCTGACGCACCGGCCGGGGGCACGGCCGGAATTGCCGAACGAACCCGCCGAGGCCGGCCCAAGAACCAGGCCGGCAGGTTAGCTGCTGCGGTTCACTACCGCGTGGGCGAAGCTGGTCAGCGAGGCCTTGACGACGCCTTCGGGCAGCGGGGCAAGCGCGGCGATGGCCTCATCGGCCCAGGCGCGCGCCACCACCCAGGACTCTGCCGTGACGGGGTGCTCGCGGAGTCCGGCCACGGCCGCGGCCAGGGCCTCGTCCGAGCTGAGGTCACCGTCGATCAGGGTGAGCAGTTCGACGGCGGACTGGTCACCGTCGCGGGCGGCGTTGCGGAGCAGGAGCACGGGCAGGGTGGGGACGCCTTCGCGCAGGTCGGTTCCCGGGGACTTGCCGGACTTGACCTTGATCCCGGTGACGTCGATGACGTCGTCGGCGAGCTGGAAGGCCACGCCCACCTTTTCGCCGTACTCGACCAGCATGGGCTCGTAGGCCTCGTCGGCGCCGGAGAAGATCGCACCCAGCTGGCCGGAGGCCGCCACGAGCGAGCCGGTCTTGTCGGCGATGACGGACAGGTAGTGCGCCAGGGGGTCCTCGTCAGGGCGGGGTCCCACGGTCTCGTGCAGCTGTCCGAGGCAGAGCCGCTCGAAGGTCCGCGCCTGGATGCCCAGCGCACGGGAGCCGAGCTCGGAGACCAGAATGGACGCGCGCGCGAAGATGAGGTCACCGGTCAGGACGGCCACGGAGTTGCCCCAGACCTCGTGGGCCGTCGGCGCCCCGCGGCGGAACGGCGCGGAGTCCATGACGTCGTCGTGGTACAGGGTGGCGAGGTGCGTCAGTTCGACGACGACGGCGGCCTGCACAACGGCGGGCAGGGAGGCGTCGCCGAGGTGGGCACACAGCAGGGTCAGGAGCGGACGGATGCGCTTGCCGCCGGCTTCCACGAGGTGACGCGACGTTGCATCAGCCAGGGGATCGGAATTGGCGATGGCTTCGCGCAGCCTTTTCTCGACGCGGGCCAGGTTGGTGGTCAGCGCGGGGCCCAGCTCGGGGTCGCCGGCAATGGCCGCGAAGCCTGCCGGCAGTTGGAGGCCCGTGGCGATCGCCGTGGTGTTGAGGGAGGGTTCAGAGCTCGGCAGGCCGTGTCCGGCGTGCGTCCAGCTTTGGTCTGCAGAGTTGGTCACGGGTTAACCCTAACTTTTGTTGCGGAATCCGCGGAGTTGGCGCCGGTGTGCGGACCGCTGTCCGTGGTGGGCGTGGCCTGATTGGACTTTGCCTGCTTCGAGGGTGCCTGATTCGAAGTTGCAGGAACCAGGGATTCCAGGACGCGGATGACCCGGTCCTCGAAGCCCTTGGCGGCGGGATCTGTGAGGTTGGCCAGCATCCGCACCACGAAACGCATGAGCACCGGGATGGGCATGCCCGTCCGCAGGGCCAGTTTCATGACGGCCGGCTTGCCGATCAGGGCGGCGAACGCCCGGCCCAGCGTGAAGTGCGAGCCCCACTGTTCCCGGACATGATCGGCGTACCGGGAAAGGTGCGCGTCGGCGGCTCTGGTGGCCTCCGCTCCGGAGCCCCAGCCTGCCGACGCGGACCGGGCGGCGCCGTCGATGATGAATTCGGCCGCAAAGCGGGCGGACTCCATGGCATAGGAGATGCCCTCGCCGTTGAACGGGGACACCATGCCGCCGGCGTCGCCGAGCAGCAGCAGGCCAGGAGAGTAGTGCGGCGTGCGGTTGAAGCCCATGGGCAGCGCGGCGCCGCGGATCTCGCCCACCTGGTTCTCGGGAGCGAAGCCCCAGTCGGCGGGCATGCCGGCGGTCCATTCGCGCAGCACTTGCTTGTAGTCCAGCTTGCCGAAGTCCTTCGAGGAGTTCAGGATGCCCAGGCCCACGTTGGAGGTGCCGTCGCCGACGCCGAAAACCCAGCCGTAGCCGGGCAGCAGTTTGCCGTCGCGGCCGGGAAGCTCCAGCCAGCCTTCCATCCAGTCGTCCTCGTGCCGGGGACTGGTGAAATAGGTACGCACGGCAACGCCGAGCGGCCGGTCATCGCGCTTGCTGATGCCCAGCGAGACGGCGGTACGCGTGGAGTTGCCGTCCGCCGCGAGGACGACGTCGGCGCTGAAGTCGCGCGTTTCGCCGGTCTTGCGCCCGGACTCGTCCAGCAGCGCGGCGCGGACGCCGGTCACCCGGCCGTCCTCGGAGCGCAGCGCCTCGGTGACGCTGTGGCGTTCCAGCACGACGGCGCCCGCGGACCGGGCATGCCGGGCCAGTTCTTCGTCGAAGCCGAGCCGGGTCCGGATCAGCCCGTACTGCGGGAAGTCGGAGACCTCGGGCCAGGGCAGTTCGATGGTGCGGCCGCCGGCGATCAGGCGCAGGCCCTTGTTGCGGCGCCAGCCCTCGGTTTCCGGATGCGGGAGTCCCAGCTTCTGGATCTCGCGGACCGCGCGCGGAGTCAGGCCGTCGCCGCAGACCTTCTCGCGGGGAAAGCTGGTTTTCTCCAGCACCGTGACGTCAATGCCGGCTTTGGCAAGGTAGTAGGCGGCAGTGGAACCGGCCGGCCCCGCTCCGACGATCAGTACTTTCACGACGCGTATCGGCTAACGCCCGGGCCGGGTGATGTTGCGGCGCAGCTTGGCCACGGGTCCGGTGTGGGCGGCCAGCGCTGCCGCCCCGTTGGCGGGATCACCTGTGGGGCCGGCCAGCGGTTTCTGGGCCCGGTGCACGGCGACGATTCCGCCGCTGAGGTTGCGGTAGGTGACGGATTCCCAGCCGGCTTCCTGCAGCCAGGCCGCCAGGTGGTCCTGGTCCGGCCAGGCACGGATGGACTCGGCCAGGTAGACGTAGGCGTCCGGGTTGGAGGAGACCTTGACGGCGATGGCCGGCAGGGCCCGCATGAGGTATTCGGTGTACATGGTGCGCCAGAGCGGCACCACGGGCTGGGAGAACTCGGCAATGACCAGCCGGCCGCCGGGCTTGGTGACGCGCAGCATCTCGGCCAGGGCCTTCTTGGGCTCGTTGACGTTGCGCAGGCCGAAGGAGATCGTGCTGGCATCAAAGGTGTTGTCCGCGAACGGCAGGCGCGTGGCGTCCCCGGCGATGAAGTCGATGTCCGGGCGGCGGCGCTTGCCGACCTTGAGCATGCCCAGGGAGAAGTCGCAGGCGATCACGTCGATGCCGGCGTCGGCATACGGCTCGCTGGAGGTGCCCGTGCCGGCAGCCAGGTCCAGCACTCGCTGGCCGGCCGAAACGCCCACGGCGTCGACCACCACTTTGCGCCAACGCCGCGTCTGCCCCATCGACAGGACATCGTTGACGACGTCGTATTTGGGTGCGACGTCGTCAAACATCGTGGCTACTTCGTCCGGACGCTTATCCAAGGATGCTCGGTTCACCATGCCATTGTCTCAAATGATCGGCTCGCCCACGAACGGGCCGCCAATCAACGCCGCTTTCACCTGCGGCAACGGACGGGCCCGCCGCGCGCAGCCCCTGCCGGCCGGTGATTATCCACGGCGGGGCGATCACGGGCTAGTGTTATGCCATCATGACGAGCACGTTCCGCACCTTGACAGTCCCCCTCGATGCCGAAACTTTCCCCGGGGGCCTGCCGTCGTTTCTGGTCCGGGACGATGTCCACTGCTGGACCCGCCGCGAGGCCGGACTCGTGGGCTTCGGCGAGATCGCCCGGTTCACCGCCACCGGCGCCGAGCGCTTCCTTGAGGCCGACATCTGGTGGCGTCACCTGGTTCTCGAGGCGGACATCGAGGACGCCGTGGACTGTCCCGGCACGGGTCCGGTCGCTTTTGGCTCGTTCGCCTTCTCCAAAGCCTCCGCCCACGAGTCACGCCTGCTGGTCCCCGAGATCGTTGTGGGGCTCCGTGACGGCCAGGCTTGGCTCACCCAATTGACCTTCGACGACGGCGAACTCACCGAGGCCGGCGCGCGCGCCGCCCTGAACCGGTGGCTGGGCAGCGCCGGCGCCACTGCCGGCGCCGGCGCAGGCAGCACCGTGGTGGACGACCCGCCGCCGGTGCCCGCTCAGGCGGGTGGCGCCGTCGTACGCCCATTGACGTTGGCTGCAGGGGCAACCCTGCACACTGGTTCCCTGACTGAGGAAGCCTGGATGGCCGCCGTCGCCGCGGGCGTGGCGGAGATCCGGACCGGCGCCCTGGAGAAACTGGTGCTGGCGCGGGACATCGTGGCCACCGTCCCCACCGGCGTCAATGCCGCCCAGGTGCTGCGTGAACTGTCCGCCCGCTACCGTGAGTGCTGGACCTACGGCGTGGACGGACTCGTGGGGGCCACGCCGGAAATGCTGATCCAGGTGGAGGGCCGCACTGCCCAGGCCCGCGTCCTGGCCGGCACCCTGGACCGCCGGGACGCCGACGGCATGGACGGCTCCCCGCTGGAATTCGCCGAGCGCGTGCTGGCCGGCTCCGAGAAGCAGCGGCACGAGCACGACATCGCCATCCAGTCACTGACCACGCAACTGGCCCCGTTTTCCGAGGCCATGAACGCGCACAGCGAACCGTTCATCCTGGAACTGCCCAACGTGTGGCACCTGGCCTCGGATGTGAAGGCCGAACTGGCCGAGGTGGAAGGCCACGTCCCCACCTGCCTGGCCCTGATCAACGCCCTGCACCCGACCGCCGCGGTCTGTGGCACCCCCACCACCGTGGCGGGTGCCCTGATCCGCAAGCTTGAGCACCTGGACCGCGGCCCGTATGCCGGCCCGGTCGGCTGGCTGGACGCGGCAGGCAACGGCGAGTGGGGCATCGCGCTGCGCGGCGCCGTCATCGAATCCCCGCAGACGGTCCGGCTGTACGCGGGCTGCGGCGTGGTGGATGGCTCGGTGCCCGAGACCGAGCTCGCCGAGACGTGGGCGAAGTTCCGCCCCATGCTGGAGTCGCTGGGAATCAGCAGCTAGCTCGCGGGACTCGCGGGGTCTGCGGGGCCTGGGAGGCCCGGGAGGCCTGCGGGGCCAGCGGGGGCCGTGACGCCCAAACGGCAGGGCCCGCAGAGGCCGCCGAACCGGCAGGAATCCGGGATTACAGACACATCGGGTATTGGAGATATTGCATTCGGGTCTGGTTTAGTTATCCAATAGTGAAACTTAGTTTTCTGTGACGTACATCTCTTTGTCGGCGATACACTTTTTATATCGACTTGAATACGCATCCCTCCTGCAACAAAAAGGTAAGAAAATGCAGATCTCCCGTTCGCTCCTGAGCAACCCCGCACTCAAGGCCGCCACGGTCCTCGCCGTGAGCGCATTGGCCCTCACGGCCTGCACGAACGCCTCCGAGACCGGGACCGGCGGCGCGGCCACCGCTTCCGGCAGTGCCGCGGCCAGTTTTGACCCCAGCACGGTCCAGAAGGACGACGCGCTGGCCGCCATGCTGCCTGAAGCGGTCAAGTCCAAAGGCACCCTGACGGTGGGCTCGGATACCTCCTATGCCCCTGCGGAATTCCTCGGCACCGACGGCCAGACCGCCGTGGGTTACGACGTCGACATCGCCAAGGCGATCGGCGCCGCGCTGGGCCTGAAGGTCCAGGTCCAGACGGCCGAATTCACGGGCATCCTTCCGGCCCTGGGCCCGAAGTACGATCTCGGAATCTCTTCCTTCACGATCAACCCGGAGCGGCTCGCCGCGGTGAACATGGTCAGCTACTACCAGGCCGGCACCGGCTGGGCCGTGCAGAAGGGCAACCCGAAGAAGGTCTCGCTGGATGACCTCTGCGGCAAGTCCATCGGCGTGCAGACCGGCACCATCCAGGAGGACCCGGACCTCTCCGGCCGCAACAAGAAGTGCCTGGCCGAGGGCAAGCAGCCCATCAACATCGTGACGCTCAAGACCCAGACGGATATCACCACCCGCCTGGTCAACGGCAGCATCGATGCGATGGCCGCCGACTCGCCCATCATCGGCTACGCGCTGACCCAGACCAACGGCCAGCTCGAAAAGCTCGGCGAGGTCTACGACGCCGCACCCCAGGGCATCGCCGTCGCCAAGTCCGACACGGCCCTGGCCGACGTCATCCAGAAGACCGTCACCAAACTGATGCAGGACGGCTCCTACAAGAAGATCCTTGAGGGCTGGGGCGCCGCTGACGGTGCCATCACCACGTCCCAGGTCAACCCGGCGGCGACATCTTGAGCCTCTCCTCAACCCCACCAACAGCAGGGGAACAGATGGACAGCCATCAGGACGCTGAAGCAGCACCGGTACTGAACAACGCAGTACCGGTGCGGCACCCCGGCCGCTGGATCAGCGCCATCATCATCGTCGGGTTCCTTGTCGCCTTCCTGCAGAGCCTGTTCACGAACCCCAACTTCCGCTGGGACGTCGTGGGCACCTACATCCTGGACACCAAGGTGGTCCAGGGCGTGATGTGGACACTGTTCCTGACGTTTGCCTCCATGGTCCTGGCGATCGTCCTGGCCATCCTCCTGGCCTTCATGCGGCAGTCCGAGAACTTTGTGTTCCGCTGGTCCAGCTGGACCTGGGTCTGGTTCTTCCGCGGCACCCCGGTGTACACCCAGTTGCTCTTCTGGGGACTGGCAACTGTTCTCTATCCGACGATCGTTCTCGGAATCCCGTTTGGTCCTGCAACCGTCACCTGGGTGACCTCGGATCCCACGCACGGCCTGATCCCGGCCATCCTTGGCCTGGGCCTGAATGAGTCCGCGTATCTCGCGGAGATCTTCCGGGCCGGCCTGAAGTCCGTAGACACGGGCCAGAGTGAGGCTGCCGAGGCACTCGGCATGACAAAGGGCAAGATCATGCGGCGGATCATCCTGCCGCAGGCCATGCGCGTCATCGTTCCGCCTACCGGCAACGAGACCATCGGCATGCTGAAGACCACTTCCCTGGTTCTGGCTGTACCGTTCACGCTGGACCTGACCTTCGCGACCAATGCCCTGGCCAACCGCATTTACCTTCCGATTCCGCTCCTGATTGTTGCTGCTTTCTGGTACCTGCTGGTGACCAGCCTGCTGATGGTGGGCCAGCACTTCATTGAGGCGCACTACGGCAAGGGCGTGGACAACCGGGTTCCGGCGGCAATCAACCCCGCGGCAGCCAAGGCCTCCGCGGCGGTGGCTACCAGCGCCGAGGCCGAGCCGGACCTGAAAATGGACTTCCCCGAGGAGGAGGCGAAATGACGATCACCACTGAGAAACCACTGGTCCAGATCGAGGGCCTTCACAAGTACTACGGCCACCACCACGTGCTGCGCGGCATCGACCTGACCGTCAACCAGGGCGAGGTGTCGGTGGTGATCGGCCCGTCCGGTTCCGGCAAGTCCACCATGCTCCGCTGCGTGAACCTGCTCGAGACCATCAGCGCTGGACGCATTTCCGTGGGCGGCGAGCTGATCGGCTACCGCGAGGTCAAGGGCAGGCTCCATGACCTGAAGACCAAGGAAATCGCAGCCCAGCGGCGCGAGATCGGCATGGTGTTCCAGCGCTTCAACCTGTTCCCGCACAAAACGGCCATGCAGAACATCATGGAAGCCCCGATCCAGGTCAAGGGCCAGTCGAAGGCCGTGGCCCGGAAGCGGGCACTGGAGCTGCTGGACCGCGTGGGGCTCGGCGACCGCGCCGGCCACTACCCGAACCAGCTCTCCGGCGGCCAGCAGCAGCGCGTCGCTATTGCCCGGGCCCTGGCCATGGACCCCGAACTCATGCTGTTCGACGAGCCCACGTCCGCGCTCGACCCGGAACTCGTGGGCGATGTCCTGAACGTGATGAAGGACCTCGCCAAGTCCGGCATGACCATGATCGTGGTGACCCACGAGATCGGCTTCGCCCGCGAGGTCGGCGACCGCCTGACGTTCATGGACGGCGGCGTGGTTGTGGAATCCGGCGACCCGCGCGAAGTCCTGGCCAACCCGCAGCATCCCCGCACCAAGGAGTTCCTGAGCCGGGTGCTGTAATTCCGGTATGCCGCACCGACTAAGGACAGCCGCTACGTGGATCCACGTAGCGGCTGTCCTTTTTTGTAGCGGAAACCTGGGCTACGTCCGCGGGAGGCCTTCCACGGCCGTGGCCACGGCGGCCCGGATGGCGCGGTGCAGTTCCCCGAGCCGGTGCCGGTCCGTGCGCACTTCGATGATGCTGCGGCCCTCCAAAGGCTGGGACAGCGCTTTGGCGAGTTCCGCCGTCGTGCCCACCGCCTGATGCCCGACGCCGTATGCCGCGGCCAGGGCTGCGACGTCCACCCGCTGCGGGGTGGCGAAGAGGCGTTCGACGGCGTCGCCGTAGCGCCCCGCCGCGGCCACTGCGCCGTGCTCCAGGAGCCCGAAGATGGCACCGCCGGCGTCGTTGAGCACCACGATCCGCAGCTGGGGTTCGGCCTCCCCGGCGCCGAGCAGGAGTCCACCGGCGTCGTGCAGGAACGTCACGTCCCCCATGAAAACGGTGGTTTCCTGGCGCCCGCCCAGCGCGATCCCCGTGGCGGTGGACGTGGTGCCGTCGATCCCGGCCAGGCCCCGGTTGGCGAACATGGTGGCCTGCGGTTCCGCGGGCGGTGCCCCGGCCAGGTCCACGTCGCGGATCCCGTTCGAGGAGCCCAGCATCAGCTGTCCGCGGGCGTGCTTCCAGATCTCGGCGCCCGCGGACGGTCCGGTCGCGGCAGGGGACGCGGCAAGGATGAGGTCCACGGCGTGCTGCGCGGCGGCTCCTGCCAGCAGCCAGGCATCGAGCCACGAGGCGGCTCCGCGGCCGGCGAACTCGGCCAGGTCCGCCAGGGATTCCAGCGGCAGTTCGGTGCGGCGGCCGGGTTCGTACCAGGCCACCGGGACGGGCTGGTACAGGGCCGAGGGGACATCCGCCCGCTCCAGCAAAGCGCTGATCGGCCGGGAGAGCGTCGGCCGGCCGAAGAGGACCACGCGCTCGATCGGCTGTGCCGAATCCGTGCCGAAGTGGTCGATCAGCAGCCGGTAGGGGCCCACGGCGTTGGGTCCGAATCGGGCGTTGGAGGACGGTTCGGCAAGCAGCGGCAGGCCGTGCGCGCGGGCGAACGCCTCGGCGACCGGGCCGGCGTCGTGCCCGGCCAGCACCACGGTGCGCCGCTCCGGCAGGGCCGCCGACGCGGCCGGAAAGTCCAGCGCCAGGGGGTTCCGGGCGGCCCGGTATACGCTCCGGCCCGCCGCGGCGGGAAGCCCGTCGCCCACGGCCGGGACCAGCGGATCACGGAAGGCCAGGTTGAGCTGGACAGGACCGGGAGGGGCGTCCTCGAAGGCCCCGGTGGCGGCGCTGAGGGCCGTATCCACGGCGCGCCGCGGATCGCTGCCCGCGGGCACGTCGGCGGCGAACCGCACGTGCTCGCCGAACAGGTCCAGCTGCACGGTGGTCTGGTTGGCGCCGGTCCCCCGCAGTTCCTCGGGCCGGTCGGCGGAGATGACCACGAGCGGCACGGCGGCGTGGTTGGCTTCCATGACGGCCGGCAGGAGGTTGCCGACGGCGGTCCCGGAGGTGGTGAGGACGGCGGCGGGGGCGCCGGTGGACAAGGCCACGCCCAGCGCCGTGAAACCGGCCGAACGTTCGTCGATCCTGACCAGCAGCTCAACCCGTCCGGCGGCCTCTGCCTCGGCCAGGGCGTAGGCCATGGGTGCCGAACGCGAGCCCGGGGACACCACCACCTGGCGCACACCGGCTTCGAGCAGGGTGTCGACGGCGATCCGTGCGGCCTCCACCGCGGCAAGGCCTGGCGTGGACGAGGCCGGCGCGGAATCCGCCGGACTCACATGTTCTCCGGCGTTTCGATGCCCAGCAGCTCCAGGCCGCCGGACAGGCGGCGCAGCGCCAGCGCACACAGGGCCAGCCGCGAGTCCCGCACGGATTCCTCGGCCTTGAGCACCGGGCACTGGTCGTAGAAGGCCGTGAACAGCTGCGCCAGCTCAAACAGGTAGCCGCAGAGCCGGTGCGGCTCGAGCGCCTCCCGGACCTTGTTCAGCGTCGCGTCGAACTCCAGCAGATGCAGGGCCAGGGCACGTTCTGCGGGTTCGACGACGGCGATCGCCGTCGCGGGCCCGTTTTCGCCGGTGGCGCCGGCCGCCGCAGCTGCGGATGCCGGCGTGCCGCCGTCGAGACCGCTGGTGATCTGCTCCAGCACCCCGGCTTTGCGAAGGATGGAGCGGATCCTCGCCGCGGCGTACTGCACGTAGGGTCCGGTGTTGCCGCTGAGGGCGAGCATGCGGTCGAAGTCGAAGACGTACTCGGTGTCGTGGCCGGTGGAGAGGTCGGCGTACTTGACGGCGCCGATGCCCACCTGGCGGGCGGTCACGGCGCGTTCCTCCTCGCTGAGCTCGGGCCGGCTCGCGTCGATGACGGCCCGGGCCCGGTCCACGGCCTCCTCGAGCAGGGCCATGAGCTTCACCGGGGCACCCGACCGGGACTTGAGGATCTTCCCGTCCTCGCCGAGCACGTTGCCGATCTGCACATGCACGGCCTCGACCGTGTCCGGCAGCCAGCCGGCGTCCCGGGCGCTGGCCATGACCATGCGCAGGTGGACGTTCTGCGGGGCGCCCACGACATAGAGGATCCGGTTGGCGGCCAGATCGCGGACGCGGTAGCGGATGGTGGCGAGGTCGGTGGTGCCGTAGCCGTAGCCGCCGTCGGATTTGCGGATGATCAGCGGCAGCGGCTGCCCGTCGCGGCCGCTGAAGCCCTCGGGGAAGGTGCAAAGGGCGCCGTCGCTGATCCGGGCGAGCCCGCGGTCCTCGAGCTCCTGGCACAGCTGTGCCAGATGCGCGTCGTAGGAGCTTTCGCCCGCGATGTGGTCGTCGGTGAGGCTGATGCCCAGCGTGGAGTAGATGGCGTTGAAGTAGCGCTTGGACTGGGCGACGAGCCGCTGCCAGACGGCGAAGGTCTCGGCGTCGCCGCCCTGCAGGGCAACCACGCGGAGCCGGGCCCGGGTGGCGAAGCCTTCCGCGTCCGTGGCCGAGGCATCGAACTTGGCCCGCGCGGCCTGGTAGAACGCGCTGGGGTCCTCCACCAGCAGCGCCGCCTCCGGGGAGTCCTCGCCGATCTCGAGCCAGTGCTCGATCAGCATGCCGAACGGTGTGCCCCAGTCCCCGATGTGGTTCTGCCGGATCACGGTGTCGCCGAGGGACTCGAGCACCTTGACGAGGCTGTCCCCCACCACTGTGGTGCGCAGGTGGCCGACGTGCATTTCCTTGGCCACGTTCGGGGAGGAATAGTCGACGACGACGCGCTGCGGTGTCGCGGCGGGCGTGACTGCCGTGGCCGGGGACGCGGCCCGGACCGACTCTGCGTTGAGCAGTTCCTCGATCCACGTGCCGTCAAAGCTCAGGTTGATGAAGCCGGGCCCGGAGATTTCCACGCTGGTGCAGATGCCGTCCAGGTTCAGGGCCTCCACGATCTTTGCGGCGGCGTCCCGCGGCGGCAGGCCGGCCTTCTTGGCCAGGGCCATGGCGGCGTTGATCTGGATGTCGGCGAACTGGGAGGGCCTGACCACCGGGTCCGCCTGCCGGAACTCTTCGCCGAACGCGGTGGCAATTGCAGCCTGGACTCTGGGGACAACCAATTCGGCCGGATTATTCACAGTCCCAAATTATCAGTTCGGGCCTCACCCCCTGCCCTCCCCAGCCCCTCCGCCCGCCCGCACAAGCAGCGCGGGGTCAGATCGCGCCCATCCAGAGCCCCCAAAGTCATGGGCGCGAAGTGACCCCGCGGTGCCGTGGTGCTGTGGCGGCTGGCTAGCCGTTGGTGCGGAACACCTGGACCACGGACGGACGCGGGGCGCGCACCTGGCCCGGCTTCGGCGTCGTGCCCGCGCCGACGTAGTCCGGGAAGTAGGAGTGCTGTTCGGCGAACGTGCCTTCCTCGCCCGGGTGCTGCACGGCGACGAACACGGTGCGTTCCTCGTCGTGGATGACCGGGCCGCAGGTCTCTGCGTCGCGCGGGACGGCGAGGAACTGTTCCACCCGGCCGCGTTCGGCACCGTCCAGGGTCACCTTGAAGAGGCCGTCGGCGTAGCCGATGCTGGAAGGCGCGCCGTCGGTGGAGATCCAGAGGTTGCCCACGGAGTCGAAGGCCACGTTGTCCGGGCAGGAGATGGGTGAGACCTGGCTGGCGGGGAACCCGGCGAAGTACGCGGCGGAGTTCTTGGTCGGATCGCCGCAGACCATCAGCAGGTTCCAGCCGAACGTGGTGGAGGTCTGGTCCCCGGTCTCTGTGATTTCGACGATGTGGCCGTCACGATTCAGGGTTCGGGGATTGACCTCGGTGGCCCCTTCCTTGCCCGGCTTGCCGCGGTCCGCGTTGTTGGTGCAGACCACGTAGACCTTGCCGGTGTGCAGGCTGGGCTGGACGTCCTCGCAGCGGTCCATCTTGGTGGGGCCCACCTTGTCCGCGGCGAGGCGGGTGTACACCAGCACTTCTTCCACGGACATCCCGGCCACCTTGGACTGTCCGCCCACCACGAGTGGCAGCCACTCGCCGGCGCCGTCGAAGGCTCCGTCGGCCGGAAGCTTCCCGGTGCCGTCGAACCCGGCCGCCGGGGAGTTGCCCGTGAACTTGGCGACGTACAGGTCACCCTCCGAGAGCAGCGTGAGGTTGTTCTTGCGGTCCGCCGCCGTTTTGCCGGGCCGGTACGTGCCGGCCGAGACGAACTTGTACAGGTAGTCGAAGCGCTCGTCGTCGCCCATGTAGGCCACCACGTGGCCGGACTTGGCGATGATCACGTTGGCGCCCTCATGCTTGAAGCGGCCCATTGCCGAGTGCTTGCGCGGTGTGGAGGAGGGGTCGAAGGGGTCCACTTCCACGATCCAGCCGAAGCGGTTGGCCTCGTTCCCGTATCCGGGGTTGCGGGTGTCGAAGCGCGGGTCATCAAGTTCCCACTGGCGGGCGGTGGGCTTGCTGGTCAGCCCGTAGCGCTTGTCCGACTCGGAGGTTCCGGGCGTGGCGAAATAGCCGTTGAAGTTTTCCTCGCCGGACAGGATGGTGCCCCACGGGGTGGTTCCGCCGGAGCAGTTGCCCAGCGTGCCCTTGATGGCCCGGCCGGAGGGGTCGGCGACTGTCTTCAGGAGCGCGGATCCGGCGGCGGGGCCGTCGAGCTCGTAGGTGGTGTCCGTCAGGAAGCGGCGGTTCAGTCCGGCGCCGCGGACGTAGCTCCAGGGCTTGTTGGTGTTCTTGCGCTCCAGCTCGACCACCGTCAGGCCATGGGCGGCCCGGCCGATCGCGCGGGTCTCGGCGGCGTCGAACCCGGCCGGCAGCATGATGTTCTCGTTCGTGTATTCGTGGTTCGTGAAGAGCACGGCCCGGCGGTCCTTGGAGCCATCTATCGGCAGGATGTCCGTGTAGTCGTTGTTGTAGCCGAACTGGCGGGCCTGCGCCGCGGCGCTCTGGTGGTCGATGTCGAAGGCCGGCGAGTCGTTGAAGAGCGGGTCGCCCCAGCGGATGACCGGCTGCCAGGTGAACCCGGCGGGGACGGTGAGCTGGTCGACGGCGGCGTCCACCGGAGCGATGGCGGTGAACTGCAGCTTGGACTTTCCAAACCCGTCCTTGGCGGCGGCCGCGAGGCCCGGCCCGCCATCGGCGACGGCGGGTCCGGCCGAGGTCACGGCGTTCCCGAACGCGACGGCGAGAGCGCCGGCGGCGCCGAAGCCCAGGGCGGCACGGCGGGACATCGTGGCGGAGGCGATGTCACGGAAGTAGCTGTTGCTACTGGTGTTGCAGACCTCGCCAGAGCAGGCGTTGTCGCATTTCAGCGCGCAGGTGACGGGGCTCCGCTTGCCTTTGGTGTGGCCGAGCATGGGGAGCAGGGAAAACGTGCGTCCGGAGGAGACAGACATGGAGAGACCTTCCATGGGGTGAGTTGCGGTCGCGCCCACCCTTCCAGCCGCGGACTACGCGGACCCGTCCCCCGGGTGAAGATCCGATGAACGGCTCAGCTCCAGCACGGCATGCACCCGCCGCAGCCGGTCCAGCCACCAGTCCCGGCGGTCCGGGGATGCTGCGTGTGCGGCCAGCAGTTCCGGCGCCGGGCGGACGTCGCGGAGGGCGATCACGCCGTCGTCGGGAACCAGGGAATCTTCCGTGACATCGGCGGCGAGAAGGGACACTGTGCCGAGGCCGCAGGCGTACGGCAGCTTGGGCAGGGCGGCGGCGAGGGCCAGCCCCGCGCGGATCCCCACCGAGGTGTCCAGCGCCGAACTCACGACGGCGGGCAGCCCGGCCCGCGCCACGATCTCCAGGGCACGCCGTACTCCCCCGAGCGGGGCGACCTTGACCACGATCAGGTCCGCGGCGCCGGCGCGCGCCACTTTGAGGGGGTCATCTTCTTTGCGCACGCTCTCGTCCGCGGCAATCAGTACGGGAACTCCGGCAGCTCGGAGCTGCCGCCGAACCTCGGCGAGGCCAGCGATCTCCGGCACGGGCTGTTCGGCATATTCGAGCCCGACGGCGGCGAGCCGTGTGAGTGCCGCGACGGCGCCCGGCACGTCCCAGCCGCCGTTCGCGTCCACCCGGATGGCGGCGTCCGGCAGCGCCTCCCTGACGGCGGCAACCCGGGCGGCGTCCTCGTCCAGGGTCTGGCCGCGTTCGGCAACCTTGATCTTGACCGCATCTACCCGGCCGAAACGGGCCAGGACTTCGGGCACCTGGTGCGACGGCACGGCAGGGACTGTGGCGTTGACGGGGATGCTGTCCCGCAGCGGCGCCGGGAACCCGGACCAGCCAGCTTCGACAGCGGCACCCAGCCAGCGGGAGGCCTCGGCGTCGCCGTACTCGGGGAAGGGGGCGAATTCTCCCCAGCCCAGCGGTCCGCGGAGCAGCAGGGCCTCGCGCTGCAGGATGCCGCGGAACTTCACGCGCATCGGCAGGCTCACAACATAGGCGCCGGCCAGGAGCTCATCCAGGCCGGGCAGGGGTGTGTCGAGGGGTGCCGGGGGGTGCGTGGGGAGGGCGGGCATGGTGCCACTGTACTGGGGTGTCGAATCGGGATGTTGCATGGGGAGGTTGCATGGGGAGCTGCATGGGAATGTTGCACAGGGAAGCTGCATGGGGATGTGGCACAGGGAGGCAGTGTCAGCTGGGGCGAAGGTCCTTGATTGGGCCGGCGTCGACTGGGGGTGAGTCCCTGTTCCAGGAAACTCGTCTCCGCCGGCCCCGCTCAAGGAGCGTAGTGCCGGGGACAAGCCACGCCGGCACACCCGACTCTACGAACTCCCTTCCGGAGCCGCACGAGTAGTGGGTACCTGCTTTTTCGGCGGCCGCTACTCCCCGCCGCGCCGGGCCCTGCACCGGCCCTTCAGCTGGCGCGCAGGGTTCTGTGGGACCCTTAATGGCATGACTTTTCGGCAGGAACGCACCCTATGGGACCCGTCTGCCCAGATTCAGAAAACCCCAACTCCGAAGACCCAGGTCCAGGAGATCCAAGTCCCGGAGATGCAGGTCCCGGAATCCCAAGTCCAGGATCCGCGGGCGGATCCGAAGGCGCGGCGGTCCCCCGGCAAGAGAACGGCCGCACTGTTCGTGCTGGCCACGCTTTTCTGCGTCGCCGCACTGGCCGCCACTTATGTGTTCTTCGTGCGGACCACCGCCGGGCAGTTCATTGACGAATCCGCCCTCGTGGAGGCGGTGGAGCTCAGCGGCACCGCGGGCAAGGCCGCAACCAAACTGCTGGACTGGCTGCCGGCGCTCTCCATGGTGATCGCCTCGATCGTGGTGGTCTTTGTCACCATCCTGCGGCGCCGCTGGTCTGCGGCCGCGATTGCGATTGCGGCCTGCGTGGGCGCCAATGTGGCCACGCAGATCCTGAAGGACCTGCTCCCGGTCCGGCCGTACCGGGGTGTGGAGACGCTGGAACTGAATTCGCTGCCTTCGGGCCACACCACCATGGCGGCCTCCGCCGCGGCTGCCGTGTTCCTGATGGTCTCGCCGCGCTGGCGGCCGCTGGCTGGGTTCCTGGGCGGCAGCTTCGCCGTCGCCACGGGGGTTTCGACCCTGATCAACCAGTGGCACCGGCCGGCCGACGTGGTGGCAGCCTTCCTGGTGGTGGGAGCCTTCATGATCCCGGCCGGCTGGCTGATCATCCGCCGGGGTCCCCGCTGGAACGTCTGGGAGGGCTACAACACGCACTGGGCCTCGGCCAGGCTGTGGGTGGCGCTTCCCGTGCTCACCGGCCTTGCAGCTGCCGCGGTGGCCGCCTATGCCCTGCTGAGCATCGGCCCGGGCGGGCAGATCAGCACCATCAGTTATTTCTGGGCCGGAACGTCGCTGATCATTATTGCCGGCTACCTCGCCACCGTCGCAGGCGTGTGGTTGTTCGGCCTGGCCGCCCGACCCGTCAAGAGTTCTGGGGTTCAGTAGTTCCGGCGGTGCTTCAGGCGCGGAATCGTCACGGCGAACACTGCCGCGGCGGCGAAGCCGATCACGCCGGTCGCGGCAACCCCGGCCCCCAGGGAGGCGACGGCGGTAACGGCGGACAGCAGCACGGGCCCGCCGGTTGACCCGGCGTCGGCCATGAAGCGCCAGATGCCCAGGAACTGGCCACGTCCGTTGTCCGGCGAGAAGTCGGCCCCGAGCGTCATGTTCAGGCCGGAACTGATCCCGTTGCCGAAGCCGATCAGGAGCGCCGCCAGCATGAGCGAGACGAAGCCCGTGCTGAGCGGGATCAGCACCATGGCCGTACCCATGATGATCGTGGACGGCACGGCCACCCACTGCCGGCCCTTGCGGTCCATCAGCTTGCCTGCCGGGTAGAACACCAGCATGTCGATCGCCCCGGAAATGCCGTAGATAAGGGAAGCCTGCGTGGGGTCCATGCCCAGGTGATCGGCCCACAGCGGGATGACGGCCTGGCGGGAGGCCCGCAGCGCGCTCAGCAGCAGGACCCCCGCGCCCACACTCAGGAAGACCCCCGCGTGGGACACCGCGATGCTGCGCAGGGTGGGCTGCTGCTGCGCCACGTCGCTTGACGGCAGCGGCTTCGCCTCAAGGTCGGGGATGGTGACCGATACCGCCGCGGCGGCGGCCATGGCCACGACGCCGGCCCAGTAGGCTCCGCTGATGCCGGCAAATTGCATCACGACGGCGCCGATGAACGGGCCGATGAAGATCCCGATCCTGTTGACGCCGCCGAGCGTGGACAGTGCACTGGCCCGGACCATGACCGGGACGGCCTCGGTCAGGTATTTCTGCCGGGCGAGGCTGAAAACGCTGGCGGCCATCCCCACCACCACCATCGCCGCAGCCAGCACCCAGAGGCCGCCGGAGAACAGCGGGGCGACGGCCGCGGCGGCGAGGGCTAACGCGCTGGCGGCAGCGGCCCCTACGATCGCCCAGCGTTCACCGAACTTCAGCGTGATCAGGGACGCCGGCAAGTTGAAGAACCAGGATCCGAGTCCGATCAGCGTGACAATCAACGCAGCGCCGGCCACGGAGGCCCCGAGGTCGCGGGCGGACAGGGCAACCACGGGGAGGATGGCACCTTCACCCAGGCTGAACATGAGGGCCGGCCCGAACGCGGGAACGGCGATGCTGCGGAGGCTGAAGGGGGCGAGGCGTGTGGTTGTCATCCCGTTCATCCTAGGCATCCTCCGCGGCCGAACTTTGCCTAGGCGTCGAAGTGGGTACGGACTTCTTCGCTGGTGAGGTTGCGCAGCACGTCAGCGGCCACATCACGGAGCTTCTGGTTCCGGTTGCTGGACACCCGGGTCAGGATGGCCATGGCCTCGTCCTGGGAGCAGCGGTTCTGCGCCATGATCACACCGCAGGCGAGGTCAATGGAGGTCCGGCGTTCCATGGCGGCCTGCATGTCCTCCGCCCGGGACTGGGCGGTTGCGATCCGCACGGCCAACCGCAGGGCACGACCGGCGAGATCGGCGAATCCGGCCGCCTCCGCAATGATGTCCTCGGTGAACAGTCCGGTGTCCGCGCCGAAGAAGTTCAGTGCCGCGGCGGCGTCCTCGCCGATTTCCAGTGGGACGCCGAGCGTGCTGCGACAGCCGTTGGCTGCGAGTTGGAGCTGGTAGTCGGGCCAGCGGGAGTCGGCGTCGACATCCGCGAGCAGGATGACGGTTTTGGTCCGCAGCGCCTCGATGCAGGGGCCAGCACCGAGGCTTTGTTCGATGCGGTCCAGCACCACGGCCCGGGGGCTGCTGCCCGCGACCGTCATGGTCCGTTTGCGGCGCTGCAGCGTGACGCCGCACTCAACCTCGGCGCCGGTGGTGTGGCTCAGTGTGGCGGCCGAGAATTCCGCGAGGCGGTTCAGGAAGTCCTCGACGTTGTCGGTCCCCAAAAGCAGGTCCTGCAGGTGGCGTGCGGCGTCATCCCCGATGAAGTTGTTGGCCATGCCTTAATCTACCGCGCCCTAATCTGGTGCGGCGGCCCGGCCGGACGGCTCAGCTGTACCCGTCGACGATTGCCGCGGCGATCTCTCGGTAGGCCCGCCGTGTATCGGGGCGCAGCACGTCCAGGGTGACGAGGTCGCCGTCGGCCACTCCGCGGTCGTGAGGAACGGCGATGAGCTGCCGGCAGATGCCGGACAGGTGTTCCTCGATGGCGTCCTTGTCCACCCGGGTGGACACCTCGTCCTTGTCAGTGATGACCACGACGGCGTTGCGGGCCAGGTCTTCGTAGCCGTGGCTGGCCAGCCAGTGCAGGGTGCTGCGGGCCCGCTTAGCGCCGCTGACGGCATAGCCGGCCGCGATAATCAGGTTGTCCGCCGACTGCAGGATCCCGCTCATGGCGTTGTGCGTCACGCCCGTGCCGCAATCGATCAGGGCCACAGAGTAGTAGCCGGCGATGAGCTTGCGGATCCGCAGGTAGGCCTCGGCCGTCAGCGAATCCGATACCTCGGGATCCTGTTCACCGGCAATGAGGTGGAGCCGGCCGGCATGGTGCATGTAGCGGGCCAGCGCCGTGAGGGAATCGACGGACTCGATGTTCTTGAGCAGGTCCGTGATGGTGCGCGGGCTTTGCTGCTGGTAGATCCCCTCGCCGAGGGCACGCTCCACAAGGTCCCCGGAATCGGGGTTGGCGTCGATCGCGCAGGGAGGATCGCCCCGGAACTCGGCCAGGGTCAGGCCGACGCCGACCGTGGTGGAGGTCTTGCCGATGCCGCCCTTCAGGCTCAGGACCGCCGTGTTGTAGCTGCCCTGGAGCTGGCGGGAGATGCGCCGTGCCAGCTCGTCTTCTTCACGCTGCCGGGCACTCGGGCCCAGGTTCAGTCCGCCGCCGGTCAGGTTGTAGAGGGCCCCGCGGAAACCGCCGACGGGCCGGGGTTTCTGCTCGCGGACAAAAAGACCCGGGGAACTGATGAAATCGGGCACCGGGGCGTCCGCCAGGGCGGCTGCCTTGCTGGCCGAGCGTGTGGAACGGGTGGGCTGGGCCGGCACGGCGGGAGCGGCCTGGGGGGCAGGCGGCTTCATGGCAGGGTCCTTGGACGGTTTTGCAGGCTGGGGCCGCGCGGGCGGCGCGTCGGCGGCGGCGGCAGCCTCCGCCCAGGAACTGCTGGGTGCTGTCGGGCGTTGTTCGGCCTGGTTGCTGGAAATAATGGGCATGGTTCCTGTCCAGGCGTCGGAGTCATCACCGCGGCGGCGGTCTCTCCGGCGCGGGAGTTGGCCCTGCTCTGCAGCTGTTTCAGCTTCAGCGAGGGCGTTGGCGGTCTTGTTCTCGACCGGTTCTGGCATGTTTGTTCCCCCCAGGGATCACAGCGCAGACCGCTGCAGTGCTCGATTGACATCGTTCAAGGCACAAGTCTAGGGGCAGGGACGGGCACACTGCCGCTCAGCCACCAAAATCCTGGGTTAGCGGTTGGCCTGCGTGTCCTGCAGGCGCTTGATGAACCAGCGCGACTGCTCTGGACCGTACGGCAAAATCGGGATGGCCTTCGTCGCGTCGTCCGGGGTTTCCCGGGTGGCCTGGATAGCCTGCCGGACCGCGGTGGTCATGGTGTTGGCCATGGTCTTGACGAACTGGTCCGAGCACGGTTCGCCGTGGCCGGGAATCAGGAATTCGTAGCGGTGCCGCAGCGCGGACAGGTGGCGGAGGGCGTCGGCCCAGTCTTCCGGGAATGAGTCCTCGAACGATGGGTGTGAACCCTGCTCCACGAGGTCACCGGCGTAGAGGGTGCTGGCCGAGCCGACCAGGAGGTCGCCGTCGGTGTGGCCGCGGCCCAGATAGAACAAGGTCACGCTCTGCCCGCCAAGGTCCACCAGTACCGGCTGATCTTTCACGATCGCATTCGGTACCACCACCTCAGCGTCGGTGCCCTGCCCTGCCGCCATTTCCGGCTCATCCGAGACCACGAGCCGGCGCTGCTCGTCGCCGTTCTCCTCGATTTCCGCTGCGCAGTTCTCGTGCGCCCAGAATTCGGTGACGCCGTCGTCGGCGAAGACGGCATTGCCGAAGAAGTGGTCGTAGTGGGCGTGCGTGTTGACCACCACCAGCGGCAGCCCGGTCTTTTCCCGCACGGCGGCCAGGATCTCACGGCCCTGCCGGGGGCCGCCGCCGGTGTCGATCACCATGGCGCGCTCGGTGCCGACCACCAGGCCTGTGTTGAGCAGGGAACCTTGAGTTGTCAGTACGTAGTTGTCCGGACCGACCTCGAGCCATCGTGACATTGAATCTCCGTATTTCCGACGCTTTCCGGCGTTGTAGTGCGGTGGAGTTGGTGCTTTGTACAGGCCTCGATTCTACCCATGCCTGCTGGCAATTCCCGGGGAGCGTGCCCGTGCGGTCCAGGCAGTTGATGTACCGGGATGCCCTCGTCTTGGCTCCCGCCGCGGTGTAGCCTGTGGGCAACTTCCATCGCTGAGCCAGTGGCTCCACCGAACGATTGGGGGTGGCTCCCGTTGAATTCCGGCACTTCCCTGGAGCGGATGGTGTTCTTCAGCGATGCCGTCTTCGCCATCGCCCTGACCCTTTTGGCCCTGGACCTGAAACTGCCCGAGGGCATCCCCGCAGATCAGGTGGACGAAGCCCTGGTCGCGGCCCTGCCGCAGTTGCTGGCTTACGCCTTGTCCTTCGTCATCATCGCCAAGACCTGGATGTCCCACCACTCGGACTTTGCCCTCATCCGCCGCTTCAACGCGAAATTGGCCTGGCTGAATCTGGCCCTGTTGTTCTTCATCGCCATGCTGCCCGGTCCGACCTCGATCCTCAGCGACTACGGCGACGACCCCACGCCGTGGCCAAGCATTTTGTACGCCGCGAACATTGGTGCGGTCTACCTGATGCTGGCCGCCATCTGGGGCTATGCGAAGCATGCCGGACTGATGGCCCGGGAGATGGCCACCCACGTCCACGGCCGTATCTTCAACGCGCGGCTGGCCGTGGCGCTGGTCTTCCTGCTCTCGATTCCGGCGGCATTCGCCCTCAACTCCTACACGCCGTTCTTCTGGCTGCTGCTCCTGCCGGCATCGTGGCTGGCGGGGCGGCTTTCGGCCTCCACGGCGCGGAAAGCAGAAAAGGAGACTGCGAAAAAAGCGGAGAAAAATACGGAGCGGAGGCCGGGGACCGCACAGAATTAGGGGACCGCACAGAACTAACAGAACTGGCCGTGCGGTCCCCGCCCGCCTTACATGTCCGCGAGCACCGACCCCGGGTTCTCGATCGCGTCGGCCACGTAGCGCAGGAAACCGCCGGCCGCGCCGCCGTCGCACACCCGGTGGTCGAATGTGAGGGTCAGTTCGGTGACCTTGCGGACCGCGAGCTCGCCGTTGACCACCCAGGGCTTGTCGATGATGCGCCCGACGCCGAGGATCCCGACCTCGGGGTGGTTGATGATCGCGGCGGATCCGTCCACGCCGAACACGCCGTAGTTGTTCAGCGTGAACGTGCCGCTGCCCAGTTCCGCCGGGGTCGCTTTGCCCTCGCGCACGACGGCGGTGAGGCGGCGGATCTCCGCGTCCAGTTCGCGGGCGCTGAGCTTGTCCGCGTTCCGCACGGACGGGACCATCAGTCCGCGGTCGGTCTGCGCGGCGAACCCGAGGTTGACGCCGTCGAAGGCCACAATCTCCTGCATGGCGCCGCCGGCGACGTCCTCGGTGGTTACGATCCTGGTGTTCAGCTCCGGGTACTTCTTCAGCCCCGCGACGACGAACCGTGCGATGAAAGCCAGCAGCCCCGGCGTGTTGTGCGGGTCGGCCTTCTTCAGCGCGGCACGCATCTCCACGAGCGCCGTGGCGTCCACGTCCACCCACACGGTTGCTTCCGGGATCTCGGACCGGCTGCGCGTCATGTTCGCCGCCACAGCCTTGCGCACGCCCCGCACGGCGGTACGCCCGGAGATACCCAGCCCGGTCCGCGCATCCGTAGCAGACGGAGCAGACGCCGCGGCAGGAGCGGCAGGAACAGGAGCAGGAGCGGCAGGCTCCGCCACCGCCCGCTCCGCCACCGGAGACGGCTTGATCACTGCCTCCACATCCCGCCGCATGATGAGCCCGCTGGCCCCCGACCCCTGGAGTCCCCCCAAATCAACCCCATGATCGCGCGCCATCCGGCGAACCAGCGGAGAAATAACGGCCCCCAACTTCCCCGGCACGCGGGTCCGCATGAGCACCAGGTCATCGGCAGCCTTCTCGGCAGCCGACACCCCGGAAACCGACTCGGCGACTGAAGAAGCGGCGGCGGCCCGCTTAGGAGCCCGAGTCCGCCGGGCAACCCCATGCCCGCCCGGAGTCCCATAACCAATCAAGACATTCCCGGACCCAGCCTTCTCCTCCTCGCGATACGCCTCAGCCGCGGCAGCGGCCGGGGTGTCAGCAACAACACCAGGCGATGCCGGTGAGCCAGAAGCGAAACCAGCCGGCGCGGATGATGCCGCCCCGGGAGTGGCATCGGGCCTGTCGGAGCCGGACGGCATGCTGCTTGCAGCAATGCCGTCCGGCGAAGGGGCGGGGGCGGCATCATCCGTGCCGGCACCACCGGGGGCGGACGAGGAAGCACCAACCGGCATCACGGAGATCAGCGGCTTGCCGACGTCGAGCGTCTGGCCCGGCTCGCCGTGCAGCACGGCCACTGTGCCGGCGTACGGGGAGGGCACCTCCACCATGGACTTGGCGGTCTCCACTTCGGCGATCGGCTGGTCAACGCGGATCTCATCGCCCACGGCCACGAGCCAGTTCACGAGTTCGGCTTCGGTAAGGCCTTCGCCCAGGTCCGGGAGGAGGAATACTTTCGGTTCGCTCATGGTCAGTCTTCCCACTGGAGGTCGTCAACGGCGTCGAGGATGCGGTCCACGCCGGGCAGGTAGTAGTGCTCAAGCTTCGGCGCCGGGTAAGGCACGTCGAAGCCGGTGACGCGGCGGATCGGTGCGGCGAGGTGGTGGAAGCAGCGTTCCTGGACCCGGGCGACGATTTCAGAGGCCACGGACGCGAAGCCGTGGGCCTCGGCGATGACCACGGCGCGGCCGGTCTTGCGGACCGAGGCGCAGACGGTTTCGTCGTCGAAAGGGACGATCGAGCGGACGTCGATCACTTCGAGCGAGCGGCCTTCCTCGGCGGCGGCGGCCGCGGCGGCGAGCGCCGTCGGGACGGACGGCCCGTAGGCGATCAGCGTGGCGTCGGTGCCGGGGCGGGCGACGGCGGCCCGGCCCTCGGAGGACGTGCCGCGCTCGGTGTTCGCGGCGTGCTCGGCGCGCAGCGCGTCCAGGTCCACCTGGTCCTTGGACCAGTACAGCTTCTTGGGCTCCATGAACATGACGGGGTCATCGGAGTCGATGGCTTCGCGGAGCATCCGGTAGCCGTCCGCCACGGTGGCGGGGGTGAAGACCTTCAGGCCGGCGGTGTGCGCGTAGTAGGCCTCGGAGGAGTCGCAGTGGTGCTCCACTCCGCCGATGCCGCCGGCGTACGGGACCCGGATGACCATGGGCAGCTTGACGGCGCCCTTGGTGCGGTTGTGCATCTTGGCGACGTGGCTGACGATCTGTTCGAAGGCCGGGTAGGCGAACGCGTCGAACTGCATTTCGATGACCGGGCGCATGCCGTTCATGGCCATGCCCACGGCCATGCCGACGATCCCGGATTCGGCCAGCGGGGTGTCGAAGCAGCGGCTTGTGCCGAAGGTCTTGGTGAGCCCGTCGGTGATGCGGAATACGCCGCCGAGCATGCCGACGTCCTCGCCGAAGACCAGGACTGAGGGGTCCGCGTGCATGGCGTCGGCCATCGCGGTGTTGAGGGCCTTGGCCAGCGTGATGGTCTGCGGGCCGGTCAGCTCCGCGGTGGCAGCAGCCTTGGCGGCGGCGCGGGCGGTCGCGGCGCTGACGTTGCCGTTCGCCTCGGAGGACGTGGTGATGGTGGGGCTCATTTGCCGGCCTCCGTTGCGGTGGATGCGGCGTCGCGGGCCAGTTCGTCGGCGAGCATGGCGGACTGTTCCTTCAGCTGCGGGGTCGGGGTGGAGAAGACGTAGCTGAAGAGGTCCTGCGGCTCCACCGGAACCTCTTCGCCGAGGCCTTCGCGCAGCTGCGTGGCAACCGCCTCCGCCTTTTCGGCGATTGTGGCGGCGCGGCCGTCGTCGAGCAGGCCGCGGTCCGTCAGGTAGGTCTTCATGCGGCTCAGGGGGTCCTTGGCCACCCATTCGGCGACTTCGCTGTCCTGCCGGTAGCGGGTGGCGTCGTCGGCGTTGGTGTGCGCCTGCATCCGGTAGGTGTGGGCCTCCACCAGGAGCGGCCCGGAGCCTTCGCGGGCGAGCTTGACGGCCCGGCCGAGGACGGCGAGCAGGGCGACGACGTCGTTGCCGTCCACGCGTTCGCCGGCCATGCCGTAGCCCACGGCTTTGTGGGCCAGCGACGGCGCGACGGACTGGTGCGCTAGCGGCACGGAGATCGCGTACTGGTTGTTCTGGACGAAGAAGACCACGGGCAGGTGGAAGACGGCGGCGAAGTTCAGGGCCTCGTGGAAGTCGCCTTCGCTCGTGGCGCCGTCGCCGCACATGGCCAGGACCACGGTGTCCTCGCCGCGCAGCTTGGCGGCGTGGGCAACGCCGACGCCGTGCAGCAGCTGGGTGGTCAGCGGCGTGCACTGGATGCCGACTTTGTTCTTGGCGGGGTCGTAGCCGCCGTGCCAGTCGCCGCGGAACAGCGTCATGGTCTGGACGGGGTCAACGCCGCGGGCCATCACGGCCACGGAGTCGCGGTAGGTGGGGAACAGCCAGTCGCCCTCGGCAAGGCACAGCGCGGCGGCAACCTGGCAGGCTTCCTGGCCGTGGCTTGAGGGGTAGACGGCCATGCGGCCCTGACGGACCAGCGCGGAGTTCTGGTCGTTGACGCGGCGGCCGACGACGAGCTGCTCGTAGGCGGCCAGCAGTTCGGCCTCGGAAGGCAGGCTGTATTCGTGCCCGGGCTGGGTGCCCTGCTCCGTGTGGGGATTCAGGGTGCCGTCCGGGCCGACCATCTGGATCTGATGGCGGGCCGGGAGCATGTAGTCCTCAACAGTGATGCCGAACTTGCTCACGGCCTCGCTGGCTGGATCCTGCTGCGCGGCCGGCTGTGTCGCCTGCCCCGGCTCCGCTGTCGCGGGCTGATGCGCAGCGTGGTCTGCGGAGATCGTCATTGGTCCGTCCTTCTGTAGCCACTAGTCTTTCCCAGTATGCCGCCAGCCGATGTTTCGTATCCACCTCAACCGCGAATCGTGGAGAAGTCCACAAATTTGCCCTAATCTTGTAGACAAATCGTAAGTGTGAGCTGGATTACCGGCGGGGGTTGTAGACGAATGGCAGAGCGTGAGCCGGGCCAGGTGGCGGTGCCGCTGGACGATGTGGACCGGAACATCATTTCGGAGCTGACCCGGGACGGCCGGATGTCCGTGACGCAGGTGGCCGAGAACGTCCATATTTCCCGTGCCCACGCCTACACCAGGATTGCCCGGCTCACCAGCGAAGGGGTCCTGACCAAGTTCACGGCCCTGGTGGATCCCATCAAAGCCGGCTTGAAGTCCTCGGCCTACGTCACGCTGAAGGTGCGCCAGCATTCCTGGCGCGAGCTGCGCGAACTCCTGCGCGCCATCCCGGAGGTCCACCACATCGCGCTGGTGGGCGGGGATTTCGATGTCATCCTGCTGGTGCGCGCCGTGGACAACATCGACCTGCGCCGGGTGATCTTCGACCAGCTGCAGTCCATGCCCGGGGTCCTGGACACCCAGACGTTCCTGGTGTTCGAAGACGTGGATACGCGCTAGCTGACGAACTCTTTCATCCAGGCCCGCAGCTCTTCGCCGAATTCCACCCGGTCGGAGGCGATCGAGATGACTGCCTTGAGGTAGCTCAGTTTGTCCCCGGTGTCGTACCGGCGGCCCCGGAAAACCACGCCGTAGACACCGCCGCCCTCGCAGTCGGACACCGCAAGGGTCTGCAGGGCGTCGGTGAGCTGGATTTCCCCGCCGCGGCCGGGCGGGGTGTCCTCCAGGACGTCGAAAATCTCCGGGTGGAGGACGTACCGGCCGATCACGGCCAGGTTGGACGGGGCATCGGCGACGTCGGGTTTCTCCACGAGCCGGTTGACCCGCACGTGGTCCTCGCCCGGTATCGCCGAAATGTCGGCGCAGCCGTAGGCACTGATTTCCGCCGGATCCACCTCGATCAGGGCCACGACGGAGCCGCCGGTCCGGGCCTGGACGTCCATCATGTCGATCAGCAGTTCATCCCGCTCGTCGATCAGGTCGTCGCCCAGCAGGACGGCGAAGGGTTCGTAGCCGACGTGCTGGCGGGCGCACAGGACCGCATGGCCGAGACCTTTGGGGTCGCCCTGGCGCACGTAGTGCAGCGGGCCCAGGCTGGAGGCGTGGCGTACTGCCTCCAGCCGGTCAACATCGCCCTTGCGTTCGAGGGCGCTTTCGAGCGCGGGTTCGCGGTCGAAGTGGTCCTCCAGCGCGCGCTTCTGCCGCCCGGTAATCATCAACAGATCGGTCAGCCCTGCCCGCACGGCTTCTTCCACAACGTATTGGATGGCCGGCTGGTCGACCACCGGCAGCATTTCCTTCGGCATTGCCTTGGTGGCGGGCAGGAAGCGCGTTCCCAGTCCGGCGGCGGGTATGACAGCTTTAGTTACAGATCTCCCCAGACTCATAACCGAACTTTACAAGCGGGTTCCGGAAATGAGAATGGCGCGAGGCAAAGACGAGTACACGGGTATTACGCGCCGCGGACCCCCGCGGGATCGCCCCTCAGCCCTTGAAAACCGGGCTGCGCTTTTCCTGGAAGGCGCGGAAACCCTCGGCGTAGTCATCGCTTTTGCACAGCCGTGCCTGCTCGGCGTTCTCCTCAGCCATCGCCTCCCACAGCCCCAGCCGCTGGTCCCGGATGTGTGCAACGAGTTCCTTGCTGGCCCGGAACGCACCCGTGGCGCCGGTGGCAACGTTGGCGACGATCGACCGGGTGGCCTCGAGCAGTTCCGCCGCCGGCATCGCGCGGCTGAACAGGCCCTGCGCCACGGCGTCGGCGCCGCTCATGAGCTCCGCGGTGTAGACCAGGTCCAGGGTCCGGTGCATGCCGAGGCGCTCGGTAAAGTACCAGTGCCCGCCGGAATCGAGGGTCGCGCCGAGCTTGGCGAACGGGGAGCCGAACTTGGCGTTCTCCGCCACGTAGACCACATCCGTGGCCAGCAGCAGGCCCAGCCCCACGCCGAGGCAGGCGCCCTGGGCCGCCGCGAACGTGGGCGCCGGAAAGGCGCTCATCTTCTTGAGCAGCGGCTGGACGAGGCCACCCAGGTAGGCCTGCGCGTCGTCGCTCTCCGGGGTCACGCCGGCAATGTCGCGGCCGGCGCAGAAGGCGCGCCCCTCGCCGCGGAGCAGCAGTGCCCGGACCTCGCCGCGGGCGGCGGCGTCAGCGGCGTCGTCGTACGCCCGGGACAAATCCGCCAGCGCGTGCTCGTCGAGTGAGTTCAGCTTGTGCGGGGCGTCGAGCACTACCTCGGCGACGCCGTCGGCGATGGACAGGGAAATCATGGGACTCCTTGGATTCGAAAGGCGGGCGTCGAAATAACCTAGACGTCGAAGTCGACCGTGACTTCCGGGGTGGTGGGGTGGGACTGGCAGGTCAGGACGTAGCCCTTGTCCAGTTCGTCCTGTTCCAGGGCGTAGTTTTCGTCCATGGTGACATTGCCGGTGACCACCTTGGCCCGGCACGTGCCGCAGACGCCGCCGGCGCAGGCGAACGGGACGTCAGGACGGACCCGGAGGGCTGCGTTGAGGATGGATTCACGGGCGTGGGTGGGGCTGGACACTTCGCCCTGCAGGCCGTCCAGCTTGAACGTGATCTTGTACGTCTCCTTGGACTCGTCCTCGATCACGGGCCGGCCGATGTTGCCCTCGGGGCGGTCCGGCTTGCCGGAGGTGAACAGCTCGAAGCGGACATGCTCCGGGGCGACGCCGCGGGCGGCGAGCGTGTCCCGGCACAGCTGGACGAGCTCGAACGGGCCGCAGAGGAACCATTCGTCGACGTCGTCCGCGTGGATGGCGGTGCCCAGCAGCGCCTGCAGCTTCTCGGCGTCGATCCTGCCGCTGAGCAGCGGCGCGATCCGCTGTTCGCGGGAGAGCACGTGGTGCAGCGCCAGCCGGGCCGGGTACTTGTCCTTCAGGTCCGCGAGCTCCTCGAGGAACATCACGTCCATGGCGGCCTTGTTGGCGTAGATGAGGTCGAAGCGGGTCTCCGGGTGGGCCGCCAGCAGGGTGCGGGCGATGGCGATCACGGGGGTGATGCCGGAGCCGGCGGCGATCGCCACGAATGAGCCGGGCTCCCCCGCGAGCTCTTCCGGATGGTTCATGGAGTTCATGACATTCTGTTCCACCGCTTTGCCGTCGCGGCCGTGCTTGGAGACAAAAGCGCCCATGGGGCTCATGACGTCCAGGGCGTCGCCGGCCTTCAGGTCGGCGTTGGCCCACGTGGAGAACAGTCCGCCGAGGTCCTTCTTGATGGCCACGCGGATTTCGCTGGAGCCGTCCGCGAAGCTGCGCGGTTCGGCGCAGATCGAGTAGCTGCGGCGGATCTCGTGCGGCTGGCCGTCGGCGTCGGGCAGGGTGGTGCGCAGCGCGACGTACTGGCCCGGCAGGTAGTCGAACTGGCCGGCGAGTTCGGCCGGGACCCCGAACGTCACTTCGATGGCGTCGTCGGTGAGCCGGCGGACCTCGTCCACGCTCAGGGTGTGGAAGGACGCACGACGGCGGCCGGTGGCTGTGGCCGACTCCGCGGCGGTCTGGCGGACAACCTTCATGGAGGCACCTGTTCCTTACAAAACTTTGAAGTAGTCGAACGGTTCTTTGCAGTCCTGGCAGACGTAGAGGGCCTTGCAGGAGGTGGAACCGAAGCGGGTGAGTTCTTTGGTGTTCAGCGATGAGCACTGGGGGCATTTGACGGCGAGCGAGAGCCGGACGGGCCCGGCGTGCCGGGTGGCAGCCGAGTTGCCAGACGGCGGGGCGATCCCGTACTGCTCGAGCTTGGCCTTGCCGGCCTCGCTCATCCAGTCCGTGGTCCAGGCCGGGGAGAGCACAAGGTCGACCCGGACGCTCGGATACCCCGCACGGTGGAAAGCCGTGGTGAGGTCATCCCGGATGGCGTCCATGGCGGGGCAGCCGGAGTAGGTCGGGGTGATGGTGACCTGGACCGCGGGGACCATGCCGTCGTCGTCGGTGCTTGGTTCCTTCGAAACCTGGACGTCGCGCAGGATGCCGAGATCCGCAATGGTGAGGACCGGGATTTCGGGGTCGCAGACTGTGGCCGCCACCGCCCAGGCTTTCTGTTGGGCGGTGTTGCCCTGGGCGGCGTTGCGGCGCTCCGCGGTTTCCGGGTCCGAGACGAACATTTCCATGATGCCTACCAGCTGGCTCCGGGGTACTCGCGGGCGAGCACCTGCATTTCGGCGAGGAGGTAGCCGAGGTGTTCGGAGTGCAGGCCGCGGCGGCCTCCGCCCGGTGAGGGCTGCACGTTGGGGACCTCGAGCTCCGCTTCGGCCAGGATCTCGCCGGTGAGCCTGTCGAAGTCCTCTCGCAGGCTGGACGGCTGCGGCGCGGCGCCGGCTTCGCTGAGGCGTCCGGTGAGCTCGTCGTCGCGGAACAGTTCGTCCACGTAGGGCCAGATGACTTTGAACGCATGGATCATGCGCTGGCGCGATTCGTCGGTGCCGAGGGCCAGGCGCAGGACCCACTGGGCGCTGTGGTCCCGGTGGTAGTCCACTTCCTTGACCGCTTTGGCGGCGATGCCGGCCAGGGTGGCGTCGGTGGAGGACGCCAGCCGGCGGTAGAGCTCGAACTGGTAGTAGCTGACCACGAACTGCCGCGCGATCGTGACGGCGAAGTCTCCGTTCGGCTGTTCGAAGATGGCCGCCGAGCGGAACTCGTGCTCGCGGCGGAAGTAGGCGAGGTCATCTTCGCTTCGGGCTGTGCCGTTCTCTCCGAGAGCGCCGCCGGCGTAGCTGAGGAAGGACCGGGCGTGGCCGAGCTCATCCAGGGCGATGTTGCCCAGGGCGACGTCCTCTTCGAGTTCGGGCGCGCGGGAAATCCAGTGGCCCAGGCGCTGGGCCAGGACCAGGGCGTCGTCGCCCAGGCGCAGGGCGAACTCCGCGGCGTCCTCGCTCGGCTTTGCGGTGCCGCGACTGACGGACAGCGCGATGTCTTCGGGGCGCAGGGCGTTGCCGGGGGTGATGCGCGTGGCGCTGGCGGTGCCATCGCCGCTGGCGCCGGCACCGGATACACCGACGGAGATCTCGCCGTGGCCGTCTGTTACTGGTTCTGCGGGGGCCGCACTTTCAGGTGTCGTGCTCACAGGTGCTTCACGCCCTCGCTCTTGGTGTAGTACGTGGCGTGGCGGTAGTCCTTGCCCTGCGGGGATTCAAAGAAGGAACCTTTGGAATCGGGGTCGCTGGAGGCTATGGCGTCGGCCGGGACCACCCAGATGGAAACGCCTTCGTTCCGGCGGGTGTACAGATCGCGGGCGTTGCGCAGTGCCATGGCCGCGTCCGGTGCGTGCAGGGATCCCGCGTGGACGTGGGACAGCCCGCGGCTGGAGCGGACGAATACTTCCCAGATCGGCCAGACGTTGCCTGCGTGGGTTTCGGTGGGGGCCACGGCGACAGGGGTCCCCGGCCGAGCTTGCGAGGTTGGGGAGTCGTTGGGGATCATGCTGCGGATACCTTTTCTGCTTGCTTGCGGCTCTGTTTTTCGGCATAAGCCGCTGCGGCTTCGCGCACCCAGGCGCCGTTCTGGTGTGCCTCGCGGCGCCGTTCAAGGCGCTGGGCGTTGCAGGGGCCGCGGCCGGCCAGGACTTCGTGGAATTCGGCCCAGTCCAGCGGCCCGTGCTCCCATTTCTTGGTGTCCTCGTTGAACCGGATGTCCTTGTCCGGCAGCGTCAGCCCGAGGACCTTGACCTGCTCCATCATCATGCCGACGAACCGGTTGCGCAGCTCGTCATTGCTGAACCGCTTGATGTTCCAGGCCATGGACTGCTTGGAGTTGGGCGAATCGTCATCCGGGGGGCCGAACATCATCAGGGCCGGGGCGTACCATCGGTCCACTGCCTCCTGCGCCATCTGCTTCTGCTCGGGGGTGCCGTGGGAGAGTTCCAGCAGGATCTCAAAGCCCTGGCGCTGGTGGAAGGACTCTTCCTTGCAGACCCGCACCATGGCCCGGCCGTAGGGGCCGAAGGATGCGCGGCACAGCGGCACCTGGTTGGCGATCGCGGCGCCGTCGACCATCCAGCCGATGGCTCCCATGTCCGCCCAGGTGCGGGCCGGATAGTTGAAGATGGAGGAGTACTTGGCCTTGCCGTCCATCAGGTCCTGCATCATCGCATCACGCGGCTGGCCGAGGGTCTCGGCCGCGGAGTAGAGGTAGAGGCCGTGGCCTGCCTCGTCCTGGACCTTGGCCATGAGGATGGCCTTGCGCTTCAGGCTCGGGGCGCGGGAGATCCAGTTGGCCTCCGGCTGCATGCCGATGATCTCCGAGTGGGCGTGCTGGGAGATCTGGCGGAGGAGCGTTTTGCGGTAGGCCGGGGGCATCCAGTCCCGCGGCTCGATCCGGGAATCTTCGGCCATGACCTTGTCGAAGTAGGCCTGGCCCTCGGCGTCGCGCCGGGCCGCGTTCTCGGGGCTCGGTTCGTGCCGTTCCGGCGATGGCTCGGCGGGCACTGACTGCAGGGTCTGCGATGCCATGGTTGCTCCTAGTGAATTTCCGATAAATAATTACCGACCGTTCGTTCAGGATATGCGGAAGGCCCGAGATGCGTCAAGGACGGTTCCAAGACCACCGTCCCCGCCTAGGGTGATGTGGCCAGCCGGCCGGCGGCCTCCTGCTGGATCCGGGCGGCCCGGGTGGAAAAGTCGGCGATCGTGCGCAGCTGATCGTCGCTGTACCCCTCGAGGAGCGCCGCCAGTGCGCCCATGAAGTCCACAAAGTACGGTGCCGCCGCGGCCGCCTGGTCACCCACGAGCTCGATCAGGACCTTGCGCTTGTCCGCCCCGTGCCGGACCCGGCGCGCGATGCCCTTGCTCTCCAGCCGCTGCATCAGGCCGGTCACTGATGCCGGCGCGAGCCCGGAATGCTCACCGAACTCACCGGCTGTCATGGGGCCGAACCGCATAAGGATGTCGATCGCCTTGCTTTCCGTGGCGGAAAGTCCGCGCAGTTCGGACAGCACGGTGTGGAACATGACAGCCGCCGTCGACAACTCCCGGCCCGACTCGTACACCGCGGCCAACAGGGCTTCTCGCTGCTCACTTTCCATGCCCCGAGGCTAGCAAAACTATTTCGCCTGACCGAAGGGATTGACCGTCGGTGTTCAAGGAATTATATTTCTTTCATCCGAACGAAATAAATTTCCTGAGAGGGATCGCCATGTTGAATTGCCTGGTCATCGGCTCCGGCATCTCCGGGCTCGCCACCGCCCTGGCCCTGCAGAAAGCAGGACATGCAGCCACGGTCTACGAGGCCTACCCCGAACCGTCCGACGGCGTGGGCGGATTCCTTACGCTCGCCGTCAACGGTTTCGACGCCCTGGACACACTCGGGCTCAAGGACGCGGCCCGCCGCCTGGGCTTCAGCACGCCCGGTATGGCGATGTATCTCGGCAGCTCCGGCAGGCACCTCATTGACTTCGACTACGGCGGCACGCTGGCAGATGGAACCACCGCCCGCACCATGACCCGCGCGGAGCTCTACACCCTGCTCCGCAACGAGGCGCTGGAGCGGGGCGCCCGGATCGAGTACGGCAGGCGCCTGCAGTCGGTTGAGGAACGGCCCGACGACGTGAGCGCCCGTTTCGAGAACGGCACCTCCACTTCCGGCCACCTCCTGGTCGGCGCCGACGGACTGCGTTCCGCTGTCCGGCCGCTCATTGAGCCTTCCTCCCCGCAGCCCAGGAGCATTCCCCTGCTCAATACCGGCGGAATCGTGCCCGCCGGCCTCGGTCCAACGCTGGACGTTCAGCCGGGCCGGATGAAGATGGTCTTCGGCAAGCGCTGCTTCTACTGCTACATGCCGGACCCGGACGGCAGGATCTGGTGGTTCGCCAACCCGCTGCAGCGCTCCTCCGGCAGTCCTGCCGAGCTGAATGCTCCGGCACTGAAGGCATGGCTGATGGGCCTTGCGGCCGGGGACCGCACGCCGATGGCGCAGATTATTGAAGCCACGGAGGACATCATCGCGCCGTATATGACCTATGACTTTCCCACCATTCCGCGCTGGCACCGGGACCGCATGGTCCTGGTGGGCGATGCCGCCCACGCGGCATCGCCGTCGTCGGGCCAGGGCGCCTCCATGGCAATCGAGGATGCCGTCACGCTGGGCCGCGGCCTCCTGGGCGCCACGGCGGAAGACGACATTGCCCCGGCCCTGGCCCGCTACGAGGCGGAGCGCCGCGGCAGGGCCGAGGCGGTAGTCGAATGGGGGCGCCGGAATGCGGCACCGAAGATCAGGGGCCAGTTCCAGAGGGTCTTCCAGGACGTGGCGCTCAGAATTGTCTTCCGCTCGCTCTCGCGCGGCTCGGCCGACAGCTTCGACTGGGTCTACGGCCACCACATTGCATGGGGCCCCTCGCACGGCGAAGCAGTCGCACAGTCCAAGTGATCCGGCAGGGCCCGACAGGCGGCCGGGAAATTCCTGGCGGGCCGCCCCGTCCCGGCGTAGGTTGGGGCAGGAGCCAGGGCAGGACGTTCGAGCCGGATGAAAGTGGACCCCGTGGACGCGACCGCACAGATACTGCAGCACTACGAGTCAATCCGCACGGAACAGGAGGACTTCTACAGGGACCTTCACCAAAACCCCGAGCTCTCCCACCAGGAACACCGCACTGCCGCCAAGGTGGCGCGCAGCATTAGTTCCTACGGCTTCCAGATGCAGCCCGGGATCGGAGGAACGGGAGTCGCGGCGGTGCTGCAGAACGGCGACGGGCCAACGGTCCTGCTTCGTGCGGACATGGACGCGCTGCCCCTGCGGGAACGGACCGGCGCCGACTACGCCAGCACCGTCACAGCCGAGGACCAGGGCGGGGACCGCGTGCCGGTCATGCATGCCTGCGGACACGACATTCACGTCGCATGCCTGCTGGGCGCCGCCCGGCTGCTCGCCGATCATCGGGACCGGTGGCGCGGCACGCTCGTGGCCCTGTTCCAGCCGGCGGAGGAGACCGGCGACGGAGCCCGCGGCATGCTCGCCGACGCCCTCCTTGACCGCATCCCCGCGCCCGACGTCGCCCTCGCCCAGCACGTGCTGCCCGGCGCCGCGGGCCACGTCGCCACCCGGAGCGGCCCGGTCCTGTCCAGCGCCGACAGCATCCGCATCACGGTCCACGGCCGCGGCGGCCACGGCTCGACGCCGCAGAACACGGTGGACCCAGTGGTCCTGGCCGCCGTGATCGTCGTTCGACTGCAGACCATCATTTCCCGCGAAGTCCCGCCTACGGAGCCCGCCGTCCTCACCGTGGGAAGTCTTCACGCCGGAACCAAAAGCAACATCATCCCCGATGCGGCAGTGATGGAACTGAACCTGCGCACCTACACCGAGGCCACAAGGCAGCGGATTCTCGACTCTGTCCGGCGCATTGTCCAGGCCGAGTGCGCCGCCAGCGGCTCCCCCAAGGAACCGGAATTCGAGATCTTCGACAGTTTCCCGCTCACCGTCAACGACGACGCGGCAACAACGCGCGTCGCCGGGGCGTTCAGCGCCTATTTCGGCGACCGTGCCGGCAGCCTGGAGCTCCAGACCGCCAGCGAGGACTTCAGCGATATTCCGCGGGCCGGCAACATTCCCTACACCTACTGGGGCATCGGCGGAACGGACCCGGAAACCTACCGCGCCGCCGTACGGGCCGGCCGCGTGCAGGAGGACATTCCGGCGAACCACTCGCCGATGTTCCTGCCCGTCCTCCAGCCCACCCTCCAGACCGGAACCGAAGCCCTCGTCGCCGCAGCCCTCGCCTGGCTGCGCCCCGACAATTCGCCGCAGGACACCACGTCCTGAAGATTGCCGCGCCTCCTATACCTAGAGCTGCTAGGCCTGATACCCTTCAGCTCTAGGTATAGGAGGCGCGGTGCGCATTGACAAGGACCTGGTCGCCGCTTCGGCCACACCTCTGGTGCTGGGCATTTTGGCCGAGGGCGACCTGTACGGCTACGCAATCCTCAAGCGGGTCGCTGAGCTCTCGGGCGGCGGCATGCAGTGGACCGACGGGATGCTCTACCCGCTGCTGCACCGGCTCGAGCGGCTCGGTTACGTATCCTCGCTGTGGGGTACATCCGAGGCCGGGCGCCGGCGCAAGCACTACACCATCACGCCGGCGGGCCGGGACGCCCTGGCCGACCGCCAGGAGCAGTGGACCGTCGTCGCGGACGCGCTGCGCCAAGTGTGGCAGACCGCTCAGGGACCAGCGGCCCCGGCTGAGGGATGGGCGTGATGGCGCCGCACGCTGAGCTGGAGGCCCAGATCGACCGGTGGCGCGGATACGTCCAGCGCAACCGGGCGATCTCCCCCGCCGACGTCGACGAGCTGGAGGACCACCTGCGCGAGCAGATCGCCGACCGGCAGGCGACCGGCCTCGATGACGAGGAGGCCTTCCTCGTGGCCATCAAGCGGCTGGGCAACCTGGACGCCGTCTCACGCGAGTTTGCCCGCGAGCACTCCGAGCGGCTGTGGAAGCAGCTCGTCCTGGTGCCGGAGGGCGCCGAGGACGCCAACACTTCCCGATGGCGCGAGCTGGCCGTCGTCCTCGCGCTCGCCGTCGGGTCCGGAGTGGCGGTCAAGGCCGGCACTGCCTGGATCGAGGACGGCGCGGCCCTGTTGCGCAATCTGGGCCTGCTCGTTTTCCCCTTCGTAGCGGCGTATTTCGCGTGGAAGCGGCGTTTCACCGGCGCGGTTGCGGCGGCCCTGATCATCCCGTTTGCCGCCCTTGCGCTGGTGCTCAACCTCTACCCGTTCGCCCCGGACGGTGCCACCGGGATGCTCGCCGCCCTGCACGCCCCGGTCATCCTGTGGGTACTGACCGGTATGGCCTATGTCGGTGGGAGATGGCGGTCCGACAAGCGGCGCATGGATTTTGTCCGGTTTACCGGCGAGCTCGCGATCTACTACACACTGCTGGCGCTCGGCGGCGCAGTCCTGATCGCGCTCACCCTCGCGACGCTCCGGGTTGTTGGAACCGATTTCCAGCCGGTCCTGGACGGTTGGGTCCTGCCGTTCGCCGTGCCCGGCGCCCTCGTGGTCGCCACCTGGCTGGTCGAAGCCAAGCAGCAGGTGGTGGAAAATATTGCGCCCGTCCTCACCCGCGTGTTCACGCCGCTGACCGTTGCGATGCTGCTGGTCCTTCTGGCCGTGCTTGCCACCGCGGGCGGGTTCGCCGGGATCGACCGCAACCTGCTGATCCTCATGGACGCGATCCTCGTGCTGGTCCTCTGCCTGCTGCTCTACTCGATTTCCGCCCGCGACCCGCTCGCCCCGCCCGGATTGTTCGATGCTGTGCAGTTGGCCCTGGTCATCGCGGCCCTTGCGGTCGACGCCGTGATGCTGACCGCAATGCTGACCCGCATCGCCGAGTTCGGCTTCAGCCCCAATAAGATCGCCGCGCTCGGGCTGAACCTGCTGTTGCTGGTGCACTTGTTGCGTGCGGCCTGGCTCGCCGTCGGATTCCTGCGCGGGCACCGTCCCTTCGCCGCGGTCGAGCGCTGGCAAACACGCTACCTGCCGGTCTACGGCGTCTGGGCAACAGTTGTGGTGGTGACCTTCCCGCCCCTTTTCGGCTTCGTCTAGTCGATCGTCGCTGTCAGCGGCGGTCCCCGAAGTCCACAATGTCGACGTCGAGCGGAATCTCGGCGCTGCGCGGGCTCGGGTTCGGGAGCAGCCCCTCGTTCCATGTGCCCTCCAGCGTCGTGGCAGCCGCCCACCGCTGCGCGTCCATGCGGCCTTGGAGCCTGAAGCGGTCGACGACGAACGGCAGTCCGTCCGAGCCGAGCACCGATCTGCCTTCCGTGATCTGGAAGTGCAGGTGCGGCGCGGAGGTGTTACCGGTGTTGCCGATCCTGCCGAGCGTCTGGCCAGGCAGAACATTCCCGCCCACCCCGACGGCCACCGAGCCCTTCTGCATGTGGGCGTACGTGGCGTACCGGCCATCGCTGTGGCGTACCGTGACGTGGTTTCCAAGGACGTTTCCGAGTGTGATCGTGCCGGGATCGGGCAGCCGGCCCGGGACCTGGTCGTCGAGGGTATTCAGCGCGTCCACCACGGTGCCGGCCGCAACAGCAACGATGTCCGCACCATATGCGGTGTAGCTGCCCACATCGGCCGGGTCGCCGTTGACCAGCCGGCCTTGGCTGTCGAGGCGGATCCGGTCGATGGCAAAGCGCTGCGCGGCGTGCAGGGCTCCGTTGATCGGCAGCACCGTGGCACGGTGCACGCCGTCGGTGGAGCAGCAGCCATTCCCGGCCACCCAGCCCCCGCCGACCAGTGGGGGCCCGACCTCGGTGGCGCCGCCGTCGACCGGGAAGGGCGCAGCAGTGTAGGCAGTTGGAGCAGAAGCGCTGCCGCCGTCGACCGGTGCCGTGAGGACATGGAGGCGGTGCACCAGCGCGCCCGGAACGTCCGCGCGCCGGTCGAAGTCGAGTTCAATGAGCACCAGGCGCGCTCCGTTCGGCTCGAGCGCCAGGTTCGTCGTGGGCCTCGAGCCCAGCGTCCGCAACCGGTGCTGGAGGTCAGCTCCCGAATATGCCTCGACAATCCGGCTCCCGTTGGCGGCGTCGACGACGTCGATGCCCGCCAGGGTGGCTGGCTGCGGCCGGACGTTCGTCAGTTGAAGCTCGTAGACCACGTGCCACCGCTCGTCGGTTCCAAGCACCGCCGTGCTCGAGGAGCCCAGGGTGGTGGCCGTAATCGGTGAGAATTCGTCGGCAGCGGCGGACGGGACCTCGAGCGACTTCGAGTCCGGACCATGTTGCGTCTCTGGAGTGGCTGGCCGGTCGGATCCAGAGGAGACCAGAAGGAGAACGACCGCCAGTGCGACGCCGATCGCCGCCACGAAGGCGATGATTCGGCGCCGGCCGGACGCATCCATGGAGAAAGTTTAGTCCTTAGCGGTGCTGCCGGGGCCTGCCCGGATCTTGCCCATCGACGTCGGGCGCGGCACCAGCACTGGCACTGGCACTGACTATTTTTCGGCCTTTGTCTTGCGCCTGCCCCGACTATCCTCCAGACTGACTACAGATCCGCAGGATATTCCTTCCGCCGATCCAGCCCGCCAGACACTTCGGCCGGCCTGCCGCCCCATCAGAGAATGCCGGGCACCCCCTCTCGAACCACCGCTTCCGCCTCGCCGGCTGCACCGGCCCCGGAAGCCCGCACCGCCGAGAGTCCCGGCACATCCCGCCGAGAAAGAGACCATGATGATCAAGCGCCACTCAGATGTCGTCCTGGAAGTCACCGCCCACGACCCGGACACCGTCGAGAACGACCTGAACGCCGCCGAAGAGATCGCCCGCGAACACGCCATGAAGGATTGCCGCCACGGCATCCTCGTGACCCAGCACGGATACACCACCTACACCGTCGCCGTCAGCAGGGATGTCCCCTACGGGCAGACACTCGAACGGCGCGAAGATCCGGCGGCTCACAGATAGGCACGAGCCCGGGCAACTAAGGGTCACAACATTGCTTGACGACAACCGATGCGGGCGTCACCTGCGGGACGCGTGACATGGATCCTACGCCGCCGCCAGCCGACGGACCCGGGGAACCGCAGCCGTTTCCAGCGGCGCCACGATACTGAGCTGGCATTCTGACTGAAACGGGTCAATGGCTGCCGGCAGGTGGTGCGAGGCCGAGCATTCCCGCAGCTGCTCCATGGCTGCCGGCTCCACGACAGCGTGGCTGACATCCAGGACGAGGTGGAGTCCTTCTTTCAGGTGGTTTGCCCGCTTGACCACCACGTAAAGGGCCTGGAGGCTCTGCGCCGTCACATGTCCCTGTGCTGCTACTTCCGCCTGACCGCAATCGAGGTCAAGCCTGACAAGAACCCGGAGTTTGTGGTTCAAAACGATTCCCCTGTTCGTGCATGTACCGCTTGGCCGCGACGCTGCGGCCGGTTTGGCCGCGACGCTGCGACCGCATCCCAGCCTAGGCAGAGAGTGTGATGCAGGCAACAGTGCGCTTCATATCCGGGAAACCTCGCGTTATGTGCCGGTGTGTTCGCCGAAAAGTGTTGATCGGCGGGCCCGGTGTATTGTAAAGGAGGCCCTACGACGACCTTCCGGCACTTGGCATTTGTCCAGGACGCAACGGAGAGCGACATTGCGGCCCCCCTAACGCCGTGGCGAGGATCTGTGCCACCGGATGCAGGACACGCCAGCGCCGACCATCCCGTCCGTGCTGCGTTTCGCGCCTAAAACCCCGGTGTGGCCAGCCTAAATACTGACACCTAGATACCGGGCAACCAGGCCCGGCCGACGTAGAGGAACTCATGACAAACCCCTTCGACAGCCCAGACGACGTCCGCGGGACGGAATTCCGCGAGCGCCGGCCATCGCGGCCCGTGCAGAAGCGTCGGGGCCGCACGGTGCTGATCGCCGTCGCCGTGGTGGTGGCGCTTGTTGCGGTTGTTGCCGGCGGTTACCTCTTCAACCTCGCGCACACCTTCGACTCCGGTTCCAGCAAGATTGACCAGGCTTTCCCGGACGAGTCCACCCGCCCGAAGAAAACGGGCACGGCGATGAACATCCTGGTGATGGGCAGCGACAGCCGCGGCGCCACCGAGGCCGACTCGGCGGCCGGCACGCCCACGAGCCAGCGGGCGGACACGCTGATGCTGATGCACATCCCGGCGGACCGCAAGAACATCTACACCATGTCCATCATGCGTGACCTCTGGGTGGACATCCCCGGGCACGGCGAAGCGAAGATCAACGCGGCGCTGGCCCTGGGCGGCACACCCCTGATGGTGCAGACCGTCGAGTCGATCTTCCAGCAGCGCATCGATCACGTGGCCATGATCGACTTCGAGGGCTTCAAGGGCCTCACGGACGCGCTGGGCGGGGTGAGCGTGAACCTCAAGCTGCCGTTCACCTCGACCGCGCTGCCGGGCCAGTCCTTCGCCCCGGGCCAGCACACCTTCAACGGCACCGAGGCCCTGGCCTTCGTGCGCGAACGCCACGCCTACGCCGACGGCGACTACCAGCGGGTCCGCAACCAGCAGGAGTTCCTCCGGGCCATCATCAAGAAGTCGATCGCCGGCCAGACGCTGAGCAACCCGATCACAATCAACAACATGGTGGGCGCCGTCTCGCCGTTCGTCACGGTCGACAAGACCCTGGACTCGGGAGCCGTGGCAGGGCTGGCGCTCGAACTCAAGGACATCCGGGCGCAGAACACGCTGATGTTCACGCTGCCGACCGGCGGGATCGGAACGTCCACGGACGGCCAGTCGATCGTGCTGACCGACCCCGCCGCAATCCAGGCCATCTCCGCAGCCATGGCCTCGGACTCCCTCGGCGAGTACGTCGCGGCGAACAAGTTCGAGAACGGGAACTGATTCCCGCCACGTGTGCGCCCCGGAGCGGGCCCTTGGACCCATCCTCCGGGGCGGGCAGTGGTGGTAGCGTCCGTTCATGGGGAACGCTCCGGAGCCAGCAGCCGCGGCTTCCGCGGCGTCCCCGCCCCCTCCCCCGGCTCCTGCGCACGGCCGTCGACGTCGCATAATCCTGTTCCTGGCGGCGCTGCTCGCCGTCGCTGTCGCCGTCGGGGCCTCGGCCTATGTCCTCTCCCGGCCGCGGCCCGCGGACCCAGTACCGGCGGGAACCGCCGCCCCGGCTGCCGCGCCCGCGGCGGCGGCCAGCCACGCGCCGTCGACTGCACCCACGCCCTCGACGCCGCCCAGCCCCACTCCCACGCCGGAACCACCCGCCGTCGCGCTTAACATCCTGCTGGTCGGCAGCGACAGCCGGGACAACCAGCGTGCGGCGGCGGCCGCCGGGAGCGTCTCCGACCAGCGTGCGGACGCCCTGGTGCTGATCCACCTCCCTGCGGACCGGCAAAGCGTCTATGGCATCTCGATCATGCGGGACCTGTGGGTGGACATCCCCGGCCACGGCCAGGCGAAGATCAACTCGGCTCTGTCCCTCGGCGGCCTGCCGCTGATGGCGCAGACGGTGGGCGCGCTCCTGGGCCAGCGCATCGACCACACGGTGATGCTCGATTTTCAGGGGTTCGCGGCTCTGACCGACGCGCTCGGCGGAGTCGACGTCGACATCAAGCAGCCGTTCACCGGCACGGTGGATGACAGGGTGCATTTTCCGGCGGGCGTCCACCGGCTCAACGGGGTGCAGGCCCTGGCCTTCGTCCGCGAGCGCCACGCCTTCGCCGACGGCGACTACCAGCGGGTCCGGAACCAGCAGACCTTCCTGAAAGCCGTCATCGCCAAGCTGTCCTCCGAAGGCGCGCTGGCGGACCACGCCACCGTCCGGAAACTCGTCACCACGGTGCTGCCGCACGTGACACTGGACGCGAGCTTCACCCTGGCGTCGCTGGAAAACCTCGCCCTCAGCCTCCGCAGCACAGCCCCCGGCCGCGGCGCCTTCTTCACACTGCCGACCGCCGGCACCGGGTTCAGCCGGGACGGCCAGTCGATTGTCCTGCAGGCCCCGGCCGCAACCGCCGCGGTCTCCGCCGCGCTGGGCTCGGGAACGCTCGCCGGGTACGTGGCGGCCAACAATCTGCAGAACGGCAATTGAGGCGCCGCTTTTGGGTAGATTGGGTCCATGACCCAGACTCCCGCGCAGCCCTCCCCGCAGCCCCCCGTCGCCCGGAAAGTTCCCTCGGTGCGCACCCACCACGGCGACGCGTTCGAGGACAACTACGAATGGCTGCGGGACAAGGAATCCGCGGAGGTCGTGGACCTGCTCAAGGCGGAGAACACCTACCAGGAGGCCGTGACCGCGCACCAGGAAACGCTGCGCGAGTCCATCTTCCAGGAAATCAAGGGCCGCACGCAGGAAACAGACCTCTCCGTCCCGAACCGCAAGGACGGCTGGTGGTACTACACCCGATCGGTCGAGGGCAAGGAGTACGGCATCCACTGCCGCGTCCGCGGCCAGGAAACCGCGGACCGCGTCGCGGACTGGACTCCCCCGGCCGTCGAGGCCGGCGTCGCCATCCCCGGCGAGGAGGTCTTGCTCGATGGCAACCTCGAGGCCGAGGGCAAGCCGTTCTTCGCCGTGGGCGGGGCCGCCACGACCATCGACGGCACGCTCTACGCCTACGCCGTGGACAACGCCGGCGACGAGCGCTTCACGCTCCGCATCAAAGACCTGCGCACCGGCGAACTGCTCCCGGACGTGATCGAGAACGTTTTCTACGGCATCTCCTTCTCCCCCGACGGCAGCCGGATCTTCTACACCGTGGTGGACGACTCTTGGCGCCCGTACCAGGTGAAGTCCCATGTGTTGGGCACACCCGTCAGCGAGGACGGGGTCATCTTCCAGGAGGACGACGTCGCCATGTGGCTCGGCTTCGAGCTCTCGGCCGACCGGCGCCATCTGGTGCTCAGCATCGGCTGCTCTGAGTTCAGCGAAACCCGCCTGCTGCGCTTCGATGACCCCGACGCCGGCCTGCGCACCGTGATCTCCCGCGATGAGCGCATCCTGTACGAGGCCGAACCGTTCCTGCTGGCGGACGCCGAGGGCACTGGCTCTATCGCTGGCCGGGAACGGGTCCTGCTGACCCACAACAAGGACGCCATCAATTCCATGGTCTCGCTGGTGGACCCGGCCGAACTCGACAAGCCGATCGCCGAGCAGCACTGGGACACCGTCATCGCCCATTCCGACCAGGTCCGGGTCAACGGCGCCGGAGTCACCTCCACCCACGCGGTGGTCTCCATCCGCAAGGACACCATCGAACGCGTCCAGGTCCTGCCCCTGGCCGGCCTCGGCACCGCGGAGCAAGGCGCCGCAGTGGAACCCGCGTTCGACGAGGAGCTCTACACTGCCGGCGTCGCGGGCTCCGACTACGAGGCCCCGGTAATCCGGATGGGCTACACCTCCTACTTCACCCCGTCCCGGGTCTACGACTTCGTGCTGCCCACCCCGGAACGTCCGGCCGGTGAACTCCTGCTGCGCAAGGAGAGCCCGGTGCTGGGCGGCTACTCGCCGTCGGACTACGTCGCCACCCGGGAGTGGGCCACCGCCGCGGACGGCACGAAGGTTCCGCTCTCAGTGCTGCGGCACGCCTCCGTCCGGCAGGATTCGACGGCGGCCGGCCTGGTGTACGGGTACGGCTCCTACGAGATGAGCATGGATCCGGGCTTCGGGATCCCCCGGCTGTCCCTGCTGGACCGCGGCATCGTGTTCGTGATCGCCCACATCCGCGGCGGCGGCGAGCTGGGCCGGCACTGGTACGACGACGGCAAGAAACTGCACAAGAAGAACACCTTCACCGACTTCATCGCGGCCACGGACTGGCTCGCGGGATCCGGCTGGGTGGCCCCGGACCGGATCGCGGCCATGGGCGGCTCCGCCGGCGGCCTGCTGATGGGCGCCGTCGCCAACCTGGCACCGGAAAAGTACGCGGCAATTGTTGCGGCCGTTCCGTTCGTGGACGCGCTGACCACCATCCTGGACCCCGAACTGCCGCTCTCCGCACTGGAGTGGGAGGAGTGGGGCAACCCGATCACGGACCCTGAGGTCTATGCGTACATGAAGTCCTACACGCCGTACGAGAACGTCCGTGCCGTGGCCTATCCGAAGATCGCCGCGGTCACCAGCTTCAACGACACCCGGGTGCTCTATGTGGAGCCGGCCAAATGGGTGCAGCGGCTGCGCGAGGTGAACACCGGCAGCGACCCGATCGTCCTGAAGATCGAGATGGAGGGCGGCCACGGCGGCGCCTCGGGCCGTTACGTGCAGTGGCGTGAACGGGCCTGGGACTACGCGTTCGTCGCCGATTCCGTGGGCGCCACCGAGCTGCTGCCCGGAGCCGGGCTGAAGTAAAACGGTTCCCTGTCCTCGTCCGGTCCTCACGGCGCACAATGGTGGCCTGTTTCCCGACGAGGGCCTGGTGTAGCCTGTGGCGACCGGATCGATGACCATGGGGGCACCATTGACTGAGAACATACCGCCGGTCCCGCCGGCACCACCGGCACCGCAGAACCCAGTCCAGCCACCGGCGGGGTATGGGCAGCCGGCGCCGCAGCCTTACGCACCGCCTTACGCACCGCCAGGGTACGGTCAGCAGCCGGCGCCGCAGCCATTTGCCCCGCCTTATGCACCGCCAGGGTACGGTCAGCAGCCGAACCACCAGCAGATGCAGTACGTTCCCTACCCGTCCGCACAGCAGTTCACGCCGGCAGGCCAATGGGTTCCTGCCGGCCCCACGGAGCCCAGGTCCTCCGACTACCGGGTCGCCTCGAGTATTGTGGCGATCGTGTTGGGAGTCTGGCTCTTCATGCTGTTCCTCACCGGCATCTCAGTTGGGGCCGGCTTCGCTCCTTTCCTATTCCTGATGGCCGCGATCGGCACGCTCGCCTCCGCTATCTTGCTCCTGGTCAAGCGGCGCGAACGGCTCCGCGCGGCGCCCGTCTTGCTGCTGGGCTGGAGCTCATGCGCACTCATGGTGTCTTTCATCGTCGCCTTTGGCTTTGGGGTCTACAGCGCCACATTCATTGCGCCCTTGCTGGCGACGACGGTCATCATCGTCATAGGGATCGGGTTGTCCAGGGAGAAGCGGGGTCCTGGCCTACGGTGATCCCGAAGCGATGAGCTGCGGCGATGACGCCCACCGAACTGCTGCCGGGAGCCCGCTGAAGTAGCGCGCGGGCGCGCCGGGTCGCCGGGTCGCCGGGTGGCCGGGTGGCTCGCCCGTTCACCCATTCGCCTCACCGATTCGACAGGGATGGCCGCTATGAGACCCTCTTGGCGGCCAAGTTTGTCGAATCGGTGCGGACGCGGCTTCGAGGCGGGAGGGGGGCGGACGCGGTGTGGCGGCGCATCCCGGATCATCTGGGAGCCCTCTACCGAAAAATTGGTCATCATGCTTACTATTTACTGGCATGATGGGCATTCGACGTGGAACCCGTCCGCTGGGGGCGGGGCGTTTGAAGGCTTTTACCGGGCACAGGGTGCCGGAGATGGAGTTTATTGTGGGCGTTGAGCAGGGAATGACCCCGTTGACCGATGATGAGCTGATGGCGCAGGGCGGCACGGCCCTCCCGGACAAGGAGGTCGCCTCCGTCCTGGACCTGAACGCAGACCTGAACCTGGGCATCAGCGCCGCCGCGCCGATCGACCTCGGCATCGCGGCCAACGCCAACGTTGCTGCCCCGATTGACGCGGCTGCGTCGGCAAACGTTCTCTCCTTTGGGTCCGAATCACAGGCGCTCGCCGATCAGGGGACCATCATCAACCAGGGCGTCACTGGAGACGCCACAGCAGATTCCACCCAGGACAGTGTCATTGACCAGGGCACCGGCACGGATGCCGCAGCTGCATCGGATCCCGGCGCAGCGTCCACCGCCGCGCCCGCCGCCGCGGGTACGGCCCCGGCTTCCGGCCCCCTTACCGACGGCGGCATCCTGCCCGGCGGCACGGCCCCGGACCTGGGCGGCGCGCTGCCCACCGATGCAGCCGGTGCTGCCGCCGGAGCCGGCGCCCTGAACGGCAACCTGCTCAACGTCGACGTGAACCTGGACGCCAATGCGGGCATCGCCGCGCCCATCAACGGTGCGGTGGCCGCCAACGCCAACGTGGCTGCACCGATCGACGCCGCCGTCGGCGCCAACATCGGCTCAATCGACAGCAACGCGTTCGCCGTCGCCCACCAGGATGCCATCATCAACCAGGACATCCATGGCGATGCCACGGCGTCGGCTGACCAGCAGTCCGGCCTGAAGCAGTAACACCCAGATGATCAGTGCGCACGGAGGGCCGTCCGGGCAGGACGGCCCTCCGGTCCCGCCCGCCGCCAGCGGAGTCGGCACAGCCGCCGAAGCTGCCGGCCCGGCGTCGAACGTTGCCGTCAGCATTCACGACGTTCCGGTGCAGGACGTTCCGGTGCTGGCCACCGGCGTCCAGCTGATCGGCGAGGCGAAGGGATCCGGCTACAAGGAGCCGCCGTCCCTGGTGCGCCGCGCCGACGGCCAGACCATCCAGCTCACCCGGCTGCTGTACCTGGTGCTTGAGGCGATCGACGGCCGGCGGGGCGCCGAAGAAATCGCCGGGCATGTGAGCAACAGCTTCGGACGGCTGGTAAGTGCCGGGAACGTCAGGACGCTGATCAGCTCCCAGCTGCTCCCCCTGGGCCTTCTGCGGCTGGCGGACGGGTCCGAGCCCGCGGTGAAGAAATCGAATCCGCTGCTGGGGATGCGTTTCCGCTACTCGGTGACCGATCCGGACCGTACCCGGAAGCTCACGGCGCCGTTCGCCAGGTTGTTCAACCCCTTGATTGTGGTGGCTGTGACCGCCGCGTTCCTGGCCACGTGCTGGTGGGTTTTGATGGTCAAGGGGTTGGCCTCCGCCACGCATGAAGCGTTCGCCAACCCCGGACTGGTGCTTCTGATCCTGCTGGTCACGGTGCTCTCGGCCGGGTTCCATGAGTTCGGCCACGCCGCCGCCGCCCGTCGCGGCGGAGCCACACCCGGCGCGATGGGCACCGGCCTGTACCTGATGTGGCCGGCCTTCTACACCGATGTCACCGATTCCTACCGGCTGGGGCGGGGCGGCCGCCTGCGCACCGATCTTGGCGGGCTGTACTTCAACGCGATCGTGGCCGTCGCGATCATGGGCATCTGGTGGGCCACCGGCTTCGATGCACTGCTGCTGGTGGTGGTTACCCAGATCCTGCAGATGGTCCGGCAGTTGATGCCGCTGGTCCGGTTTGACGGCTATCACATCCTGGCCGACGCCACCGGTGTCCCGGACCTGTTCCAGCGCATCAAACCCACCCTGCTGGCACTGGTGCCCTGGCGAAAGACAGCCCCCGAAGCCAGGCTCCTGAAACCGTGGGCGCGGGCCGTGGTCACCGTTTGGGTGCTGGTCACGGTACCCCTGCTGCTCTTCAGCATGGCCACCATGGTGCTGACCCTGCCGCGCGTGCTGGGCACCGCCTGGGACAACGGCCTCAAGCAGCAGGCCATGCTCTCCCACAGCATTGGCGCCGGCGACTTCGCCGACGCCGCCGTGCGGGTGCTCGCGATCGCCTGTTTGGCACTGCCGGTGCTGGGCGTCTTCTACATTCTGCTGCGCCTGGTCCGCCAGCTGGCCACCGGGCTGTGGCAGAAGACCCGCGGCAAGGCTTTGCAGCGCGCTACCGCAATCGTTGCGGTCGCGGCTGTGGCGGCCGGTCTCGCCTGGGCCTGGTGGCCCGGCGCCGACACTTACCGGCCGATCCAGTCCTACGAGCGCGGCACCCTGGCAGACGCCACGACGGTGGTCTTCCCGGCCGCGTCCACGGCCCGGATGGCAGAGGGCCGGCCGGGACGGACCGTTGCCCTGTGGCCGGAGGGCGCCCGGAAACCCACCCGCGACGAGCCGCAGCTGAGCATGGTCCTGGTGCCCCGGGCGGCCGACACGCCTGGCACGACCGGCGCCGTGGCGCCGACTGCCCCTTCCTGGGTGTTTCCCTTCGACAGGCCAGCCGCCCCCGACGGCGACGGCAACCAGTCCCTCGCGGTCAACACCACCGACGGTTCCGTGGTCTACGACGTTGCCTTCGCCCTGGTCTGGGCGGACGACGGCGGGACCGTGGACACCAGGAATGAGGCCTACGCCTTTGCCAGCTGCGCGGACTGCGCCGCCGTGGCGGTGGGCTTCCAGGTGGTCCTGATCGTGGGCCAAACCAATGTAATCGTCCCGGAAAACCTCTCCGCTTCGGCCAACTACAACTGCCTCCGGTGCCTGACCTACGCCCTGGCCAGCCAACTGGTACTCACCCTCGACGGGCCCCTGAGCAGCGACGGCACGGCCAGGCTCAACGCGCTGTGGCAGGAGATCGCCGCCTACGGCAAGGATCTGCGGAACCAGCCGCTCTCGGAGATCCAGGGCCGGCTCAGCGCGTACAGGGATCAGATCATGGCGCTCATCAAGGCCGATCCCAGCGCCACACCGGCCGGGTCCTCCGGAGCGGGCCCGACACCGGCGGCAACATCCGGCGCCACTCCGGGTGCGTCGTCCGAAGCCACTCCGGGTGCGTCGTCCGGGGCCGCCAGCACCGCCTCCCCCGGCGCCACGCAGGCGCCGTCGCAGGGAGGCAGCGGTGCCACGGGGACTTCCGGCACGACCGCGCCGTCCGACGGCGCCGGGCAGACCGCGCCGGCCGGCGGTACGGCGTCGTCCGGTGAAGGCACCGGCTCGGGCGCCACGACGCCGGCAGGGCAGCCCACGGCACCGGCCGGCTCCACGGCACCGGCCGCGGGGACTGCCACGCCGGTTCCCGCGGCGACCACCCCGCCGGCCCCGGCTCCCTAGCGCGGGGACCCGAACGGCGATCGGGCGCAGATGGCCGGAATAAAGACCTCATTCCGGCCATCTGCGTCACATCGGCGCTACCTCAGATCGGCGTTCCCGCGGCGCCCGCTCTGGGACGCGGGACAGCGGGCCTTCCGTTCACCCCCGGGAATGGTGTACACCGTTTCCGTGGCCCATTCGCCCTTTGGTGTGCCATTTTTCGACCTGCAGTGATTCCAGGCGCAGGCCGGGCCAGGTTGTTGGGGACCGGCCCCCAACAGGGAGAGGCAACACGATGAGACTGACGCTGACGGAGTTCCTCACATTGGACGGCGTGGCGCAGGGCCCCGGATCGCCTGAGGAGGACACCAGCGACGGCTTCTCACAAGGAGGCTGGTTCGTCCCCTACCTGGACGGGGATTTCATCCAGCGGGCGGCGGACTGGCTCGGTGCGGCGGATGCGTTACTGTTCGGCCGCCGGACTTACGTCAACTTCGCGAGGGACTGGCCCAGAATCACAGACCCGGATGATCCGTTCGCCGGGAAGATGAACGGGTTGCCGAAGTATGTGGCCTCGCACAGCCTGGCGGAGGCCGGTTGGGCACCGACGACCATCCTGTCAGGGGATGTCCCCGCACAGGTCGCTGAGTTGAAACGGCAGCCCGGCAGGGAGCTGCAGATCCACGGGAGTGCCCGGCTGGCCCAGTCGCTGCTGGGCACCGGGCTGATCGACGAACTGCGGCTGGTGGTCGCCCCGGTGGTGGTGGGCCACGGCAGGCGGCTGTTTCCGGCGGGCGGCGCCCCGGCGGGCCTGCGCCTGGTCCGCACCGAGGCGACGCCGGGCGGTCTCGCGATTCTTGTGTACGAGTCGGCGGGGCAGCCGACGTACGGGACCTATGACCCGGGTTCCTCCCGCGGCTAAGTCTGTCGAGTCTCCGGGCCGGTGCGGCCGGTTACCGGGCCTTCCATTCGTCCGCGATGAGGGCGTACACCACTTCCGTGGCCCATTCGCCCTTGTAGTGCCACTTGTCCACCTGCCGTGATTCCAGCCGCATCCCGAGCCGTTCACAGAGCGCGGCCGAGGCGGTATTGAGGGCATCGAGCTTGGCGTCGATGCGGTGGAAGCCCAGGTCCTCAAAGCCGAGCTTGAGGATCGCCGCGGCGGCCTCCGCTGCGTACCCTTTTCCGCGCGCCTCCGGGGCCAGGCTCCAGCCGATCTCGGCCTGCCCGCTGCCCTCCAGCCACTTCAGCACCACCTCGCCGAGCAGCCCGGGCGAGTCCGCGGCCTCGATGGCCAGGGCCACCCAGTCGCCCTCCTTCTCGAACTCGAAGTTGGCGTACCGTCCCACGGTTTCCATGGACTTGGTGTAGCTCTTCGCTTCCCCAGGCAGGAATCGGGCGGTTTCGGGCAGCGAGTGGTAGGCGTGGAAGGCATCGAGGTCGGAGGCTTCGAAGCGCCGCAGCACCAGTCGTTCGGTGCGGAGGGGCAGCGGGGGAAGGGGTTTGGGTTCGGTCATGCCCCCAACGCTACCCATCGATTGCTCCATGCGCGCCGTTTTGGGCCGCCAGAAGGGCCGTTAGGGGGCAACCGATGCCCGGGCGACGACGGCGGCGGTCGCCTCGGCGATGGCCCGCTCCTCGTCGGTGGGGACCACCAGGACGGGCAGGGCCGACGTCGGCGTGGAAATGACCCGGGGTTCCCTGGACCGCTCCCGGTTCAGCCCCGCGTCGAGCTCGACGCCGAGGGCACCGAGCCGCTGCGCCACCAGGGCGCGGAACTGGTGCGAGTTCTCGCCAATCCCGGCCGTGAACACGAGGGCCTTCGCGCCGCCCACGGCCACGTGGTAGCCGCCGATGTACTTCGCGAGCCGGTAGGACGCGACCGCCAGGGCCATCGCCGCTTTGGCGTCCCCCTCCTCGGCGGCCTCCACCACCGAGCGCATGTCGTTGTTCCCGGCCAGGCCCTTGAGCCCGGACTGCCGGTTCAGCATCGAATCCAGGTCCTCGGGAGACCAGCCGGTCCGGCCCAGGAACACCAGGATGGACGGATCGAGGTCGCCGGAACGCGTGCCCATGACCAGACCCTCCAGGGGCGTGAATCCCATGGAGGTGTCGATGGACTGGCCGCCGCGAATCGCCGTGACCGAGGCACCGTTCCCCAGGTGGGCGATCACGGCGTCGAACTCCTCCACCGGAACATCCAGCAGTGCCGCCGCCCGGTGCGAAACGTATTCGTGCGAGGTGCCGTGGAAGCCGTAGCGGCGGATCCCGTGGTTCGTGTAGAGCTCCTCCGGCACCGCATAACGCCAGGCGTGCTCGGGCAGGGTGCGGTGGAAGGCGGTATCGAACACGGCCACCTGCGGCAGCTCGGGCCACTTCTTCGCGATCGCGCGGATGCCCAGGACGTTGGCGGGGTTGTGCAGCGGCGCGAGCGGGTTCAGCCGTTCAATGGCCCGGGTGATCTCGTTGTTGACCAGCACCGGCTCGGCGAAGCGCTCCCCGCCGTGCACCACCCGGTGGCCCACGGCGTCGAGCACCCGGTCCCCCAGCGCTGCGTGGATGGCCGCGTCCACCTGTTCCAGCGCCTCCGCGTGGTCGCGCGGGCCCTCGGGCTGGCCGTCGCCCTCACCACCGGTCCCCATGCCGATCTTTTCGACCAGGCCTTCGGTGAGCACGCTGCCGGCCTCGACATCGCGCACCTGGTACTTGAGCGAGGACGAGCCGGAGTTGATGACGAGCACAAGCATGGGGCCTCCTAAGCCTTGGCTTCGACGGGCTGTTCGGATGCCGGCTGGTCCTCCGCCGACTGGGCCTGGATGGCGGTGATGGCCACGGTGTTGACGATGTCCTCCACCGTGCAGCCGCGCGAGAGGTCATTGACCGGTTTGCGCAGGCCCTGCAGCACCGGCCCGACGGCGACAGCACCCGAGGACTGCTGGACTGCCTTGTAGGTGTTGTTGCCGGTGTTCAGGTCCGGGAAGATGAACACGGTCGCCTGCCCGGCCACGGACGAGCCCGGCATCTTGGACGCGGCGATCGCGGCGTCCACGGCGGCGTCGTACTGGATGGGGCCTTCGACGGCGAGGTCCGGCCGGAGTGTCTTCACAACTTCGGTGGCCTGCCGCACTTTGTCCACCGCTTCCCCGGTGCCGGACCCCCCGGTGGAATAGGACAGCATGGCGACCCGCGGCTCCACGCCGAACTGATGGGCCGTCTCGGCCGAGGCCAGCGCGATATCCGCCAGCTGCTCGGCGTTCGGGTCCGGATTGACCGCACAGTCGCCGTAGACCAGCACCCGGTCCGGCATCAGCATCAGGAACACCGAGGAAACGATTTTCACGCCGTCCCGGGTCTTGACGAACTCCAGGGCCGGCCTGATCGTGTGTGCCGTCGTGTGCGCCGCCCCGGAGACCATGCCGTCCACGACGCCCAGCTGGACCATCATGGTGCCGAAGTAGCTGCCATCGAGCATGACTTCCAATGCCCGGGCCAGGTCCACTCCCTTGTGCGCCCGCAGCTCCGCGTACTTCTCGGCAAACTGCTGGCGCAGCTCCGACGTCGCGGGGTCAACGATGTTCATGCCGGAGAGGTCGATGCCCTGGGTGGACGCCAGCTCCCGGACCGAGGACTCATTGCCCAGGATGGTGAGGTCGCAGACGTCCCGCCGGTGCAGGATTTCGGCGGCCCGAAGGATCCGCACGTCGTTCCCCTCGGGCAGGACGATGTGCCGGCGCTGCAGCCGGGCCCGCTCGATGAGGTCGTGCAGGAACCGCAGCGGCGTCATCCGCTCCAGCCGCGGCAGGTGCAGCCGCTCCACCAGCTCGGCCTCGTCCACGCGTTTAGCCCACAGCCCCACGGCCGAGGCCACCGGTGAGGATGAGCGCCGACGGCACCGGGAACTCCGGCGAGAAGGAGGACGCGAGGCACGCGACCATCACGTCCGCACGGTCGCCGGGGACGATCACCAGGGCGCCGTCGTCGAGCACGTGCAGGAAGTTGGCCACGTTCATGGCCGCCACCTTGATGGAATGGACGTCGCGTTCCATGTCCGGCCGGCCGGCGACCTGGCGGATCCCGAGTGCCGAGGCCACCTCGCCGGTGGTGGGCCGGGCGATGTCCTCCAGCTCCGGGAAGACGTACACGGGGCGGCCGGACGCGCCGGGCTTCACGGCGGCTGCGATCCCGTCCACGTTCTCCGGGTCGGCACGGTTCACCATGATCGCCAGGAGGCTGCAGCGTTCCGCAGCCAGTTCCTTGCGGGCAACCTCGACGGCGTCGGCGGCCTCCGCGACCGTGAGCCCCTTCGCGCCCACCACGGCCACGATGGGGGCCGCCAGGTTGTTCGCGAGGCGGGCGTTGAGGTCGAACTCGACGGCGGCGTCCTGGCCGGTAAGGTCCGTTCCCTCCACGATCACCACGTCGCAGTGGCGGGACATCTCGGCGAAGATCTCCACGCACCGGGAATCGATCTCCGCCCTGTTCCCCTCGGCCAGCAGCGCCCGGACCTCGGCAAACGTCAGGCCGCCGCGGCAGCGCTCGTCATCGAGGTCGAATCGGGCCTTCATCAGGGCCACCATGGGGTCCGCCGCGGCGTCGTTGCCATGCACCACAGGCTTGAAGAATCCGATCCGGTCCGCGTGCCGGTGCAGGGTGTCCGCCAGGCCCAGCGCTATGAGGGACTTGCCGGAGCCCGGGGTGGTCGCGCTGACGTAGATTCCTTTGGCCATGTGTCCCAGCATACTTACACCCCTTGACAGCGGGCACCCAGATGGGATTACCTAATGAACATTCGGTAAATAAAGCTGGAGGCAACGAGGCATGGCTGAACTGACGGTTTCCGGGGTCACCCACCCCATCCTGAAAGACGACTACGCCTCGGAATGGATGGGCATCGAAGTCCTGGCACTGGACGACGGGCATGCCACGATCCGCATGACGCTGCGGCAGGAAATGCTCAACGGCTTCGGCATGGCCCACGGCGGAATGATCTTCGCCTTCGGTGACACAGCCTTCGCCCTGGCCTGCAACCCGGCCAACCCGCAGCCCGGCGCAGCCGGGATGAACACAGACACCATCACCGTTGCCGCCGGCGTCGACATCAATTTCCTGAAGCCCGCCTTCCGCGGACAGATGCTGACCGCCGTCGCGAACCGCCGCGCCAGCACCGGACGCAGCGGGCTGTACGACATCCAGATCTATGCCGCCGACCCCGGCGCGGCCACACCCGCGGCACCGCTGTCGGCACCGGCAGGCGCGGCCCCCGCGGCCACACTCCCGGGCCAGCTCCCCACCGATACCGCCACCGACGCCCCCACGTGGGAACTCATCGCCGAGTTCCGCGGCCGCAGCCGCACCATCTCCAAGAAATAGAAGCAGGGAACCACAGATGATCCAAGAAACTGCCGCCACCACTGATGCTGTCCTGGACCGCGAGGAAACCATCTCCCGCGACGAGCTCGAGGCGCTCCAGCTCAGCCGCCTGCAGCACACCGTGGCCTATGCCTATGACCGCGTTCCCCTGTACAAGCGCAAGTTCGACGAGGCCGGCGTCCACCCGACAGACCTGCGGGAACTCTCGGACCTCGCCAAGTTCCCCTTCACCACCAAGGAGGACCTGCGGCTCGAGTACCCCTTCGGCATGTTCGCCGTGCCGCAGCACGAGGTCGCCCGGATCCACGCCAGCTCCGGCACCACCGGCCGCGCCACCGTGGTGGGCTACACCAAGAAGGACCTCGCCGACTGGGCCAAGCTGGTGGCCCGCTCGCTGCGCGCCTCCGGCGTCCGGCCGGGCATGAAGGTCCACAACGCCTACGGCTACGGCCTGTTCACCGGCGGCATGGGCGCCCACGCCGGCGCGGAGGCCCTGGGTTGCACCGTCATCCCGATCTCCGGCGGCCAGACCGAGCGCCAGATCACCCTGATCCAGGACTTCAAGCCGGACGCCATCCTGGCCACTCCGACGTACCTGTTGACCATTGCCGACGCGATGATGAAGCAGGGCATCGACCCGGCCTCCACGTCGCTGAAGTACGCGGTCCTGGGCGCCGAGCCGTGGACCGAGGAAATGCGCCACGAGCTCGAAGTGACCATGAACATCAAGGCCTGCGACATCTACGGCCTCTCCGAGGTCATGGGCCCGGGCGTCGCCGGCGAAGCTGTGGAAACGCAGGACGGCAGCCACATCTGGGAGGACCACTTCCGGCCCGAGATCATCGACGCTTTCGACCCCTCGGTTGTGCTGGGCGACGGCGAACCGGGCGAGCTGGTCTTCACCTCGCTCACCAAGGAAGCGCTGCCGATCATCCGGTACCGCACCAAGGACCTCACCCGCCTGCTGCCGGGCACCGCACGCCCCTCGCACCGCCGCATGGGCCGCATCACCGGCCGCAGCGACGACATGATCATCCTGCGCGGCGTGAACCTGTTCCCGTCCCAGATCGAGGAGATCGCCCTGCGCATCCCGGAGCTCAGCCCGCACTTCCAGCTGGAGCTGACCCGGCCCGAGGGCCAGCGGATGGACCAGATGACCGTCAAGATCGAGCGCCGCGACGCCGTCACGGTCGAGGGCGCGGCGGCCGCCGCCAAGGTCCTGCAGCAGCAGATCAAGATCCATGTCGGTTCCTCCTGCGCCGTGGACGTCGTCGACCCCGGCTCGCTGGAGCGGTCCAACGGCAAGCTGCGGCGGATCTACGACATGCGCCCCAAGGGCTGAGTGACCACCTGACCATGAGAAACTAGCGAGTATGCCCACCACAGCACCCACCACCAAGCGCGGCCGTCCCGGCTATGACCAGCAATCGGTCCTGCTGATCGCCGTCGACGTCTTCAACCGCCACGGCTACGACGCCACCTCGATGGGCATCCTCGCCGAGAACCTGGGCATCTCCAAGTCCGCGATCTACCACCACGTGCCGTCCAAGGGCGATCTGCTCAAGCTCGCCCTGGACCACGCCCTCGGCGGTCTTGAGGCCATCCTGGACCGGCCCGAGGCGCAGACCGGCTCGGCCGATGCCCGGCTGGAATTCGTGGTGCGCCAGACCATCTCGGTCCTGGTGGAACGCCTGCCGTTCGTCACGCTGCTGCTGCGGCTGCGCGGAAACACCGAAATCGAGCGCAACGCCCTGGAGCGCCGGCGCACCTTCGACCACAAGGTCGCCGCCCTGATCTCCGAGGCCCGGGACGAGGGCTCGCTGCGCCAGGACATCGACCCCCGCACGGTCACACGCCTGCTTTTCGGCACCATCAACTCGATCGTCGAATGGTACAAGCCCGGCGGTTCGCTCTCCCCGGAGAAGCTGGCCGACGACGTCATCACCATGGCGTTCCACGGCCTCCACGTCCCCGGCTGACCCTGGCCCGTGGCGCCACGGAGTCGCATTGACGCCGCGGCGCCCCGGGTCCACGCTGTGAGGATGGCCACCAGATTATCGAAGGTGCTTATTGGCGCTTTCCCCCACCTGCGCTACGAACCCACTGCCAAAAGGATCCGCGCGAGCCTGGACGGGACCCCCCTCGTCGACACGACACAGGCATGGCTGGTCTGGGAACCGCACCGGGTCACCCCCATCTTCGCCGTGCCGGAGCAGGACCTGCTGGCGGAACTCGCCCCACCGGCCCTCCCGGCTGCCGCGGTGCAGGAGCATGCCTTCGCACTCCGGCAAGGCGAGGCACGGACCTCCCTGGACCCCGGAACGAAGTTCGGCAAACACACCTGCGCCGGCGAGGAACTCGACGTCGTGACTGCGAAGGCAACGGCCCCCCGGGCAGGCTTCCGGCCCGAGGACCCGGACCTGGCTGGCTACGTCGTGCTGGATTTCTCCGCCTTCGACTGGCTGGAAGACGATGAGGAAATCATCGGCCACCCCCGGGACCCGTTCCACCGCGTCGATATCCGCGCGTCGGGCCTGGATGTGGAGGTGGCGCTCGACGGCGTGACGCTCGCCCGGACGACCGGCGCACAGTTCCTCTACGAGACGCTGCTGCCGGTGCGGTACTACATCCCGCCGTCGGACGTGCGGCTGGATCTGATGGAGGAGAGCGCAAAGCGGACCGTCTGCCCCTATAAAGGCCAGGCGAGTTACTGGAGCTTCCCGGGGTCGGTGGAGGGCCGGAACGTCGCGTGGAGCTACGACCGCCGGTACCGCGACGCCGCCCAGATCCACGGCCTCATCAGCTTCTTCAACGAGCGCGTGGACCTGAGGGTCGACGGCGTCCTCCAGCCCCGCCCCGTGACGCCCTGGTCCCGCCGGGACACTCCGGGCGGTCCGGGCGGTCCGGGCGGTCCGGGCGGTCCGGGCGGTCCGGGGGCACTTTGACGACTGCTGCCCGCTGTTCGCCGGCAAACATCGGCGTGTCCGCGTCAATGTGGCCCCGCCCGGCAGGCTCGGGCAGAGAAGAAGCGCCCCGGCTCTCGCSGGGGCGCTTCTCCTGTGGCGCTACTTCTGTGGCGCTTCTTCTGTGGCAGACCACCCAGGGCTGGGCTCAGAGCTGGTAGTCGGCCGCCGTGGTGATGTCCTCGTGCACGCACAGAATGTTGTGCTCGGAGTCCATGAACCAGGCACACTTCTCGGAATCCGTCGTACAAATGTGGTTCTCGGTCTTGAGATCCGGGAGGTCGTAGTCCTGGAACATGACTCCCTTGGCTTCCATCTCCTGTACGGTGCGTTCGATCTCGCTGACTTCGAAACTCAGGGTGGTGTGCTCTGAATGCTTACCATCCTTGACTGGCATGAGCTGCAGCATGGGGCCGCCTGCCGAGCCGAACAATTCACTTCCGTCTTCTGCCACTCCCCGGTGCGGGAGGCCGAGCGTCTCGGCATAGAAACGCCGGGCGCGTTCGGCATCATCGACTGGCAGGACTGTTGTGGCTTTGTTGAGTACTAGGGTCATTTCGCCACCTCCTACGAGCAAGATTTTACGCCGCAGCGGGGTGGAAAGAGCCTGCAAATTGGCCCGCAGACACGTGCCGCCCGCCCCGGCCCCTCTCCGGTTGAGCTATCACTTGTGGCTGCCATTTCGACGGCAAAGTCAACTGGTGGGAGCAACGCCGGGGTTTAGGCTGCGTGCAGCAGCTGGTTCAGCCGGCTGGCTGGGGTTTCGAGGTTGAGGGTGGGCCGGGGCCGGCGGTTGAGTTTCGCGGCGACCAGCCGGAGGTCCTCGGGGGTGTGG